>CALWGC010000017.1 GCA_944378105.1 uncultured Clostridia bacterium
TGGTTCAAAACGGGTCAGACTATGCCAAAACAGGGCAAACAATCTGAAAAGGAAAAACCCCGAAAACCGCATGGTTTCGGGGTTTTTGAGCTGTTTTGAACTAAAATTATCGCTTGCTGAACTGCGGAGCGCGACGGGCTGCCTTGAGACCGTACTTCTTTCTTTCTTTCATTCTTGGGTCACGAGTCAAGTAACCTGCTTTTTTCAGCGCTGGTCTGTAATCAGCATCTGCTTCCAGCAATGCTCTTGCAATACCATGACGGATTGCGCCAGCCTGGCCAGTGAAGCCGCCGCCTTTTACGTTAACCAAAACGTCGAATTTTGCACCAGTTTCGGTTACATCCAGAGGCTGACGAACGATCAGCTTCAAGGTTTCCAGACCGAAATATTCATCGATGCTTTTTTTGTTGATGGTGATGGTGCCGTTACCTGGTACCAAATATACTCTGGCTACAGAAGATTTTCTTCTGCCGGTGCCGTAATATCTTGCTACTGCCATTTTTCTTCCTCCTTCCAAATCCAATTACGCATTGATTTCCAAAACTTCCGGTTTCTGAGCCGCATGTTTGTGGTCAGGGCCAGCGTATACGTGAAGTTTTTTGATCATGTTTCTACCCAGCGCATTTTTTGGAAGCATGCCTTTTACTGCATGGAAGATTACTTCTTCTGGCTTGGTTTCCATCATTCTTCTCAGGGTGGTCTGTTTCAAGCCGCCCACATAGCCGGTGTGATGGGTATACAGTTTCTGATCCATTTTTTTGCCGGTTACAGCAATTTTGTCAGCGTTTACAACGATTACATAATCCCCGGTGTCTACGAAAGAAGTGTAGATGGGTTTGTTTTTCCCTCTCAAAACCTTTGCAACTTCAGATGCAAGACGGCCCAGGGTTTTGCCTTCGGCGTCTACAACATACCATTTTCTTTCAACATCAGCAGCTTTCGCTATGTATGTTGTTCTCATAAACATGATACCTCCTTGAAAATTCCAACTGTCCCCTTCTTTTTTGCTCCGCCGGATATTGTGGGATTATCCGTTGTCACAAAAAAAAAGAAAACTCACTTGATCTAGTTTCAAAACTCGGGGCTAACGAGTTTGTAAGTGGCATTCGAACAGAATAATTATAATACAATCATCCGTGTGTGTCAACCATCTTTTCCTATTTTTCGTACTGAATTTTTACCAATGTCAGTCCATTGGGGCCGGCTGTTTTTCCGGCTTTGGTACGGTCGCGGCTTTCCAAAATGGTTTGAAGCTGTTCTCTGGAAATCTTGCCTTCTCCCACCATCATCAAGGTGCCTGCAATGATCCGCACCATGTTATACAAAAATCCGTTTCCTTTGACGCGAATGACAATAAAATCGCCCTCTTTTTTCACTTCAATGGAAAAAATGGTGCGCACGGTGGTCTTGGCCGTGGAGCCGGTTGCACAAAAGGCTTTAAAGTCGTGTTCGCCCACCAACACCTGGGCCGCCTCGTCCATGGCTAGGATATCCAATTGATTGTGATTAAATTCAGAAATTTTTCGACAAATGGGGTTACGGTATGGCCCATTATAAATTTTGTACTCATACATTTTCCACACACAGTCATACCGTGGGTGAAACGTTTCGTCCACATCCACCGCATCCATCACCGAAATATCTTCCGGCAGGAAGGAATGGAGGGCCAAAGGCAATTTTTCTGTCGGTACGGTGGTATTGACCCGAAAGACCGCCCGTTGCCCCAAGGCATGGACGCCCCGGTCGGTGCGGCTTGCGGCCAGGAGGGAAATGGGTTGTTTGAAAAACTTCTCCATTCCCTTCACCAACGCCTCTTCCACCGTCGGCTGGTCTGCCTTTCTCTGGCCTTGCCAGCCAAAATAGTCACTGCCGTCATAGGCAATCGTTAACAGGATTCTTTTTTCCATACTTCCTCCGCCTTACAACAAAACGCTCAGGACCACTTCCACCACCAAAAAGGCAACACAAACGGCCATCGCCCGATAATCGATGGCGCCAAAGGCCATCCGGTTTAGCTTGGTGCGATGCTCTCCCCCGCGGTAGCAGCGGGCTTCCATGGCCGTGGCCAATTCCTCTGCCCGGCGAAAAGCCGAAATAAACAAAGGTACCAAAATGGGCACCAAGGCTTTTGCTCGATGCACCAAATTGCCCGTTTCAAAATCGGCGCCTCTGGCCTGCTGTGCCTTCATGATTTTATCCGTCTCGTCCAAAAGCGTCGGAATAAACCGCAAGGCAATGGTCATCATCATGGCAATTTCATGATAAGGCACCCCGATTTTTCCAAAGGGCTTGAGCAAATACTCAATGCCATCAGTCAGCTGAATGGGCGTTGTCGTTAACGTCAATAGCGACGAGGCAATGATGAGCATAATCAAACGCAAAATAATCATCCCCGCCATGGAAAGCCCGCCGGTGGTAATCAAATACCAATCCTGGCCCCAAAGAGGGGTACCGGTTTTATTGGTAAACACATTGATGATACCCGTCAACACAATAATCACAAAAATGCTTTGAATCCCCCGCAGCATAAACCGCAGCGGCACTTTGCTGGCCACCACCACAGCCGCCAAAGCCGCAATGGCCACCCCGTAAGTTGCCACAGAGCCAATGCAAAAAAGGCTAATGATATAAATCATCACAGCAACCACCTTCAGCCTGGCATCCAGCCGGTGGATGAGGGAGTTTGCCGCATAATATTGTCCAATGGTAATATCCCGAATCATTTTTTCGTCCCCTGTAAACAATCAGAAATCGCTTTTGCCGCTTCTTCTATGGTGTAAATATCCTTCGGTAAGGAAAACCCTTTTTGTCGCAGCCCCTCCAGAATATAGCTGACCTGCGGGGCCGCAAGGCCAATTTGCTCCAATTCTTTGGCATGGGAAAACACTTCTTTTGGCGTTCCAGAAAAGGCCACTTTTCCTTGATGCATCACAAAAATCCGATCAGCCAGCCTTGCCACATCTTCCATGCTGTGGCTTACCAGCACCACCAAAAGCCCAAGCCGCCGGTGCATTTCTTGCACGGCGTCTAAAATTTCGTCTCTTCCCTTGGGGTCCAGTCCAGCCGTTGGCTCATCCAACACCAAGACCTCCGGCTGCATCGCCAAAATACCGGCAATGGCCACCCGTCTTTTTTGCCCACCGCTCAGCTCAAACGGCGACTTTTCATACGTTTCTTCCCCCATGCCAACCACTTCCAGCACTTCTCTTACCCGCCGGTCAATTTCTTCTTCCGAAAGGCCCAAATTGGTTGGCCCATAGGCCACATCCTGATAGACCGTCATTTCAAAAAGCTGATGTTCTGGGTATTGAAACACCAGTCCCACCCGCTGACGAATCTCTTTGAGACGTTTTTTATCCTGATGAATGTTTTCGCCGTTTAATAAAATTTCACCGCTGGTGGGTTTTAAGAGGGCGTTTAAGTGTTGAATGAGGGTGCTTTTGCCGCTTCCGGTGTGGCCGATGAGGCCAATGAATTCCCCATCATGAAACTCCATGGACACATCGTCCAGTGCCGTTTTTGCCATGGCCGTCCCGGGATTATAAATATGGGTTACATGGTTGATTGTAATTGACATAAGGCACCTACCATTTCTTCTGTCGTTAAAATATCCTTCGGCACAGCAAGCCCCATCTGCCGCAGCCGGTATGCCAGTTCCGTGGCCTGGGGCACATCCAGTCCAAACCCTTTCACTTTTTCCACCTGGGAAAACACCTCTCTGGGTGTTCCTTCCATGGCCACTTTCCCGTCATCAATGATGACCATCCAGTCGGCATCCACCGTTTCTTCCATGTAGTGGGTGATGAGCACAATGGTGATGCCCTTTTCTTTGTTGAGGCGATGGATGGTTTCGATGACATCCTTGCGCCCCATGGGGTCCAACATGGCCGTTGGCTCATCCAGTACAATGCATTCCGGCTCCATGGCCAACACCCCGGCAATGGCAATCCGCTGCTTTTGTCCGCCGCTTAATTTTGATGGTGTATCCTTTCGAAACGCCGTCATGCCCACCGTTTCCAACGCCTGGTCCACCCGGCGGCGAATTTCTTCCGGTTCCACGCCCAGGTTTTCCGGCCCAAAGGCCACATCCTCTTCCACCACCGTGGCCACAATCTGGTTATCAGGGTTTTGAAACACCATCCCGGCGCTTTGGCGAATCTCCCAAAGCAGCTCATCGTCGGACGTATCCATGCCGTCCACCCAAAGCACGCCTTTGGTTGGCTTTAGCAGGGCATTGATTTCTTTGGCAAAGGTGGATTTGCCAGAACCATTATGCCCCAGCACGGCCACAAAGGCGCCTTTTGGGATGGTGAGGGTCACATCATTGAGGGCCAGCACCGTTTCCGACCGGCTGCCCTTTTCTTCTTCCACCGTCCGCACATATTCATACGTCAAATGTTCTGCCCGTATCATTTCGCTCATGGCCAATCCTTCCTTGCTTCCTGTTTTTTCCTGTTCTCTTTCGCTTTTGGGCGGCAAAACCGCCGGCACTCTAATGTTTTATTATAACCGATTTTCCCCAAGAATGCTACAAAAAAATAAAAAAGCCCCGTCTGTTTCCAGACAGAGCCTTTTGGTTTGGTTATGCTTCTTTTTTGGTGAATGTCATCTTCCCATCTTCTGCGCCGATGACAACGGTATCGCCTGCATGGAAGTTGCCTTCCAAATAGCTTTCTGCAAACTTATCTTCCACTTCGCTTTGCATTGCCCGCTTCAACGGTCTTGCGCCATAGGCCGGGTCAAAGCCTACTTTGGCAATGGCCGCAACGGCTGCATCGCTAAATTCCACCGTAATATCCATGTTTTCTTTGATCCGGGTGGTGATTTCTTTGGCTAAGAGTTTCACAATTTCTTTGATATTGTCTTCGTTGAGGCTGTGGAATACCACAATATCATCAATCCGGTTCAAGAATTCTGGACGAAAGACTTTTTTCACTTCATCCATCACTTCTTTTTTCATGGATTCGTAATCTTTTTCTTCCTGCTCCGCGCCGTCGGTGGTATGAAAGCCCAATTTCTTTGGCGAAACGATGCTTCTAGCCCCTGCATTGGAGGTCATGATGATGACCGTGTTTTTAAAGTCCACTTTCCGGCCCTGGCCGTCGGTGATATGGCCGTCGTCCAGCACTTGCAGCAAGACGTTAAACACATCCGGCGATGCTTTTTCGATTTCATCGAACAGTACCACCGAGTATGGTTTTCTTCTTACTTTTTCACTCAGCTGGCCGCCTTCTTCATAGCCCACATATCCCGGAGGAGAACCGATCATTTTAGAGACACTGTGTTTTTCCATGTATTCGGACATATCAATTCGAATCATGGCATTTTCATCGCCAAAGAGCACTTCGGCCAAGGCTTTGGACAGTTCCGTTTTCCCAACGCCCGTAGGCCCCAAGAACAGGAACGAACCGATAGGACGTTTTGGATCTTTTAAGCCCACACGGCCACGACGGATGGCTTTGGAGATGGCACTTACGGCTTCTTCCTGGCCCACCACTCTTTGATGCAACAATTCTTCCATGTGCATCAACCGTTCTCCTTCGCCTTCTTGAATGCTTTTTACTGGGATTCCCGTCCAACCAGAAACCACATCGGCAATGTCTTCCGGCGTCACTTCTTTTTTGGCGTCGTGGTTGGATTCGGCCCAAGCTTTTTTGGCTTCTTCTAACTGTGCTTTCAAGTCGGCCTGTTCTTTTTTCACTTTGGCAGCCTTTTCAAACTCTTCGGTTTTGATGGCTTCTTCTTTTTCTTTTTCCAAAGAAGAAAGTTTGTCTTCCAACTCTTTCACACCGCTTGGCGCCGTATAGCTTTTCAGTCTCAGTTTCGATGCGGCTTCATCCACCAAGTCGATGGCTTTATCAGGCAAGAAACGGTCGGTGATATACCGTTCGCTCATCTTCACGGCAGCCACGATCGCTTCGTCACTGATTTTTACGGCATGGTGGGCTTCGTATTTATCCTTCAAGCCTCGCAGCATTTCAATGGCGTTTTCTTCGGAAGGTTCTTCCACTTTCACTGGCTGGAATCTCCGTTCCAAAGCGGCATCTTTTTCGATATATTTCCGGTATTCGGCCAAGGTGGTGGCACCAATCAGCTGGATTTCGCCACGGGCCAGGGACGGTTTCAAGATGTTGGAGGCATCGATGGCGCCTTCGGCCCCGCCGGCCCCGATGATGGTATGGATTTCATCGATGAACAGTACAATCTGCCCATCTTTTTTCACTTCATCCATCACGCTTTTGATTCTTTCTTCAAACTCGCCTCTGTACTTACTGCCGGCCACCATAGAGGAAATATCCAGACAAACCACCCTCTTGTTTTTCAAGATTTCTGGAATATCGCCTTTGACAATTTTTTGTGCCAATCCTTCCACAATGGCCGTTTTCCCAACGCCGGGATCGCCCACCAGACAAGGATTGTTTTTGGTACGACGGCTTAAAATCTGGATCACACGCTGAATTTCCTCATCTCGACCAATGATGGGGTCAAACTTATTTTCTTTGGCCATTTGGGTGAAATCGCGGCTATATTTATCCAAGTTTGGCGTAGCAGAATTGCCGCCTTTGCCCTGGCCCATGGAAGCGCCATTGCCCAGGCCGCCTTCGCCTTCGCCAAGCATGCCTAAAATTTCTTCATACACTCTTTGGATGTTGACACCCAGGGCTAGCAAAATCCGCACGGCCACACAGTCCGTTTCGTTTAAGAGGGCCATCAAAATATGTTCCGTGCCCACATAGCCGGTTCCCATATTGTTGGCTTCCTGTATCGAACGGTCCAAAATCCGTTTGACTCTTGGTGTATAATCCTGCAGGGCGCCACCGTTACCGGTGCCGATCATTTCCTGCACTTTTTTTCTGATATCTTCTTCCATCACACCCTGGCTTTCCATGGCCTTGGCGGCAACGCTGTCTTGCACGCCAATGAGCCCCAGCAGCAGGTGCTCTGTCCCCACATAGTTGTGGCCCATGGCCGCCGCATTGTTTTGCGCCGCCCGGATCACTTCTTGGGCTTTTTGTGTAAATTTGCCTTGCATCATAAAAACCCCCTTTCAAGGTTTGCGTTTTTCCTCAATGGCTGCCGCGAAAGACTTGGCGCAGCAGATTGGCTCTGGCCACATCCCGCTGGGCAGCTGTTTTGCTCCCGCCTTGCTGCATATGGCAAGGTTGGGTTTCAATAAAGATTTGGTACATGGTTTTTGGATAGTTCCAATGGAAAATCCCTTCCTGAGCGCCTTCTCGTAACAAAGACAGACACTGGGCTGCCTCGTTGGCAGAAATGCGTCTGGCCTGTTCCAGCACGCCCAAGGCACGATACACCTGGTCTTCATAGGCCACTTCGTCTTTTTCACGAATGGCTTTTCGGGCCTTTTGCTCCTGTTCTTTGACCAGATGGATGGCATTTTTCAAGTTTTTGATGATTTCTTCTTCCGACTGGCCCAAGGTGATTTGGTTGGAGATTTGATAGATACCGCCCAAAGAATCACTGCCTTCGCCATAAATCCCCCGTACCGTAATACCAAAACGGCTTAAGGTACGGCTTAAGTGTGGCATCTGGCCGGTTTTTTCCAGGCTTGGTACATGGACCATAAAGCTGGCCCGTAAGCCGGTACCCATGTTGGTTGGGCAAGCGGTGATGAAACCGGCCTGCTCATGATAAGCATATTCTACCGTTTCTTCAATTAAGTTATCCAATTTATCGGCCAAATCCCATGCGGCGTCGATATCTTCGCCGGGGCAGATGGTTTGAATCCGCACATGGTCTTCTTCGTTGATCATAATGCTGACCGTTTCGTCATCCTTCACCATTACGGCACAAGGTTTTTGCTGCTGGGCCAAAACGGGACTGATGATATGGCTTTCCACCATGGTCCGTTTTTCTTCCATCGGCAAGGTATCCACCCGGCGGAACAAAAACGTATTGGCCAATGGCGTACGGTCGTTCATCACGGCGTCTTTGACCATCTTTAACACTTCTTCTGCCTCTTCTTGTTTCATCTGAACCGGAAACGGAAATTTTTTGACGTTTCTGGCCAAACGGACTCTGCTGCTGATGACAATGCCATCGTTGACAACACTGTTTTCATACCATTTTGCCATAGGTCATTCCTCCTTTCCCAGTTGACGAATGCGGTCTCTCAATTTTGCCGCTTCTTCAAATTCTTCTTTTTCAATGGCAACTGCCAATTTTCTCTTCAAGGTTCCAATTTCCCGCCGGGCCATCATCTGTCCGCCGCTTTTTTGTGGGATCTTTCCTTTGTGCTCATTGCTGCCATGGATGCTTTTGAGTGTTGGCTGCAAATAAGGACCAAAGGTATCATAGCAAGCCGCACAGCCAAGTTTGCCGCCTTGCTTAAACTGTTCCAACGTCATGCCGCACACCGGGCATCTGGTTCCACTTGCTTTTGTGCCCAGGGCTTCCGGCGCAGCAGAAAAATGAAACATATCCTGAAACATATCATCAAACAGCTGGCCAAACCCATTGTGTCCCCACGTCATATCCTGCCAGTACCCACCTTCTTCCGCGCAGGCCGCACAGAGATGTTGTTCGGTTGTGACACCGTTTACCACTTGTTTGAGATGCACCGTTGCCGGATTTTTTTTGCATTTTTCACACAACATAAGTCAACGCCTCCTATTATTAGCCACCAAGCCAAGTGATTGCTAATTTCATTCCAAAAAAGAACAAGATGTCGCAATCTCCTCCTTTTCTTTTGCTCCTCCCCACGACGTTGTTGTTTTTGTTCTGTCCCAGAGCGGCTTTGGCATCAGAAAAGGATTGTTAGCCACCAAGGCTATTGATTGCTAATCTCTATACTTTGTATTATAACGCTTTTTTTGGATTTGTCACTACTTTTTTGAAAATTTTTTTAAAATTCACAATTTTGTCATACTTTTTCACAGGAACGCCTGTTTGCTCCTTTCTTCTTTTTCTTTTCTCCATAAGATACGCAAGGGGCCAAAGAAAGTCTGCTTTTTTTCGAAAAATTTCAAAAAAAGTGTTCGCCTTTTTCGACGAACACTTTTTTGGCTTCACTGTCCTTTTTTCAACCCCAAAACATGCCAAAAGGCTGCCGCGCAGACGACAGCCTTTTTTGCGTAAAGCGAGTTTCCTCATTTTTTTCGTACATCAAATGTATATCAAAATGAAAGTACAGTTGATTGCTTGGTGTAAAATGATTATACGCGGGTTACGTTTGCAGCCTGAGGACCTTTCGCGCCCTGCACTACTTCAAATTCTACTTCCTGGCCTTCTTCCAAGGTTTTGTAACCTTCTGCCTGGATAGCAGAGAAGTGTACGAAAACGTCGTCTTCGCCTTCTACAGAGATGAAGCCGAAGCCTTTTTCTGCGTTAAACCATTTTACTGTACCTTTTTTCATTGAAAAATCCTCCTTGCAAAAGAAAATAATAGTGAGTTGTCATTCGACTTTATGAGCATACCACATACCAATAGCCCTGTCAACCAATTTTTTTATCAAATTACTACAAAATACCCCATTCTATTTTATGTAACCTTCGTCATTTAGCAGTAAATTGTTTAAAATTGCGGCTCTTGCCAAAGCGTCACACCGTTCATTTTCTACATTTTCCGCATGGCCTTTCACCCAAATAAATTGCACTTTGTGTAAATCCAGTAAATCCAGCAATTTTTCCCAAAGGTCCACGTTGGACGCACGCTCCGTCTTAGTGCGCATCCAATGATTTTTCCGCCATTTTTCCGCCCATCCCTTTGTGATGGCATCCACCACATACTTGGAATCGCTATATAGCTTGACGCGGCAAGGTTTTTTCAATAACTCCAGCGCTTTGATGACGGCCAGCACCTCCATCCGGTTGTTGGTGGTAACGGCATATCCGGCCGAAAGCTCTTTTCGCTTTCCTTGGTAGAGCAACACCACCCCATAGCCGCCTTTGCCGGGATTGCCGGAGCAGGCACCGTCGGTATAGATTTCCACTTCCTGTAACATCCCCTTGGCATCCCTCTTTGGCGATAGCGTATCCAAAGAGAGCGTCTGCTGTGTTGCGGGCTCTTTTTTCCCTTCTTCCTTGGCGCCCTCTTCCAGGGCCAGAATGGCTGCGCCAAAGGCCATGTCTTCCGGTGTGGTCAGTTTGATGTTTTGGTAACTCCCCATCACCAGCGCCACGGGTTTTCCCATCCGCTCTACGGCCATGGCATCGTCTGTGATGGCCGCTGTATCCGGCAGGGCCTCATAGGCTTGGCAAATCAAATCCTTTTGAAACACCTGAGGCGTTTGAATGGCCCAAAGGGTTTCCCTTGGTACCGTTTCTCCCACCAAGTTTCCCTCTTGCTTTGTCTTCATGGTGTCTTTCACCGGCACCGCCAGTACCGCAGCCCCCATTTCTTTTGCTTTTTCCAGCACTTCTTCCATGCATTCCACCGGCACAAAGGGTCTGGCTCCGTCATGGATCAACACCATCTCTGTCCCTTCCGGCAGCGCTTGTAACGCGGCCCGCACCGAGTCTTGCCGCTCTTTTCCGCCGTGGACAAAGGTCACCTCTTCCCAGCCCTCTTCCTTTCCGATCTGTCGCATCTGTTCCTCATCCTCTGGTGCAATCACCATCAAATAGGCATCGATTGCTTTCATCCGCCGCAACCGCTCCATGGTCCGAACGATAACCGCCTTTCCTTCTAACGGCAGAAATTGCTTTTTCACGCTGCTTTGCATCCGGCTGCCGCTGCCGGCTGCCATTACCAGACAAATGTTTTTTCCCTTTGCCATTTGCTTCGCCCTTTCTTGTTTCCAAACAGAAAAAAGCACGAAACTTTCTGCGCTGTCTCGCCATTTCGTGCTTTTCTTTCCTTTTTATTCCAATCTTCCTAGCATCAATCTTTTTTCTTTGCAAAAATCATCCGGCCAGCCGCCGTCTGCAGCACACTGGTCACAATCACTTTGATGGTCTCGCCGATGTACTTGCTGCCGCCTTCTACGACAATCATGGTGCCATCGTTCAAATAAGCCACCCCTTGGCCATATTCTTTGCCCGACTTAATCACCGTCACCTGCATATCTTCTCCCGGCAAAACCACCGGCTTGATGGCGTTACTTAATTCGTTGATGTTTAACACCCGCACGCCCTGAAACTCGGCCACTTTGTTTAAGTTAAAATCGTTGGTCATCACAAAGGCATCCAGCTTTTCTGCCATCTTCAGCAGCTTGCTGTCCACTTCCATTTCTTCTTTTGTGTTGAAATCCACAATTTCTACTTTTACCGACGTCTGTTTTTGAATTTCGTTTAAGATATCCAACCCCCGCCGGCCACGGTTGCGCTTGAGGGAGTCGGCCGAGTCGGCAATATGACGCAACTCTTCCAACACAAAATTGGGGATGATGATTTTGCCTTCAATAAAGCCTGTTTTTAACAAGTCCAAAATCCGCCCGTCAATGATGACGCTGGTATCCAGGATTTTTGGCTTTCCGCTGGTTGCGTTTTTGCCCCTGGCGTTTTCCGTAAAGCTAATCAGCGATCCCACGCCAATTTCGTCTTTTTTCCGCCGGGCCACCCGCAACCCCATATAGCCAAACATAATATTGAGCACCACCGTAATGCTGGTACCAATAATCCCATAACCGCTGATGGCAATGCCAATCAAATTGGCAATCACAAGCCCAATGAACACACCCGTTAAGCTTGCCAGCAATTCCTTTAAACTCATGCGCACCAGTTTGGTTTCCATGGTGTCCATTTTATGAAAAATCGCATCGCTAATGAAATGGGCAACCAAAAAGAAAAAGATAATCCCAAACACAGCTCCACAAACGATGGTGACATAGCTTGGCAAAATGGTGCTCAGTTGGGTAAAATTGGCGTTATAAATCATATCCGTCACAAGATACACCGCCGTGCCAAAGGCGATGCTGACCACCAATTCCAGTAATCTTTTGAGCACTGCTCAAATCCTCCTATTCCGGGTTTTGATTTCTGGTAATAAAACCCTTTCTCCTATTCTAACAATGGAACAGTTTTTTTGCAAGATAATCTTCGGCTTTTTCCTGTTCCACGCCTTGCACATAGGCAATTTCGCTGCTTAAAATTTGTTTTGTATTGTGAAACATCTTCTTTTCTGCACTGGAAAGGCCGCGTTCTCTTTCCCGTAACGCCAACGCCCTGGCCACCTCGGCCACCGCCACCAAGTGCCCGCTTCGAATCTTTTCCAAATTTTCTTTGTATCGCAAATTCCAGTTGGACTGCAACACAACGGGCTCCCCGGCCGCCTGCTCCAAGGCAGAATCGATGGTCTGCATATCGCTGATGGGACGAAGGCCAATGCGCTCCGTCTTTTCCACCGCCACTTTGATTTTCAAGTTTCCGTTTGGAATCCGGATGACATAATGGCAATGTTCCATTTTTTGATCTTCTGCTTCTTCCACTGCATCAATAATGCCTGCGCCATACATCGGATATACCACTTTATCTCCTTTTTGAAACACATTCACACCTTCTTTTCTTCTCCTGGTAAACACGCTTCCTTCTTTAGGATAACACAAAAAAAGTGCAAATGCAAATTTTTTATTATAGCAGTATGTAAAGTTTCTGTCAATCGGAGATGTATACAAAAATATGCCAAAAACATTGGCAATTATCCTGCCTTTGGATTGGGCATATTGACAGGAACGAAAAAAAATGATAGATTAACCATAAGATACGGTTTTAAATACAACATACTGTCACCCTATGCACAACTAACTTTTTTGGGAGGTCGCTATGTCTTTTCAAATTTTCAGCGACGGTGCCGCCGATATTCCTTTGGACGTGGCAGCGGACAACTGTGTACGGATTATCCCTTTTTATGTTTCGCTGGACGGACATACATATGAAAAAGAGCTGTATGATATGCCCCTAGAAACGTATTACCGGCGTTTCATTCAAGAAAAACTCTATCCCCGCACCTCTTTGCCTTCGGTGCAGGATTATTTGGATGCCTTTTTACCGGTGGTGGAAGAAGGCCGGGACGTGCTTTGCTTTACCATCACAAATACATTAAGCGGTTCCATCCAGTCGGCCCAAGTGGCCAAGGAGATGCTGGAGCAAAGCCATCCGGACCGCTCTGTTTGTCTTGTCAATTCCTTCTTGGCCACCGGCGCCCAGTATCAACTGGTGATGGAAGCTGTGCGGATGAGGGATGCTGGTTTTTCCGTAACCGAAACGGCGCAAAAAATGGACGAATTAAAACAAACCGGCCGCATTTTCTTTATGGTTGGCGGCCTGGACCATTTACAAAAAGGCGGGCGCATTGGAAAAGTCGGCGCCGCCGCCGGCAACATTTTAAAAATCAAACCACTGATCGTCTTACAAGGCGGCGAAATCAACCTCTTGGGCGTCACCCGCAGCCGAAAAAGTGGCCTGAAAAAACTTTGCGAAGCGGCCGATGCCTATCTGAAAAAAGAAAACGGCAGCCCCTCCACCCATCAAATCACCATGGGTACCACCAACACCCCGGAGGAATTGCCGGAATTTCAATCCCTCTTTGCCAAGCAAACGGGCTGGGAAATCACTTCCCATTTTCAAATCGGCGCCACCATTTCCAGTCACACTGGCCCCGATACCATTGGCATTTGCCTTTTGAAAAAATACGACGCATAGAAAAAAGCTTCTGTTCTTGTTTGGAACAGAAGCTTTTTTGATTTATTCTTTGATTTCTTCTCCCAACCAGTTGGTTTTCAAATTGCCTGCACCATCAAAGGTAAGGGTAAAAGGACCACCCAAGCAAGTGATGTCTTCCCGACCCTTCATGGCCTCATAAACGGGTTCCGAAACAGCGATGCGAGCCAAAGCGTTGGTGTTTTCAATAAAGGCTGCCTTGGCATCTTCTTCTTTTTCTACGCCGCTGGCGCGGATGGCCGTCTCAATGGCCAGCTGATCGGTGGGGGCCACGCAAGGGATCTTTGCCTGCAACAGACAGTTGGAGGTCATGCCTGTCAAGCCCGTATCTTCCAGACGAATCTGGTCAAAGAATTTGCGGGTAATCAAATCTACTACGCCCATGCCCATGGCATTGCCGTGGGAAACTTCGGTAAAACGCAGCGCTGCAATGGTTTTAATCTTGGGTGTGGGTGGATCTGGCTGCCCTGCCATACCAAGCCGTCCAATGACTTTCGTGTCGACACAGGTACCAGAAATATTTTTCCCCGCTTCCCAAATCAGCAACGTATCCAACTCATCCACTGGCAATTTGACTGCTTTTGCTTTCACTTCAGAGAGCAGCTGTTTCTCCCCTGCCAGCAAATCCCCTGGCAAAAAGGCACGGATGGTTTCCGTTTCATGTTTCCAGTTTTCCGCAATGGCTACCCCGAACGCAATGGGTAGCTTTGCCATGTGTACTTCGGCTGCTTCCCGGATGGCTGCGCCATACCCTTTTTGCAGGGCAATCCGATGGACTTGTGCTGCCCCCGTGGGGTTCCCAATCCCAATGGCCATCAATTTCAAAAGGCCGCTTTCGGTCACATCGGAAAAATCGGTGTGCATTTTCACCCGGTTACACAAAATCACTTGGTCAAATTCCAACGCCAAAGGATTGCCAAAGACTTCCACCCCCGAAGAGGCCCGGCCAAAAGAAACCGTCTCCGCACAAGTGCGAATTTCTGCCTCCATGGATTCTTCTGTAATCCCAAGAGAAGCCAACACTTCTCTTTGGCCTTGGGCTGTACCGCAACCGTGGCTTCCCATGGCTGCAAACAACACTGGCGTGCCACCGCCTTCTTTGACCAGCTGTACCAAAGTATGGATGATGTTGGGCAGGTTGCTGATACCTCTGCTTCCAACGGCAATGCCTACCGTCTGATTTTCCCATTTGGGCAATGGGGAAAGCTGTGCCACTGCTTCCCGCACGGCTTTCTCCACATCGTCCAGCCGGTTACAAGGGCGATGCTGTTCCATGCTATACCAACGAATCATGTTGTTTCCTCCTTCTGCTTATGTTAAAATCGGCGAAATCCGATACAGGCTAAATTCTCTGTGTCCCAGCTTTTCTGCCGCCGTCTCTTTCCCTTCGGCCACCTGCAAGATTTCTTGCCACAGTTTTTCTCCTTCCTCCAATACAGAGGTTTTCCGTTCCAAAATGCCCGATACGTCCAAATCGAAGTTTTCCTGCATCCGGCGATAGACACCATGGTTTGCCGTCACCTTAAACACAGGCGCTGCCGCAAAGCCCATGGGCGTGCCCCGGCCGGTGGTAAAAATCACAATCTGCGCCCCGGCTGCACACAACCCCAGCGTGCAAGCCAAGTCATTGCCCGGTGTATCCACATAGGTCACCCCAGGCTTTGTCGCTCTTTGACCAAAGGCAATGGCATCCACAATGCGGGCCTGACCAATTTTGCAAACACCGCCCAAAGATTTTTCTTCGATGGTGGATAACCCCCCTGCAATATTGCCTGGCGAAGGTTGGGTTCCGCGTAAATCTTCCTTATAAAATAAAGCCGTATCTTCTACCCGACGAATGGCCGCTTCGATGGTTTCATACACCTCTCTTGATATACTGCGTTGATACAGCACATCTTCTGCCCCCATCAACTCTGCCGTTTCGCCAAAGACCACTTTGCCCCCGGCTTTCGTCAGTTTTTCCGTAAAAACGCCCACAGCAGGATTGGCCGCAATGCCGGAAGAAAAGTCCGATCCGCCGCATTCCACAGCCACCGTTAAGTTGGACACATCCACCGACACCCTTTGCTGTTGCCGCAGCTTTGCCGCAAATTCCTTGCAGATTTCCACCCCGCGGGCAATGGTGGTGGCCGTACCACCCACTTCCTGCATAATCAGATATTCGGCCAAAGACCGGCTTTGCCGAATCTTTCCACAAAGTCTGGCCGCATCAATTTCTTCACAACCCAAACCAATGACCAAAGCGGCCCCTTGGTTGGGGTGAATCCCCATCTCCAATAACGATTGTTCCGAAAGCGCTCGGTCAAATCCCAACTGATCGCATCCATATGCATGGGTATAGGCATCGGCGCCCGGCACTTCGGCGGCAATTTGTTCCACCACATGGTTGACACAAGCCACCGTAGCAATGACTGCAATGCGGTTTCTTACGCCATAGCGTCCGTCTTCTCTTTGAAACAGTGCCACATTCATACCAAATCCCCCCTGCCTCTGCGGCTGTCTAAATTATGCGTATGTACACGATCCCCCGGCGAAATGGCGGCAGAAGCAACGCCGATGGAATAGCCATACTTGATCACATCATCCCCGGCCTGCATGGCACAAAGCGCAATTTTATGGCCCTGGTCAATGGCTTCTTGCGCCGTTTGCACACCCAGTGGATGATTTTCCATGTCAATCAAGGTGACACTTTCGCCGCCTTGCACCGATTCCAGCAACGTGGCCACGGTGTCGGTTGGGTGTAAACGAAGAGCTGCTTTCATTTCGATCCTCCTTTATTTGATGGCAAAAACCTTTTTATTCTATTATTTAGGATAGCATTCTGTTTTTGTTGTAAAGAAAGACAAAGCACTTTTCATCCTAATATTTAGAACACTATCCTATTTATTAAAATATAACAAACTCTTTCCCCTTTGTCAAGTCCTTTCCCCAAAAAAGAAAAATAGTTGCCAGAACCAAAAAAAACAGCTAAAATAAGAACAATAGAAAGGTAGGCGAAAACATGGAAGGACGGTATCAAGCCAAATACCCGGTGCAGACAGTGGAAAAGGCGCTGGATATTTTGCTTTATTTAAAAGAGAATGCCAGCGGCAACGGGCTTTCTCTCAATCAAATCAGCGATGGCACCGGCATGGGCAAAAGTAGCGTCCACCGGTTTTTGGATACGTTATTGGAGTATGACTTTGTGGAAAAATCCGCCGATGGATTGGCCTATAAACTGGGCTGGGGTGCCTTTTCTTTGGGCTGTAACATTCCCAAAAACAATGGGCTGGACCAGGAAAAGATTGCATCGGCCTTGAAGGACTTGAGCAATCAATTTGGCGAAATTGTCAACCTTGGCATCCAAAACCAGTATCATATGATCATCATCCAACGTTTTTTCCCCGACCACACACCCCCTTCCCAGCGTCTGGTGGCCAACGTCACCATTGGCGAACGGGAACCGCTCTCTTGTACAGGGATTGGGAAACTGTTTTTAAGCGAAATGAAGGACAGCGAAGTGTTGGCGGCTTTTCGCAGCACACCGCCAGTACAGACCACAGCCACTTCCATCGTCACAGAAGAAGCCCTTTTGGACGAGATCACCCAAGTGCGTAAGCAGGGTTATGCCTTGGACCGAGGCGAGGCCGCGCCGGATGTGTTTTGCATCGCCACACCACTGAAAGACTATACCGGACGCACCGTGGCCGGCATCAGTATTTCCATCCCCACCGGGCGCATGGAAGAAGAAAAGCTGATTCCCATGGTGGAACAGATGAAAGAGGCAGCCTATGGCATCTCCAAACGGCTGGGGTATCCAGGATAAATCTTTGGATTGTAACAAAAAAGCAGGAATCCTTGTTTTTCGGATTCCTGCTTTCTTTGTTTTCTGAGGAAACAGCGGCACATTCCATGCCTGTATCTTTCTCCACCAAACAGACTGCTTTTACCCTTGATTTTCTTCTGCTTCTTTTTGTGCTTTCTTTTTTTGTTTTCGATCTTGAAAAAAATGTTTCGTTGCATAAATCATTAACGTCAACTGCATGAATTGGACTATGTTTAACACATGAAAAATCTGATCCATCAGCGCACGAAATTCCGCTGTGGAAACAAAGTTATCCAGGTCGTAAAACTGAAAAAAAGCATACCTCAGCCGCCATAAAAGAAAAAAGAGGATTCCATGTACAAAAACAAAAATAATCGGATGCTCCTCCTGGCCATCTACAAATTCCAAAAATCTTTCATTCCAAGGAAGTTTCTCCTTCGTTTCTCTTTTTTCGTCCATCCTGTTCGCCCCCGATCTCCAACCGGTTTATGGGATACATTATCTTCCAAACTGCATCGCAAGTCCAATATCCATGAAAAAGTAAAGATATGGGCCTATCAGAAACGAAGCATACACCGGCTGGGTTTGCCACCGGCTGCCAACAAAACCATAGAGCGGGGCCCCAAACCATGACTCTTGTTCTTCTTCCCTGCTCTCTTCTTCTCCCTCCAGCATCAGTTCTTTTGTTTCCACCGGCACACCATTTCGGTACAGCTGATGGTCGATTTCTTCCAGACCCATCTCCTCTGCATTTCCCCTTGTAGCGGTCACCTCTTTGCCATCGATCAACAGACGTCCATCGTCCATCCAAATCACTTCGTTCCGTTTGTCTCCTTCCACCACAAGAAAGCCCACGCCGCCTTCCACATCCAGCAACGTCATGTTCCACTCCATCATCCTTCCCTGGCTTTTGAGATCTATCAGAAACGTAAACCAAAACCTGCCGTCTGCGTCCAAAGAAATTTCCGTCAGGCTCTCGTCGTCAAAAAAGAGTTTTTCTTCCAATTCCTTTGCCTCTGCCCGAATCTGTTCCTTTTGTTCGTCAGAAAACGTACACGTTTCCAATACCTGCTCTAATGTGGACATTTCTTCCGTCTCCTTGGCCAAGGCCGTCACTGGCATCAACAGCAACCACATACACACCAAGACCAACAACATCTTTTTTGGCATTCCAATCCCCCCAATCTGATTTTATCTTGCTTCCACTATAATCTTCCTTTTTTTCCCTGTCAATGGAACCCATTTTTTATCATAACAAATGCAAAAAAAGAAAGGATTTGTCACAAAAGAAAACTGACTTTTCTTCGATCTGGCCCATAAAAAATAGAAAAAGCAGGAATCCTTGAAACACAAAAGATTCCTGCTTTTTTCATGGAACGAAAGCGATTTTCTTCTAAAACCTGCTTCGCCCCATGGGCTTATGGTTCTGTTTATTGTTCTGTTTTTTCTTCTGCCTTTTCTTCCATCCCTGGGTATTTCCGTTCCAAATCCACCACATCCAGATTGAAGACACGGGTGGCCTGCACAGAGTTTTCTTCCTTACTCAGTTTCCCGTATTTGTCCACTTCTGTCACATCTTTTGGTCCATGGCTCAAGGATGCGGCGCCGCCAATGCAGCCGCCCTTGCAGGCCATGCCTTCCATAAAGTTACCAGGCAAGCGGTTCAGCTTGGCCAGACGCAAATTTTTCACCACTTCGTCCAGCCCGTTGCACTTAATGGGGCGATAGTCGGCATCGATGCCCTTCACTTCGATGGCCTGTTGCACTGCTTCGCTCACCCCGCCGCTTCTTGCAAACAAACGACCAAAGTAAGAAGCATTGTCTAGCGAAGTCTCTTCGCACTGGCTCAGGTCGATTTCCATAGCATCCAAAATGGCCTGCAATTCTTCAAAGGTCAATACATAATCCACGTCGCCCTTCAAATCGTCTTCTTTGATTTCCATTTTCTTTGCCGTACAAGGTCCAATGAAGACGATCTTGCAGTTTTCTTCCACGCTGCGCAGCAGTCTTGCAATGGCAATCATCGGCGAAACGGTGCCAGAAACGTGTTCCATCAGTTCGGGATAGCTGGTCTGGATATATTTCACAAATGCTGGACAGCAAGAAGAAGTCATCCACTGACGTTCCGTGATGGTGTTGGCAAATTCTTCTGCTTCGTGGCAGGAAACAATGTCGGCCCCCAAAGCCACTTCCACGGCATGATAGAACCCGATTTTTTCAATGCCGTTAATCACCTGTTCCACCTTCACATCGGTAAACTGGCTGCCGATGGCCGGAGCCACAATGGCATAAACACGATATTTGGTGTTGTTTTCCGATTCTTTGATCAGCTTCATGACATCCAGCACATAGCTTTTGTCCACCACGGCGCCAAAGGGGCAGTTGTAAACACAAGCGCCACAGGAGACGCATTTTTCATCGTCGATATATGCTTTCTTTTCCTCATCAAACACGATGGCTTTGATGGCGCAAGAACGGATGCAAGGACGCTGTACATCGCTGATGGCATGGAACGGGCAAACATCTTTACACCGGCCACATTCCACACAAAGCTGCTGGTTGATGTAGGCCCGCTGGCCCATAATCATAATGGCGCCTCTGGGGCAAACATCTTTGCAGCGATGGGCCAGACAGCCGCGGCATGCTTCCGTTACCACATAACGGTCGATGGGACATTCATCGCAGGCCGAGCGGAGAATCTGGATCACGTTTTTGCCTTTCAATGGTTCAATGACAGCCTTGGCGCGTTCTTTGACAATATGGCGTTCTTTATAAATACAGCAACGGGTCATCGGTTTTGGCCCCGGGATAATGGATTCTGCAATTTCATCCAGATGTTCGCTGCATTCTTCCCCCTGTAAAAAATGCTTGGTGACTTCTTTGTTCACCTGATATTTCAAGAATTGTACGTTGCTTTCGAATTTTCTCATATATCCTTCCTCGTTTTCCTGTATTAAATTTTTAGATGTAAATGAAGTTTACTTCTTTTCCCATTTTTTCCACCAGACGTCCCAATTCCCGCAGCTGATTGATTTTGAAGTTAAAGTCCATGGGAAATCCATTTTTTTGGTGTGCCGGGTTAACGGCTTGGCCAATCCACATGTTCAGCTTATCGCAGTTTTCAATCAAAAGCTTGGCAAGCATGGCCGCCGCATTGCGCTCGTTGAGCGCCGCCATGGCCCGGGCGTTAAAGCCGGGGGTTTGATAATGGCGGATCAATTCGATGGCTTTGTTGATGGTCAAAACCCCTTCGGTCACCAGTTCCACTCGGTCAATCTTTCCGGCTGGTGGAATTTCCGGTGTCATCGTTTCCAAATCCACCTGCATTTCCGTGCCCAAAATCCGGGCCACCACGCTGGCCGTGGTCCCGCCGCAAACGACGACTTTGCCTTCCGATTTCAAAATTTCTTCAATGACGGCATAGTCGTTTTCCGGGTTTTTCGGTGGCCCAGAGAACAAATTGATGGTTTCTTGTTCTCGAATTTTCACCGCCAACACCGTCGTATCGTCTCCGGCTTGGTTTTCATATAATTTCTGGCAAACCTCCAACACATTGGCGGTCACCGTTGTGGTTGTGGTATCTTTATAAGAAAAGTCTTTCAAGTACTCGTTTACGTTTTTCCATTGCCACCCCAAACTCAAACTGTGGCCCACGCCGGCATGGATCACGCCGTCGCTAACGGCCACCAAAAGGCTATTTTCATCCAGCATAAACCGGCTTTCTAAAATCACCTTGTCGTTGATGGTCCGCGTGGTTTTATTGATGGGCACGCTTTGGCCATTGCGCAGCAAAAACACCGAGGGGTTATCAAACTCGGCCACATACACCACGCCATCCCGATAGGCCTTGATGATGGTGAAGGTGGAATAGGCCAAATGCCGCTCGTTACAAACGGGAAGCGTATGGACAATGGTGTCGATGGTCTCGTCCAGCGAGGCCCCTTCCCGCAGCATGGTGGCCGCAATCTTGGAGGTGAGGGTGGCCAAAATATTGGCTTTTACGCCGCTACCCATGCCGTCGGCCAGCACCAAAATCTTGCTGTCTTCCAAATTCACCTGTTCGATGTGGTCGCCGCAAAGCTCTTCGCCGTGCTTATGGATGCTGTTATAGGCGGTATCGATGAAATACAACCTCACTCACCTTCTTTCAGCATAACGTCTTTCAGTTTGTTTAAGGCCACTTTCGTCTCTGCCGTTGTCTCGCCCAAAAGGCTTGCAATTTCCTGGGCCACGCGCATTTGTTTTTCAATGACGTTTTGCGCCACTTCCACGGTGTGCTTTTTCAGCTGCACCAGTTCTTTTTGCCGTTTCACTTCGGCTGTAATATCCTGCATAGAAACATAAAGCTCGTCCCCTTCGATATAAACAATGTTGCACATCACATCCAGGCCATATTTATCCAAGTGCATTTTTCTGGCCATGATGTCTTTTTTGGTGGCCAAGGCATAGGCATAGTCGTCGCTGGCCAAGTGCAGCGCCGTCACCGGCTGGCCCACCACATCTTCGTTTTTCACCCCAAAATAGCGCTCGGCCACCGGGTTGATCTGCGTAATACGGGTGGTGCCGTCCAACATCACAATGATGTTTCTGGCGTTATAGAAAATGGTATCGCCTTTTCGCTCTGCCCGTTTTCTTAAGTTTGGCCAACACATTTCAATGTCTGCCATGCCTTCATACACGGCCTGGGCCTTTTCCCGGCAAGTGTTATAGCCACAGGCGCCACAGTCGTGTTCGTCGGCTCTTGTCATGCGACCCATTTTATGGAGAATCTCTTCCAACTCTGCCATGCTGGCTTTCTTTCTTGGCACGGCAATGGGTTCAAAGGTCCGGCTCAAATCAATGTCCGACCAGTCGATGGGTGGGTAATTGCCTTCCACACCCCATCCATGGACAGCAAACTGGGTAATCCGCTGGCGCCGGCAGAACAAATCCAACGATTGCAGCGGAATAAAAGGACCGTTGATGCAGCTTTCTTCGCAGGCCGAAATGCCAATATAGCAAGGCCCCAAATTTTCATTTTCCATGCTTTCAAACAACTTTTTCACGTTATTTAAGCCATTGACTTTCAATACGTCATAGTCGTTTTGATGCATCAAATCCGTAATTTTCGGCCACATATCGCCGGAAATGGAATAACTGGTACCCACGTTTTTTGCCACCCGGTCCGGCACTTCCGGTTCCAGCGATTCCAAATCAATCATTTTCCGCCGGAACAAGCGCACAATTTCCTGACAGGTGATATGGGCGTTGATGGGTGCCGCATCGGTTTTGGGCAATGTTTCATATTTCTTGCTCATGCAAGGACCAATGTATACGGTAAAGGTGGTGGGGTCTTCCTTTTTGATGGCCTTGCCCAAGGCAATCATTGGCGTTACCACCGGCAATAAGTATTTCACTAAAGTAGGATGATATTTTTGAATGAATAAATAAATGGATGGACAAGTGCTGGACATGAAATACTTTTGCTCGCCCACATGTTCTTGAATATATTTCACATATTCTTCCGAAACTTCTTCCCCGGCCACGGCCACTTCTTCTACACTGTCAAAGCCCAACCGGCGCAGCGCCGCCACATATTGCCCCGGCACTTTAAAGGAGCCCAGGTAAGCCGAATCAATGCAGGCCACCACCCGTCTTGGCGAAGCCAACATCCGGCCCACCAACTCCACATCGTTTTCCATATTCCGTGCATACCGCGGGCAAGTGGTGAAACACTGCCCACAAGCAATACATTTTTTCTCGTCAATTTCTGCCCGATTGTTGCGAAAACGAATGGCCTTCACCGGACATTCCCGCACACATTTATTGCAGTTTTGACAACGTTCTGCGGTAAAGTTAAATAATCTCAAATTACATCACCTTTTTTTCCACAACCGTCTCAAAAAACTTGCCCACATTTTCTGGCTGCACCGAATAAATCTCGCCGTCTGCCTTCACACAAACAGCCCCCGTGCAGTTGCCCAGACAAAAGGCCGCCTTGATGGTCACACGGTCTTCCAAGCCATGGCTTGCAATCATTTCTTCCAACTGGTGGATGATGTCGTAGGAGCCTTTTAAATGGCACACACTTCCGATACAAACTTGAATCTCCATAGTTCTTATCCCCTTTTACTATTTTAATACACCTTTTTCATAGGCCGTATCAATGATTTCTCTCATATACGCCGCAATCACATCCGGGCCTTGGAACGTGGCAGCATTGCGCTTTTCCACCTGTTCTTTGTAGATGCCATGCTCCACCCAGCTGCGCCCGCCTTGGGCGTGGTTTAACATGGTGGGCTGCACCCGATCCAAGATGGCACAAAACTTGGCTTCTTCCGTCTGCCCTGCTTCAAATTCCTGCCAAAGGGCCATCATTTCTTCCCTTTGGTCCGGGGGCAGCAGTCCATAGATTTTTTCGGCCGCGGCCATCTCCCTTGCATCCTTATCCTGATAGCCCACCGTGTCATAACAATACGTATCTCCCGCATAAATTTCCACCACATCGTGCAGCAACATCATGGCCATGGTCTTTGCCAAATCGGCCTTTGGAAAATATTCCGAAAGCACCACCGCCATCACTGCCGCATGCCAGGAGTGTTCCGCATCGTTTTCAAACCGGCTACCGTCGGCCAAATACGTCTGACGGCCAATCAATTTCACTTTGTCTAGCTCCAACAAAAAATCCATCTGCCGGCGAAACCGTTTTGTCTTTTCATCCATCCCGTCCAAACCTTCCTTCTTGCCTGAAAAAAAGCATCAGAACGAATCCTTTGCTTCGGCCTGATGCTTTCTTTGCATTACTTACTTTATGCCAATATCATGCCGAAAGTGCTTCTTTTCAAAGTGAACCAGTTCCACCCCTTCATAGGCAATGGAAATGGCTTCTTGCAAGTCTTTGCCGATGCCAGTAATCCCCAGCACACGGCCGCCGTTGGTGTAAAACTTGCCGTTTTCTGCCTTTGTGCCGGCATGGAATACCACGATGTCATCTCTTTTGGCTGCCTCTTCCAGGCCAGTGATTTCAAAGCCTTTTTCATAGCTTTCTGGATAGCCGCCGCTGGCTTCCACCACGCAAACAGCCGCATTGTCGTACCATTCAATGTCCATTTGGTCCAACGTGCCATCGACGCAAGCTTCCATGATGGAAAGCAAGTCCGTTTTTAACCGCGGCAAAATCACCTGGGTTTCTGGATCGCCAAACCGGGCATTATATTCAATCACTTTCATGCCCTTTGGCGTTAACATCAGCCCAAAATATAGCACGCCCACAAAAGGACGGCCTTCTTTGGCCATGGCTGCCACCGTTGGTTTAAAAATTTCTTCCATGCAGGTTTTTGCTACTTCTTCTGTATAAATCCGGCTGGGGGAGAAGGTACCCATGCCGCCGGTGTTTAACCCTTGATCTCCGTCATAGGCCCGCTTGTGGTCCTGAGCCGAAACCATGGGGCGCACGGTTTTACCGTCACAGAAAGAAAGGACAGACACTTCCGGCCCGGTCAAAAATTCTTCGATGACCACTTTGGTACCGCTTTTGCCAAATTTTTGGTCAATCATCATTTCTTTTAAGCCTTCCAAGGCTTCTTCTTTTGTTTGGCAAATCAAAACGCCTTTGCCCAAGGCCAGACCGTCTGCTTTTAAAACGATGGGCAAATCCTGTTTTTCCACATAGGCCTTTGCTGCTTCATAATCCGAAAACGTTTCATAGCCAGCCGTTGGAATCCCATATTTTTTCATCAGTTCTTTGCTAAAGGCCTTGCTGCCTTCCAAAATGGCTGCATTTTTCCGTGGTCCAAATACCCGCAGGCCCTTGGCCTCGAAGGCGTCTACCACGCCGCCCACCAACGGGTCATCCATGCCAATGATGGTAAAATCAATCTGGTTTTCTTCCACAAAGGCCGTCAATTTGTCAAATTCCATGGCGCCAATGGGCACACAAGTGGCATCCTGGGCAATGCCGCCGTTACCAGGTGCACAAAAAATTTCGTCTGCCCGGCCATCTTGTTTCAATTTCCAGACAATGGCATGTTCTCTGCCGCCGCTGCCAACCACCAATACTTTCATCTTGTTGTCCTCCTTACCCTGCCGTCTACCACTTCCACCGCGCCGGAACAAATCAAACGGATGGCTTCGGGGAAAATCTTCCATTCTGCCTCTTCCATCACCCGTTTTTGTAACACCTCTGCCGTGTCGCCCTCTTGTACTTGGACTGCCTTTTGCAGCAAAATGGGCCCGCCGTCGGTTTCTTCATTGACAAAATGCACCGTGGCCCCGGTCACCTTCACCCCTTTGGCCAAGGCTGCTTCATGGACTTTCAAGCCATAAAACCCATCACCGCAAAAAGAAGGGATCAAAGAGGGATGGATATTGATGATCCGGTTTGCAAAGGCCTGGATAAATGCCGGGGTCAGCACCGTCATAAACCCGGCCAACACCACCAAATCCACTTCCATCTTCCGCAAATGACCAATCATGGCTTCCATCAAATCATCGGCACTGGCAAAGTCTTTTTTCGAAAGCACCACGGCATCAATACCATGCTTTTTGGCCCGCTCCAAGGCATAGGCATCGGCACGGCTGCTGATGACGGTCACCACCTGGGCCCCTGGGATTTCTCCCCGGTCAATGGCGTCCAAAATGGCCTGCAAATTGGTGCCGCCGCCGGAAACCAAAGCTCCTATTTTAAACATACTTCTACCTCTTTTTCGTCGTTTTTGGTGATTTTACCAATGATGTAACCCGTATCTCCCAAGGCTTTGATTTCGTCCAAGGCCTTTTGGGCGTTTTCTGCCGAAACCACCAACACCATACCAATGCCCATGTTGAAGGTGTTATACATATGGGCCCGGTCAATATCGCCTCTCTGCTGCATCAAATCAAAGATAGGCAGCACCGGCCAGGTACCTTCTTCGATGGTGGCGCAAAGCCCTTTACCCTTTGGCAGACAGCGAGGAATGTTTTCGATAAAACCGCCGCCGGTGATGTTGCTGATGCCTTTGATTTCCACTTTCTTCATCAGTTCCAAAATTTCTTTCACATAGATTTTGGTTGGGGTGAGCAGTTCTTCCCCAATGGTCTTACCCAAAGTGTCCACATATTCTTTGGCCGTTTCTTCGATGGGTTCAAAGACTTTGCGCACCAAAGAATAGCCGTTGGAGTGGATACCGCTGGAAGGAAGGCCAATGATGACGTCGCCTTCTACAATCTTTTCGCCGTTGATGATGTCCTTTTTGTCTACAACACCCACGGCAAAGCCTGCCATGTCATATTCGTCTTCCGGATAAAAACCGGGCATTTCTGCCGTTTCGCCACCAATGAGGGCGCATCCGCTTTGACGGCAACCATTGGCCACGCCGCTAACAATTTCAGCAATGCGTTCTGGCACATTTTTGCCACAAGCAATATAATCCAGGAAAAACAGCGGTTGCGCGCCGTTACAGATGATGTCATTGACGCACATGGCCACACAGTCAATGCCCACCGTATCGTGTTTATCCTGCACAAAAGCCAGTCTCAGTTTGGTGCCAACCCCGTCGGTACCACTGATGAGCACAGGTTCTTCCATCTGCAAGCCGCCCAAGGTAAACAGTCCGCCAAAGCCGCCGATGTCGGTCAGTACTTCCGGACGGAATGTGCTTTTGACATGCTCTCCCATCAGCTTGACTGCCTTGTAACCGGCTTCCACATCCACACCGGCGTTTTTGTAATCCAAACCCATTTTGTTTCCTCCTTCAAACTGCCTGCTTTGTCTCCACGAAAAAGCAGGAAACGACAGTATTTTTCTTCCGTTTTCAAACAGCAAAAACTACTTTTCATTGTAATATAGCAGTACTAAAAAGTCAAGGGAGGCGGCCGGTTTGGCCTGCCATTTCTTCGGGGAAAAACCGGCGTTTTTTCAGCCTTTTTTCCCCCCTATCCCCCGGGCCATGCCTCCCCCATTTTGGACAGAAACAATTAGGCTTTCCTAAAAAAAAGCAGCCTTGAAATTTGACAGATTTTGTCAAATTAAGCCTGCAATTTTTCTCCTTTTTTTTCCAAAAAGTTCAGTTAATTTTTCTTTCCCTTCAGCTCGTAATAGGATAGGGCCCCAGTGGGCATTTCATGGAAAGAAACGGTCTTTTGGTATGCTTCTTCCAAACGAGAAAGGACACCGGATTGCTTCAGGGATTCCAAAAGATGGGCATTGGACCAAATTTCCACCTGGTTATAGATGGTTTGCAAAAACAAAGACCGCACTTCCCGGTAAATCTGATCGATGACCAGTTGGTCCGAAGGCAAAAGCCCCGTCCCCTGACAGTATTTACAAGGGTAAGAGATCTGGGCAGAAAGGGGCGCACTGGTTTTTTTTCTGGTTATCTGCATCAACCCCAGTTCCGTCATCCCCACCACCGTCGTTTTGATTCTGTCTTTTTTTACACAATCTTCCAAAAAACGCTGGAGCGTTTCCCGGTGGGCCGCCTCTTTCATATCGATGAAATCCACAATAATCATGCCCGAAAGATTGCGCAGCCGCAACTGTAGCGCAATTTCTTCTGCCGCCTCCAAGTTGGTTTTTAACACCGTTTCTTGAAAATTCTTCTTTCCCGTAAACTTGCCCGTGTTCACATCAATGACCACACAAGCCTCCGTCTGCTCGATGATGAGAAAGCCGCCACTTTTGAGCCACACCCGTTTATGGAGCAGCTTTGCAATCTGGCTTTCCACAAAATAAGCTTCCATCAGCCCCACGGCGCCGTCATAAAGTTCCACCTCGTTGGCCCGCTTTGGAAAGCTTTGTTGCAGTTGCTCATAGGTGGCCTTGTCGTTGACCACCAAACTTTCCACATCGTCCAAAAACAAATCCTTGGCCGCCCGCATGGCTAGACCCCCTTGGTCTAACACCAGGCTTGGCGCCTTTTCATATTGACCCTTTTGCAATATCTGCTGGGCCAAGGGCAGCAGCCGGTTTAACTCCTTGGCAAAGTCCTCTTCCGTCTTTCCCGCAGCCCCCGTCCGCACAATCAACCCAAATCCTTCCGGCACCAAGGCCTTGGCCATGGCAAAAATCCGCTCCCTTTCTTGGGTATCCGTGATTTTTTGGGAAATCCCAATGTTGTGTTCTCCCAATAGCAACACCAAAAACGGGCCGGAAAGAGAAATCTTTTGGGTCACCAAAGCCCCTTTTTGCTTGGAGGCGTCTTTTTCCACCTGCACCAATACATGGCCATAGGCCTGAACTTGATGATGCTTGGGCAAGGGCAAATAGGCGTTTTTTTCGGTCCCAATATCCACAAAGCAAGCCTGCATCCCCTTATGGACATTCATCACCCGGCCCACATAGATGTTGCCCACCAAGCTTTTTTTCTCCCGGTCTTCATATTGAAACTCCACCAAGCGGCCCTCTTCCACCAACGCCACCCGGCTGGCCTTTGGCGTCACATCCATCAATAACCGCTTCATGGCAGCGGCACCTCCTCGTCTAAAGGCACAAAACCTGCCTGCCCTTGCTGATAAAGGTCGATGCGGTGATAGCTGGCATCATAAGGCCCAAAGGGCACGCCACAAAACTCACATAAGGAAGCCACCACTGCGTCGGCCCGCAAGCTTTGGACGCTACCCATGGCCAAAACCATCTCCATGGCCGCTTTGTTTTCCTTTGTCGCATCCTGCAAAGAAAAAATCAACGGCTTGATATTGGTTTGCACCATGCCTTTTTTCGTTTTCTTGTCAGCCAAAATTTCTTTTTGCGCCCAAAAACGTTCTAACACCGCTCCAAATCCTTCTGCGGCAATGGTCTTAGGTAACGTCACCCGATACCGGGCCGCCACCAAAGAGGCCATGGTGTTTTTGGCCTCGTCGCCAATGGCCGTCACCCGCAATAGCTCCATGCCGTCGGGTAGCTGTGCCCCCAACCGCTCTTTCACTTCCTCTGCCGCTAGTTCTTCTTTCAGCCGCAAATCGCCATATTCCCCCTCGCTGGTATAGCCCAAAGATAGGGGGCTTGCAAAGGTCAAAAGCTGGTGAGGGTTAAAGCCGTTGGAAAAGGCAATGGGAAGCTTGGCCCGCTTGATGGCCCGCTGGAAAGCCACCATCATATCCAGATACCCCAAAAGCTTCAGTTCTTCCCCTTTCGTATACTTAAACCGATACGTTCTCAAAGCAGACACCTCCCCCAAAACTTTTGGCCCCGCAGTTGGAACAATGCTCCCGACAGTTGGGCGTGCATTCTGCCCGCAGCGCTTTTTCCCGCTCTTCCATCAAAAACCGGCGGGAAACGCCCACCGAAATATGGTCCCAAGGCAAAATCTCGTCATAAGGGCGTACCCGGTTGGCATAAAAGGCAATGGTCAAGCCTGTCTCCGCAAAGGCTTGTTCCCACTTGTCCCACAAAAACAAATCACTCCAGCTGTCGTACCGGCAACCCAGCTCCCAGGCCCGGTATAATAACTTGGCCACCTTCCGGTCGCCTCTGGCCATCACACCTTCCAGAGAGCTCATCTTTGTGTTGTGATAGGTAAAGCGCACCTGTTTTCTGGTGACGCTGTGTTTTGCAATCTTGGCCTTTTCCCCAAAACTTTCATAGGTTTCTTGGGCATCCCATTGGAAAGGCGTAAAGGGTTTTGGCACAAAGCAAGAGGCGCTGGCCGTCACGGTCACAGGGCGTGGCCGCTCTTCTTTTGGAATTTCAAAATATTGGTCCACAATTTTATCGGCCAAGGCGCCAATGCCTTTTAAGTCTTCTTCCGTCTCCGTCGGCAGCCCCAACATGAAGTATAACTTCACTTTGTTCCATCCGCCGTCAAAGGCCAGCTTACAGCCGTTTAAAATCATTTCTTCCGTCAAGTTTTTGTTGATGACATTGCGCAGCCGCTGGGTGCCGGCTTCGGCGGCAAAGGTCAAACTGCTTTTGCGCACCTCTTGAATCCGCTGCATCAAGTCCAGCGAAAAGGCATCAATCCGTAACGACGGCAAAGAAAGACTCACGGCGTCCTTGGAAAATTCATTCAGCAATCCGTCGGCCAAATCGGAAAAACAAGTAAAATCGCTGGTGGCCAAAGAAATCAAACTGATTTCCTCGTGTCCCGACGTATCCACCAAACTTTTGGCTTGCCGCAGCAACGTATCCACTTTCTTTTCCCTCACCGGGCGGTACACAAACCCCGCTTGGCAAAAACGACAGCCCCGGATGCAGCCCCGAAATAGCTCTAACGTCACCCGGTTATGAATCACATCCATCAATGGCACCAGCTGTTTTTCCGGATAAAACACCTGGTCCATGTCTTTGACAATCACTTTTTTTAAGATCGGTCTGGCCTTTGGATGGTTTGGCGTAAAGCTTTGGATGGTACCATCTTCGTGATAGGTCACATCATAATACTTGGGGATATAAAGCCCGTCCCAATCCAGCAGGCTTTCCAAATATTCTGCTTTCGTTTTCCCCATTTTTTTGTATTCTTTGTACCGGTCCAGCATCTGGTCATAGAGCACTTCCCCCTCGCCCAGATAAAACACATCCACAAACTCTGCTAACGGCTCTGGATTATAAGCACAAGAGCCGCCGCAGAGGATGATGGGGTCGTCTTCGGTGCGCTCGCTGGCCCAGGCCGAAATGCCGCTCATCTCAAGCATATTGATTAAATTGGTATAGCAAAGCTCGTATTGCAGCGTAAAGCCCACAAAGTCAAAGTCTTTCAGGGAGGATTGGGTTTCCAGGGTAAAACAAGGAATCTTCTCTTTTACCATATACTGTTCCAAATCCACCCAGGGTGCAAAGGCCCGTTCGCAATAAGTATCTTCCCTGCGATTTAAAAAGAAATATAAAATCTGTACCGCCAAACAGCTCATGCCCACTTCATACACATCGGGAAAACAAAAGGCAAAGCGGATATCCACATCCTTGGGATCTTTTTTCACCATATTGGTTTCCCGGCCGATGTAGCGAGCCGGTTTTTCCATTTGCAGCAGCACTTGATCTGGGATTGCAAGTTTCATGTTGTTCCTCCGTTTCCGTCTAGCAGACCTTTTTGGCCCGTCTATTCTGTCTACTAGTGTAACCGAAAGAACCGAAAAATGCACGAACTAATTTTCATTTCCCGTCGTTTTTGGCGAAAAAACCGTCGTTTTCTCTTCCAAAAAGGTCTCCACCGTCTCCTTGGCCTCTAGAGCCGCTTCCTTGACTTGGGAAAAGGTCACCTGTTGGCTCAGCTTTTTTTGAAACGGCTCCACCCATGCTTGCTTGCTGATACTACCCACCAATAGAAGCGCCGCCAACACCACACAACAAATCCCCCGCCGAAAAAAGCTGGCCTCCCCCGGCAAAGGCGCTGCTTTCTTCCGTCTTGTTTTTCGTTTTTTCTCCATATGCCTCACCAAAAACCTGTTTGTCTACCTTATGATGAAAATTCATAAAATATTCATTTGCAACTGACGGCAAATTCCGCTATAATACTATAAGTTGAGAAAAAACGCAAGGAGGAACGTTATCATGAAAAAATTAGCCATCATGCTGTGCCTTTGCATGGGTTTTGGCGTATTGGCCGGTGGATGTACCAACACAAACGAACAAACACAGTCTTCCACCTCCACCAATTCCCGCGATGTCACTTATGAACAACTGGGCCTTTCCTATACATTGCCGGATGAATGGAAAGAACTGGAAGGCACGCAAGTGGTGCAAGAATCCATCCGTGGGGAAAACACATTTGCTCAGATCATCTATTCCTACTTGACGGCGGAAGATGCCGCCACATTGGCAGAAGATCCCACATTGTCCATCTATAACTACATGAAACCCATCTGCCAGATTGTGCTTTCCTCTGCCAGCGAAGATGCCTTATCGGAACTGTTTTCTGAATACAACACCGTGCAAACCGTTGGTGAGGAACAGCAGGGCTATACCTACTACTTCCTCAGCGGCAACAAAGAAGCCCTTTCTTCTTTGGAAGGAGAAGACCTGGAAAACTATAACATGCTCTTAGACTCCTCTGCTTTGCTGGCCTCTTCCATCAAAACCCAAGATTTCGACCCCGAAGCATTGGACACCCTCAATGATGAGCTGAACCAATATATCACCTTTGACACCAAATCCATCCAAGGCATGGAAGTGGACAGCACCATTTTCGGCGCCTATGATTTGACCATGGTGAACTTTGGCGCCAGCTACACCTATCCTCAGTTTGACGAGTTTGAAGTGCTGGAACAGGTGTATAACTCCCGCCGCAGCTTCCCTGTGGACTTTAACCTGGTGACGGCCGTCATCGATACGCCGGGCGAAGATGCGGAAAAAGCCGTAACCAACGCCAGAAAAGACGCCGATGTATCCTTCTTGACCATCATGATGGACGACACTTTGGGCAGTTGGGTGCTCAATAACTTGACTTCCATTCCTTCCACCGTCTTTGTAGACCGGGATGGGAAAATCGTTGGCGAAATTGTGGAAGGCACAAAAACCTATGAAGAGTATATGGACGAAGTCTATGCCCATATTGACGTATTAAACGGCGTAGAACCAGAAACCACAGAAGAAACGACGGATGAAACGACCGATGAATCTGCACAAGATGCTTCCACAGAAGAAAGCACTGCAAACGAAACCGACGCGGGCACCACTAAGTTGCCTGTGGAAGTGACACAAGAATAATCCACCTCCCCTGTCTTTTTTGACAGGGGATTTTTTTGTGCTTTTTTCTTCTATTGTTTTTGCACACAACAAAAAAGCCGTCCCGGGGAAGGACGGCCTTTTGTCTGAAACGATATTGTTTCAAAAGGAAGGATGGTATTTATGAATTTTGGGGTTTTGGGGTTTTTCTTGCTTGCAAAGATAGGATACCGAAAAACTGTGTCCTGGCTATGTCCACTTTGTAAATAATTTTTGAACTTGTCAACAATCTGTTCCTTTCTTTTTCCTTCTTTGGTTTTTTTGGATTTTCTTTGCCCTTCTTTGCCAAAAAACGCCAGCATTCCCATGGTTTTGAATCTGGCGGAAAAATTTTTTCCGTTGCCGCCATGTTTCGACAGAAAGGTATGTCGCTTCGTTGTATAATATCCCTAAAGAAGCCGAAACGGCGTTCTTTTTCCACCCTCGATTGCTTGCACCTGGCCACAAAGCCGGGTATAGAAACAAAAAAAATACAAACCCTATCGAAAAAGAAACGGAGGAATGAACATGAACCAATTACCAGAACACTACTGCACGCTCTTTGCCCGTGTTACCCAGCAGACGGCATCCTGTCAAGCTCTGCTTGCACAGTTACATGCTCTCTCTGAAACTCCTTCCCTTCCTTTCCAAGTCACTTCTCAGTTGAAACAGGCAACCGCCTCCCTCTCTCTCATCTATGAAGCACTGATGTCTGCTCAAGTAGAAGCAGAAACGGCCTATCTGGAAGAAAACGAAGACCTGCTTTGCTTTCCCTCCTCTTCCTACCGAAAAAAGGCCATTTAACACTGATCGCAATAATCGGCAATGGCATCCAAAAACGCCTTGCCATAAAGCTCCATCTTCTTTTGCCCTACACCAGAAATCCGCAACAACTGTTTTTCGGTGCGGGGCATTTTTTCCACCATTTCTTCCAGCGTGGCATCAGAAAACACCACAAAGGCCGGCACGCCAGACCGCTCGGCCAGTTGTTTTCTCACCTGCTTCAGCTGCTCAAACAAGGGATGGTCTTTCCAGGACGTGTTTTTCTTTTTGCCGCGGCGAGCCAAAAAACCGTCCTCGTCCCAAAAACTTTCAACCACACGAGAAAAAAACCGTTCTTCCGATACATAATCTGTTTCTTCCTTTCTGGCATAACCCAGACAGTTGCCGCAGGAAGGACAGGTTTTGGGCGCGGCCTCGTCAAAATAACGCAGCAAATACCGCCGCAGGCATTCCTTTGTCTTGCAATACCAAGTCATTTGCTTTAACCGCTCTTCATCGGCCATCTGCACTTTGGCCTTCTCCTCGTCAGAAAGCCGGTCATTGTCTTTGTTGTTGCGGATGAGAAATTGCTGCACCATCACGTCTTTTTTGGCGTACAGCAAAAGACACTGGGCCTTTTGCCCATCGCGCCCGGCCCGGCCTGCTTCTTGGTAATAGCTTTCCACGTCCTTTGGCATTTGATAATGGACCACAAAGCGGACATTGGGTTTATCAATGCCCATGCCAAAGGCATTGGTAGCCACCATCAAAGGCACCCGGTCATACAAAAAATCTTCCTGGTTTTTGGCCCGCTGCTGATGGTCCATTCCCCCGTGGTACGCCACAGCCTTGCGGCCTTTTTCTTGCAGAAAGGCACAAAGCTCTTCCACAGTCTTGCGTGTGGCGCAATAGATGATGCCGCTTTTTCCCTCCTGCTCCTCTAAAAAGTCCCAAAGGGCCGCCCGCTTATCCTTCGGTTCCATGACGCGGAAAAACAAATTGGGCCGGTCAAAGCCCAATCCGAGGGTCAACGGATGGTTCAGCTGTAACAGCTGCAAAATGTCTGCCTTCACCTTTGGCGTTGCCGTGGCCGTAAAGGCGCCCACCACAGGACGGCGCGGCAGGCGGCCGATGAATTCTGCAATGTCCAAATAGCTGGGCCGAAAATCCTGGCCCCATTGGCTGACACAATGGGCCTCGTCCACGGCCACCATGGAAATGGGAGCCGAAAGGGCAAAGGATAAAAACCGGGGGGTGAGCAATCGCTCCGGCGCCACATAGATGATTTTATATTTTCCCGCCTTGGCATTTTCCACTGCCTTTTCGTATTGCCGCTCCGTCAGGGAGCTATTGAGATAGGCCCCGGCCACACCATTGGCCACCAGCGTCATCACCTGGTCTTTCATCAGCGATAATAACGGCGAAATCACCAGCGTAATACCGTCCATCAAAAGGGCCGGTACCTGAAAACAGATGGATTTTCCCGCCCCCGTTGGCATCACCGCCAATGCGTCTTTGCCCTCCAAAAGGGCATCCACCACCTGCTCCTGCCCGGGCCGAAAAGAGTCGTACCCAAAATATTGCTTTAAAACTTCCCGTTTGTCTCTCATTTTTTCTCCTAAAAAAGCCGCCGGGCCAAGCCCGGCAGCTTTTGACTGTTTCTCTGCTTAGATGCTGGCACCCACGCTTTGTGGTCTTGCCACTGGTTCAAAGCTTTGTTCTTTCTTTTGTTCCAATTTATCCAAGTTCCGCTCTGCGGCAGCCAACATCAGCTTGATTCGGTTCAGCTGGTTGACTTCGCTGGCGCCTGGGTCATAGTCGATGGCCACCACATTGGCCAACGGGTTTCTGCGGCGCAGCTCTTTGATAACGCCTTTGCCCACCACATGGTTTGGCAGACAAGCAAAGGGCTGGGTACAGATGATGTTGTGCACGCCATTATGGATCAGTTCCATCATTTCTGCCGTCAAGAACCAACCTTCTCCTGTTTGGTTACAAAGGGAAACGATAGGTTCTGCCATTTTGGCCATTTCTATAATTCCGCTTGGCACACCAAACCGGTCGCTCTTTTTCAGAGCCTGAATCATCGGCCGCTGATAGCTTTGGATGAACGCCATGGCCGCCCGCGCCTTCATTTCTGTCCCCAGGCCAAGGCCCAGATAGCGGTGTTTGATGACGCTGTTATAGCTGCTGTATAACGCAAAGGTCAGCAAATCCGGCACAACGGCTTCAGCCCCTTCTCTTTCCAGCAAAGAAACGATGTCGTTATTGGCCGTCGGATGGAATTTTACCAAAATTTCACCCACCACGCCAACCCGTGGTTTCTTCATGCCGTTTAACGGCAACTGGTCAAAGTCGCGGACAATGCCGTTTAAGTTTTTGGCAAAGTTTTTGCCTTCCCAAATGTCTCGTTTTACTTTCTCGTTCCATTTTTCATAGAGGGCATTGGCGCTGCCTTCCACCCGTTCATAAGGACGGGTGCGATAGAGCACGCGCATGAACAAGTCGCCATAGACAAAGGCCTGCATCGCCCGGTTTGCAATGGGCAGACTATAATTCCAGCCAGGATTTTTTTCAATGCCGCTGCTGGAAACAGAAATCACAGGAATGTGTTCCAGGCCCATGTTCTTTAACGCCTTACGGAAAAAGCCGATGTAGTTTGTGGCACGGCAACCGCCGCCCGTTTGGGTCATCAAAATGGCCACTTTGTTCAAGTCATACTTGCCGCTTTTTAACGCGTTAATCACCTGGCCGGCCGTAATCAAAGCCGGATAGCAAGCATCGTTATTGACATATTTTAACCCTGTTTCAATGCTGCTCTTATCCAAAGCCGGCATCACGTCAATACGGTACCCGCAAGAACGGAAGGCTTCTTTCAAAATATCAAAATGAATCGGGGCCATCTGCGGACAAAGCAGTGTATAGTCCTTATTCATTTCTTTCGTATACAATACCCGTTTCAAAGATGCATCGCCCACATGGATTTCCCGATGTTTTTCTCTCCGGTCTTCCATGGCAGCAATCAAGGAACGGATTCGAATGCGGGCTGCACCCAAGTTATTGACTTCGTCAATTTTCAATACCGTATAAATTTTTCCGGCCGCCTGCAAAATGTCTTTCACTTCGTCGGTGGTCACGGCATCCAGCCCACAGCCAAAGCTGTTGAGCTGTACATACTCGATATTTTCTTGGGTCTTTACAAAGGCCGCTGCTTCGTACAACCGGCTGTGGAACATCCACTGGTCCCGTACCACAAGCGGCCGTTCCACTTTGCCCAAGTGGGCCACGCTGTCTTCCGTCAAAACGGCAATGCCAAAGCTGGTAATCATTTCGGGAATCCCGTGATTTACTTCTGGGTCAATGTGATAAGGCCGCCCGCCCAGTACGATGGCCGGCATTTTGTGTTCTTTGATATAGGCCAATGCTTCTTCGCCTTTTTTGTGCATGTCGTTGCGGAACGCATCCCAAGCATCCCAGCCTTTTTCCACGGCCGCTTCTGCTTCGGCCTTGGTCACGCCAAAGGAAGCAAATTCGTCGGCAATGCGGTTCATCAATGCCTTTTTATTTTTGAAGGAGAAGAACGGGTTCAAGAACCGAATGGCCTTGTCTTGCAGTTCTTCCATGTTGTTTTTGATATTTTCGCAATAGCTTGCCACAATCGGACAGCTATAGCTTTCATCGGCGGCTGCAATATCCGGCCGTTCGTAAACGATACCGGGATAGAAAATGGTGCGCACGCCCTGTTCCAATAACCATTTCACATGGCCATGGACTAGCTTGGCCGGATAGCAAACGCTTTCCGACGGAATGCTTTCAATGCCCTTTTCATAAAGGGCCTTGGAAGAAAGCGGCGAAAGCTTCACCGAGAAGCCCAGTTCTGTCAGCACTGCATGCCAGAACGGATAATCTTCATACATGTTCAGCACCCGCGGAATGCCGATGACACCGCGTCTGGCCTCTGCTTCTGGCAAGGAAGCCATGGAGAAAAGCCGCTGTTTTTTGTATTCGTATAAGTTTGGCACCGTCTGGTCTTGTTTTACTTTGCCTTCGCCTTTTTCACAGCGGTTACCGGTGATGAAATGGCGGCCGCTATTGAATTTATTGATGGTCAACAGACAGTTGTTGGCGCAGCGTCCACAACGCACATGGTCCACCTGGACTTCCAGTTCGTTCATGGCCTGCTGGCTTACCAGCGTCGTTTCATAGCCTTCCTGGTATTTTTCCACCGCAATCAACCCGCACCCAAAGGCGCCCATGATCCCGGCGATATCTGGCCGCACGGCTTCCCGTTCGCTGATCAATTCAAAGCTTCTCAGCACTGCGTCGTTATAGAAGGTGCCGCCCTGCACCACAATGCTTTTGCCCAAGGCCTTGGGGTCGGCAATTTTGATGACTTTTAACAATGCATTCTTGATGACAGAATAAGCAAGGCCGGCGGAAATATCTGCCACAGCTGCCCCTTCTTTTTGCGCCTGTTTCACACGGCTATTCATAAACACCGTGCAACGGGAACCCAAGTCGATGGGGGTGCGGCTTTCCAGTGCAATCTTGGCAAAATCCTGCACCGAATAGTTCAGCCCTTTGGCAAAGGTCTCAATGAACGAACCACAGCCAGAAGAGCATGCTTCGTTCAGCTGGACACTGTCAATGACGCCATCTTTGATGCGCAGACATTTCATATCCTGTCCGCCGATATCCAAAATAAAGTCTACGTCTGGTTTAAAGAAAGCGGCTGCCTTATAGTGGGCCACCGTTTCGATGTATCCCAAATCCACCTGCAAGGCTTCTTTGATCAGCCCTTCGCCATAGCCGGTCACGCAGGAGTTGACAATTTTTACGTCTTTTGGCATCTTGCCATACAAATCGTTCAACGCTTCGATGACCACTTTCAAAGGACTGCCTTCGTTACTGGTATAGTAGGAATAAAGCAGATCCCCTTGTTCGCTCACCAATGCAATCTTGGTGGTGGTACTGCCGGCGTCGATGCCCAAAAAGGCCTTGCCATGATAGTCGGACAAGTTCTTTCTGGTCACTTTTTCTTTTTCATGGCGTGCAAAGAACGCCTGATAATCCTCTTTCGTTTCAAAAAGTGGATTCAGACGGTTCACTTCCATTTCCAAACTGCCGACTTGCTTTAAATTTCCTAAAAGTTGGGAAAAGGTAAGAACGGCGCAGTCTTTTTTTGCACTGACCGCAGAACCAAATGCCGCAAAGAGATGTGAATTTTCCGGTATAATGGTGGTATCTGGAGTTAGACTGAGCGTTTCGACAAAACGCTGCCGAAGTTCTGATAAGAAATGGAGAGGCCCGCCTAAAAAAGCAATGTTACCGCGGATGGGTTTTCCGCAGGCCAGGCCGCTGATGGTTTGGTTGACCACTGCTTGGAAGATGGATGCGGCCAAGTCTTCTTTGGCGGCCCCTTCGTTAATCAGTGGTTGAATATCCGTTTTGGCAAACACGCCGCAGCGGCTTGCGATGGGGTAAATGACGTGATGGCGTTTGGCCAATTCGTTTAACCCCGTGGCGTCCGTTTGCAGTAACGTTGCCATCTGATCGATGAAGCTACCCGTACCGCCGGCACAAACGCCATTCATTCTCTGTTCAATGCCGTTATCAAAATAGATGATTTTGGCATCTTCGCCGCCCAATTCAATGGCAACGTCGGTCTGTGGTGCAACCGTTTCCACAGCGTTGGCCGTGGCCACCACTTCCTGAATAAAATTAACGCCAATGGCTTCTGCCATCGACACACCGCCACTGCCGGTCATCATTGCGGTAAAGGAAATATCCCCCAATTTTTGATGGGCCCGCTCCACAATGCCCTGCAGTGTTTCTTTAATCTGAGAAAAATGTCTGGTATATTCTGCAAACAAGGTTTTGTTTCCACCGTCCAACACGATCACTTTCACCGTGGTGGAGCCGATGTCAATGCCCAGACGACATATGTCTGAAATTTTCATGTTTCAGCCTCCTAACAATCATTATCATGTAAGACATGATATTGCCTATACCAATTATACATCCTCTCTTCCAAAAAATCCATTGGTATAAGCACGAAGAAATAAGCCAGAAGGACCCCCATTTTGTCACGTTTTGGCTCAACAACAAACTCTACTTCTGCATGAGTGTCGTCATTTCGACCATATCTTCTATTTTGTCAATCTCATGAGCAATGATATGTGGCCCAACAATCACACATAGCAACCCCTTCTCATTGCGGCCAATCAATTCGCCTTCAATGATGCGTTTTTGGAATGTGGTGATCCGCACCATCATTCCCTTGGTGAACACCTGGCCACGAAAATGGACCGTATCCACCGGAAAAAGTGCAACACAATTTTGTATTGCTGTTTTTCTATCCAGATCAGCTGCCGTCTCCCCTCCCTGTTGACGGTACTGACCGACTTTGGTCAATTTGGAAATGTTTGTCACCAACCGCATTAAAATGTAGGCCATCACTGCCGCATACAGATAATCAGCCCAAGTTAAGCTTTGTAATGCTTGTAACATCGTATTCACCTCCACACCTTATCATACCGAATTATCGAAATTTTTGCAAGCCCATCTGCACAAATTCCCATGACATTTCCATGACAAGACAGAGCTTTTTCCAAAACCAAAAGGACTTCTTTTGTGATGATTTCGCCTGGAAACAGCAGTGGAATCCCGGGCGGATAAGGAATCACGGCCTGGGCCGCCACCTCCCCCAAGGCCTCTTTTAGCGCCACTTTTTCCACCCTTTGGTTTCTGCATTGGCGGGGAGAAAGGGCGGTTTTTGGCAAAGGATAGGCCCAAGAAGGCGCATTTATAGTCGAAACAGGTAATGTTTTTTCTAAAAAGGAAATGGCTTTTTGCAGCTTCTCTCCCCCCTCTGCCGTATCAAAGGGGGACGTCATCAAACAAATATGGGTGGGCAGCACAAACTCTGCCTCCAGTCCAAACTGGTGGCGTAAGGCCTCGCCCACCGGCAGCATCGTTTCTTTTTTTGCAAATAGAATCAGTTTGCTTCTATCATAATTTTTTCCACCGTCAAAGAGCAAAAATCGCTGGTTTTGACCAAGCCCCTGGCGTAACGCCTCCAGCCATGCTTCGTATCTTCCTTCTTCCCTTTCTTCCATCATCGCCCGACTGCGGTCCAGATAGCCCATCAATAAATAGGAAGGACTGCTGCTTTGGACCATGGAAAGGGCCTGTTTGAGCCGTTCTTCGTCCACCCGGTTGCTGCAAAGATGGAGCACCGCCGTCTGGGTGGGGGCCGGCATCATTTTGTGACAGCTTTGAATCACCACATCGGCCCCCAAGCCAATGGCACTGTCGGGAAACGAGGGCAAAAAGGGCAAATGGGCGCCATGGGCTTCATCCACCACCAACACCATGCCGGCCTGATGGACCAAGGCGGCAATGGAGGCAATGTCGCTTAACATTCCTTCATAGGTGGGGCTGGTGAGAAAAACGGCCTTGGCCTTTGGATAATCCTGGATGGCTTTTGCCACCCGTTCCACGGCACAGGCGCCAAAAACGCCCAGCGCTTCCACCGGTTCGGGATAAAAAAACCGGGGCATTGCCCCGCTAAAAATCAGTCCGTCCCATACGCTTTTGTGGCAGTTGCGCGCCACAATCACCTCATCTGCGTCTCCGCAAATGGCCAGCATCGCCGCCTGCAAACCGCAAGAAGCGCCGTTGACTAAAAAAAAGGTCCGTTTGGCCCCCACGGATGCCGCATACCTTTCCTCCGCTTCCAAAATCACCCCTTGGGCCTGGTGCAAATTGTCAAATCCGTCGATCTCTGTCAAATCCATGGCAAATAAGTCATGGTCCATCCCCCGGCCCATCTTATGCCCCGGCATATGAAAGGGATACCGGGGGTTTTTGGCATAGGATTGTAATTTTGAAAATAAAGGTGTATCCATGGGGCTCCTCTTTTCTATTTCTATGGTTTCTTTTCTGCATTACCCTTTCCAAAGGGCATAAATGTCTCGTTTGGAAACGCCGCGGTCTTTGGCCACTTGTTTCATGGCGTCTTTTTCCGACCAACCTTTTTCCAGGTATTGCTGCATGTGTTCTTCCAAGGGCATGGCCGAAAAAGAGGCTTCTTTTTCTTTTTTGGCCTCCTGGGGATCTTTGCCTGCCAGGACAATCACAAATTCCCCTTTGGGCGAATTGGCCTCATAATAGGCCGCCAAATCCAGTAAGGCATCTTCTCTTCGTTCTTCGTATTTTTTCGTCAATTCCCGCAAACAGCAAGCCCGGCGGTTTTCCGTTGCCTGGGCCAACAGACGTAAGGTCTCTGGCAGGCGGTGGGGCGCTTCATAAAAAATCGTCGTCCGCTCTTCGTCTTTCAGCCGTTCCAGCACCGCCGCCCGTTCTTTTTTGTCCGGCGGCAAAAATCCTTCAAACACAAACCGTCGTCCGCCCATGGCCGAAAGCACCAGCGCCGTCACCACCGCCGAGGCCCCCGGCGCCACCGTCACCGGCACCTCCGCTTCATAACAAAGCCGCACCAAATCCTCTCCCGGGTCGGAAATGCCAGGCATCCCCGCATCGGTCACCAGGGCAATGTTCTTTCCCTCTTGCAAAAGCTGTACCAACTGAGGTCCCTTGGCCGCTTTGTTGTGCTCATGATAGCTGATCAGCGGTGTGGTAATTTCAAAATGGTTCAGTAATTTTAACGTGTGGCGCGTATCTTCCGCCGCCACCACATCGCATTCTCGCAATAACCGCAGCACCCGCAAAGAAATGTCTTCCAAATTTCCAATGGGCGTTGCACATAAATAAAGGGTTCCGGCCACGTCCTTTGCCTCCTTTGAGAAAAGAGGGCAGTGGCTTTGGCCCGCGGCCGCCTCCCTGCCCTATCATTCATAATATATTTGTATCGTTTCTTTCGTATAACTGCCATCGGCCTCATAAATCACCAAAGGCGGCAGCACTTTTAACATGGGCTTTCCGCTGCGCACCGCTTCGATCAGCACCATCATTGGCTCTTTTTGCACATAGGGATGCACCAAGCGCATCTGTTTTGGCTCCAACTTATATTGCCGCAAGAGACAAAAGATGTCCACCAGCCGATGGGGCCTGTGCACCAAATAAAACCGGCCGCCAAAGGAAAGCAGGCGGCTGGCCTGGGCCACCACCTCTTCCAAATTCACCAACACTTCGTGGCGAGCAATGGCTTTGGGCCCAAACTGGTTTTGCAGCCCTCCGCCGCTATTCATATACGGCGGATTGCAGGTCACCACCTGAAACGAAGAGGGTTTTAACTGGGCCGGCGGCGCTTTGATGTCCCCTTCCAAGATGGTAATGCGCTCTTGGAGGTGGTTCAGCGCCACACTCCGGCTTGCCATTTCGGCGCTTTCCGCCTGGATTTCCAGCCCGTAAATCTCCTCTGCTTCGGTTCTGGCCGCAAGCAGGATGGGGATAATCCCGGTGCCAGTGCCCAAATCCACCACCCGTTCCCCCTTGGCCGCCTTGGCAAAGCCGCTTAATAAAACGGCATCCACGCCAAAGCAAAACCGCTTGGGATCTTGAATGATGCGAAACCCGTTGCGGTGTAAATCATCCACCCGCTCCCCGGGCCGCAGTTCTACTTCTTGTTCCATCGCCTCAACCATCCAAATCTAAATCCAGCACGTCTTCTTTGTTTTTGCCTTTTTTCCCTTCCGGTTTTGGCTCTGGTTTTGGTTTTCTGCTTTTTTTAGAGCGGATCACCTTCACCTCGTCCACATGGTAAAAGGCAATGGTGGGCGGGTCGTTTTCCTTTTTGCGCACCGCCGCTTTCACCTGCTGCATCAACACATTGACCGCCAAAATTTCGCCTGTGCCGTCTGGCACTTCAATGATGTCGCCCACAAAAGGCAATTTTCGGTTCAGTTCTTCATATACGTCTTCTTCATATTTCAAACAGCACATCAAGCGGCCACAAATACCGCTGATTTTTGTGGGGTTTAAAGAAAGGTTTTGCTCTTTGGCCATTTTGATGGAAACAGGCGTAAAATCGCCCAAGAAGCTGGCGCAGCACAGCGGCCGACCACAGATGCCAATGCCGTTGAGCATTTTTGCTTCATCCCGCACCCCAATTTGCCGCAGCTCAATACGGGTGCGAAATACCGAAGCCAATTCTTTGACCAGTTCCCGAAAATCCACCCGGCCATCGGCCGTAAAATAGAAAATCAGCTTGTTATGGTCAAAAGTCATCTCCACATCCACCAGTTTCATGCCCAAGTCGTGCTTGGCAATCTTTTCTTCACAAATGGCAAATGCTTCCTGCTCCTTTTGATGATCTGCCTCCTGTTGGGCAATGTCTTCTTTGGTGGCTTTGCGCAGCACCTGTTTTAAGGGCTGTACCACCTGCTCGTCTTCCACCATGGTGTTGCCTTTGACCACGGCGCCAAATTCCACCCCGCGGGCCGTTTCCACAATGGCAAACTCTCCTTTTTGCAGCGTAATGCCATTGGGATCAAAAAAATAGACCTTACCGGCTTTTTTAAACCGGACTCCTACCACTTCAAACATGTTGTTCTCCTTTTATTGTTAACAGCATCTCTTCCAATGCCATTTGCAGATTCAAATTTTGCGCCGCCTGCTTTTTGGCCGTCCAAACGGCGTCCAAACTGCGGCGGATTTGTCCCGGCGTCAAGGCCTGGCTGAGGGCGGCAATTTGACTTTGCTTTTCCTTTTCCAGCAAAAACCGAGACTGGGGCAACTGGTTTTCCAACAATACATCGCGATAAAACAAAAGCAAAACCTCCCAAAACAGCGAATTTTGCTTATATTGCACCCACTCGGCGGCCCAGCTTAACACCGTTGCCGTATTGGTTTTGGGCAATGCACAAAGTTTTTCCAACACATCGCTTTGCATCGCCAAAAATCCTTCGTCTTCCAATAACCAAAGGGCTTTTCCGATGGTCCCTGCGGCATATTCACCCAAAAACGCAGCCTGCTCCTTTGGCACTTGTTTTTCTTCCATCAAAAAAGAAGCCACTTCCCCTTGGGAAAGAGGTTTCAGTGCATACACCGGACAGCGGGAACGCACCGTCGGCAAAAGGGAAGCCGCTTGTTCGGCTAACAGCAAGAAAACGCCATAGGCCGGAGGCTCTTCCAATGTTTTTAAAAACCCGTTTTGCGCCGCCACCGTCATTTGGTCTGCCTCCGGCAGCACAAACACTTTATACCGGCTGCGATAAGGCTTGATGGCCACTTCCTGCACCACTTGCTCCCGGATATCTTCCACGCCCAGCACTTTTGTCTTTTTCGGCTCCACCCAAAACACGTCGGGGTGGTTGCCACTTTCTATGGTGCGACAAGAAACACAACTTCCGCAAGAAACGCCTTCTCCTTGCTCACACTGAAGCGCCCGGGCCAAAGAAAGGGCCAAAAGCCCCTTGCCGCACCCCTTTGGGCCTTGCAAAATACAGGCATGGGGAAAGCGGCCCTGCCGGATGGCCGAAAACAGCCGCCGACGCAGGGCCTCGTTTCCCCTCATTTTCTCCATTGCATTCATGGGCGCCGCACCTTAAATCTTGATGAATTGTTCCACATCCACCACAAACACCGTAGCACCGCCCACTTTCACTTCGATGGGCCGGCGTACAAAGCCGTCCAAATTGGTATATGGCGTATAGTCGCCCACCATTTTGTTTTTCATTTTGCAGTTGGTGCGGAAAATATCCAACACTTCTTCCACCTTGTCGTCTTCCACACCGGAAATAAGCGTCGTGTTGCCCACGCGCAAAAAGCCGCCGGAAGAAACCAGTTTCGTTACCATAAAGCCTTCCTGGTTTAACAACCGCACCAATTTTGCCGCATCATCATCGTGTACAATCGCAATCACTAATTTCATCGTCAAACACCTCCATCAACGTTTCAGCCGGCTCCAAACGGCTTGCTGCACGTCCTTTGCCACCTCTTCCACCGACTGGGACGCATCCACGGCCACCACGCGATTGGGCGCAGCCTTGGCCAGAGCCTGATAGGCTTCGTAGACCGTCTCTTGAAAAGACAGCCCTTCTTGTTCCAATCGGTCCGGGGTATGGTCCTTGCTTGCCCGATCCAATGCCTTTTTGGGCGGCAAAGTAAATAATAACGTACAATCCGGCTCCAATCCATCCAGCGCCCATTGGTTGATGCTTTGGACCATTGCTTCGCCCAAACCTCTGCCATAGGCCTGGTAAACCACACTGCTATCATAAAACCGGTCACAAATGACCACGGCCCCCGCTTCCAGGGCCGGACGAATGGTCTGGGATACATGTTGGGCCCGGCTTGCTGCATACAGCAAAGCCTCTGTACTTGGCGTCATATCGCCATTTTCCACATCCAGCAAAATCTGCCGGATTTTTTCCCCAATGGGTGTTCCCCCCGGTTCTCTGGTCAACACCACCGGCAGGCCTTTTTGGCGTAAAAATTCTGCCAAAAGGGCAATTTGGGTCGACTTTCCTGTCCCATCGGTGCCTTCTATGGTGATGAACGTTCCTTTCATGTCCAGTCCCTCCGTCTACCTTTCTGTTTCAAAACCAAGTTCCGTTTTTATTATACCAAATCTGCCCCTGCATCGCAATGACTTCTCCAAGACAGATCCATCCAAATGCGTCATTCCCCCACCGGGCCAAACCGAGAAAGAGGAAAGAGTCGAAAAATTACTTTTCCTTGCACATCGTCGGCGTCAATGGTGCCAAAGGTACGGCTGTCGGTACTGGCCGGCCGGTTATCCCCCATCACAAACACTTCTCCCGGCGGCACCGTCATCCAAACGATTCCCTCCGTCTCTCCTGCGATGTAAGTCTCTTCCAGCTCTTTTCCGTTGACCGTCACAACGCCGTTTTCAATGCCCACCGTGTCTCCTTCTAAGGCGATGACCCGTTTTACCATATCAATGGACTTCCCGTCCACTTCTTTGGTAAAGGTGATGATGTCTCCTGTGTCATACCACCCCATCCACGCCGCCAAACGGCTGATGCAAAGAGTATCTCCGTCTAAAATGCCCGGCTCCATGGAACTGCCGTCCACCTTGGCCGGGAAACAAACCACATATAAAATCAATAAAATCAGCAGTGCTTCCACCACTGCCGATAACCAGCTTTTGATGTTTTGCTCCAATGTGTCTGCTCCTTTAAAAACTTCTTTTTCAACAGTATATGCCTATTGTTCCTGTTTTTTCAAGTATTTCTGGCAGATCGTATGATTTTTGTCATAATTTTGCAAAACAATGCACCAAAGCTTTGTTTTTTGGCTAGATTGGCGGGAGAAAAAAGCACGAAGGTGCTCTGAAAAATCCTTCGTGCTTTTGTGTCATTTTTTCTTGCTCTATTCTTTTATGCTTCCACACCCATGCGGGCACAAACTGCCTGTTCCAGCGTCTGGGAAAGGGCCTTGGCCTCGGCCAAAGATGTCCCTTTTACGCCGTAATAGATTTTGATTTTCGGTTCCGTTCCCGATGGCCGCACGCAAACCCAATCGCCATTGGATAAGGTATAGCGCAACACATTGGAAGGCGGCAACAGGTTTTCTTCTTTCTGGCCCGTTTGCAGGTTTTGGAACTCTTTTTTGGTATAGTCGCGACACCAAACCACATCCTGCCCAGCAAAAGACGTTGGCGGATTTTGCCGCAGGTCTTCCATCATGGCCTGGATTTTTTGCGCGCCTTCCATGCCCTTTAAGGTCACGGATTTTACGCCTTCTTGATAATATCCATAGGTTTCATACAGATGTAACAGCCCTTGGTATAAGGTCATGCCCTGCTTTTTATAATAAGCTGTCATTTCTGCAATGAGCATGGTGGCCCCTACGGCGTCTTTATCTCTGGCGTAGGTTCCGGCCAGGCTGCCATAGCTTTCTTCAAAGCCAAATAAGTAGGTATAAGCGCCGGTCTGTTCAAATTGTTTGATTTTTTCGCCAATATATTTAAACCCGGTCAACACATCAAACACCGTCACGCCATAGGCCTCTGCAATTGGGCGCACCATGTCGGTGCTGACAATGGTTTTCACCAATGCGCCATGTTCCGGCAGCTTTCCTGCCGCCTTTCTTTGGCTTAACACATACTCGGCCAACAGCGCACCGGTCATATTGCCCGTCAATACCACATATTCGCCCGTTTCGTCTTTGACCATCACACCCACCCGGTCGGCGTCGGGGTCGGTGGCCACAATCACATCGGCGTTTTCCTTCTTGGCAATGGCAAGGCCCAAGGCAAACACATTGGGGTCTTCCGGATTGGGGTAGCCCACAGTGGTAAAATTGCCATCCGGCGCCTCTTGCTGTGGCACCACAAACACATGCTCATAACCCATCTCTGCCAAAATCCGGCGCACCGGCACATTGCCGGTACCGTGTAACGGCGTATACACCAATTTCAATTCTTTGCCCATTTCTTTGGCCAGCGCTGGGTTTAAGCTGATGCCTTTTAAAGTTTCGATGTAAGCATCATCGATGGCTTCATCGATTTCTTCATACAGCCCGGCTGCTTTGGCTTCTGCTTCGGACATGGTTTTGATGGCTGCAAAATCTGTAATTTCGTTTACTTTTTCAATGATTTGGCCATCTTTTGGATAAGGCACCTGTCCGCCGTCATCGCCATAAACTTTATAGCCATTATATTCCGGGGGATTATGGCTTGCCGTCACCACAATCCCGGCATCGCACCCCAGGCGGCGTACGGCAAAGGACAGTTCTGGCGTCGGGCGCAAAGACGAAAACACATAGGCCTTGATGCCGTTTGCCGCCATCACCAATCCGGCCCGTTTGGCAAAGAGCGGAGAGTTGTTGCGAGAGTCATAGGCAATAACCACTTGCAGTGCTTTTTGTGGTTTTTCTGCCTTCAAAAAATTGGCCAAGCCCTGGGTGGCCCTTCCTACGGTGTAAATGTTCATCCGATTGGTGCCGGCCCCCATGATGCCCCGCAGGCCACCGGTGCCAAATTCCAAATCTTTATAAAACCGTTCCTCGATTTCCTTCTCATTGTCTTTGATGGCGGCCAGTTCGTTTCTTGTCTCTTCATCAAACAGTGGGTTATTGAGCCAGCTTTCATACTGTTGCATAAATCCCATAACAAATAACCTCCTTTATTCTTCCAAATTGATGGTCACACGGGTATCGGGGCCTTTGACTTCCACCGTCTCCGTGTTGGATTCTCCATCCATTTCTGCCGTAATTTCATAACTGCCATAGGGCAGCCTTGTCATCACCGGCGAAACGCCAACATATTCTCCGTTAATATAAACCTTCGCCCATCCTGGATCAGTATAAACGGTACAATTTCCCGTTGTTGGTTCTTGTTTTGGCGCATTCTTTGGCACATAGGGCACTTCTTGGGCAATTTTTTTCATGGTCACCTGTAATTCCACTGGGTCCTTGCCCACCGTCACCGTTTTGCTCCAGCGTTCATACCCTTCCATAAACACTTCCACTTTGTGGCTTCCGGCGGCCACTTCCAATTCCGTCTCTCCCGCCGGCTGTTCCACGCCATCCACATATACCAGCGCCCCCGCCGGTTCTATGGTGAGGCGTACTATGCCCTTTTCCACCTTCGATGTGGCCTCTGCCAAATCGATGGTGGTGCGGTCTTTGTCATCCACGTTGACATACACCATGTATTCTTCAATGTTGTCCCCAGAAATGTTCAACAAGTGCCGCCCACAGCCCAGTTCCATTAACCCCGTCTCCAAATCCAGCTGGGCTTCTTCTTCATCCACCAAAACTTGCAGGTTTTCCACCATTTTTCTGTTTTTGAAATAAACATAGCCATGGCTTTGTTCCACCCGCAGGGATAAAATGCTGTTGTTTTGGCCAAAAATGGTCAGCGTATCGGTGGCCGAAATATCGCCGGGGCTGACGGTTTTGCCCTGATACAAAAAGTAAGTATCCTCTTCGTATTGATAAGTCGTTCCATCCAGTGTCAGCGTTTTGTTGTTAAAATCCACCGTGGCCCCCACCACGTTTTCCTTTTTCCAAACCTGCGCCGAAAGGGCCAGGGACGAAAGTACCTGGCTTTCCCCCTTCAAGGTATAGACCACCACATCGCCGGCTTGAAAATCGGAAAAAGAAAGGGCATGCCCCGTCTCATCCAAAAACTTCGTCTCCAAATCCACATCCAGCTGGATGGGCTCTCCTTTTGCAATGTCATACAGGGACAACGATTTGTCGGCCTGCACCGGCAACAAAATGGCCAATCCCTCTGTCGTTTCCTCCAAGGCCTCCGACAGCGTTGGCGTATTGCCGGAAGAAGAGGAGGACGGTTGCGCCGAGGAATCGATGCTGCGGTTCATATAAACCATAGCTGCTACAAAAATGCAGACAAAGACAATCAGACCGGCAAAGAGCACGGCTTTGAAAAAATTGCGGTTTAACACGCCGTCTTCTCCTGTTTCTTCCATAGGTTCTGGCTCTTTGGGAAGGTTTTTTGCTTGGCTTTGTTTGCGCATGGGTTTTACCGGCGGAAATTCTCTTGTGCCTTCCTCGCCGGCTTGTTCGCGTACTTTTTCCTTGAGACTGTCCAGACGAACGGTCGCCCCAAAATCTTTGCTGTTATCTTCAAAATGGTAGTTTGACATGGCACGCCCACCTTTTTTCTCTGGTTTGTTTCTTTTTCTCTATTTTACTGATTTCTACGCCACTTGGCAAGCAAAAAAAGCGGCGCAATTCTTCTCCTTTCGCCAAGGAAAACGCAACTTTTTTCCCGCCGTGCCACTGCCTTTTTCTTTTTGGGCCATCGTTTTGTTGCTTTTGCCACACAAAAAACACCTCTGTTTTTTATCTTTCCAAACAAAGGTGTTTTTTTCTATCTTCTTATGAGAAAATCCGGTCCAGTTCTGCTAACAAGGCATCCACGTCTTCTGTCTTCGTGGCCCAGCTGGTGCAAAAACGAATGAGGGTGTGGGTTTCATCCCAAGGGCCGTTATTGGAGATGGCAAAATTTTTGGTCAGTTCTGCCAGGGCCTCATTGGGGAAAATCACAAACTGCTGATTGGTGGGGGAGTCACACTGAAAAGCGATGCCCTTTTCCTGCAATTTGGCCTTGATTCGCATGGCCTGCTGGTTGGCATGCTGGCTCATTTTAAAATACAATCCCTCTTCCAACAATGCCAAAAATTGCAGCCCAAACAGACGCCCTTTGGCCAACAAACCGCCAATGCGGCGAATCATATACCGAAAATCTCTTTGCAGCGCCTGGTTACAAATCACAATGGCTTCGCCAAACAAGGCGCCTTGTTTGGTCCCGCCAATATAAAATACATCGCACAGGCGAGAGAGGTCAAACATGGTCAAGTCGTTTCCTTCTGCCATCAACGCATAGCCAAGGCGGGCCCCATCCACATACAAATACAATCCTTTTTCCCGGCAAACGGCACTGATTGCTTCCAATTCTGCCTTGGTATAAATGGTCCCAACTTCCGTGGAGTTGGACAGGTATACCATGCCCGGCTGTACCATTTGATCGTGCACATCGTCGGCCCAGTGGGCGTCTACATAGTCAGCAATCTGTTTTGCCGTGATTTTTCCTTCCACCGAAGGCAGGGGCAATACTTTGTGGCCTGTGGCTTCAATGGCGCCGGTTTCATGGACATTGATATGGGCCAAGTCGGAGCAGAGCACCCCTTGATAAGGCCGAAGCAGGGCCCCGATGACCGTTGCATTGGTCTGGGTGCCGCCGGAGAGGAAATGTACCTCTGCTTCCTGACGGCCCACCATATCGCGAATCATCTGTACGGCTTTGGCGCAGTAGGGGTCCAGGCTATAGCCCGGCGTTTGTTCCATGTTGGTTAAAAGCAGCCGTTCCAACACTTGTGGCGCTGCCCCCATGTTATAGTCACATTCAAAACGAATCAAATCTGTTCTCTCCTTCCCAAAAGTCTGTTTTGTCTTTCTACCATAGAACATACCATAGTTGTCCATAAAAAACAACCACCGGCCCCCCTTTCCGTACTTTTTGCCAAAAAAGGTTGCAATTTTCTTTTTTTGTGATACCCTCTAAGAGTATGTTTCATACCAAAATGAAAACGAGAGGAGATCAAGCGTTGTGTTATCCTTTTTGAAAAAAGAACCGGTGCTTTCGGCTGCGGCCGTCTGTGCGGTCCTTTCCATGTTTGTTGTACCGCCTTCGGCCGCCTATCTTTCCTATATTGATGTGCGGGTCCTTTGCCTGTTGTTTTGCTTGATGGCCATTGTGGCCGGGTTACAAAGCTGCGGCGTGTTTCTTGTTTTGGCGGAAGGGCTTTTGCGGGGGAGAAAAAACATGCGGCTCTTATCGCTGTTACTGGTGCTTTTGCCCTTTTTTTCTGCCATGCTGATTACAAACGATGTGGCCTTAATCACCTTCGTTCCCTTTACCCTACTGATTTTAGATTTGGCCGACGCCAAGGAGCGGACCATCCCCATTGTGGTATTGCAAACCATGGCCGCAAACTTAGGCAGCATGGCCACCCCGGTGGGAAACCCCCAAAACCTCTTTTTGTGCGCCGCTTATGGACTTTCTGCCGCCGACTTTTTTGGCACCATGCTGCCCTTGACTTTGGTCAGCCTCATCGGCCTTTCCATTGGCGCCATGGTCACCAAAAGCCGCGTCATTGAAGTGCATTTTCCAGAAAAATCCACCCTCATAAACCCCAAAAAGCTATTGGTGTATGTGGTACTGTTTTTCTTTAGCCTCCTTTCGGTGTTCCATGTGTTGCACTATGGCATTTTGACGGTGCTGGTTTTGATTTGTATGGCCGTTTTACAGCCGCAAATTCTCAAAAAAGTGGATTATAAATTGCTTTTGACCTTTGTGTTCTTTTTCCTCTTTGCCGGAAACATGGGCGAAATTCCTGCTTTGCAGCATCTTTTGGCCGGGTGGATGGAAAAAAATGCCGCCCTCACCTCCCTGTTTGCAAGCCAGATCATCAGTAATGTACCGGCTGCTGTGCTTTTGGCCGGGTTTACCGACCAGTGGCAGGGGCTTTTGACCGGCGTCAACATCGGCGGCCTGGGCACCCCCATCGCCTCTTTGGCCAGCCTCATTTCTCTTCGGTTTTACTGCGCCAGCCCCCAAGGACGCACCGGGGCCTATTTGAAAGTCTTTACGGCCTGCAATGTGGCCGGTTTGGTGATTTTATATCTGTTCTATGTTTTGTTTTAATTTCAGATCCAAAAAAAAGCCGTTCTTCCTTTCGGAAAGAACGGCTTTTTTGCATCAGGGCGAAATAATCATCCGGTGATCGGTTTTGCCGCCGTGGTTAATGATGATGCCATGGTCTTTATAATTTTTCAGCACAAAATGGGTGGCTGTGCCAATGACAGCGTCGATGGGAGAAAGCTTGTCGGAAACAAAAAACGCAATTTCTTTCAGGCTTTTTTCTTCCAAAATCACCGTCAAGTCAAACCCGCCGCTCATCAAATAAACGGCTTTCACTTCTTCAAACTGGTAAATCCGTTCGGCAATCTTGTCAAAGCCGTTTCCTCTTTGGGGCGTCACTTTCACTTCGATCAAAGCCGTCACCAATTCCCGGTCGGTGTTTTCCCAGTTAATCAATGTGTTATAGCCACAAATGACTTGTTTTTCTTCCATCAGCTTGATTTCCTTGGCCACTTCTGCCGGATCGGCCCCAATCTGGGCCCCGATTTCTTCTGGCGTTAAGCGGCTGTTTTTGGCCAACAGCTGCAAAATCTTTCCTCTCATGGTCCTTCGCTTCCTTTCTTTTGTCTAATCTCCAAAAATGCTTTCGCCCATTTGGCTGCCAGCCGGCGTCGTTTCTTCTGTCTCTTCGGCCGGACCGGTGCCAATGGTCACTTCATCGGCCACCGCTTTATAGGTGGATCGGTTAAACCGTTCCCGACTGATCTGTTTTCCGTTTTCATACACCACCAAATAGGTGCTGACCCGATAACCCACTTTGCCTGTATAGGTTACTTCCCGGTACCCCTCTGGTTTTGTAGGGTCTTCCGTGATTTTTTCGGCCGGTTTTGGAATGGTTTCGTCCACTTCGGCATCCAATTCCACTTTTCTGGACGGGTCTCTGGTTTCGTGGCCATACAGCTTCGTCACCACCTGTCCTCCCCCGGCATAGGCTTCCAAATAAACGGGATAATCAGTATTGTTTTTGAATTTAAAATCAATATAGTCCCCGGCAATGGCTGCATCATGGCCCAACGGCACATAGGAAACCGGCAAAGAATGATTGCTGCGCTCCACCACTTCCAGTTCTGCCTTCACCACGGCGTTATATAACGTGGTGGTCACCTGGCAAACGCCGCCTGCAATGCCATCTTCAATTTTGCCGTTGACAATGACGGCGGCATCCCGAAAACCGTTTTCATAAGTCTGGTCGCCCAAACCGGCATTCATGCTGAACACTTCCCCTGGGGCCAGTATGGTGCCATTGATTTTTTCGCATCCCACAATCAAGTTGATGTTCCGGCCCAAAGAGTCGTTTCCGGTGTAGGAGGTGGAAAACGTACCCAATAAATCAGTGGAAGATTCCAATTCTTCTCTGGTCACTTCTGCCGGGGTGCTTTCCCCCGTCAAGGCCACCGTGCCTGCTTCCGCCTGTTCCACCAAGGCGCATACTTCGTTTACCGCCTCGTCGGTATGTACGGTAAACCCATCCACCGAATCGGTGATTTGAAAGGCGCCGCCACTTCTGGTCATGGTGGCATCTTTGGCCTCTCGCTCCAAAGGCGTTGTAATGGCTTCCACCTGCTGGCGCACCTTGTCTTTGTCATAAGAAAGGCTTGCTTCCAAAGCATAGCCATTTTTTTGCATCTCTTCATATTGGGCATAGCGCTCTTTTAAAGACGCCTCGCTTTCCCGGCCCAGCTGATACGCCTCTGTGACGGCCGCCTGTAAATCATAATTGGCTCCCATGGCGCCAAAGGAAATGCCCCAGCTTTCTTCTCCATAGGTCATGGTCACCTGCTTTTGCCGCAAGGCGTCATTGACTTCTGCCTCCAGCTTAGAAAAGGCATCGGCCTTGGAAAGCCCGCCCACATCCACGCCTTCAATGGTAATCCCCGGATAAATGGTATTGACATTGAGGGCCAGCTGCATTTTTTTCGTATTTCGTTTTTGTATCGTATAAACGCCGCCAATCACCACCGCCACAGCCACCAGAACAATCAACACAATCCACGGCGCTTTGGAGCTTTTTTGTTTTTTTCTCTCCACCTGCCAAACACCTCCTTCTCCCGGTACGATTGTTCATGAATCATTATAGCCATTTTTCTCCTTCTTTACAATAACCTTTCGAAACCTGTAATACACTTGTGATGTTTTTGCAAAAAAATCCAACCAAACCACATTGCAATTTTATGCGAATATGCTATGATGAAGAAGAAAAATTGCCGAAAAGAAACAAAATGCCAGCAATAAAAAACCGTCTTGCTGCATTAACACCATAGATGGGGAATTTGTTATGGAAGGATTTTGCCTATGCTGCTATTTGCCACTTTTTCAGCCCTGCCCACACCGAGCAAGAAAAAAGAGCACATCCACGCCCTCACCGTGGATGAATCTCTTTTGTCAGAAATCGGCGCCGGGAGCAAAGAAGCCTTTGCCGCTTTTTATCATCAAACCAAGGGCGCCGTTTATGCCTTTGCCCTCTCCATGCTGAAAAATCACGACGAAGCTTGTGATGTGATGCAGGAGACCTATTTAAAAATCCGGGCAGCGGCCCACCTTTATCAACCCATGGGAAAGCCCATGGCCTGGGTCTTTACCATCACCCGAAATTTTTGCCTCATGCGTCTGCGCTCCCAAAACCGGCTTTCGCCTTTGGCCGAAGAAGCCGAAGGGCTTTCGCCGGAGGCCCTCACCTTTGTGGAAGACCATGACGACCGGATGGTGCTTTCGGCCGTTTTGGAACGGTTGAGCGCAGAAGAGCGAAACATCGTCTTGCTCCACGCCGTCAGCGGCATGAAGCACCACGAAATTGCGTCCCTGCTTTCCATCGGCCTTTCCACCGAACTATCCAAATACCATCGCGCCATCAAAAAATTAAAAAAAGCCTTACAGGAAGGAGGTTACCACCATGCATAAAGTGGAATATGCCATTCAAAAAGCCATTTTGCACCAAGTGCCCGATCAATTGAAGCAACTACAAAACACCCCCGTGGCACCCTTGCAAGAACCGGATTTTATTGTGCGGCAGACCATGCCTCCCAAAAAACGAGTGCCTTTTGGAAAGGGATTTTTGATCCTTTGCATCCTCTTAGTAGTTCTTTTTACCTGTGCCTCTCTTTTACTTACCCATCGCACCACCGCCGCCGTCTTGACCATTGACGGCCCCTGTGGCATAGAGCTTACCTTAAACAAAGCCGGAACCATATTACAAACCGAAGCCACCAACGAAGCCGGCGCTGCCTTTTTAGACGACTGGAAGGCCCCCAGCGCCAAAGCCAAAGAAGCCATTCCATCTTTGCTGGAAGAAATGGTGTCCTCCGGTGTCTTTTCCAACACCACGGAGCCTGTGCTGCTTTCTTTGGTCACCCAAGAAAATGTGGATTTCGATTTGGAAGATGACCTACTTTTTGATGTGGCCTCGGCCCTTTGGGCCAAAGAGCAACTGCCAAGCCTTTTGCTCTGCCAAGAAACAGACGTAGATGTGCTGCGCAAGGCCATGAAAGCATGGCGTCCAGAAGGTGTCTCCTTTGGCAAATGGATTTTGGCCGGGGAATTGGCAGAAGAAAGCGAAGAAATAGACCAAGGCACCTGGGCTTCCATGACCCTTTCCGATCTGGTTTTGACGGCGGCCTCCCAGGGATTGGACTTGGATGATTTGTTGGATTTAAAAGAAGAATTCTTCCTTTTGTGGCTTGATACCATCCAAAATGCATCGGATTCTTCTTTGGAAGAAACTTCCATCGATGCCGTCACCCTGCCTTCTCCGCTCCCTTCGTCCAAAGAGGAAGCCTTTGGCCACCAAAACCAATATCATGGCAATCATTTTGACGATGATGAGGAAGAGGATGACGAAGACGACGACGATTAAAAAAATTTTTTCTTTCTTTGCAATAAAACGGCTTCTTGCTGCATTACTCTAGTGAAAAGGAAAAAAACAGAAGCTTTTCCCAGGAAAAGTCCAAACGCAAAGGAGGTATTTCTTATGAAAAAATGGAAAAAAACAGTATTCGCTTGTTCCCTGACGCTGGCCCTGGCCATCCCGGCTGCAACGTTTGCCTTTGGCAATAACACGTCTCTTCTCACTCCAAAAGCCGACTATGCCCTCTCCACCGGCACCGTAAAAACCCTCTCCACCTATCAGGACGAAACGTATCTGACCTTGACCGTTTCAAACCAAAGCCTGGTTTATGACTTGGATGACGATTTCTTTGTTCTGGACGGCAAAACTGCTTCCAAAGTAACGGCTTCTTCCATCCAAACCGGCAGCACCGTCACCGTGGTTTATGACAAAGAAGATGCCTTAAAGGATCGGGAAATTGATGCCGAAGGCGTTATCGTTAACCCTTCCCGCACCCAGGTGGCCCTGGCGCTTTTTGATAGCGACTTGGTAAGCCAGGATAACAAACTGAAACTGACCCCCGATTCCGACACCCTCATTTACGACGAAGACGGCCGCACGCTGCCAGAGTCTTCCGTCAAAAACAGCGAAAGCTTGGTGCTCTATTCCTCTGCCACCAAGAGCACCCCAGCCAAAACCACACCCGAACTGATCGTCGTGCTGGATGATTATGATATTGTGGCAACCAATGGCGCAAAATACTACACCCTGCGAGATGTGGCCGAACAATACGGCTATACCATCACCTGGAAAGGCACAAACCAGCCTCTGCAAGTGAAAAATAACGCCATCACCCTCTCCTTTTCGGCCAATTCTAAAGCCTATACTGCAGGCAATGAAAACGGCACACTGACTTTCCCCGTATTATTAGAAAACGGCACCACCTTGGTGCCCGGCCAAGTGGTACAGATGATGGCTTACTATGCTTCTCAAAACGCTTCTGCCATCACCTGCATCCATGGCAATGCCAAAGACAGTTGCCCCGTTTGCAAAAACGCCACCACCTGGGCCTGGGATGACGATTGGTGCCGCCACGGCGTAGATTGGGATGACTGCTCCATCTGCCAACAGTCCTACCGTCAGTCCAATGGCAATCACCATGGCTGGGAAAATGGCAACGGCAACAGCAACCGCCATGACTGGGACGACGATTGGTGCATCCATGGCATCGATGAAGACGACTGCCGCATCTGCGATGACGACTGGGACGATGACTGGGATGATGATTGGGACGACGATTGGGACGACATCTGCATCCACGGCATCGATGAAGACCATTGCCGTTACTGCGACTAACCGATGCCATCTCGTTTGAGGTTTTTTTGAGAATTTGAGGAAGAGAAACAGACACATTCTTTTTGCCAACCTCTCCTCTTATCTTAAATTCTAGTTCCATTTACGCTTCTATGGGCTTCCCATGGAAGCGTTTTTTTGTGCAAAAAAAGGACTGGCATTTGGCGCAGCTTTCAAAGAAAACAAAGATGGCAGCAATCCTTACAGACAAAGGATTGCTGCCATTTTATTTTTGCTGAGGTTGTTTTCTTCGAAAGACTGCTTTCGCAATTTCCAAGAAGAAAAGAAGAAAAGCAAAAACGAGGATTTCTTCTTGGAAAACTGCTTTTGCCAATCCCTTTTCCTTTTGGCCTGGCGGTTTTGTTTATTTTACAAACCGTACTGCCGTGCCATAAGCCAGGACTTCCGAAGAACCTTGCATGATGGAGCTTGTGGTGTACCGTACGCCCAAAACGGCATCGGCCCCTCTTTTTTGTGCCTGTTCCATCATCCGCTCTGTGGCAATGCGTCTGGAATCTTCCATCATTTCTGTATAACTGGTCAATTCTCCGCCCACCAATGTTTTTAAGCCGTTTAAAAAGTCTTTGCCCACATGGACCGACTGCACCATGCTACCTTCCACAATGCCCAAAAATTCCACTTCTTTTCCCGGGATCTGTTCTGTTGTAATCAGTAACATTGCTCTCGCCTCCTTATGAATTTCGCTTTTTCTTTTTTGCCATCAGCACATCCATGGTAGAAGCAGGCTTTCCTGTTTCGCCTTTTTTCTCTTCGGATGGCTGGGATATGGTTTTTTGTTTTTTGTTTTTCGCTTTGCTTTGTGCTGTACTTTCTTTTGGTTCTGCTGTTGTTTTTGCCGCTGCTTCTGGTTTTGTGCCTGGGATAGCGGTTTCTTTCTTCCGTTTCCATCTACCCAGTTGCCGTTCCAACCACAATCCCAAAACGGCAAACCGCCGAAACGCAATATCTACCAAAAACAACAACAGAGCCAACGTCAAAAGCCAAGGCCAAAGCTCTTTTTGCTGTACCGCTTCTTTGCCTACATCCGTCAACGTATCCTCACTGGATGTCAGCATCCGCCCGCCGGTCAACGAAACCACCTGGCGCAGCTTCGCTTCTCCTTCGGCCATTTTTGTCACATCATATTCCGGACTATAGGAAAAATACACGCCGCCACGGACATATTCTTTCGTCCCGTCGGTCTGTTCCAATTCCAGCTGTACTTGATAGCTGCCTTCTGTTAACTTTGCCGACGAAGCTTCATACACCCCTGGCTCCACCGCCGTAAAGGTCAGTGGAATTTCCTCATTATCCATGTTGACCGCCACACCGCTGACCGAAGAAACGCCTGCATCATAGCCCATCTCGGCCCTCAAGATGCCCGTTCCACCTTCGGTGCGTCCTGTAAAGGTGGTGTCTTTACCCACACTGGTTTGGGTGGCCGCCGAAACCAGATTGCGAAGCAGCGTCTGCCCCTGCTCGCTTGCCAAATATTGGCTGCTCCAAAGGCCATTGGTGTCGCTCATCCAGGCAATGACTTTTCCAAGGCCGTATTGCCACTGGCTTAAAAGCGGTTCGCCCGTTTCGCTTTGGAGCACCACATCGGCCCTGGGCTTTGCCGTGCTGCCCACATAGCCGTCTAAGGCCGGCAGGGCGTCAATGCCTGCCAATAAGGTGCTGCTGCCTGCCGTTTCTGGGAAAAACGTGCCTTCTTTGATGTATTCCTGCCCGGCCAGTACCGTCTCTGTGGCAAAGATTTCCGGCAAATCGGAAAAAGCATCGGTATAATAATACCGCCCGCCGGCGCGCTGGGCCAAAGAGGATAACAGCCGGACATCGGCGCCACCTCCCACGGCAACGGTGGATAATGTGATGCCGCTTGTATTCATCCGGTTGATGACGCCATCATAGCCGGTCTGTTCTGCCTGGCCGTCGGTTAAGAGGATGATATGTTTTTTTCTGGCATCCAGTTTGTTGATGGCGTCATAGGCCTCCTGCAAGGCCGGCAAAATACTGGTGCCCCCGGCTGGCACAATGGTATTGATTTTTCCAATCATATCCTGCCGGTTTTCTCCCACCAACGCCGGTTCCACCACCCAGGTATAGTTCGAGTCAAAGGCCAGCACACCGGCCCAGTCGGTATCGGAAAGCTCTTCCACGGCCCGCACTGCCGCTTCCTTGGCCATCCCCATGGGACTGATGCCGCTTTCGCCCCCTGCCATACTGCCCGAGTGGTCGATGACCATAATCATGGCCAAATCCGGCTGCTCGCCTTCGGTTTTTAATTCCATCTCCACCGGAAGCAGGTCCGAAAGGACTGTATTTTGATAACCGCCCAGGGCATAGCTTTTGTCCCCGCCGGTAACCAAAAGCCCGTTCCCGCTGGTTTTGACAAACTGTTCCAAGGAGGATAAAAAGGCAGAAGAAAGGGCATTGGCCGGCACATTGGAAAGGAGCACGCCGTCATAGACGCTCAACTCTTCCAAAGACTGTGGCACCTGGGACGGGGAAAGCACCTGTACCCGTAGGCCGCTTTGATTTAACAGCTTTTCCATTTCTCGGCTGCTGCCTTCCCCGTTATCCACCAACAGCACCGCCGGCACATCTTCCACGTAAGTATAGGCATAGGCCTGGTTGTTTTGATACCAAGTATCGTCCCGGCTTTCCACCTCCGCCCGATAGAGCAGGGCCCCTTGGCCTTCGCCGCTATCTTGGAAGGTGAAAAAGTTATTGCCACTGGAAAGCTGCACTTCTTCTTGCACCATCAGTGAGCTGCCGCGGTAAATCCGCAGCGTGGCCGTGGTGTTGACGGTGGCATAGACTTCTGCCTCCACAGAAAAGGCCGTGTTGCCATCCACATAATCCGGCGTATGTAACGCCGTTAGCTGCACTTCTTTTTCCGGTACGCCCTGCAACAAATATCCGTCAATGGTCACCCCCTGGGCCTGCAACTGCCGTGCCGCCGCCAGGGCCTCTCCGGTGGTTTCCACCCCGTCGGTTAACACCACCACATGTTTTTTCCCATGGGAGGGAAGGAGGGTTCCGGCCACTTGCAGCCCTTCGGTCCAGTTTGTGCCTGCCCCCGCAACGGCTTCTCCCAACAGGTCTTTGGGCAGTTCTTCTCCCACCTCCACGGCCACCGAAGCCCATTGGCCAAAGGTCACAACGCCTTGATCCATCTGCTCGTTGGTGGAAGAGAGGGATTCTTGCAAAAAGGTTCTGGCTTCCTCGCTGGCCCCAGAGGCACTGTCGGATACGTCCACCACATAAACACAAGTTTGCCGCCCGGAAGAAAGACCAATGGACATACCGGCCATGGCCAAAATCACCAGCCCGCAAACGATGCTACGCAAAACCGTCTCTACCCGCTTGCGAAAGGATGGCGGCGTTTTGCGACTGGTGAACACCAAAAAAAGTACCACCACCACAAAGGCCATCAGCCAGATTGGTTTTGTAAATTCAATGCCCACGCCGCATCACCCACCATTCTCCAAGCAGTAACAATAGCACGGCGGCCAACAAAAATTGCTGAAGCGAAATGCCGCTGCGAAGTCCGCCCGTTGCCCCGCCTGCTCTATCTTCTGCCTGCATCAAACTGCTTTCTTGTTCTGTCTGCGGGTTTACCGCAAAGGCCACCTCACCTTGGCTTCCATCGCCATAGGTTTCTATGACCGTATAAAAACCGCTTTGTTTTTTCTCCGTAAAAATCGGTTCTTCCGTGGAGATGCCTCTCTCTGTGCCATCGGGCGCAACCACAACGGCCTCTTTTGTGCTGGGCGAAAGGGACAGTTCCACCACGCTGCCGCCGAGAATGCTGCCGGACTGGGCCACCTGGCCTGGGAAGAAATATTGCATCAACTGATAAACCAAAATGGGAAACTCTTGCTGCAAAGGCAACGTGGACTGGCTTAAGTCAAAGGTAAAGAGGCAAATTTTTTGCGCCCCTTCGCTGCCAAGCCAAATCAAAGGCCCGTCCGTCCCCGCAAGCACCGTCTGCCCTCCTTGGGGCAAGGACACCGTTTTGGCCTGCTGCACATAAAAGGACAGTTGGTCCATATATTCCTCCAACGGCTCCATCATGACACCGCTGGTCTGATCTTTACTGGTACCCTTGGCGCCAAAGGGCATGGTGCCTTCCGGCGGATTGAGAATCCAAATTTGCCCTTCTTCTGGTAGCTCTTCGGGCAAGGTGCCATCCAATATGGTCAAATCAAAGCCGGAGGAAAGGGGCTGCGTAGGGCTTTGGCGGTACAAACTGATATCGTCCAAAGCGCCCAGGGCCTTTTCCAGGTACCAGTTGCCTTCGCTTACCAACAACACTTTTTTCTCCGTGTCCGTCCGTAAGGCCATGGCATAGGTATCGTCTCCGGGCAGCGCATCTTCGCTCATCACCCGCACCGAAACGGTTTGGGGCAATTCTCCTTCCAAGGTAAAGACCACATCGGCCTGATTGTTTTTGGGCGAAAGCACCGCCTGCTGATTTTCCAGCACAACGCCATCGCCAAAAAGCGATACTTCCACCGTTTTTTCTCCTTGCAGATGATACCCCACCACCTTTGCCAACAAATATTCGTCTCTGCGGCTGAGGGATGTGACGGCCAAATTTTCTTCCGGCACACCATAGGCCACCACCGTGGCATTTTCCGGCGACACGCCAAAGGGATAGTCACTAAAGACCACCACTTGGGCCCCTTCGGAGGAAAGCACCGAAAGGAGGTTGGTCAAAGGCGCCTCTGCATTGGCGTCAATGCCCGCCGAAAGGTCCTCCAGGGCCGACAGCACCACCGATTTGTCTGTGCTTTCTTGCACCAACACCCGCGCTTCGCTGTTCCATTCCACCAGGGTAAAAGACCCCCGGTGGCCGCGGATGTATTGGGCCGCGTCGCTTTTGGCCTCGTCCAGCCTCGTTTTCTCTTCTCCCTTGGCAGACATGCTAAAAGAGGTATCCATCACCAAAATTTGATGGGCCGCATCTCCTGCGCCCAAAAAAAGAGGATTGGCCAACGCCAGCGCCAATCCCAGCGCCGCCAGCAACTGAAGCACCAACAGGGTTTTCCATTTCAGTTTCTGTCTCCAACAATAGCCGGCATTTTGCTGCAACACTTTTTGCCACAGCCATAACGACGGGACATCCTTTCTTTGATGGCGCTGTTTTAAAATATAAAACAACACAATCACCGGCAGCGCTAACAGCGCCAACAACCCCCAAGGATTGGAAAAACCCAACGCATTCACTTCCTTTCTGACGGAATTGATTTATTGCTCCAAATTTATTGCTCCAAAGTGGAAAAATAAGTTTCCACCATTTCTTTTAACCCATAGGGCACATTACTTTCTTCCAGACGGTTTAACTGGGCCTGGCTATAATCGCCCAACACTTCTTCCAGGGGCACTTGTTTGCCGTCTTGGCCAATGATTTGGGCCGAGACGGTTTGGCTTGTGCCGGAGAGGGTGTCAGTGCCTTGCAACTGGGTTTCATAGCCTTCTTTGTTGGCTGCTTCGGCATTTTCTTCTCCAAAGACTTCCCCGCTACCAAAGCCGCGGCCTTGACCGCCGGAACCACTTCCCTGGCCGCCTTGCCCGGTGCCGCCTCCGGCTCCGCTGCCGTTTCCTTTGCCTTGCCCTTCGCCGCTTCCGCTGCCTTCTCCACCTGTGCCGTTTTGCCCGTTTCCAGACTGGCCTTGCAGTTTTTGGGCTGCGTTTTTCAATTGTTGATTGACGGCAGAAATGGAGGCCTGGGCTTTGGTGGCCTGTTGGATAGCCTGGGCCATGGCTTGATTGAGAGAAGAGAGAGTGCCCACGGAGAGACTCCCTTGGGCGACCTGGCTTGCCGCCTGGGAAAGGGCTTCTTTTAACTGGCTTTCTTGGGCCTGCTCTGCCGCTTCTTCCAATGCCTTAGCCAATGCCGCAAGCTCTTCCTCACTCATGGAAGAAAGGCTTTCAGCAAAGGCCTCCATGGCCGCCGAAAGGGAAGTGGTGTTTTTTTGTGCCACCGCCTGGGCCATTTGTGCCATGGCCTCCTGGGAAGAGAGGGCTTCTTTTAAAGCCGAAAAGTCCTTGCTTTCTTGTTTTTCCAGTTCTTTTAACTCCGCCTGGGTTTCTTCCAGCGTCCGAATCCCTTCTTCTACGGTTTTGGACTGCTTCAATTCTTTTTTCATGGCCGAAAGGGTCTTTTCCAAGTCTTTCTGGGCCGCAGAAGAAAGCAGCTCTTTTTCCTTGCTTTGCTCTGCCTCTTTTTCGGCCTGGGTCACTTCCATCTGCACCGTTTCCAGAGGATAGGCCCGGTTGGGATTTTTCAAAAACCCCAGCAGGAAAAAAACGGCCAAAAGCACCAAAAGGAATTTCCATTCCCGCTTGGGCCAATGAAACCGATATTGTTTCCAGTCGGTTTTTTTCGCCGTCTCCAGCGCATCTTCCACTGCCGCCTTCTCCAAAGGCGACCGTTCTTCTTTGCCCAATAACTCATAAGCCGTAATCATCCGCTCCGATAGCCCCAGGCCATCGGCGGCCTTTGCCGTCTCCAGCCAGCTTTCTTGGTTTTTCCATCGCCGTACCGCCGCCGAAGCCACGCCAAGGGCAAGCAAAAGCATCGTCCAGACCCATTCTTCCGAAATCACCCAGATTTTTCCCGCCGCCCGCAGCAATACGCCACAGCCAAGCCCCACCAAAAGCCCTTGGGACAAAAAGAGCATCCATTGTTCTTTGTTCCGTTTGCGGCGCAATGGCTTTAACAAGCGCAGCAGTTCTTTTTGGTCCATGGCGCATCTCCTTTCTTTCCAAATTTCTTCCTCGTTTTATTTTCGTTTCAATGGATTGATTTTCTTGGCTGCCAACGCCAAAATGCCCACAGAAAGCACCAGTTCTGCCACCACATTGATCACCCAAGTGGGCAAAGGCAACGCAGGCATGGCCCCCGCATACCCAAACCAGGAAAGAATGGGGTTGGTGCCAATTTGTACGCTTAACAAGCTGAAAAATCCGGCACCGGGGTTAAAGGCAAAGCAACCTAAATAGGCCAATGGGTTTGGCGTAGCTATCACGTTTAACATGGACGCCTGGCTGTTGATATAGGCCAGATAAATCAAATATCCACCGGCCGTTGCAAAAATCAATAACCCAAAAAGCACATAAACCACCAACATCGAAATCATGGTTCTCTTATAAATACAAGAAAACAAAATGGAAAAAGACCCGATGAAGACGGCCGTCACCATCAAATACAACGTGGTGCTTAAAATATGCCAAATGGAGATGCCGCCAAAGTAATACAACACGGCATACACCGGCAAGGTTGCCACAATCATCATCAAAAGCTGCCCAATCCCTGCCACCAGCTTTCCAAACACAATGGAAAACGGCGTCATTTTTGTGGTCAGCAGGATATCCAACGTCTGCCGTTCCCGCTCGCCGCTGATACTGCCGGCCGTCAAAGACGGCACGGCCAAAAGCACAAAGGCCAGTTGAATCCCCGATAAAAGCGCATAGAGATAAATCACATCCTTGGGATCAAACCCACTATACACCGTTTGGGACACCATCGTTTCCAAAAACAGATAGGCCACCAGCAGCAAAAATGCCACATACGCACAAACCACATAAAATAACTTCCAACTGCGCAGCGACGTTTGCATCTCCCGCTTAATAATTGGATTACGCATCGGCCTGGCCCCCTCCCGTAATGGTCATAAAGATTTCTTCCAAATTGCCTTCCTGTTCCCGAAAATCGATAACCGGTACCCCGGCGCGCACCATGCTGGCCAAAATGGCCGCCCGTTCTTCTTCGCTTCCTTCAAAGGCAAAGTGGATCTCCCGCTCTCCTTCCACCACGTCTCTGACCGAAGCAAACTCTCTGGCGCGGGCTGCCGCCACGTCTGTTTCGTCCAAGACTTTGACATGAAAGACCCGTTTTTTCGTCAGCTGCCGCATAATCTCGGCCACGGTGCCTTGAATTTGCATGCGGCCTTTATCGATAATCCCAATTTGGGTACACATCTCCGACAGTTCCGGCAAAATATGGGACGAAATGAGAATGGTTTTTCCCATGTCCCCCAAGGTTTTTAGAATTTCTTTCATCTCCACCCGCGCCCGTGGGTCCAAACCGCTGGCCGGTTCATCCAAAATCAATAATTCTGGATCATGAATCAAGCTGCGGGCCAGGCAAAGCCGCTGTTTCATCCCGCGGGAAAGGGAATCCACATAAGCTTCTTTCTTTTCTTCCAAGTCCACCAACTGTAATAAATTATCAATCAGCGCCTTGCGGTCATCCACCGGGATATAATACGTCCCGGCAAAAAAGTCCATATATTCTTTTACTTTCAAGTTGTCATAGACCCCAAAGAAGTCCGGCATATACCCCACCGTTTCTTTCAAAAATTTCCGGTCCGAGGTCATTTCTTTGCCGTCATAAAGCACTTCTCCCGTCGTTTGACGCAAAAGCCCGGCCATAATCCGCATGGTCGTCGTCTTTCCGGCCCCGTTGGGCCCCACAAAGCCAAACACACAGCCGGTGGGGATTTCAAAGGAAAGATTATCCACTGCCGTAAACTGGCCATAGCATTTTACCAAATGTTTTACTTCAATCATTCCTGTACGCCCCCTTTCACCGAGATGGTCGGCCGCATACCATCCATCCAAATATCCGTTCCCCGGCCTTCTACCGGCACCCGCACCTGTACCTTGCCTTCTTGGCTCACATAAGGCGTTGCATCCATCATTTCATCCAGCGAAATCAGTTCCCATTGACCGGTCTGCTGGTTATACAGTTCAAAGCTTAAAACGTCATTGCTGTAGCCATACAGTTCCCAATGAATCCCAAGCTGGGTTGGACGTAACTCGTTTAGTTCAAACACGGCCGTCGCATACCCGGCACTGGAAGCATAAAAGCCCATGTCCTGCGACGTGTACAGCAGCGACGTTCCATTCTCGTCCACCACATCGTTGGCATAAATGACGCCATATGGCAAATAATAATTGGCATTTCCTTCCACCAAAAGCGGCACTTCCATAGTCAACAGCGTCATGTTTTGGACCATGGCCTCTTCGCCGTTGATGGTTGGTGTCTGATCCCAAACACTTTGGTCAAAAAAGGCATACAGTTTTCCGTTTAGCCGTTTATATTCATTTTCGTCCAGACGAATCATCCGCCATTTGGTATAGGTCCGTTCGCTTTCGGCCGAGGACTGGAACAGAGACGCATCTTGATAAGGGAACAAATTGCGCAAGTTATCATACTCATCGCCCTGGTCATCCATGGAAAGGGTCATGCTGCCGCTTTCGCCTGCTGGCAGATAATCCATTTTCACATAAGAAGAGCCGATGTTATAGACCACATCTTGGAGGTCAAACTGGGTATTGTTGGTAACCGTAATGGTCAAACCGGCCTGGTCTACGGTGCTATTGACTTCCACCGTGCCGCCCAAATCCACCGGTTGTTTCATGTTGAAACTGTTTTCTTGCCAGCTGCTTTCATTATAAAACGTCATCGTTTGATATTCACTGGAACCACCATACAATAACCCGCGAAATACATGGTTGTTGCTGCCCATTTGATACAAATTGTACCCTTGATAGCTATTCATACCAAAGGGCGAAATGGACTCACCAAAATCCACTTCCATGCTGCCTTTCTTTCCGCCCATCACCGATACTGCCACATTGGCCGTCGTGGTGGTTTCTCCTTCTTCCAAGGGGAAAATGGATGCGGTGGAAAGAAAGGGCTGATGGAACTTACTGGTGGAAGAAAAGCCCACCACAAGCAAGCTAACCACCACAGCGCCACAAGGGATGACCACCCAGGCCCGCTCTCTGCGGTCGATTTTTTTCAGTACAATATATAAAATTGGCCCAATCAGTAAGGCATACCCGGCCAATCCCAAAAAGAGAATCCGCATGATATCCATGTCCGGCGGGGCCAGGCGCTTGGAGATGCTTTGCAAGTCACTGATATTGCTTTGATAATAATAGTTGGAATCCCGCAAGGAAAAGACGTTTGGATTACAAGACTCCATCAATAGCTCCATCATTCGGTCCATACCTTCCATGGACGCCGTTGGGTTTTTGCCCAAATCCCAGGCACAAAGCAATACGGTACCATTGCCAACTTTTTCATAAGAAGCCAAGCAAACGCCATCGTCTTCCATCAATACTTGTCCATTGGGCAACTGCGCCTGGCTTAAAGTCAAATCGGCAGAGGCATGAATTTCAGAAAAAGTGGTCGTTCTTTGTATGGTGGCATCCACCTGCGTGACAGGAAACACATCGGACAGGCCGCCAAGGACCTTGCTGCCGTTTTCCCCGCTGCCTAACACCAATAATCTGCCGCTTTCCACCCATTCCAATAACGCTTGTTTCTGTTCTTCGGTAAAGCTTTGGGTGGTGCAGTCATTGATGACAAGAATCCGGAAATTTTGCAGCGCCGCCCAATTGTTTGGCAGTTCTTCCGGTTTTAGAAGCGTTGTGCCAAAAAAGGTACCAGAAGGCGGTGCTTCATAGGTATAAGTATAATCTGCCGTCTCCGTATGGAAACTATCGTTGTTTCTTTCATCCATACTGCGCCAATAGTTCAGCTCTTGGGGATGGTCACTGACAATGCCGGTCCAAGCCGAGCGCCAGTCGGAAGGCTTTGCAAAGACTTCGGTGGAATAGACCACCTTGTTTTCTTCATCCACCAACCGCACCGAAAACACACTGGTGATGGTGGGCACCGAAACATACATGTCATATTCCGTTGTGCCGCTTCCCGTCAATTCCACTGGTACATAATAGAGCATGTACTGGCTGGAGTAGTCCGTGTCGCTATAGGCCTGATTGACCCGCAGCTGTAACTGGCCCTGAAAGGGGCCGCCTTTGTTTTCCAGTGTGAAATGAAACGGCACCACCTCGTCAACAATATAGCGGTTGACGCCATTGATATCAAAGCCCACCTGTCCTTTGATGGAGAACTGATCGTTTTGGACCAAAGAAAACGTGCCGTTTGGCTGGTGACTTTCCCCCTCATAGGTCAACTCTGCACCATAGGCAAACACCTGCATCACCGGCGCCAAAATGCTCAGCACCATCAACGCCGCCAAAAACAACGCCAAAAGAGCCGCCTTTCGCCGTTTTGCCAGTTTTTTTTCGCCTTTCATGGAAACCCTCCCTTACAAAAATGAAGCCCTCATTTTTTTCATTTTTTTCCTATTATACCATAGATAAAACCACAAAATTGAAACAAAATTCTTACTTTTTCTCTACAAAACCATAGAAATTGAACTTTTCTTGCCAGAAGATTTACTTTTACCCCCAAATATGTTAGGATAGTAACAAATAAAGGGGGGCTCCAAATGACAAAAAACGATCTCAATCCGCTGGGTAGCGAGCCGATTTTGCCGCTTTTGGCAAGGTTTGCCATCCCCAGCATCATCTCTATGCTGGTCAGCGCACTTTATAATATGGTGGACCAGTTTTTTATTGGCCGCAGTGTGGGGATGCTTGGTAACGCCGCCACCAACGTGGCCTTTCCACTTACCATCACCTGTACGGCACTTTCGCTTTTGTGCGGCATCGGTGCTTCTTCTAACTTTGGGATTCGCCTGGGAGAGGGGAAAAAGGAAGAAGCCGCTCATTTTGCCGGCAAAGCCATCACCATGATGATTTTATTGGGCATTGCTTTATTCCTTCTGGCGCGGTTGACGTTAACAAAGATGTTGATGTTTTTTGGCGCCACCAACGAAATTTTGGAATATGCCCGCATCTATACTGGCATCACGTCGTTGGGATTTCCATTTTTGATTCTCACCACCGGCGCCAGCAGTCTCATCCGGGCCGACGGCAGCCCTCGTTTTTCCATGTTCTGCACCCTAGTCGGGGCCATTTTAAATACCATCTTAGACCCCATTTTGATCTTTGGGTTTGACATGGGCATGGCCGGCGCCGCCTGGGCCACGGTCATTGGGCAAGTGGTTTCGGCTTGTTTGGTGTTGGGATATTTAAAACGGTTCCATACGGTGACGTTGCACAAAGAGCATTTTTTGCCGTCTTTCACCTATTTTCGCCGCATTGCCTCTTTGGGCATGACGCCTTTTTGTAACCAGATGGCCATGATGGTGGTGCAGATCGTTTTAAACAATACCCTGACCTATTATGGTGCTTCTTCTTCCTATGGCAGTGAAATTCCCCTGGCCTGCGCCGGGATCATTTCTAAGGTAAACATGCTGTACTTTGCCTTAATCATCGGTATTTCCCAAGGGATTCAGCCCATCATCAGCTTTAACTATGGCGCCAAAAACTATCTACGGGTACGAAATACCTACTTGCTGGCGGTCAAGCTTGGCACCTGCATTTCTGTGGTGGCCTTCTTCTGCTTCCAGTTGTTCCCGCGGCAGATCATTGGCTTTTTTGGTTCCGGCAGTGAAGAATATTTCCACTTTGCCGAACAATATTTCCGGATTTATTTGTTCTGCACCTTCTTAAACCAGGTGCAGCCTTTGACCGGTAACTTCTTTACCTCCATCGGCAAACCCATCAAAGGGATCTTCCTTTCTCTCACCCGGCAGATCCTGTTCCTGCTGCCGCTTTTAGTGATTTTACCACTGTTTTTTGGTATCGACGGCGTCATGTTTGCCGCCCCTGTGGCCGACTTAACGGCCGGTGCACTGGCCGGGATTTTGGCTGGCCGAGAATTGAAACAACTTTCTGCCATGGAAAAACAAAAAGCATCCCTGGCCTAACAAAAAGAAACAGGGGTTCGTCCAAAGCGGTTTTCCAAGAAGAAAACATGGTTTTTGCTTTTCTTCTTGGAAATTGCGATAGCCCTCTTCAAAAGAAAACAACCTCAGCAAAAAGAAAATGGCTGCAATCCTTTGTAGGTAAGGATTGCAGCCATCTTTGTTTTCTTAAGAAGCTGCGTCCAAGGACGAAGCCCTTTTTTGGCTCAAATCAACGAATTGCCGAAGGTTTCTTCATACAATTCATAAATCTGTTCCGGTGTGCGTTTTTGCAGTTCGTTTTTGTAGAAGTCTTCGTAGCCATTGGTTTCATAAAACATTTCTAAGGCTGCGATCATGTTTTCCAACTGTTTGTCTTCCATCAAAAACCCTTCTTATTGTTCTTCGAAGTCATCTTTGCCTACGCCGCAAAGAGGGCATACCCAAGTGTCTGGCAATTCAGAAAATGGGGTGCCTGGTTTGATGCCCTGGGATTCATCCCCAGTCGCTGGATCATACACATAGCCACAAACACTGCAAACATACTTTTTCATTTTGTTTCCTCCTTTTCGGTATCCTTTTTGTTAGGCGTTTGGCACGCCTGCATATACAAACCCCTTCTCGGCATCTACCGTGATGAGGGTTCCGTCTTTAATCAAATCTGTCACTTTAGAATTGCAAATCACCACAGGAATATCCAAGGCGTGGCCCAAAATTTCCGCATGACAGTTTTCGCCTTGGTCCATGGGGCCAACCACAATGGCGCTGGCTTTTTTGGCAAAGGGCGTCAATTCGTTACAAGTATTGGTTGTCACCAAAATGTCGCCCGCTTTAAACTTTTTTTGCGCTTGGTCAAAGACTTTGATGACGTTGGCCTTGCCGCTGACCACTTGCATCCCAACGCCCCGGCCTTTACAAATCACATCCCCCACAATTTCCACCCGCATGGTGTTGGTGGAGCCAGATACGCCCACCGGCACCCCAACGGCAATGACAATGGTATCCCCATTGGCCGCCAGGCCGCTTTTGATGGCCGTTTCTGTGGCCAGTTCAAAGACCTTGCTGTCTTCAATGATTTCGCCCAAAAGCACCGGCTTGCAGCCCCAAACCAGATTCAGCTGCCGCCACACCCGCTCTTGAAACGAGCTGGCCGCAATGGGGCAAGTAGGTTTGAATTTGGAAATCATCCGCGCCGTAAAACCGCTTTTGGTGACGGTGGAAATACAGCTGGTGTTCAGCTCGGCCGCCGTGGTGCAGGCCGCATAGCTGATGGCGTTTGTGATGTTGGTCTGCTCCTGCTGAAACTGCTGGTGCAGCCGTTTGATATAGTTGATACTGCTTTCGGTGGTCAAGGCGATATTGGCCATGGTCGATACGCTTTCCACGGGATATTTTCCCTGGGCCGTTTCGCCGCTTAACATAATGGCGTCGGAGCCGTCAAAGATGGCATTGGCCACGTCGCTGGCTTCGGCCCGGGTGGGGCGAGGGTTTGTGGCCATGCTTTCTAACATTTGGGTGGCCGTGATGACCGGTTTACAAGCCTGGTTGGCTTTTTTAATCAATTCCTTTTGCACCAGCGGTACTTCGGCAATGGGGATTTCCACCCCCAAATCGCCTCTGGCCACCATGATGCCGTCGGCCACTTCCAAAATTTCGTCGATGTTGCGTACACCTTCCCGGTTTTCGATTTTGGCAATGATGTTGATGTCGCTGCCGCCGTTTTCTTCCAATACCCGGCGAATTTTGATAACGTCGTTGGCGCTGCGGATAAAGGAAGCGGCAATATAGTCAAAGCCCATTTTAATCCCAAACTTGATGTCTTCCACATCCCGCTCCGTCAAAGAGGGCAAATTGACATAGACATCGGGCACATTCACACCTTTATTGGAGCTTAAAAAGCCGCCGTTTACCACTTCGCATTCAATGTCCGTATCGGTCAGACGAAGCACTTTTAACTCCACCAGCCCGTCGTCCAGCAGCACCCGGCTGTTTTTCTTCAAATCTTCTGGTAAATGTTCATAGGTGACTGAAACTATGGTTTCGTCCCCTTCCACCTCCCTGGTGGTCAGTGTAAAGAGGCTGCCTGGTTCCAGATACACTTTGTTTTTGGCAAACTTTTTGACCCGAATTTCTGGGCCCTTGGTGTCCAAAAGCAGCGGAATGGGGGCAGAGAGTTCTTCTCTGGCTGCCTTTAAGTCGTTGATAAGCACCGTATGGGTATCATAGGTGCCATGGGAAAAGTTGATGCGGGCGGCATCCATCCCATTTAAAATCAACGCCTTCATTTTTTCCTTACTGTCAGTGGCGGGGCCAAGGGTGCATACAATTTTTGTTCTTCTCATCTTTTTCTCACCTTTCCCGGCCCACAGGGCCGGCCCTTTTTTCTCATACACATTCGGTCACAGTATACCATCTTTCCCCTTTTGACGCAACAAAATTCCCCTGCCGCAGGAAAAATCACCGCAGCACCACACAGCCTTCCCCAAGACGTGCCTTTAACTCTTCCAAAAGCGCCGCACTGCCATCCACCCAGTTGGAAGCTTCTGTCATCAAAAGCTCTCCCGTTTCCACATTGCGCACCTTTACCACAATGGAACCGCGGTGGGACAGCAAAATCGGCGTAATCTCCTCTAATACCGATAATGTGTCAATTTTCAAAAATAATACCTGTTTTTTGGCTGGCGCTTCCTTTGGCACTTCCTTGGGTTCTTCTTCTTCTGCCCCTTCCAACGGCTTGATTTTTTCTGCTACAATCTTGCCGTCTTCTTCCGGCGCAATTTGCACCCTGCCTTCCACCAACACAATGGCGTCTTCTTCCAAAAAGGGATTGCACTTTTCATAGGTATTGGGAAAGACCACCACTTCAATGGCCCCAAATAAATCTTCCACCTTCAAAAAGCACATCACTTTGTTATTTCTCGTATATTTCACCGTTTTTTCCGTGATCACGCCGCCATAAATCACCCGCGACTCGTCGGCCACCACGTCTTCTTCCCGCTCGGCCAACAAATCCCTGCTTTGACAGCTGACTTTTCTTTGCAGCACATCCATATACTCGGCCAAGGGGTGACCGCTGACATAAATGCCCAGCACTTCCTTTTCCATGGCCAGTTTTTCTTTGACTGGGAACGGTGCAACCTTTGGCAAAGCGTCTTCCAGCTGCACCGTCTCTTCTTCCTGGGCGCCAAAGCCAAACAAATCCAGCTGGCCTTCCAGGTTGTTTTTCCGGGCCGAAAGAATGCCATCCCAAATGCCTTTGTATCCTGCCATATATTGGCTGCGCTCTCCACCCAGGCTATCCATGGCCCCGGCTTTGATGAAACTTTCCACCGCCCGTTTATTCAAGTCCTTGTTGTCCATCCGTTTTAAAAAATCGGTGAGGGATTGGAAGGGACCGTTTTTCTCCCTCTCTTCCACCAAGGCCCGGATGGTGTTGCGTCCCACACTTTTGATGGCCGCCAGGCCAAACCGAATTTTTCCGCCGGAAACGGAAAAAGCGGCAAAACCTTCGTTGATGTCCGGCGGCAAAAGCTGGATCCCCATTTTTTTGCATTCTTCAATATATCCGGCCACTTTCGTGGTGTTGTCCATGACAGATGTCATCAAGGCCGCCATAAATTCCACTGGATAGTGATATTTTAGATAGGCCGTTTCATACCCCACCACCGCATAGCAGGCGGCGTGGCTCTTATTAAAGGCATATTTGGCAAAGTCGGTCATTTCGTCAAAGATTTTTTCTGCCACCGCCGGTTCGATGCCGTTTTGCACACAGCCTGGCACCTGGCCTTCGATGCCATAGACAAAGTTTTGCCGCTCCTTGGCCATCACTTCTGCCTTTTTCTTACTCATGGCACGGCGCACCAAATCGCTTCGGCCCAGGGAATAACCGGCTAACTTCCGCACAATTTCCATCACCTGTTCCTGATAAACAATACAACCATAGGTGTTTTCCAAAATAGGCTCCAAGGAAGGATGGGTATATTGGATGTTGTCCGGGTTATTTTTCCCTTTGATATATTTGGGAATAAAGTCCATGGGGCCCGGCCGGTAAAGGGAAATCCCCGCAATCAAGTCTTCCAGACGGCTGGGCAAAAGCTCTTTCATAAAGGACTTCATCCCGGCACTTTCCAACTGGAAGACGCCTTCTGTTTTTCCTTGGGAAATCATTTGATACACATCGGCATCATCCAAGGGGATATGGTCCATATCCAGATGAATGCCTTGGCTGCGCTCCACTTCTTTGACGGCATTTTGAATGACCGTCAGTGTCCGCAGCCCCAAAAAATCCATTTTTAATAGCCCCAGCTCTTCCAAAATGGTCATGGTGTACTGGGTGGTGATGGCGCCGTCGTTGCTATTTAAAGGCACATATTCCATCACCGGGTCCCGGCAAATCACAACCCCTGCGGCATGGGTGGAAGCATGGCGGGGCAGGCCCTCCAGACGCATACTCATATCCAACAGATATTTCACGTCCTCTTCTTCCTCATACCGTTTTTTCAGTTCCGGGTTCATTTTCAGCGCCTTTTCAATGGTAATCCCCAATTCCATGGGAATCATCTTGCTGATTTTATCCACTTCCGCATAGGGCCGGTCCAGCGCCCGCCCCACGTCTTTGACGGCGCCCCGGGCGGCCATGGTACCAAAGGTAATGATTTGGGCCACATGGTCCTCGCCGTATTTTTCCACCACATAGTCAATGACTTCCTGGCGTCTTTCGTAACAAAAGTCCACGTCAATATCGGGCATGGAAACTCGTTCGGGATTGAGGAACCGTTCAAAAATCAAGTTATACTGCACCGGGTCAATGGTGGTGATGTCCAGACAGTAGCTGACCACACTGCCGGCGGCCGAGCCGCGCCCCGGCCCCACCATGATTTGATGGTCCTTGGCAAACTTGATAAAGTCCCATACAATCAAAAAATAGTCCACATAGCCCATGCTTTCGATGGTTTTTAATTCATATTCCAGCCGCTTGCGCAGCGCCTCGTCGGCATGGGGATAACGGCGCGAAAACCCTGCTTCGCAAAGTTGACGTAAATATTGAGATGCCGTTTTTCCATCGGGCACCGAAAACCGGGGCAATTTTAAATCATGGAACACAAAGTCCACATTGCACCGGTCCGCAATTTTTTGCGTATTTTCCAATGCCTCTTTGGCATAGGGAAAGAGGGCGTACATCTCCTCTTTGCTTTTCAAATAAAACTGGCCGCCTTCATAGCGCATCCGGTCCTCGTCGTGGATGGTTTTTCCCGTTTGGATGCAAAGCAAAATGTCGTGGCTTTCGGCATCTTCCGGATAGATATAATGGCTGTCGTTGGTGGCAATGAGAGGGATTCCCGTTTCCTCATGGATTTTCAAAAGGGCTTGATTTACCTTCTTTTGCTCCACCATGCCATGGTCTTGCAGTTCCAAAAAGAAATTACCCTTGCCGAAAATTTCTTCATATTGTAAGGCAATGGTCTTGGCCTCCTCGTAACTGCCCTGCAAAATGGTCCGCGCCACAGGCCCGGCCAGACATGCGCTGGAAGCAATGATCCCTTCGTGGTATTTTTCTAAAATCTCCCGGTCCACCCGTGGTTTATAATAAAAGCCATCCAAAAAACCATAGGAGACGATTTTCACCAAATTGGCATACCCCGTCTCATTTTCTGCCAACAACACCAAGTGATAATAGCTGAACCCTTGGGAGTTGTCTTTAATTAGACGGGATTTTGGCGCCACATACACCTCACAGCCGATAATGGGCTTAACGCCCACTTCCTTGGCGGCTTTATAAAATTCAATGGCCCCATACATGGCCCCGTGGTCGGTGATGGCCAAACTATTCATATCCAGCTCCTTGGCCCGCTGCACCAATTCCATCAGCTTGGCCGAACCGTCCAACAAGCTGTATTCTGTATGCACATGTAAATGGGTAAAAGGCAATGATTCCATGACCCCCTCCTTTCTGCAAACCCTCGTTTGCCCTGCTTGTTTCCTTCTTCGCCTTATCATACCATAGCCACCAAAAAAAAGAAAGTCGAACCCGCCAGCCTCTTTTGCGGATAACTTTTCTTTCTGGTGCATAGGAATAGAAAAACACGAAATGAGGAATGGAAGTTGTCTACTACATTTTTACCACAAAAAGGAAGGGAAAGTCTGTTGTATTTGCAACAAAACAACACCTTTTTCTGTCATCAAAAGCCCCTACTCTCTCTCAAACAAAGCCAGGTGTTGCAAACGAAACAAGGCCAGACCCTTTTGTTTGGCATCACACCAGAAGACCGGGGCCTTTTGGCCCTGCTCCATGGCGATGGCACCCTGGGGCAGCGCCAGCAACTGATGCTGCCCGCCCAGGCCACCCAAAGCGAATGTTGTTTCTTTTCCCAAGGCTCCACCGGCACCCATTGCTATTTTGTTGGAAACCAAACCCTGTTTTCCTGTGACTTTGTCTCTTCTCCCAAAGAATTGGCCCTCCTCTCACCCACAAGCCCTTTGCGTTTCTTTGACGCCACCCATCCCGTTTTGGGCTTCCTTTCGCCCAAACGGCAGCAAATGATTTTTCTACCCGAAGAAGGACAGACCATTTTGCTTTCCAATGACGGCGATGCCATCTTAGATTATTCTGCCCTTTGGCACGAAGGGATATTACATCTTTGCTATCTTTATGGAAACGAAAAAACAGCGCGGCTTTTCTATCGCCAGGTGAAAGACGGCGTGGCCGATAGTCCCCAACTGCTTTATACAGCCTCTGCCCTCCACCAGACGGCGTTGTTTGTCACGCCCGATGGCCTGTTTGTTTCTGCCGCCGGCCAAAACCGCCTGCTTTATACCTTTTCCCAAACAAACGGCAAAACCTTCTTCCCCGTCAGCCGCCATTATGCCCCCTTTGCCGCAGCGCAAAAAGCCACCTGTCTTTCCCCTTCCCACTATGGGGAGTGCTATGTATCAGCCCAGTTCCAGGTGCTGGATACCGGCTTTTTCCGCCCATCTCAGACAGGAGCCATGGCCCAGGATTTGAAACAAACCCTGCAAAAAAAGGACCAGACCATCCACGCCCTGCAAACCGAATTAAACCGGCAAAAACAGGCAGAGCAAAACGCCCGGACCCAGCTTTTGCAGCAGTCCTCCCAATGGAGCTCCCTGCGTAACCGCTTGGAACAAGAAATCATTGCCTTGCAGCAAAAATTGGCCACACCTGCCAAGGCGGAAGGCGTCATTTTGGCCGCCGGATATGACATCTCCCAAGAGGACACTCCAAAGGCCCAGGTAATCCCTGTGGAAGAAATGGAGAAAGCCGAAGATGCCGTATCCGCAGAATCTTCCACAACCGACGATTAAAATTTGAAAAAAATCCACCAAATTCGACTTTTTTCCCACACAATTAACAAAATAGCGAAACTTCCCTCCCACTTGTTGCAACCCTCTGCGCCTTATGCTATGATTGAGTTTATGGAAACTTTTCATGCAAACCAAAGGAAGGTTGTATTTTAGGGAGGGAATCGTTGTATTATGGAACCAATTCAAGTTGGGTTTTTATCCATTCTGCCTCCAGTCATCGCCATCGGGCTGGCGCTGGCCAGCAAGGAAGTCATTTCTTCTTTGCTCATCGGCATTTTGGCAGGAACCGGCATTTATGCCTATTACACCTGCGATGGGTGGATCAATGTGGCTGTCCACACCATGGACACCACCGTCACTTTGATGAGTGACAAGCTGTCTGGGAATATTCCCATTGTCATTTTCCTTTGCTTTTTGGGGGCATTGGTTGTCATCATCACAAAAGCCGGTGGCTCCAGAGCCTACGGCCAATGGGCCAGCACCAAGATCAAAAGCCGCGTTGGGGCACAGCTGGCCACCAGTGCATTGGGGGCACTGATTTTCATCGACGACTATTTCAACTGCTTAACCGTCGGCACCGTCATGCGTCCTGTGACGGACAAGCATCGGGTATCCCATGCCAAGCTGGCCTATATCATCGACGCCACGGCTGCACCCGTTTGTATCATCGCCCCGGTTTCTTCCTGGGCCGCTTCAGTCATCAGCCAAATGGGCGATACCGGCTTAAACGGCATGCATTCGTTCATGCAGTCCATCCCCTTTAATCTTTATGCCATTTTGACCATCGTCATGGTGGTGGTGCTTTCTGTTAAGCAGTTGGATTTTGGGCCGATGGAAAAATTTGAAGAAATGGCCATGAAACATGGCGATTTGGACTACAGTCAGTCGGCCATCTCTTCCAGCAGCAATAGCGAGCTGGAAAACCTGGAAATTTCGCCCAAGGGCACCGTTTGGGACTTGATTATCCCCATTGTGGCGCTGATCATTTTCTCCATTTTATCCATGCTGTACGTAGGCGGTTATTTTGCAGGCGGCATGACCATTGCCGAAGGCTTTGGTAACACCGATGCCGGCCCGGCGTTGGCCTTGTCCAGTTTTGCGGCCTTGATCGTTGCCTTTTTCCTGTTTATTCCAAGAAAAATCATCACCTTCCGCGCCTTTATGGAAGGCATTGGCGAAGGCGTCAAATCCATGACCGGGGCCATCATCATTTTGACACTGGCCTGGACCATCAGCGGCGTTTGCCGGGACTTACTGAGCACCGGGGAATATGTCAGCAATTTGGTGGCCCAAAGCAACATGCCTGTGATGCTCATTCCTGCCATCATCTTTGTGGTGGCCGGGTTCTTGTCCTTTTCCATGGGCACCAGCTGGGGCACCTTTGGGATTTTGATCCCCATCATTGCCGACATTTGTAGCAAAGTGGCACCTCATTTGACCATCATCGCCTTGGCCGCTACACTGGCCGGCTCTGTCTTTGGCGACCACTGCTCCCCGATTTCGGACACCACCATTTTGTCCTCCACCGGGGCCACCTGTAAGCACATCGACCACGTCTCCACCCAGATTCCTTATGCTGCGGTGACGGCCGTTTGTTGCTTGGCCGGTTATATTGTGGCCGGTATCACCACCAGCTTGGTGCTGACTTGGATTGTATCCTTAGCCGCCTTGCTGATTGCTTTGGTGGTTTTGCATCGCCTGACGGTGAAAAAATTGGAACACACCAAATAAATGGAAAAGAAGTCCAACGAAAAAGAGGTTTCTCCTTTTGGAGAAACCTCTTTTTTCTGTTTCTGTTCGATTCTTATTCTTCCACCCGAACTGCCTTTGGCATTTCCCAGCCATGGTGATCGGTATGGAGCAACTGATGGGCCCGATGGGAAAGCGGCGCTTCCAAATAACTTTCATAGGCAGCCAAAACGGCTGGATTTTCATGGGAGAACCGCAGGGCACTTTGTTCATCCAACTGATACAACAGTTTGCCACGCACAGCACCCAGTTCTTCTCCTTCCCAAATGGGCTGACCGCCGCCACCGCCGCAGCCACCGGGACAGGCCATCACTTCCACAAAGTGATAATGTACCCGGCCTTTTTTCACTTCTTCCACCAATTTTCTGGTATTGGCCAATCCGCTGACCACGGCCACCCGAAGCTTGGCTTCGCCCAACTGGAACGTCGCATCCCGCCAAGGCTTTGTGCCGCGCACGGCGCAAAAGGCATCCACCGGTGGATTTTCGCCCATGGCCAAATAATACCCACTGCGTAACGCCGCTTCCATCACGCCGCCGGTGGTGCCAAAAATCACTGCCGCCCCGGTGCCAACGCCAAGGGGTGCGTCAAACTCTTCTTCTTCCAACTGCAGCACCTTCACCTGGGCCGCCCGCAGCATTCGGTCAATTTCTCTTGTGGTCAACACCACATCCACGTCATGCTCTGCCCCGGAGTCGTTCATGGTGGGCAGGCTTGCTTCCCGTTTTTTGGCCAGGCAAGGCATCACCGAAACCGTGTAAATTTGATCGGCCGGCACCCCCAAAATTTGGGCATAGTAGGTCTTGGCCATGGCGCCAAACATCTGCTGGGGCGATTTGGCCGTGGAAAGCCGGTCGGTCAATTCCGGATACTGGCCTTTTAAAAACCGTACCCAGCCGGGACAGCAAGAAGTAAACATGGGATACCGGTCCAAATCCCCTTCTTGTAACCGTTTGAGCAGTTCGTTGCCCTCTTCCATGATAGTCAAGTCGGCTGCAAAGTTGGTATCAAAAATATAGTCAAAGCCCAACTGCCGCAACGCCGAAACCAGTCGTTTGACCGTGGCATCTTCTCGTTTGAGGCCAAAGGGTTCGCCCCAGGCCGCCCGGACAGCCGGCGCAATTTGCACCACCGTGATTTTTTTCGGATCGTCGATGGCGTCAAAGACGGCGTCCGTTTCGTCATATTCCCGCAGTGCGCCCACCGGGCAATGGGTGATGCACTGGCCGCAAAGGGTACAGTCGGAATCCTCGATTTCCCGGTTGTGACTTACATCGATGACCGTCCGGGACCCGGTGCCCGAAACGTCCCATACGTTCATCCCCTGCACCTTGTCGCATACCTGTACACAGCGCATACATTCGATGCACTTGGCCTGGTCGCGAATCAGCGGGAAATTCTTTTTGATTTTCATTTTTGGCACCCGTTTTTCATAGGGTTGGCGGAAAAGGCCCAATTCATTGGAAAGGGCCTGCAAGCCACAGTTGCCGCTTCTGACACAAGTGGGGCATTGGCAATCGTGGCGGGAGAGCATCAATTCCACATTGGTCTTTCTGGCTTCCCGCACCCGGTGGCTATTGGTGGTCACTTCCATCCCCTCCCGCACCACATTGTTGCAAGAGGCCACCAGTTTGTCGTTGCCCTTCACTTCCACCACGCAAACCCGGCAGGCACCGATTTCGTTGATGTCTTTTAAATAACAGAGGGTGGGGATTTGGATGCCGGCTTGTGTGGCTGCTTCCAAAATGGTGCTGCCCTCTGGAACCAATACTTCTTTTCCATCAATTGTAAGCTTTACCATTTTTGCGTCCTCCCTCCTTTAAAAATGCCATACCCAAAGTGGTCACAACGCAGACAGCGGTTGGCTTCCTGCTGGGCTTCGGCCATGGACATACACCGTTCAAAGGCTTCGAAATTGTCTTTGCGTTCTTCCGGCGGTGTTTCTGCCTGGTTCACCCGGCCCATTTTTGGCTTGGCCGCAAGGGTTGGCGCAGGCACTTCCACGTCATAGCCAATTTCGTGGTTAAAGCCCAAATATTCATCGATATTGGCCGCGGCCACTTTCCCGGCGGCAATGGCACGGATGACCGTGGCGGGGCCTGTGGCACAGTCGCCGCCTGCAAATACGCCCGATACGTTTTCCACACCGCTGCTATCCAAAGCCGCAATGGTGCCCCGTTTGACCGGCACCCCTTCTTCTGCAAAGCGGTTGGAGTCGATGCCTTGGCCTACGGCAATGAGCACCAAGTCGCAAGGGAACCGTTTTTCCGGTTCTTTGCTTGGGCCTGGTTTCGGCCGTCCGGCTTCGTCCATAGCGCCAATCATCTGCGGTTTCGTCCAAAAAGCCGTCACCTGGTCTTCTGCGTCATACTCGATGCGTAACGGCGCCTGCAAATCGGCAATTTCGCATCCTTCGGCAATGGCGCCTTCCACCTCTTCCGGCAAAGCCGTCATGTCTTCTTTTCTGCGGCGGTACACCACCGTCACTTTCTTTGCTCCCAGACGTACTGCCGAGCGGCAAACATCCATGGCCACATTGCCGCCGCCAACCACCACGACGGTTTTTCCCGTAAAGTCCGGAAAATGTTCGTCGCCAATGGCCCGCAGCATTTCCACCGCCGACAACACGCCGCGTTTGTCTTCCCCTTCGATGCCCAGCTTTTTATCGTTGTGGGCCCCGATGGCAATATACACGCTGTCATATTCTTTGCGCAGCTGGGCCAAAGAAATGTCTTCACCAATGGTGACACCCGTTTGTACCTCCACGCCGGTGGCTAATATGGCTTCAATATCCATCTCCAGCGAAGGCCGCGGCAGACGATAGCTGGGGATGCCATAGCGCAGCATCCCGCCCAGGCGGTTTCTCTTTTCATAGACCTTCACTTCATGGCCCATCAATGCCAAATAGTAGGCAGCGCTTAGCCCGCTGGGGCCGCCGCCGATGATGGCAATTTTTTTGCCGGTAGAAGGTTGGCGTTTGCGCGAAGGCACCCGCCCGGCCATTTCCACGGCAAAGCGTTTGAGGCCACGGATATTGACCGCATGATCCAAAATATTGCGCCGGCAACGCACTTCACAGGGGTGTTCACACACAAAGGCACAGGCCGTGGGAAAGGGGTTGTCTTTGCGAATCAAGCGCACCGCTTCTTCGTACCGCCCTGCGGCCACCAAAGAGATGTACCCCGGGATATCCACATGGGCCGGGCAAAGGGCCACACAAGGTACCGGGTTTTTCAAATTGCCTAAGCATTTGTGGTTATGGATGTGTTCCAAATAGTCTTCCCGAAAGCCCAGCACACCCCGCAGCACCATCTCCGCCGCTTCCGAGCCAATGACGCAGTCTGCCGTATCCCGAATGACCCGGGCCGTCGTTTCAATCAACTGTAACGTGCTATCGGTTGCCGTGCCGTCCAGCACTTCTTCCAACATCATCTGTAACTGTCCCAGACCCACCCGGCACGGCACACACTTGCCGCAGGTTTGGGCATGACAGACCTTCAAAAACGCCAACGACATATCCACCGGACAAAGCCCCGGCGGGCTTGCCACAATGCGCCGCTCCACGTCTTGATAAAGCCCTTCTACCACCATCTGGGCTTTGTTGGGCGTCATAATGCTTAATCTGCTCATTGGACCACTCCCTTCTGTCCCATAAAATCCAAACTTTTTTCTCGAAAAAATTGCAGTTTCTTCTCTTTTATTATAGCAATGTAGGAAAAGAAGAACAATGGTCTTTCTCCACAAATCATCTTTCTTTTCCTGTTCTCCCACAAAATCAAAAAAACGCCGCCTGTTCCAAAACAAAGCAGCGTTTTTGATTATTCTTTTATTTCTTCTAAAGCAACTTATTCAATCACAAATTCTGCACCATAAACGGCATTGGCCTGTTCTCCCGTTTCCATCACCCGGTCAATGGTTTTTAAAATCCGATACTGACCCGGCGGAAGGCTGCCATAAAGGACTGACCAGCCCACTTCCCACTCCACCGTCTCTCCTTTGGGAATCAAATAACTCATCAGCGTCCATCCCACCTGGTCTTCTGGCACCACATACTCTACTTTTTCCCATTTCGTTTCCTGCTTTTGTTCCAGAGAAAAATAAGATCCCGTCTCCAAATCGCCTTCCAGGTCCTTCTTCTGCTGACTGCAAACCAGCGTCAGCCCTGTTGACGTCACATCTTTGGCCGTCAGCACAATGCCCCAGGCATCTTCCCTTGCCAATTGGCTTTCTATTTTGGCAGAACTCTTTTGTCCGCATCCACCCAAAGTCAATACAAACAGCAGACAAAACAGCCATTCCCATTTTTTCATGGCAATTCCCCCTTTCTATGCAGTCAGACGAAAAACCAAGGAGAAATGTTTCCATCAGGCCAATGGTCATTAGAGGCTATGGGCCTTTTGATAGGCCGTTACCGCCTGCCGGTACTTATCCCAGTTTAATTCCCCCACATCGGTTTTCTTTCCAAAAATCAAATCCGGTAAATACACCGGCGTCTTGCCGCCAATGGCCATGGATTTCATACAAGAAGGACAGGTGACGGCCACCAACTGGCAAGGCATCTGCTCGGCCCGCCGTTTTTGCATGGAAAACATCTCTTCCGGCGAGATGGTGCCATATTTGCTGCCGCCACAGCAGACGGATTTTTCCCGGCTATATTCTGCTTCCACAATGGTAATCCCCATTTTTCTCAGCAGACTCCGCACCGCATCATGGACCTTTGGCCTGTCCCGAAAGGCGCAAGAATCATGGACCGTCACCGTCATAGGCCCGTATTGGGGAAGAGGAAAGTCTTCCATCTGGTCCAGCACTTCCCAAACCGTCACCGCCGAAAGCCCTTCTTGGGCATCAAACCGCCGGTTACAGCCAGAACAATGGTTCACCACCACAGACCCGTCCGGTAACCCATGGGGCGACTTACAGCAGACGGTGTGCAGCTGGATGGATGGCTCTGCTTTTTGCAGCACATCCATCCATTGTTCCACATACGCCGGCCGGCACACGGCCAGTGTGCAAGACGGATTAAAATACCACTTGTGTTCTGTTTTATTTTGTTCCATTGTCTTTCCTCCCCAAATTCCCTTTCCCGTCCCCGACCAAAGCCGCTGCGTTTCATGGAGCCGGGATTTCATTATTTTTATACATGTTTCATTCGATACAAAAATGTAATGATTTCCGCCCGTGTGCAAGCAGCATTCGGTGAAAAAGTGGTATCCGATGTGCCGCTGGCAATGCCCTGTTTGACGGCCCAGCCAATGGCATAGGAAAGCTCTGGATCCGAAGGCATGTCTGTAAAAGATGTGGACACATCCCCTACATCCGGCTTCCTTAAAAAGGCCCAAAAATAGTACATCGTCTCGCTGCGGGAACAGGGCGCATTGGGATTCAAATCGGCATCGGTCATGCCAGATTGATAGGCCCAAAGTAAGGCATCATAATAATACTTGGATGGTTCAATGGCACTGTTGGTGTAAGGATTAGTGGTCAAAGGTGTACCAAAGGACATGGCTTGCCGATAGCAGCGCCAAAGGAAAGTAAGCACTTCTGCATGGGTACAAACCGTCTTCGGCGAAAACGTATTATCCGATGTGCCGCTGGCCACATCCGCTTCCACTGCCCACATCACCGGCAGAGCATACCAGTCCTCACTGTTGACATCGACAAAGTTTAACACCGGCTGGCCAATGGGCTTTGCCTCCTGTCCCTGGGATGTACCGCCGCCCGAAGCAGTCCATGTCCCCGCTTCCACCATCCGCTCCAATTCCACTGCAAACAAAAAGGTACCATCGGGACGAAATTCCACCTGCCAAAGTTCGCCATCTGGATAATAAGCCCAGCGGCTTGGTGTTTTCTCCCGCGGAGTATAGCCGGTCATGTCGGCTGGCACCTTCAGTTCACCCATGTTCAAATTGCCGTCAATGTAAACCTGAAACGGCTCTCCATCTCCCCAGCAAAGGATCCTGCCGTCTTCCATCAGTGCCACCACTTCATTGACCGTCGGCCACAAGGTTTTCACGCCGGAAAGCACATGGCTGATGGCATCCATCTGGATATCCCGCGGCTGCCATGTATTGTAAGGCTCTCTGCCGCCCACATAGAAAAACCTTTCAAAGCCGTCATACTGGCCGCCATTTCCCAGCAGGCCTCCTTGATTGAGGCCCCAGCTATATAGCTCTCCCGTATCGGTCAACACAAAATAAGCCCGTTTATACTTCCAAACCTGGGCCGCCCCAGTAAAATCCAGGCTTTTAACCAGGCTGGGGGCTCCTTGTGAAAGAGTATAAACCCCATCCCTTTTCAAATACACTTCATTGGTGATATCCACCACATTTTGATCCACTTTCGACACTTGGTAATCCGCGGCATCCAACATACCGTCAAATTCTGTAGAAGCAATGGCAACAGAGTAAAGCTCTCCCCCGTTGGTGCGAACCAGAAAAGAAGCACCCCAGTACAGCGTCACTTCCGCCACATGTTCCATCACCACCAACGGCCCATAAATTTCCCCTTGATAAAACCGATAGCCGCATAATTTGCCATCATTGAGCAACACCATCAAATGATTGTTTAAGTAAGTCACGGCTTTGGCGTTGGTGGCCAACCGCTTGCTTTCGCCAAGTGCGGCATTTTCCACATAGCTATATCCAGTCTCTGCCGTTGCATATGTAATGTCTGCCCGATGCAGCCAAAGCTCTCCGTTGTCCTTAATGACAGCAGCCTGATCCGTTGAAATCCATACGGCCCGCTCCTGGGAAGGCGGTGAAAATGACGCTCCCGCAACTGGTACACACATCCAAGAACAAAGACATATCATTGCCACCAAAATCATCGAGATTACACGTTTCATACTCCTTCCTCCTTTTCTACCACAAATCCCGCACATTTTGTCCCATACTTTCCCTTTCCAGCATAAAGCTCTGCAGCCGGGGCCAAAAACGCCCAAGCCTTTTGTTAGTTTCATTATAAAGGCAGGCCAAAAAAGGCGCAAGCCTTTTCCTTCCAATCCTTTCCAGAACGAAAAAACTGGTTTTTTTGTCTCAAAAACCGGCCTTGCCGCTATTTTGAGCAAAAAAAGAAGGGCAGCCTATGGCTGCCCAAAAAAATGGAGATGAGGAGAATCGAACTCCTGTCCGAAAGCCCATCGGTAAAAACTTCTCCCATCACAGCCTGTGTTTTTTTCTTCCCTCATTGCGGCGCCCATAGGCAGGCCCCGCAATTTTTGGTAGCTTCATGTTTCTTACCCCGCCGCAAAGCTTAGGCGGAATAGTGCCTCACAAAGTCGGCGCCAGGTTCTTTTGCTGTGAGCAACAAAAGGCTGACGGGCAGCATTAAGCTGCCATGAAAGAATAATCTTTGTCGTTTCTTTTTCAAAGTTTCCGGCTTGATACGCAGTTACCGGCCTGCGGATGGCTATTTCTACTTGCAAGACTCCCGTCGAAACCATTACATCCCCACAAAAAACCAGTGAACATCACATGGTTAAATTGCGCACTTTAAATTCCTTGGCCGCTTGACGCAGCTGGTCTTTTTTGGCAATGGAATCTCTCTTGTCGTACAATTTTTTCCCTTTGGCAATGGCAATATCGATTTTTACCAAGCTTTTGGAAAAATACACCTTAAGCGGCACCACGGTGTACCCGGTGGCGGTGATGGCGTTTTGGATTTTGGCAATTTCTCTTTTGTGCAGCAAAAGCCTTCTGACCCGAAGGGGGTCTTTGTTGAAGATATTCCCCTGTTCATAGGGGCTGATGTGCATTTGATAGATAAGGGCCTCGCCGTTTTCAATGCGGATGAAGCTTTCCTTCAAAGAGCATTTGCCCTGGCGCAGGCTTTTCACTTCTGTTCCCACCAGCGACAGACCGGCCTGGAAGGTTTCTTCGATGAAATAATCATGATATGCTTTTTTGTTTTGGGCGATGAGCTTGATCCCCGTTTCCTTTGCCATGGACTGTCACCTTCTTTCTATCACAAAAGCTTTTGCAGTATTTGATTATACCATAGTTATGCCAAAAAAGCTATTACAAATTCATGACAAATTTCGCCTTGGCAAAAAATGGCCAAAGGCAGACGCTTTATGACCTGCCTCTGGCCCCAATCATTGTTTACGGTTCTTCGGTGAATGCAAAATCGATGGTTCTGCTGTCCCGGTCGGCTTTAACCACCTGTACCCACACTTCGTCTCCCAGACGGAAGGTGCGCCCGGTGTGTTTGCCCACCACTTGCAGCTGCTCTTCTTGATATTCGTAAAAATCGTCTTCCAATGTGCTTAAAGGCACCATGCCTTCCACGGTGTTACCCAGCTCCACATAAATGCCCCAGCTGGTGACGCCACTGATGAGTCCGGAATAGATTTCGCCAATCCGTTCTTCCATATATTCCACCATCTTCAGCTTATCCGTCTCCCGCTCTGCCTCGTCGGCCAGACGCTCCTTGGAGGAACATTGCCGGCAAACGGCATCCAACAAATGGTCATAATGGCTCATTCTCCGCTCCGTCAGTTTTCCATCCAACGCCTCTTTGATGATCCGGTGAATCTGTAAATCGGGATAGCGGCGAATGGGAGAAGTGAAATGACAATAATACTTGGCCGCCAAACCAAAGTGCCCCAGGTTTTCTGGCTGATATTTGGCCTGTTTCATGCTCCGCAGCACCATGCGGCTTAAAATATGCTCTTCTGGCTTGTCTTCGATTTCGGCCAGCAGGCTTTGAAATTCCTTGGGATGGACTTCGTTTTGGCCCTTGATGCGATAGCCAAAGGGACGCAAAATTCGCTTGAGGGTTGCAATCTTTTCCATGTCCGGCGTTTCATGGTTACGGAACACAAAGGGAATTTCCTGCCAAAAGAAATCTTCTGCCACCGTTTCATTGCAGATCAGCATAAATTCTTCAATCAAATTGGTGGCCCAGTTGCGCTCTGCCGGCAAAATATCCAGCACATGGCCTTCCTTGTCCAGCACAATCTTCGATTCTGGGAAATCGAAATTGACGCTGCCCCGCTTTTGCCGTTTACGGTTTAAAATCTGCCGCAGTTTATTCATATCCAGTAACATTGGCACCAGATCCTCGTAGGTTTTGGAAAGATCGGGATCGCCAAACTGTATGATTTTGTTGACGTTGGAATAGGTGAGTCTTGCATGGGAATGGATGACGCCTTTGACCACCCGGTGGCTTAAGACATTGCCGCTTCGATCAATTTCCATAATACAGCTTAAAGTGAGACGATCCTCGTCGGGGTTTAAGGAGCAAATACCGTTACTAAGCTTATGGGGCAGCATGGGAATCACCCGGTCCACCAAATAATAACTGGTACCCCGGCGCAACGCCTCTTGATCCAGCGGCGAACCTTCTGTCACATAGTGACTGACATCGGCAATGTGTACCCCCAGTTCAAAGTTGCCGTTTTCCAGGATGGTAAGGCTGACGGCATCGTCAAAGTCCTTGCTGTCGTCGCCGTCGATGGTCACCGTCACCCAATTTCTGAAATCTTCCCGGCTTTCCAGTTCTGCCGACGTAATTTCCAACGGCACTTTTTCCGTCTGGGCCATGACGGCCTCGTCAAACTCGCCGGGCAATCCATACTGGCGAACGATGGATAAAATATCCACCCCCGGGTCGTCCATGTGGCCCAAAATTTCGGTGATGACGCCTTCTGGGCTGCGGTTTCCCTCCGGCCGCTTGGTTAACTTCACCACCACTTTGTGCCCGTCCACGGCCCCCATGGTGTCGCCTTTGGCAATGAAAATATCCTGGGTAAAACGCTTGTCATCACAAGTCACAAAGCCAAAGCCTTTGATGGATTCAAAGGTGCCCACAATATGGTCGGTACCAGGGGAAAGGATTTTGACCACCTGGCCTTCTGGCCGCTTTTTCCCATCTCCGTCAGAAACAATGCGCACCATGACTTTATCATTGTGCATGGCGCCATTGACGCCTTCGGAGGGAATAAAGATGTCCGTTTCAAAACCTTCTTCTGCCGTCACAAAGCCATAGCCTTTGGGGTGCCCAAGGAAGGTACCGGCCACCATCCGCATTTCCCTTGGCAGCATCAGCTTGCCTTTTTTGCTGGAAATGATCCGTCCTTCGGCCAAAAGCTGGTCCAAAATCTGTTCAAAATCTTCCCGGTCCTCTTTGGGTACATCCAGCATCACCGCCAGTTCCTTGCGTTTGAGGGGGATATACCCTTCGCTTTTGATGTATTGATAGATTCTCTCTTTTCTCAAATCAAATAAACTGTCTTTGTCTTGTTGAGCCATTTTTTTCACCGCCTTTTTCTCATTATAACAAAGTGCAGACGAAAGATAAAGCGCTTTTCTTTGACAAGAAACCATGTTACAATAAAAAGAAAAACAGGAGGTATGTTGCATGAATCCAAAGGTTGGTATTATCATGGGCAGCGATTCCGACTTACCAGTATTAAGCGGCGCTGCTAAATTTCTCGATCAGCTGGAAATCCCTTACGAATTGACCGTCGTTTCGGCCCACCGCACGCCGGATCGCATGGTGGAATATGCCAAAACGGCCCATGAAAGGGGCATCAAAGTCATCATTGCAGGCGCCGGCGGGGCCGCCCATCTGCCCGGCATGACGGCCGCGTTTACTTCGGTGCCGGTCATTGGGGTGCCGGTGAAAACATCCACATTAAGCGGTGTCGATAGCCTCTATTCCATCTGCCAAATGCCCCCGGGTATCCCTGTGGCCACGGTGGCCATCAACGGGGCCCAAAACGCTGGGATTTTGGCCGCCCAAATCCTGGCCGCTTCCGATGAAGCCATCTATGAAAAACTGCGCGCTTACCAGCAGGGCTTAAAAGAAATGGTGGAACAAAAGGCCGAAAAACTGGAAACCATTGGCTATGATGTCTATTTAGCGCAAATGAAATAAGCAAAAACGATCCACCGTTTTTTGCCGAAAGAAAAAAACCATACACAAAAAAAGAGCAGTTATCCTCCAAAGAGAGGATAACTGCTTTTTCTTATTTCAACGCATCCAATGTATAGGTGAATAGTTCTACCGTCTTGATGCCCACCAAAAATTCTCTTTGGCCAAACTGCTCTAACACATAATAGTTTTCGTCATAAGGATAGAAAAGCAGTTCTTGTACCGATTGGTCGGTTCCGGTGATATAAATGGTCACCACCGGTTGTTCCACCGCTTCGGTTGGCGTTTCCGTCGAAATTTCGGTTGTGGCTTCGTCTGGGGAAGATGCCTCCTGTGGCGCTTGGCCGTCTGTCTGTGCTGTGTCTTGTGTCGCCTCCTGTGCCTCGCTTTGGGCTGCTTCGCCTGCACTTTGGGCCGTTTGCTCCGTGGCGGCGGCTTCTGTTCCTTCGTCCGCTTTTGCAGCTGGATACTCGCCGTCTCTGGTCAGCACAGAAAGCTGTTTATAGACTTCCGAAAAATCAGACTCTGTCAAGGCGCGATCATTGAGGGTATAGCTGAACGTCTCGCCCTCTTTTGTAATGGTGATGATATCCGTACCACTTTCCCGCACCACCTTCAATTCTTTCATGTCGGCGGCATTGGTGGTCATGATATTTTTCCCAATCAAATCAAAGGGCTTGGTTTGCAACACCGAGTCAATGTTTTCTTTGCTGATGGTGCAGACATAGTCCCGATTGCTAAAACGGGCATAGGTGGTCAAATCGTCACAATCGTCGCCCACCCAAATGGTGCAGGTATTGCCGTCCATGTCCTCTGCAAAAATGGTCATCCGCGGCGTATCCAATCCATACTGGGCCAAATCCCCTGGATTGTCCAAAAATTCCACCACCGCAATTTCATCCAATGGCGCACCCACCTGCTCTGTCAGCACTTCGGTCACCACCGGCATGCTTTGGGCATACACACCGCTTAAAAGATATTCTCCATACCCTGGCGTCAGTGCTTCTTCCTGGTTTTTGGAAATAGTATAAGAAGAGCCGTCTTGGTTGGTGAATGTGATGTTTTTGCAGTTATTATAATCCACATAATCCGGGATACGGCTGCGCAATTCCAATATGCCGCGGCTTAAGGCCTTGCCGGCTTCTGCGTCCACCAAAAAGATTTCGTCTTTGGTGCTTTCGGTCACATAATATCCCGTTTCGTCCACCGTCTGATCACCCACAGAAAGGGAAATCACCGTGCCATCTTCTCCTGTCACTTCCACCAACTTTGCCGTATCAAAACCATACGTTGTGCCATCGGCTTCTTTGTCTTCCGACACCACTTGGCTTGCTTCCAATCCCTTGGCATAGGCCACCAATTGGTCAATGGAAATCTGCACCAATTTTTCGCTTTCATGGCCCACCCACACCCATTCGGTGCCTTCTTTTTGGAAGGTATTGGTTTCGCCTTCTTGGGTGATGGCAACGGTCTTGGCCGTCAGGTCCGGAACATTGGTCACAATATAGTTTCCTTCTTCGTCCATTTCTGCTCGGTTTTGTTTGGCCAACGTCAAAGCAAAATAAGCGGCAACAAGCACAACCAAAACGCCCAAGCCGATGAACAGCTTCTTTTTTTGCTGGTTCATTTTACTTGTTTCTCCTCCTTATCACAACCACAACCCCGGCTGCCAAAATCACAACCGGCAGCACAATCACGCACAAGAACATCATGAGGATTGCCGTTGTTTGGTTCATCTGCAAATACTCTTCTGCTCCCAAAGATTTGCTCCGTTCCACCATATCGTTTCCGGCCAGCACATCCAGCGTATTCATCACCAGGCCATAGTTGCCGCCGTTTACCACACTATTGATGCTGCTTTCCAAAATGGTTTCGGAACTGAAAACGGCAATCTGGGTTCCATCTTCTGTGCCGTCCAAACTTTCATCGGTGATATAAACCGCCAGTGCAAACGGCCCCGTCGCTTCTGCGCTTACCTGCGCTTCGCCGCTTCCCATTTCTTCCAACGACTGGCTGGAGGCATAAGGCGAGCTTTCCAAAATTGTCGCAATTTCCACACTGTTTCGCTTTGTCTCCAACAACGTGATCTCTGTCCCAAAGGGAATCAGCACCGATGTTTTCGCCTCGGAGAGAGGTTTGGATAATTCCAATTCGTTGGAAATGGAAGGCACCAAATAATAGGGATTTTGCTGATAAGCAAAGTTGGCCGATCCTTCCACCACCATGCGGTTGGAAGGCGCAATGCCATAGTTGGCCAAAAGCACTTCAAAGTTGGTCAAATGTTCTGTCGTCAGCCCCAGTGTCACAAACAAAGAGCCGCCTTGCTGTAAATAAGACTCAATGGCCGTTCGTTCCCGCTCGGTCAAGTCGGCCGTTGGCGCATTGATGAGCAAAATTTCGCAATCTTCTGGTACTGCCGTTTCTGTCACCAAACTGAGATCCTCTAAGGTAAAACCGGCATATTCCATCTCCCGGATCAAATCTTCTTCGATGGCCATTTCGTTATGGCCCGTCAAAGCGTAGATTTTGCTGGTTTCGCCAGAAAGCATCTGCCGCAAAGTCCCTGTCAGCACCGATTCCAGCTTAATGCCGGTCAAATAGGTGGTGCCTGTGGTCTGGTCGGTATAAATATCGGCCATGTCCTGGGCCTGAATGATTTTGTATTGGCCGCCCACACCTACAATCACCGACCCCACGCCCACCGTTTCGCCTTGCTGGGCAAACTGGTTAATCCACTGGGGATTGGTGTAAGGGTCGATGTTTTCCACCTTCACTTTGGAGCTAACGGCGCCATAGCGGTCCAAAATTTGCGTCACCACCGAAAGTTCTTCCCCTTCGGGATACACCGAATACAGCTCCACCGTCTCTTGGGTACTTTTTAATAGTTCCACCGTTTCTTCCGAAAGGGTGTACAGTTGGTTTTTGGTCAGGTCAAATTTCCAGTTCATCTGCCCCACCAATAAATTGACCACCAACACCACCACAACCACAATGGCCGTAAAGAAAGAGGCATACATCCCATACTGAAGCTGTGATCGATTCTTCTTTTGTTTCACCTGTTTCTACCTCCTCTTACGCCCAACGTTTCTTTTCTACCACGCGCACCGTAAAATATAAAAACAGTCCGATGAAAGAAAGCATATAAACCACTGCCGACACATCCAAAATGCCCATGGCAAAATAGCTATACCGGGTCAAAACGGCAAAGAGCATGCCAAACCGCCCAGCCAGGCCGTCAAACCATGTGGGCCGTACAAAGTAGAGCACCGCAATCACCGCCAACAGCACGCCAAAGGTCACCAAGGTATACGGTTTGCTTTTGGTGTTGTTGTAAAAATACAGCGCAAACAAAGCCGCCAGCACCACCGCAAACAACAGTGAAAAGGCCACACTGCCCGAGGCCGAAGAAACAATGCTTTCTGTCATCAGCAGCAAAAACACGGCCACAAACGTGCCCACCGCTGCCACAATCATATTATCTGTCAAAGAGGAAATCCAAAGCCCAACGGCCAAGAAAATCCCGCCCAACAGGAAAAAACCGATGTAAGAACAAAAAATCTGCGCCACTGCAATGGTGCCATACACCAAAAGAATCACCGGAAACAGCGCCGTAATCCCCAAGGCAATCAAAAACACCGTCATGGCCGCCGCATATTTTCCAAGGACAATGCCCACAATGGAAACGGGTGTCGTCAAAAGCAACTGGTCCGTTTTTTGCTTCGTCTCTTCCGATAACAGCCGCATGGTCAACATCGGCGCCAAAAGCAAAAAGGTCATAATCACCGAGCTAAAAACATACTCAAACTGCGGACTCATCATCAAAATGTTCATCATCGAAAAATACAATGCCGTCACCAGCACAAAAAAGCCGATGAACACATAGCCTGTCATGGAATGAAAATACATCCGCATTTCTCTTTTATAAATGGCTTTCATGGGCTTCTCCCTCCTTTTATGCTGTTTGGTCTGTCTGTTCGTTTTCGGCCTGTGGTTTGGCCTCTTCTGCCTCCGGCAGGCCGTCTCCTTCTGTTAAGCGCAGGAAAATGTCTTCCAGCGACAGTTTCTCGCTTTTACAAAGCAAGAGCACAAAATCGCATGCCACGGCCAGACGGAAAATCTGCTCCCGCACGTCCAATCCTTCTTTTCCCACCACCAGCAATTCTGCGGTGCCTTCTTCCACCTGGTCCATCTTTTGCACCTGGGAAAAATCGGGACAGGCAGCAAAAGCCGCCAACACAGCCTCTTCTTCCCCCTTGATTCGCACCAAATATCGGTTTTCGCTCAACCGGGAAGAAAGCCGTTCCGGTGTATCGCTGGCCACAATTTGGCCTTTGTTTAAAATCATCACCCGGTTGCAAACGGCACTGACTTCCGAAAGGATATGGCTGCTTAAAATGATGGTATGGGTTTTGCCCAACTCCCGGATCACATCCCGAATTTCCATGATCTGTTTGGGGTCCAGCCCCACCGTGGGCTCGTCCAAAATCAATACATCCGGATACCCCACCAAGGCCTGGGCCAAGCCCACCCTTTGGCGATAGCCTTTAGAAAGATTGCGAATCATTTTCCCGGCCACATGGGAAATTTTGATTTTGTCCATAATGTCTTCCAACATGGCCTTTCGCTCTGCCTTTTTGACGCCTTTCAGCTCCGAAACAAACTGCAAATACTCTCTCACCGTCATATCGCCATACACCGGCGGAATCTCCGGCAGATAGCCAATGTGTTTTTTGGCTTCGGTGGGGTTTTGCAAAATATCGTATCCTGCAATTTTCACTTCGCCGCTGGTGGCCGACAAATACCCTGTGATGACATTCATGGTCGTGGATTTACCGGCGCCGTTGGGGCCCAAAAATCCCAGCACCTCGCCTTCTTCCACACGAAAGGAGATATCTTTGACTGCTTGGTATTTCCCATAGCTTTTGACCAAATGGTTGACTTCTATCAAAACAGTTCCCTCCTTGTTTTCCAAAGAAAATCTCAATAACTTAACTATTATACAAAATTCTAAGTTATTTTACTATACTTATGTGAAGAAATTATGACGAAAATCGCAAATTCCCTTCGACAAAAGTTCTGATTTCAAACAGAAAAATTCATACAAGTTTGCCAAAACAAACTTTTGAGAAAAAATACAAAAAAGCCGCCTCGGTTTCTTTTTCAAACAACGAGACGGCTTTTTTTCGTTCTTATTTTTTCTGCTTATTTTTGTAATGTCGTCAGCACTTGGTCAAAGACCCGGTCGCAAATGGCCGTGCCATCTGCCACTTTGCGGTTGACATTTTTTCTCACTTCTGCCACATAAGCGGCATCGGTGATGGAGGCCAAATTGACCACCACATTGAGCTTGGCGCTCAAAAGCGCTGCCCGCAGCATCTCTGCGCCACAGCCCACATCGCTTAAAATCATTTTTGTCGAAAGGTTCACCAGTTTTTCCTGCAACAAAATGGCTTCATAAATCAAATCCACCATTTCAATGGGGCCAGAAGCGGCAATCTTGGTGGCATCTTGCAGCACCCTTTCCTTTTGTGCCTTTTCTTCTTCTGTGTTGGCCGGTAATCCATAGGCCCGGGACAAAGGCTCAAAATTGGCCGCATCTTCATCAATCAATGTCAGCAGTCGGTCGGAAAGGGCCAGACATTTATCAATGATGGCATGGTGTTCTTTTTCCCGGCCCAAAAACGCCTTTTTGCCAACGGAATATTGGCCCACCATGGAGCCCAAACAAGCCCCCAAGGCCCCGGCCAACGCTGCGACACCGCCGCCGCCTGGCACTGGTTCCTTTGCGCCCAATTTCTGAGCAAACTCTCGTACACTGCATCCAGATAACGTCATGTTCTTCCTCCCTCGTCTGTTCCTCTCTTTTTCCTTTTATTACATAGCCCGATTGGTCAGTCGTGCCGATTTTACCACTTTCAAAATAAAATACAACATTACCGTGTTAATCGGGAACATCACGGCACACTTAATCACACGAACCACCGTAAACAGCGGCGTGCCGTACATCATATTTAACCAGATTGGTGTCAACACCACATCAGTCAACAAATTGCCTACAAAAACAGCCAAAATCACGCGCTTCCAGCTCAAATCCTTTTTGTAAAGCATCAGCCCATACCAAAACCCAAGTACAAACTTGTTGAGGGTAAAGCCAAAGAAAAAGGCACCGCTGGGTCGGATGACATATTCAATCAAGTCCCCGATCATCCCAACCAAGCCGCCTACCACCGGGCCATAAAGCATCCCTGCCACGGCAATGGCCAAAAAGGAAAAGCCGATTTCCAAAATATTGCTGATGACAATGCGGAAAAAGTCCAGCACCACATCCAGCGCCGTCATCATCCCTGCACCTACCATCGATTTTACATTCTTAATTTCTGCTACTGCGTCGCTCCAGTATGTATTCATGATATTGCCTCCCATTGTTTTTAATTGTTTTTCGCCAATATAAGAACAAATGCCGCTTTGCAAAGGAGCCTTCCTTTGGCGGCCCGCAATATACTATTGTGGATTTGGCAAGATAGGCCAAGACTGCAACCATAAAGCCGTTTGTCCGTCAACAGCTTTATTCAAGTCCCTCAGCTCGCCTTACCCTCCAAATCTAAAGACGAGAAGCGCAGGCGTTTGAAATACCCACATTCTTCCCTCCTCAAGCAATCGTATTGTCTGCAACCGATTGCCATAGCACGTTCCGTTTTTGTTTCTTGTTACAGATTTGGTTTTTGGTATTGTTCTGTTTTTGTGGACCATTTGTTGGAAAAGGCCGCCAGGGCAGGCCCCTGGCAACCCTTTTTCCTTCCTTTTGTTTTTTACGCTTATGCCAAGCCGTTTAATTGTTTGGCAGCCTGTACCACATGTTTGGCCAGCACCGAAGTGGTGACAGAACCAACACCGCCTGGCACAGGGGTAATCATCGATGCCTTTGGCTCGCATTCGTCAAACTTCACGTCGCCGCAAAGATTGCCGTCTTTGTCCACATTGATGCCAACGTCGATGATCACAGCGCCTTCTTTCACCCAGTCGCCTTTGACCAACCCAGCACAACCGGCGGCAGAAACCACGATGTCTGCCTGACGGGTATAATGGGATGTGTCTTTGGTGCGGATATGGCAGTTGGCCACGGTGGCTTCTTCTTGAATCAGCAGAGAAACCAGAGGTTTCCCCACCACCAGCGATGCGCCTACCACAGCCACGTCGCTGCCCAAAACAGGCACTTCATAGTGATGCAAAATTTCCATCACGGCCTGGGCAGTGCAAGGAGGGAACCCTGTCTTGTCGCCGTCAAAGGTTTTTGCCACGTTCAATGGGCTGATGCAGTCCACGTCTTTTTCTGCGCGGATCACATATTTGATTTCGTCCATGTTCAGCTGGGCCGGCAAAGGACGGAACAGCAAAATGCCATGAACCGTTTCGTCGTCGTTGACGGCTTTCAATTCCTTTACAAAGGTTTCCTGATCGATTTCTGCTGGAAGTTCCAACACTTCGGCCAAAATGCCGCAGGTTTTCATCCGGTTTAAAGCGCCTCTTTCATAAGCCAAGTCGTCTTCTCTGGCGCCCACCCGTACAATTTTCAGTTTTGGTGCAATGCCTTTTGCCTTCAGTGCTTCCACATCGGCTTGCAGCGTTTGTGTGATGGCGTCTGCCACTGGTTTTCCTTTGATAATCATTGCCGTTCCTCCCATTTTCATCTTTGGAAAAACCCCGCAAAAGCCGAGGGAACCAAAATTCCCCCGGCTTTTTTGAGTGATGTACTCGTTCTTGTATCAAGCTTTGGCCAATTCTTAGAACAAGCCGGTGATTTTGCCGTCTACATCCACATCAATTTTTTCTGCCGCAGGCACTTTTGGAAGCCCTGGCATCTTCATGATAGAACCGGTCATGGCTACGATGAAGCCAGCACCGGCAGACAAAGTCAAGTCGCGGATGGTGATGCGGAAACCAGTTGGTCTGCCCAAGATTGCAGCATCATCGGTCAAAGAATATTGGTTCTTTGCCATACAGATTGGCAGATTGCCAAAGCCTTGTTTTTCATATTCGGCAATCAATTTGTTGGCAGCTGGTGCATAGTCTACGCCGTCAGCGCCATACACTTTGGTTGCAATGGCATTGATTTTATCTTTGATGGAGGTATCCAAATCATAAACATAGGTGTGATGCTGGTTCAGTTCCACCAGACGCAGCACTTCTTCGGCCAGGGCCTTGCCGCCTTCGGAGCCTTTGCCCCAAACTTCAGACAATGCCACATTCACGCCCAATTCTTTGCATTTTGCTGCAACCAAATCCAATTCGGCCTGGGTATCGGTTGGGAAATGGTTGATGGCAACCACTGCTGGAAGGCCATATACTTTGGTTACGTTTTCCACGTGTTTAAGCAAGTTTGGCAAACCTTTTTCCAGTGCTTCCAGGTTTTCGTTATTCAATTCTGTCTTTGGTACACCGCCGTTGTATTTCAAAGCACGAACCGTTGCTACAATGACAACTGCCTTTGGAGCAAGGCCGGTCTGACGGCATTTGATATCCAAGAATTTTTCAGCACCCAAGTCTGCGCCGAACCCTGCTTCTGTTACGACATAGTCGGCAATCTTAGAAGCCATCTTCGTTGCGATTACGCTGTTGCAGCCATGAGCGATGTTTGCGAAAGGACCGCCGTGGATGAAAGCAGGGGTGCCTTCCAATGTCTGTACCAAGTTTGGTTTCAAAGCATCTTTGAGCAAAGCAGCCATAGCGCCCTGCGCGTTCAACTGACCGCAGGTCACAGGTTCGCCTTTGCGGTTATAAGCTACCACCATTTTTGCCAGCTTGTCTTTCAAGTCCATGATATCGCTGGAAAGGCAGAAAGCAGCCATTACTTCCGATGCAACTGTGATGTCAAAACCGTCTTGTCTTGTCACACCGTCTACTTTTGCGCCGCAGCCGTCTACGATGTTTCTCAACTGTCTGTCGTTCATGTCAACGGCTCTTCTCCAAACGATTCTCTTGGTATCGATATCCAGTGCATTGCCCTGATAGATATGGTTGTCGATCATGGCAGCCAAAAGGTTGTTTGCAGCGCCAATGGCATGGAAGTCACCGGTGAAGTGCAAGTTGATGTCTTCCATTGGTACCACCTGGGCATAGCCGCCGCCTGCTGCACCGCCTTTTACACCAAACACTGGGCCCAACGATGGTTCTCTGACTGCAATGATGGTTTTCTTGCCCATGCTGTTGAGTGCATCGCCCAAACCAATGGTGGTTGTGGTTTTCCCTTCGCCAGCTGGGGTTGGGTTGATTGCAGTAACCAAGATCAGGTTTGCATCGGGTGCATCTTTCAGTTCGTTTTGCAGATATCTGTAGTCAATTTTTGCTTTGTATTTGCCGTAATTTTCCACATACTTATCGGGAATACCTGCTTTTTCAGCGATTTCATTGATCACTTTCATCTCTGCACGCTGTGCAATTTCAATGTCGGTTAAAAACTCTGCCATTTTCTTTTCCTCCTAAAAAAACTGTACTTTATTGTCCAACAGCCCTTTGCTGTCGTTACCTTATTTCAGATTTTCCAGGCCTTCGATTTTTGCATTGTACTGATAAGCTTCAGCCGGGAAAGTTCTTTCGTTTGCTTCTTTGACATAGTCATTGTAAGCACCCAAAATCGTTGTTCTCAAATCTGCATATTTCTTTACAAATTTTGGCACCCAATCGTTCATGCCCAGCATGTCCTGTGCCACCAATACCTGCATATCGCATCCAGCGCCGGCCCCGATACCCATGGTTGGGATGGAAATCCGTTTGGTGATTTCTGTTGCCAACATGGCAGGAATCCCTTCCAAAACGATCATAAATGCGCCAGCTTCTTCCAATGCTCTTGCACTATCCAACAGGGCCTGTGCTGCTTCCAGGCTCTTGCCCTGTACTTTAAAGCCGCCCATCATAGCAGAAGTCTGAGGTGTTAAACCAATGTGGCCGCAAACAGGAATACCAGCTTTTACAATGGCTTTTACCACAGGAGCCATGTCCGTGCCGCCTTCCAATTTGATACAGTCACAGCCGCCTTCTGCAAAAATGCGGTTTGCATTTTTCACAGCTTCTTCCATGCTTACATTGTAAGAACCAAAAGGCATATCGCCAATCACAAAGGTGTTTGGTGCGCCAGCAACAACGTGTTTGGTGTGATAGATGATATCGTCTACCGTAACACCTACGGTGCCTTTCATACCAATCATGGTCATCCCCAAAGAGTCGCCCACCAAAATCATATCGATATCGCTTTCGTCCACCAATTTTGCGTTGGTGTAGTCATAGCAAGTAATCATTGTAGGTACTTTTGCGCCGCCTTTGCAGGCCATAATGTCAGGTACTGTAATTTTCTTTTTCATTGTAACATCCTCCTTTTTCTTTCCACATCATCAAATCTTTTGTGTTTTGTTTCGCTGCACCTATCTTTATTAGCAAACCTCGTGCCAAAACCGAAAATTTTACAAAATCATCGGTTTCGTAAAATTGAGGTCAACAAAACTCGATAGTAATTATACACTTTGAACAATGGTCGGTGTTTTTCTGCCGAAATATCCGAAAAGGGTTGTTTTTTTTCCGAAACATAAAAAATGGAAACGTGCAAAAATGTTTAAACATATTCAGTTGTTCAAACACTTCTGCACGTTTTTTACTTTTTCTTTCTGTTTCAAAAATTGTATGAAAAAAAGAACATTTTGAAATTTTGTATGATTTTCAAACAGTTTTTATTTTTATTCTTCTAAATCTTTGTCTTTTTCTTAAAAACTGTTTAAACTCCCATCAGCGTTTCAACCGCTTCTCTCAGTGTGCTTATTTCTCCAACATTACCAGGGAAGATTACATAAGCCATTTTTGGGAACTTACTTTCTTCTCCTGTCATCCAAACGGGGATGCCCGGTTTGATTTGGCCCATGACGGTAGCTCGTTTTACCCGCAGGGCCTTGGTGCCCACATCGCTGGAGGTGATGCCGCCTTTGGCCACAATGAAGCTTGGTTTGATGGAGAGATTGCCAATGACGCTGGTCACAGCATTGGAGATGGCCACCGATGCTTCCAAAATTTTATCTTTATCGGTGGTATCCAGCTGTACCAACTGCCGGCTGGTAAACACCACCACCGACTGGCCTTTGGAAATCAGGCTTTCCGCTTCTTTGACCACTTTTTGCACTTCGTCTTCCAACCCGCCTTCTTCCAGCACGCGAGAAGCATGGAATTCGATGAAGGTCAGCGGTTTTTTGCAGTGATGCAGTTCTTCCAACTGCTGGGTGGTCTTTTTCACATGGGAACCCACCAGCACAATACCGCCGTTGGGGTTATTGTCGGTCACCAATTCTTCTCTGGTCAAAAGGGCTTTGTCCGGTACGCCGCCCAGGACTTTTGTGATGGCCGCCGCCGAACGGAACAAGAAGACTTTGCCTGCGGCCACTGCTTTACAAAAAGCAATGGCAAAAATTTTGGCGTCGATGTAATCGATGGCGTTGACGATGACTTTGCTGAAGTCTTTCACCGCCATCAGCTTTTGGGCAATGCCGTCAATGTCCAGCGCCCGCAGTTCATCCAAAGAGATGTATGTGGCATCGGCTGCTTTGTATTTGCCGCCGCTTTTTTCTTCACAATATTCGCCCAAATGGCTTTTGGTATAGCCAAAGCTTTTGTCTTTGGCAAACTCCGTCATGGCGGCCGGCGTCAATTGATCGCCTTCTTTGACATAATGGACATTGTTGATGGTAAAACGGCCGCCTTCTTTAAAGAAAGGCATCATAATTTCGCCATCAAAGGGTTTGCCGCCCAAAGCTTCTGTTTCTTCCTTTAAAATGATGGTTTCCAAAGGATAATGGCCCCGCAAGGTGGAGTCGCTGCGGCTGATGAGGATATACTCTTTGCCGGTCTTCTTTGCGGCTGCAAAAATATTTTTTGCCATTTCCTTGTGGGCTTCGGTGGTCTGGGCCACAGTCAAACCACGGCTATTGGTCAGCACAAAGAAAATGCTTTTTTCTTCTTCAAAGCCCTGCACCAAGGTTTCTTCTTTCCAGTCCGTGTAAACGGAAACATTGTTCACCGTCTGTACACCGGTAGGGTCGTCGTCCAATACCACAATTTTTTTCTGCAAAGATGCCAGCGCGTCTTTTAACATCGCTTCCACCTTTTGCTCGTCTACCGCCGGAAAAGAATCTAATACTGCAATGGACAATGGTGTTTCGTTTGCCATTTTTTTGCCCCCTTACTTTACTTTTTTCACTTCCACGCCGGCCAACTGTTCAAAGTACTGCACAATGCCACCATGGTCGTCGTTCATGTGGCCGCCCACTTTCAATGCCTGCATAATTTCAAACAACTGTGCCGTCAAAGGCATTGGGCAATCGATGTCATGGGCTGTGGCCAGCACGTTTTTGATGTCTTTGTGGTTGATGGAAATTTTTCCGCCTGGCTTGAAGTTGCGTTCCACAATCATCGGGATTTTGGCATCCAGCACCGTGGAGCCAGCCAAACCACCGCGGATGGCCTGGTATACTTTCACCGGATCGGCACCGGCTTTTGCGGCCAGCACAAAGGCTTCCGAAACGGTGGCGATAGTCAAGTTTACAATCACCTGATTGGTCAGTTTTGTGATGGAACCGCTGCCCGTTGGGCCAATCAAAAGGGCAGAAGCACCCATGATGTCCATATAAGGTTTCACAGCTTCAAAATCGGCTTCGCTGCCGCCGGCCATGAACGCCAACGTCCCGTCAATGGCCTTCGGTTCCCCACCGGAAACAGGCGAATCCACAAAGCCAACGCCAAGAGGCGCCAATTTTTCGGCACAAGTCTGGCTTTGGGTTGGGGTAACGCTACTCATATCGCAGACAACACTGCCTTTTTTGATGGTGGAAGCTACGCCGTTTTCTCCAAAGAGCACTTGCTGCACAATTTCGCCATTGGGCAAAATGGTGAAGATAATTTCGCATTCTGCACCAATTTCCGCCAATGTCGCGCCCTTGGCCCCGGCAGCTTCAAACTCTTTGACCACGTCTTGGTTGACGTCGTTGACCATCAGTTCTACCCCTGCCTGCATCAAATTTTTCGCCATAGGACGTCCCATGATCCCAAGACCGATAAACCCTGCTTTTTTCATTCTCATAACCCCTTTCTTCTTATATCATGAACGCATCGTTGCGCCATAAAACAACGTCATATAATTTCCCACAATTTCTTTTACCCAAGTGCGCTGTAACAGCGACAGTTGGCTAAAATGGGTATTTGGCTCTTGCTGCAGATGTTCTCTTGTCTTTGCCATGGTATATTGGGAAAGTTCTGTGTTGACATTGATTTTGCAAATGCCGTTTTGAATGCATTGCCCAATCACGTCTTCCGGTGTGCCGCTGCCGCCATGAAGCACCAAAGGCACAGAAACTTGTTGTTTGATTTCTGCCAACAAATCCACCCGAATGTTTGGTGTACCGCGGTACATCCCATGGACCGTTCCAATGGATACGGCCAAGGCATCCACGCCCGTTTCTTCCACAAACACCCGAGCGCTTTTGGGATCGGTGTATTGCTGGCCATGGTCGATGTCCGTTTCGTTGGAATAATCCCCCAGGGCCAAGGACCCCAGTTCTGCCTCCACCGATACATTTTTTTCATGGGCCATTTGGCAAACGGCCTTGGTGTTTTCCACATTTTGGGTAAAGGGCAATGCCGATCCATCATACATCACCGACGTAAACCCGGCGTCAATGGCCTGCCGAATGACGGCGCGGTCTTTGCAATGATCCAAGTGCAGCACAAACGGCAGCTCTTCCGTCTGCGTCAGCCGTCGCACCGATACTGCCACTTCCTCCAGCGTCATATTTTTCAAATACGACGCACCAAAAGAAACAATGGCCGGCACATTCTTTTCCTTCGCTGCCTGCACCACCCCGTGGATGGTTTCCATATTGTATACATTAAAGGAGCCAATGGCTCTTTGTTCTCTTTGGGCTTGCTGCAACACTTCTTTCAAGGTGCAAAGCATCCGTTCCCCTCCTCCGTTTCGTTGCGCAGTTTCATTTCTCTTGTGGCCAAACGGCTGGCCTCCAAGGCCTTTTGGGCCGCATCGGCTCTGGTGGAAAGAGAAATGAACAGCATATCCATAATCACCAGCTGCACCAAACGGCTGACCATAGCGTCGGTATAATAGGCCGAGTCATTGGTGGAGCTAAAAATGCAAAGGTCTGCCATTTGGGCCAAGTCGGAATTCATGTAGCTGGTTAACCCCAAAACGCGGGCACCATTACGCTGGGCCAGTTTACAGCATTCCAGTACTTCCTTACTTTCGCCTTCGTGGCTGATGAGCACCAGTAAGTCCTGTTCGCTCAACTGGGCTGCATGAATCAAAGCAATGTGCGAATTGTTTTCATTGATGACATTTTTACCACAACGCAAAAATTTATGATACACATCTGTGGCAATGACACCGGAACCGCCGGCACCAAAGAACATAATGCGTCTGGCCTGCTCCATCCATTTGGTGGCCTGCTCCAGTTTTTGCGTGTCCACCAGTTTGGAGATATCACAAATGGCAGAAGAAGCAATGGAAATCACTTTTTCCTTGATGGCTTCTGTATCGTCGTCCGGCTTAATTTCGTCATACCGCTTTTGTGTCTCCCCCATCTCGGCCACGTCATTGCGGCTCAAATCCTGGGCCATATCCAGCCGGAAATCTTGATAGGACGTATATTCCAATTTGTTGATAAAGCGGATGATGGTTGTTTCACTGAGATTGCAGGCTTTGCCCAGCTCGCTCAATGTCATCCGCACACATTTGCTGCGATGCTCCAAGATATAATTGGCCACTTGTTTTTGATTTTTTGAAAGCGTGTTATACTTGACACGAATCTCCGTAAACAAATCCTTCCCCAAAACGGTAAACCTCCTCGTCATATGTTTCTATTATTTTACCATAGTTTCGGACAAGAATATAGTATAAAAATTACTCCTTTTTTACACAAATTTTATTTTTCTTCTCCCGACCGTTAAATTGATACGAAAACATTTGTCTGTGTGAAAAATACTACTAAAAAACAGGCTAAAACTACAGATAATTTTGCAGTTACAGCCTGTTTTTTCTTTTCAAGAGTCAAATGTACTAAAAATCGTACAAAATTTTCTCCATGTTACTTCTTCGCATCCCGTTCCATGGCCATCTGATAAGCCACGTCCACAATCATGTCTTCCTGGCCGCCCACCATTCTTCTGCGGCCCAGTTCTACTAAAATATCTCTTGGATTTAATCCAAATTTTTCAGCAGCACGATAGGTGTGCAGCAGGAAACTGGAATATACCCCAGCATAGCCCAGCATCAGCGGTGCCGTGCGAATCACCTGTGGCCGATGCATAATCGGTTCCACCACTTCTTCTGCCACATCCATCACGCCATATAAGTCTAACCCCGTGTCATAGCCCATCCGGTCCAGCACAGCGGCCAGCACTTCCAGCTGAGTGTTGCCGGCCCCGGCGCCAAGGCCGCGGCAGGTGGCGTCGATATAGGTTGCTCCGGCTTCTACGGCCGCAATGGAGTTGGCCACAGCCACACCCAAATTGTTATGGGCGTGGAACCCAACGGGGATGGAAAGGCCGTTGACCAAAGCCGTCACTCTCTCGGTCACATCCTGAGGCAGGCAATAACCGGCAGAGTCGGCCAGATTGATATAATCGGCCCCGGCGGCTTCGAAAATTTTTGCCTGTTCCAGCAATTTTTCCGGCGAAGCCATGTGCACCATCATCAAAAAGCCCACGGCCATCATGCCCATTTTCTTGGCGGCCTGGATATGCTGGATGCCCACGTCGGCTTCCGTACAATGGGTAGCCACACGCACCACCCGGGCGCCGTTTTTGTAAGCTTCTTCCAGATCCTCGATGGTACCAATGCCTGGAATCAGCAAAATACACTGTTTGGCGTTATGAATCACTTTGCTGGCGGCCGAAATCAATTCCATTTCGTCATATTTGGAAAAGCCGTAATTAAAGGTGGAGCCGGTGATGCCGTCGCCATGGGCGCACTCGATGATGTCCACCCCTACTTTGTCCAGTCCGCCGGCGATGGCCGTCACCTGTTCCGGCGAAAAGCTGTGGCTAACGGCATGGCTGCCATCGCGCAGCGTGGTATCAACAATATGAATTCTCTTTTTCTCCATGATAGGCCCTCCTTATTTTTGCAGCATCTGTTCCGCCAATTTTTCTGCCACGGCAATGGCTGCCGAGTTGATGATGTCCAGGTTTCCGGAATATTTGGGCAGGAAATCGCCAGCGCCTTCCACCTGCACAATCACCGTCACTTTGTTGCCTTCCACCATCGGCGGCACCCGCAATTGATAGCCCGGCGTATACTGCTGCACTTCTTTCACCCGTTTTTCCACGGCTTCTTTGATGGCTTTTTCATCGGGATTTTTTACTAAAGTATAAATGGTGTTGCACATCATCACCGGCGGTTCGGCTGGGTTTAAGATGATAATGGCCTTGGCCCGGTCGGCGCCGCCCACCTGTTCCAGTCCCTTGCGGGTGGTTTGGGTAAATTCGTCGATGCTGGCTCTGGTCCCTGGGCCTGCGCTTTTGGAAGAAAGGCTGGCCACAATTTCCGCATACTCCACATCGGCCACTTCGTTGATGGCATGAACAATGGGAATCGTTGCCTGGCCACCGCAAGTCACCATGTTAAAATTATCCACATCCTGCAAATGTGCCAAATTCACACAAGGCACCACATAAGGCCCCACGGCTGCCGGCGTCATATCAATGGCAATTTTTCCTGCTTCTTTTAATACCGGTGCGTTTTCCAAATGGGCCGATGCCATGGTGGCGTCAAAGACGATTTTCACCTCTGGATCGGCGGCAATGGCTTTCACCCCTTCGGTGGAAGTTTTAAACCCCAACCCAGCTGCCCGGCGCAGCCCTTCGCTTTCCACAATACCAGTCATAAAATCCATCTGCAAATGCTTGCTGCGCATCACTTTATACATTAAGTCGGTACCGATGTTGCCTGGGCCGATGATGCCCACTTTGATTTTTTCTTTCATGGTTTTTCCTCCCTTACGGTTGTTTATATCCCAACTGCGCCGAAATGGCGGCGGCGCAAGAAACCAAATCTGCCGCCAACAACGCCAATACTTCCGGTGTCATTTTGTTGACCATGCCGGAAAGACTGACTGCGGCCACCGGCTGGCCCTGGTGATTGAAAATAGGGGCAGCCACACAGCGTAACCCCAGCTCGATTTCTTCATCGTCCACCGCATACCCCAGGCGGCGCACCGTTTCCAAATTTTCCAACAACGCCTCTTTAGTAGAAAGGCTATGGCTGGTTTTTTGGGGCAGCGGCTTAGGGAACACATATTGCTCCAAATAGCTTTGCGGTAAGTAGGCCAACAACGCCTTTCCCACGCCGGTGCAACTCATGGGTGCCCGTTTGCCCACCTGGGAATAGGAAATGAGAAAGTCGGGCTGGTCGAATTTATCGATATACACCACTTCCCCTTCCCAATGGGTGGCCAGGTGCACCGTCTGTCCATAGCGCTTGGCAATCGCCTCGCAAAAGGGTCTGGCCTCCCGGCGCAAATCCATCCGCGCCTCCACCGTGGTGCCCAGTTCAAACAGTTTCATCCCCAGCCGGTATTTTTTTGTCTCGCTGTTTTGTTCCAAATATCCAAAGGTCACCAGGGTGTTGACCAAGCCATAAATGGTGCTTTTGCTTAAGCCCATTGCTTCGCCCAATTCGGAAATCCCCATCTCCCGTTTGTTTTGAAACAATTCTAAAATTTCCAGTGCCCGTGCCACCGACTGCACCAGCACCCCTTGTGCATTGGCCATGGCGCCTCCTTTTTCGTTATTACCGAACTACGTTCTTAAAATCACTTCTCTTTTATTTTGCCCAAAAAACACCCCCTTGTCAAGGCACAACGTACCGAATTTTCTTCCCTTCTCTTATTCAATTCCAACAAAAAAACAGATGGTTTGTATAAAAACAAAACCATCTGTTTTTCTCATGCCTTGCCCTTTTCGTGGAAGGCCCGGGCCAGATACACCGCCGGCGTATCGGCCAGAGAAGTTACAATAAAAATGACATAGCTGGAAATGACAATAGATATCAATGTATCCATCGTATAAGTACCATAAAAAGCAAAAAAAGTATACAGCAAGGTATTCAACAACTGGGAAACCAACGTGGAGCCGTTATTTCGCAACCACAAAAACCGGCGGCTGTCGCCGTATCGGTTTTTCGTAAAGTTCCACCAGGCATGGTACAGCCAAACATCGAACATCTGCGTCACGGCATATACCACCAAAGAAGCCAAAAGCATCCGTGGCGTGTTGGAAAAGATGGTCCGGAAGGCTTCGCCGGCCCAATCGTTGGGGCTAAGCCGATACAAAAGCCAAGACTGGCTCACTACCAAAAACAGAAGAGATGTGGCAATGCCAATCCAAACGGCTTTTTGGGCTGCTTCCTTCCCTTCTGTTTCCGACAAAATATCGGTCACCAAAAACGTGGATGCAAAAAGGATATTCCCAAGCGTCATTTCCATCCCAAAGGCGTCCACCAAAAGCAGTACTTCGATGTTGGCCGTAATGGTGGCAAAAACCGTAAAACAATAGAGCCCGGCCCGGCCAAAGAGCCGATACCAAAGCACCGTCCCTCCAAAAAGTACAAACAAAGATAAAATCAACAACCCTTCATTCATGTTCTTCTCCTCCCACACCAAAATCTGTGTTGTTTAATAAAATGTCCACCCGATCATTCTCTTGATACAAGGGATAGATTTCTTTCAAAAAGGCGGCAATGACGGCCTGGTCCGGCTTCACATCCGTCGTGTTTTCCACCATGATGTTGATGCAAACTCGCTCAAAATACCGAAGCCCCGTTTCCACATCCCGCTTCATGCTCTCTACCGTCTGCCCCGTCAGGCCAAAAAGCAGGCAGCATTCATTGAAGTTTTCGGCGATTTTTGCCGGGTCTGTTTCCTGAATCCCCTTTTGCAGCACCCGTTCCCGAAAATCGGCATCAAAGGTTTCCACCCCAATTTTGATTTTTAACGTCACACCGGCTTTGGCAAATCGCTCCCGCAGGGCCGGAATTTGGTTTCGATAGAAATAATGGCATTCAAAATGCAGCAAAGGGATTTCTTTTTCCTTGCACAAAGCAATAATTTCGGCCATGGTGGCCTCCCCCAGCTCCGGAAAAGAACCGGAATTGATGACCTCCAGATGATGAAACTGCCCCGTTACCCGCTGCAACACACGATGGTTGAGGGCTGTATTTTCTACCTCGTCGCTGGAAGCGTCCAAATGATAGTCGCAAAAAGTGCATCGTTTCCATTTGCAGCCGCTGCCCCGCAGCAGCACAATTTCCCTAGGATTTTTTTCTAAAATCAAACCATATCGTTCCATTTTCTTCTCCTTTCTCCTAAAAAAAGACGGCTCCTTTGTAAAGGAACCGTCTTTTTGGCACACACAAAAAAGCCATGGAAAATTCCATGGCTTTCGGGGACGCAAAGCGCCCCCAAAGCCCGTAGTTTTGTTTATAGACAGGATGGTTCCGAACTGTCTGATGAAATTGTCGTTTGTCTTATTGCAAAGGTTTCATGGTCGGGAATAAAATAACGTCGCGGATGGATGGTTCTTCGGTCATGAGCATTACCATACGGTCGATGCCGATGCCCAGACCACCCGTTGGCGGCATACCATATTCCAAAGAGCACATGAAATCTTCGTCCACCATGTAGGCTTCGTCGTCGCCGGCTTCTCGCATGGCTTCCTGATGTTCAAACCGCTTTCTCTGGTCGATGGGGTCGTTCAATTCGGAGTAGGCATTGCCATATTCCCGTCCCACGATGAACAGCTCGAAGCGTTCGGTGAAATCTGGTTTTTCTGGTTTTCTCTTGGTCAATGGAGAAATTTCCACTGGATAATCGATGATAAAGGTTGGCTGAATCAAGTTCTTTTCCACAAATTCTTCAAAGAACAAGTTCAAAATATCGCCTTTTGCATGGCGTTCTTCAAATTCCACATGATGTTCCTTGGCCAGCGCGCGAGCAGCTTCTGTATCTGGTACCTGGTCAAAGTCCACACCGGTAAACTGTTTCACTGCTTCCACCATGGTCAAACGGGCAAAGGGTTTGCCCAAATCCAGTTCATGGCCACCATAGTGGATGGTGGTTCTGCCCAGCACGTTTTGAGCCACGGTACGGAACAATTCTTCCGTCAAATCCATCATGCCATGGTAGTCGGTGTAGGCCTGGTACAGTTCCATCAACGTAAATTCTGGATTGTGGCGCACAGAAACGCCTTCGTTACGGAACACACGGCCAATTTCGTACACCCGTTCAAACCCGCCGACAATCAACCGTTTCAACGGCAGTTCCAAAGAAATACGCAGATACATATCAATATCCAGTGCATTGTGGTGGGTGATAAACGGACGAGCCGCAGCACCACCGGCAATGGTTTGCAACACTGGGGTTTCCACTTCCAAGAAGCCTTTGTTGTCCAAATAATTTCTGATTTCGCGGATGATGGCGCTGCGTTTAAAGAAGGTTTCTTTGACTTCTGGGTTCACAATCAAATCCACATATCTTTGACGGTAACGCAGTTCCTGGTCTTTTAAGCCGTGGAATTTTTCCGGCAAAATTTGCAAGCTCTTGGAAAGCAGTTTTACTTCTTTGGCATGGACAGAAATTTCGCCCATTTTGGTGGTAAATACAAAACCGGTGATCCCGATGATATCGCCGATGTCGTATTTTTTGAAATCGGCATAGCTTTCATCGCCGATATCTGTTTTGGATACATAGACCTGCATCCGACCGTTTCTGTCTTGGATATTGGCAAAGCTGGCTTTCCCCATGACACGTTTTGCCATCAGGCGGCCTGCCATCACAACGGTTTTGCCTTCAAAGGCATCATACTGTGCCCGAATTTCGTCGCTGTGGGTATCCACAGGGTATTTCATCACTTCAAAGGGGTCTTTGCCTTCTTCTTGCAGTTTGGCCAATTTGTCCCGGCGCACCTGCAACAGCTCGCTCATCTCCTCTTTCGTCAGTTCCTTTTCTTCCGTATGGTCTGCCATTTGGTACATCCTCCTTACTGCACAATGTCCAAAATTTCAAATTCTACCACGCCATCTGGCGCTTCAATGGCCACCGTTTCGCCCACATGGTGCCCCAAAAGGCCCATGCCCACAGGAGATTCGTTGGAAATACGGCCTTCCATGGGGTCTGCTTCGGCGCTGCCGACGATGGTATATTCCACTTCTTCTTCGAATTCTTTATCATATAAACGCACTTTACAGCCAACGCTGATGACGTCTTTGCTCAGATCGTCGTCATCGATGACTTCTGCATTGCGCAGCATTTTTTCCAAAAATACGATTCTCGATTCTATTTCGGCCTGTTCTTCTTTGGCGGCGTCATATTCGGCATTTTCCGAAAGGTCGCCTTGGCCTCTGGCTTCTTTGATCTTTTCTGCCACTTCTTTACGGCGGACCGTTTTCAAATTTTCCAGTTCTTCTTCTCTTTGTTTGAGTCCTTCGTATGTCAAAACCACTTTCTTTTCTGACATCAGTTCCACTCCTTCTATGCGCTATGGTTCTTCTGATGGGCGTTTGCCGCCCCAATGCAATATCAATATCTAAAAAATTATACCTTACGGCGCAGGCATTGTCAACGGATATTTCCTTAGGAAAGAAAGAGAAAGCCCTGTCTCTTTCTCCTTTCGGAAAGACACAGGTGCTTTCTTGTCTCAGTTTGCAAAAAAATACCGCGCAATCAGCGCTTCCATTTCTGCCATGGTTTCGGCCTGATTGATGCTGCCTCGCATTTTGGCCGCCTGGGACATGCCTTTGGCATAATCGGACAAATGGCGGCGCATTTCCCGCACGCCGGTGTAATCCCCTTTATAGGCCACCAACATTTGCAAATGACGCAGGGCCATCTGGCCTCTTTCCTGCAACGAAGGCGGCGCAAGGGGTTCTTCCGTACGTAAATAATGGAGGATTTCCCGGAAAATCCAAGGATTTCCCTGGGCCGCCCGGCCCACCATCAACGCGTCGCACCCGGTATAGTCCAATAACGCCTTGGCGCTTTTGCCATCGGTCACATCGCCGTTTCCGATGACGGGAATATCCACGGCAGCTTTCACGGCCTTAATGATGTCCCAGTCGGCTTTGCCGCTATAATATTGCTCCCTGGTACGGCCATGGACGGCAACGGCCGAAGCCCCGTTTTTTTCGGCCATTTTGGCCACTTCCACGGCGTTGACATGGTCGTCGTCAAAGCCTTTGCGAAATTTGATGGTGACCGGCTTTTTTTGGGAAGAAACGAGGGCATGGACAATTTCTCCAATCAGTTTCGGCGTCTTCATCAAAGCGCTGCCTTCGCCGTTTTTGACAATCTTTGGCGCAGGACAACCCATGTTCACATCGATGATATCCACCGGGGCCTCTTCCAACCGTTTGGCCATGTCGGCCATAATCTGTGGGTCGCTGCCAAAAAGCTGTACCGCCACCGGCCGCTCCCGCTCATCCACTTCCAACAGCTTGCCTGTATTTTTGCTTTCATAAAACATCCCCTTGGCGCTGACCATTTCGCTATAAACCAGCCCGCAGCCCATTTCCTTACAAAGCAAGCGAAAGGGTTGGTCTGTCACGCCAGCCATGGGCGCCAAAAAGACGTTATTTTCCAATGTTACCGTTCCAATTTTCATTGTGCCATTCCTTTGTTCTTTTCATAGATGATACGCAGTCCCTGTAACGTTAAGGTGGGATCGTATACGTCAAAAATTTCGCCCTCGGGGTCCATAATCTGGGCCAAGCCGCCGGTGGCAATCACCTTGGCCTGTGGGAGATGCAATTCCTTTTTCAGCGTCTCAATGATATGGATGGTTTCTCCGATATGCCCGGCCACAATCCCAATTTGTAAGCTATCGACAGTATTGGTGGCCCGCACCGTTTGGGGGGCAACCAGTTCCACCTGGGGCAGGCGGGAGCTTTTTTCGTAAAGCTGGGCCGCGCAAGACTTGATCCCGGCGGTAATAAAACCGGTGATAAACTCGCCTTTTTCATTGACCACATCAAAGGTGTTGGCGGTGCCATAATCCACCACAATGGCAGGCATGCCATACAGTTCCTTGGCGGCCACCAAGTCCACCACCCGGTCGATACCGGCCGTTTTAGGATTGTCCCGCACAATCACCAAATCCAGCTTCAAATCGGCACTGACCACCATGGGCTCCTTACCCAAATATTTTCGAATTCCGTGACAAAGGGAGTACATCATCGGCGGCACCACCGACCCAATGACCACGCCCTCCACTTCTTCTTTCTTCGTTTCTGCATTTTCCAGAAAGGAACAGAGGGTGATCCCAATTTCGTCGCTGGTTTTCAAAATCTGTGTGCTCATCCGCCAAGTATGTAACAGCTGGCTTCCTTCAAAAAGACCAATGGTCATATTGGTATTGCCCACATCAACGGCCAGAACCATCCTGCCCCCTCCTTCCGTGCATTTCGTCTTTGTTTTGTTCATAACAGATGGCCAGTCCACGAATGGTCAATGTGGAATCGATGACATCAAACAAATCATTGCCTTCGTTCATCACATGGGCCATGCCGCCGGTGGCCACCACCTTCATATCCGGCAAATCCAGTTCCCGTTTCACTCGGTCAATCAAATACTTGGCTTCGCCCACATGGCCATAATAGACACCGGCCTGGATACAGCTGACAATGTCGCGACAGAAAATGCTCTCTGGCCGCTTGATTTCAATTTCCGGCAGCTGGGCCGTTTTGGAAGAAAGGGATTCGGCACAGACCGTCACCCCCGGTGCCGTAATGCCGGTGACAAAGTGTCCCTCCCGGTCCACCACATCATAAGTCGTAGCGGTGCCATAGTCCACCACCATCACCGGCCCGCCATATAAAGCAAAGGCCGCCATCATTTTCACCAATCGGTCGCTGGCCAGCTCTGAAGGGTTTTTCATGTTGATGATGATATTGGATTTGATTTGGTAATCCACCACAAGTGGTGTCACGCCCAAATATTTTTCTACCCCGCGCACCAATGCATACATCATCGGCGGCACCACCGAGGAAATGACCACATCTTCAATTTCCGCCGGCAAAATGCCATCAAAACGCAAAAACCGCACCAGGGTAGAACCGATTTCGTCGGAAGTCTTGCTGCTGTCGGTGGTCATCTTCCAGCTACCTTTCAGTTCTTTTCCTTCCACCACCCCCAAAAGCATCTCCAAGTTCCCCACATCCATGACCAGTATCATGCCTGTTCCTCCCCGTCTTTTTCGCGCCCGGCCTGCTGCAACAACTGCTCTTTGAGCGCTTCTCCTTCCGGCGTTTGAAACACCAAATACCACAATTTCAGCGCCTTGAGCAATTCCTTTTTCTCCCGCTCAATGGCTTTTAACTCTAACTGGGCCCCAATGTCATCAAAATCCACCGTTTGACTGCTGGGCACCGTTTCAAAATAGAGGTCCCCCGTCGGCAGAAACCCCATGCAAAACGTACACATCAATTTGTCTGCCAGTGTCACACAAAGAATGTGTACCTCCTCTTGCACCGCCTGGGGCAAGGCCAAAAAACGAGGCTCAAAAAAATATTTCTGTTCGTCAAAACTGGCCGCCGCCAGCACGGCTTTCGTTGTTGTCTGCTCCAAGGATTTTCCTCCTGATCGATACTTCCCCGCTTACGACTGTTTCCTTTGTTCCGTCTTCTTTTTCCACCAGCAAAGCGCCATCGGCGCATACCTGTAACCCCCTGGCCGAAAACGGCGTTTTGCCAAGCACCATCACTTCTTGACCAATGGTTTCACACAAGGCGCTATACTCTCCTTGGATGGCCGCAAAGCCACCAGAAAGATAGGCCTGATAATATGTTTCGATCCATTGCAATAACCGGCCGGCCAATGCAGCCTTTTCCCAGGTTTGTCCCGTTTCCAAATACAAACTGGTGGCAATGTCTTTTAACTCTTCCGGGAACTGGCGGTGATTGACATTGATGCCAATGCCTGCAATCACATAATGAACCCGCTCCATTTCCGCACTCATTTCCGTCAAAATACCACAAACTTTTTTGTCGTTTATCTTGACATCGTTAGGCCATTTAATCCAGGCATCAAACCCCAGCTCCCGCAGCATCTTTGCCACCGAAAGCCCGCACATCAACGTTAAGGCCGACGTTTCCATGGGTAAGATAGAGGGCCGAAAGAGCACCGAAAGAAAAAGCCCGTCGCCCTTTTGCGATACCCAAGTCTTGCCCCGGCGGCCCCGGCCAGCTTCCTGCTTTAAGGCAATCACCGTCGTTCCCTCTTCGGCGCCTTCTTCTGCCAATTGCCGCAACACATTGTTGGTGGAATCCACCGTATCCAGCACCAAAAGCCGCTTTCCCATCCGGTCCGTCTTTCGATAGGCCTGGACGCTTTCTGCCGTTAAAATGTCTTGTCCCTGCACCAAATGATACCCCTTGTTGGTCACCGCTTCCACTTGATACCCGTCTTGCCGCAGTGCGCGGATATACTTCCACACCGCCGTTCGGCTGATGCCAAGTTTTCGCCCAATGTCTTCGCCCGACAAAAATCCGTCTGCTTCTTTCAACAAAAGCAGCAAAGTTTCTTTCATGCTTTCACCGCCTTATCAAAAACAAAGGCAGCCCTCGTGCCATCACGGCCCCTTTTTTGGGGGAGCCGTCCTGGTTTTTGCGGGCTGCCTCTCAAACGCATTTAGTTGCCGATGGTTGCCACCATCACGGCTTTGATGGTATGCAGCCGGTTTTCTGCTTCGTCAAACACCACAGATTGGCTTCCTTCCAGCACTTCTTCCGTCACTTCTTTTTCTCTGACCGCCGGCAAGCAGTGCATAAAGATGGTGCTTGCTTTGCCCGTCTGTTCCATCAAAGCACGGTTCACCTGATAAGGCGTCAAAAGGGCAATCCGGTCTTTGGCTTTTTCTTCTTCGCCCATGGATACCCAAACGTCCGTATAGATGACGTCGGCTCCCTTGACACCCTCAGCCACATCGGCCGTAATGGTGATGGACGCACCACTTTCTTTGGCATAGCCTTTGCAGCAAGCAACCAGTTCTTCTTCTGGGTACAAGCTTTCTGGGGCCACAATCACAAAATCCATGCCCATCTTGGAAGCGCCAATCATCAAGGCGTTGGCCATGTTGTTTCTGCCATCGCCGATATAGACAAACCGCACCCCTTTGAGGTGGCCGATTTTTTCTTTGATGGTCAAAAAGTCTGCCAGCACCTGGGTTGGATGGTCTTCATCGGTCAAACCGTTCCATACCGGTACCCCGCTGTATTTTGCCAAGGTTTCCACTGTCTTTTGGGAAAACCCGCGAAATTCGATGCCGTCAAACATCCTCCCCAGCACCCGGGCCGTGTCTTCCACCGTTTCTTTATGGCCCAACTGGATATCGTCTTTGCCCAGATATTCCGGATGCGCCCCTTCATCGGTGCAGCCGATGGTAAAGGCGCAGCGGGTACGGGTGGACGGTTTTTCAAAAATCAGCGCCACGTTTTTGTGGAGCATGCGGCCGTCAAAAATGCCTTGTTTCTTTTTGGCCTTCAGCTCTGCGGCCAAGTCCACCAAATATTCAATTTCTTCTGTGGTGAAGTCTTTTAAGGTCAAAAAACTTCTCCCTTTCAAATCCACTGCCATATCCATTTCCCCCCAACTGCTTGCTTGTTTTATTTTGCCCCTTCTTTTAAACGGGACACAAATTTCTGTACATCAATGATGGCGCGGCCATGGGTGCCTTCGCCAATTTTCGTCTTTTCGTCATAGGCCTTCACTTTAAACACCAGCATTTTGCCGTTGACTTCTTCAATTTCGGCAATGACTCTCACCTGCATCCCCACAGGGGTTGCGGCCAAGTGTTTCACATTGACAAACGTGCCCACGGTGTCATAGCCCTTTGGCAACACCTGCTGGCAAAGTTTCAGTGCCGTCTGTTCCATCCAGTTAATCATCACTGGTGTAGCAAAAACGGGAAAACCAGCTTTAAAATGGTCTGTCGCATCGTTTTTGGTCACCAAATATTCCATTTCGTTACTCATACCAGGCTGCAAATGAAATTCCATGGCAATTCCTCCTTTATCTTCCTCCGATCAGTTTTGGCTGGAGTCGGTGGTTTCTGGTGTATGGTTTGGTTCGGGTGTCGATTCGGTTGTTGGTTTTGCTGCATCGGCTGCTGGTTTTTCTTCTTGGCTTAGTGCGGCCTCTTCTGCTGCTGGCTGCAAAACGCTTTTTGGATCTTGCAAAATGGCACGGAACTGATCGCCAGTGATCTTTTCATGTTCCACCAGATATTTTGCCGTTGCATGCAAAGCATCGATGTTTTCTGTAATCAGACGCAGCGCTTCTTCATAGCTTGTCACCATGATCTTACGTACTTCCTGATCGATGGTGGCGGCCACTTCTTCGCCATAGTTACGAGAATGGGCAATTTCTTTGCCGATGAACACTTCGTCGCCTTGGTCGCCATACTGGACAGGGCCCAAAATGTCACTCATCCCATATTTCATGACCATGCTTCTGGCCATGGCCGTGGCCCGCTCGATGTCGTTGCTGGCGCCGGTGGTCACGTCTTTAAAGATGATATATTCTGCTGCACGGCCGCCCAGGAAGGAGATGATTTCCTCTTCCATGGTTTTCTTTGTCATATACATCTTATCTTCCCCAGGTAATGGCATGGTATAGCCGCCGGCGGAACCGGTGGGGATGATGGAAATGCTGTGTACCGGGTCCAGATGGGTCAGCTTTTCAAACAAAATCGCATGCCCACTTTCGTGGTAGGCCGTGATCAGTTTTTCTTTTTCGTTGATGACACGGCTCTTCTTTTCGGTCCCAATGCCGACTTTGACAAAGGCCTTTTGAATTTCTTCCATGTCAATTTGTTTCTTTCCGGCCCGGGCAGAAAGGAGGGCTGCTTCGTTGAGCAGGTTTTCCAAATCGGCCCCCGTAAAGCCGGCTGTGGTTTTGGCCACCACATCCAAGTCCACCTCTGGCGCCAAGGGTTTGCCTTTGGCATGGACTTTCAAAATTTCTCTTCTGCCTTTGACGTCAGGACGGCCTACATACACCTGGCGGTCGAAACGGCCGGGACGCAAAATAGCCGGGTCCAAAATATCGGCACGGTTGGTGGCAGCCACCACAATGACGCCTTCATTGACACCAAAACCGTCCATTTCCACCAATAACTGGTTCAACGTCTGTTCTCGTTCATCATGGCCGCCGCCAAGCCCTGCGCCTCTGCGCCGCCCCACGGCGTCAATTTCGTCAATGAACACAATACAAGGCGAGTTTTTCTTCGCCTGGTCAAACAAGTCTCTCACACGAGAAGCGCCGACGCCGACAAACATTTCCACAAAGTCGGAGCCGGAAATACTGAAAAATGGCACCTTGGCTTCCCCGGCTACGGCCTTGGCCAGCAAGGTTTTACCAGTCCCCGGAGGGCCCACCAAAAGCACGCCTTTCGGGATACGGGCGCCCAAGTCCACAAACTTTTTGGGGTCGCGCAAAAATTCCACCATTTCCTGCAATTCTGCTTTTTCTTCATCCAACCCGGCCACATTTTCAAAGGTGATCCGGTTTTTGTCGTCGATGGTCACTTTGGCTTTGCTTTTGCCAAAGTTCATCATTTTTCCGCCGCCGCCTTGCATCTTCTGGAACATCAGCGTAAAGATGATGATGGCGATCACCATAAAGATGAGGCTTGGCAAAATGGAGTTGAGGATGCTGGTTTTCGGCATATCCGCAATTTCCGTTTTTTCCACTTCCCCGCTTAAGACATGGGGGGTGAGGTAATCCATAAATTGGTCCCAAGCCACCACATTGGTGGTGTAGGTTTCCCCGTCGGTCTTTTTCACCTGTACCTCGCCAAAATCGGACGATTCGTTGCTTTTTAAAATCACAATTTCTGCCACTTCTCCATTGTCAATTTGCTGGAGCAAATCGCCATAGTCATAGGAGACGGTGGCTGTGTTTTTTATGGGCTGGCTGTTATTGGCATTGACAAACGCCAAAATGCCCAACACGATACAGAACATAATGGCGTACAAACCGAAACTTTTCCAGTACTTGTTCACATTGTTGCCTCCTTGTCGTTTCATTTTGTTTGCCCCAAAGCGGGCATTTTTTTATTGTAGCACAACCAAACGGCCGCCGCAAGATTTGGCGCCCGTTTTTTGGTTCTGCTTGTTATTCTTCTTCAAAAGAAATCACACCGATGTAATCCAAATTCCGGTATTTTTGTGCATAGTCCAATCCATACCCCACCACAAATTCGTCGGGGATTTCAAAACAGCTATATTCAATGGGAACGGGGCTTACCCGCCGGTCCGGTTTATCCAAAAGCGTACAGATTTTCAAGCTGGCTGGGTTGCGGCGCAACAGCATCTCCCGCAGCATGCTCAACGTCCGTCCGGAGTCCACAATATCCTCCACAATAATGACGTGCTTATTGGCAATGGGTTCATCCAAGTCCATCAAAATTTTCAAATTTCCCGTGCTTTCTGTGCCGTATCCATAGCTGGAAACGTCCATAAAGTGGAAATACACATTGGTTTTGATGGCGCGGGCCAAGTCCACCATGAAGGTAACGCCGCCTTTTAACACGCAGATGAAATGCAGTTCTTTGCCTTCGTATTCTTTTTCAATTTCTCTAGCCATTTGGTCAATGGCAGCTTGAATTTTTTCCTTGGAAATCAGTACGTCTATTTTCTCAACCATGTCGATCCTCCCAAATCGTAATACTTCCTATCTCTTTTGTATGTTCGTTTGCCGCATCCCCAAAAAACCGATGGCCAATGACCCACCAAATGCGGCTGCCGTCTGCCAGCAGCGGAACTTGATTGCGGATGGACTGGGCTATTTTTTCATCAGAAAAATAGTCTTTCAGTTTTTTTTGTCCGCCTTTGGAAAGGGTAACAAAATCACCGGGCCGCCGGCAACGGATTGCTAACGTATCCTTTATTTTATCACAATCGATCCATTTCGTATAGCATTCCGATGAAAATACTTGTTTTTTTTCCTTTTTTTTCGAAGCCAAAACCCAAAGATTTGCCTCCGGCACAAAAAGCGGTGTTTCCCAAAGCAGACAGTAGGCATAAGAAGGCGCTTGTTTTTGCGTTTTCAGAAACAAAAGCCGGTCATAACTTTTTTGTACCACTACACCATGGGGCAGCACCACCTGCTTTCCGCTTTGTAAATATAATAGCCCTTCCAGTGCTTCATAGTGGACTTGGGTGACGTTTTGCAAAAGCGCTTGCCCCATCTGCCCTATGGCCAGGGCAAACACCCTGCGCCGCATGATGGGCTCTTCTTTTAAAAAAGGCAAAATCCATAGCTGTATTTGCCCTTCTTTTTCTTCCAAACAACGCTCTGCCACCTGTTTTGCCACACGATCCAAGTAGGCATTTTCTTCTGCCAAAAAAGCCGCCGCCTGGGCCAAATGGCTTGCGGCCTTGGGGTGCACCGTTTCCAACAGAGGCAGCACCTGATGGCGCAGTCGGTTTCTCGTGTAGTCTAAAGAAGCGTTGGTGGAATCTTCGCAAAAGGGTTGCTGCTGCTGGGCCAAAAAGCGCAAAATGTCGCTGCGGCTTGTTTCCAATAGCGGCCGGATGATCTTGCCCCGTACCGGCGCCATGGCCGAAAGCCCGGCCAAGCCGCTTCCCCGGCAAAGACGCAGTAAAAGCGTTTCGGCCTGGTCCTCTTTTTGATGGGCCACGGCAATTTTGGCCTCGCCAAGGCGCTTGCTTTCTTCTTCCAACGCCTGATAACGGGCCATGCGTCCGGCTTCTTCCAAAGAGCATTTCTTCTCTTTGGCAAGCATCGGCACATCCACCGTCACCAAACGAAACGGCACCGAAAGCCGCCTGCAAAGCGCTTCCACAAAGGCCGCATCCGCTTTGGCCTCTTCACCCCGAATCCCGTGGTCCACATGGAGGGCAAAAAGCTGAAACTGGAATACCGATTGCAGCTGCTCCAACGCCAGTAACAGCGCCGTCGAATCTGCGCCGCCGCTTACCCCCAGCACCACCCGGTCTTTCGGTTGCAGCATCTCATACCTCTTGATGGTTTTTTTTACCGTCTCCAGCATCGGCTTTCTCCTTTCTGCTTCTTTTCCTTTGTTTATGATAAATCATTTTCCTACAACCTACAATCTTTTTTTCAAAAAACAACAAGAAAAACGGCCCTTTTCCAGAAAAAAACCTCTGCCTTCCTTCTTGAAAGGAACACAGAGGCTTTTGTCAGATCCTCTCCTGTCTCAACCGGCCTGCAATGGCCGTCATATCGTCTTTGGCCTCTCCGCCGCTTTTTTGCAGCGCCACCTGTAGCAGTGCATCACAAAGCCAGGAAAGATTGCTGCCTGCCTGTTCCATCAGTCGCTCCACCACCTTGCTTTCTTCTTCTCCCAGTGCATCAGTGACGCCATCGGAAAGCAGCAGCACCACATCGCCGCCATGAAGCTGGGTCGTTGTGCTTTCTCCCTGCCACCGGCCCACCACCCCCATGGGTAGCGACGTGGAGCGAATGGTGCGCACCCGTCCGTTTTGACGCAGGAACACCGTGGCCCCACCGTTTTTCATCACCTCTGCCTGGCCGTTACGCAAATCCACTGTGCAAACGTCCAAGGTGGAAAACAATTCCTTTCTGCGGCTTGCCAAGGCGCCGTTGATGGTTTCTGCCGCCAAGGCCATGGGAAAGCCGGCCTGCAAAAAGGCCTTCATCACATCCAGCGCCTGTTTGCTTTCTTCCGCCGCCGCTTCTCCACTGCCCATGCCGTCGGAGAGGGCCAAAACACCTTGCCGCCCTTCCATCACCCAGGCCTGGGCCGTGTCTCCGCTGACGGTGCTGCCTGCCTTGGTCAGGCGGGAGAGGGCCGTCTGGAAGGTATAGCCGGCCTCCTCTTGCAACATCAATAGACAAGTGCCGTCTTTTTGAATGGGGCAAGTATTGCCCTGTCGCACAAAGGACTTTCCCGTCACCTCGGCCACCGTTGGCGCAATGAGGGCCATACAGCGGTGCTTGCCCATACAGCGGGGATGACGCACCAGCACCCAAAGCCCCTGCTCGCCCTGGCCCATCAGTACCTCCTGCACCAAAAGCCCCTGTTTTTCCAGCCTTTTTTTCACTTCTTTTGCCGTACTTTCAAAAAACACAGGCGTCGGCAACACTTCTTTTCCCACAGAAGCAATGGTCTGGGCCACCGTCTCCAGCTGCCGCCGCAACAAAGACCGGTTTTCTGCCAACCGGTTTTGCCAGTACCATTTTTCTTGAAAAAACCGGGTCTGTTCTTCCACCTGCAGCCGCAGCGGTTCCAAACGCACGCAATGGCGTTTTAAAAAGGGCGACAACTGCTGTGGATCGGTTTTCCCCATCTCTTCCACCTGGCCGCAGAGACGATGGATGGCCGAAAAGACTTCAAAGCTATTTTTCTTCCAACAAAACTCGCTTTGCCCACACCCTTGGCACACCCGGGCGGCCACGGCATCCACAATTTCCCCCGCCGAATGGGGGTTCACCGTCTGCACCGGTTCCTCCTGGAAAATGGAGGCCAAAGAGGAAAAGGCGCTGGCCAAGGCAGCAAAGCGCTCGCCCGCCGCATCTTTTAATTGTAAGTAATAATCCATGCCATCTTTTTGCGCCGTTTCCTGCGGTTGTGTCTGCACCAGTGCAAAGACTTTTTGGGGCAACAGCAAAAACAATACCATCCCCATCCCCACGGCCCATAGCCCGCCGCTTTTGGGCCAAGCCGATAAATAAAAGGCCGCAATGGTGGCTCCAATGCCAAAGGAAAGCACCGTCAAGCGTTTGGAGCTATGAAACAAGAACGTGGAAAGGGCCCCCAGCACAAACAGCAAAAATAGTGGCGTTTCGCCTTCGCCCATGGCCAAAAACGAAAGCCCGGCCACCGCCGCCACGGCCACCCCGGCACTTCCGCCGCGATAGGATACGGCCAAAATGGCCGTCACCGCCAGCGTCAGCGCAATGGTTTCGCCCCAAGGGCCGCTGGCCATCACGCCGCCCAAAAGCACAAGCAAACTGGTCCCGGCCGCCACCAAATCGTCCCCGGTGACGCTTTTTTCCAAAAAGCCACCTCGCCAAACCTGCTGTCCCTTGCAAAACAGCCATCCAAACAAAAGCGCCAGCGCTCCTTCGGCCACACCGCGTACCATCAAAAAGAGGCTCCCGCCTTCCATCCAAGCATAAATCACTCCTCCCAGCACCAAGGCGCCGCCTCCCACGGCCCCGCGATACCAAAAGCTGATGGTGCGCTTTTTCACCAGGAAAAAATCCCAAACGCCCAACGCCGAAAGGGCCATCAAATACATGGGCGCCCCGGTCGTCATGCCGCTTTGGGTATAGCCCAAAAACACCGAGGCCACCGCCAGATAAAAAGCTGTGCCTTGTCCCAAAAATGCGGCACACCAGGCCGTGCCCATGGGATTAAATTGGCCAAACAATAAAAGCCTGCCAAAAAAGAAACCGCAACAGCCCAATACCAATAATGGCATGTCCTTTGGCAACGGCAAAGAGAGTGGTTTTTGTTTTTTTCGTCCTTTTTTTTGTGGAAAAATCACCTTTCCAAAGGCTGGTTCTATTCTACTCAAAAAAATCGCCTCCTGTTGCCAGTATACCTTTTTTCAGTGGCATTTTTTTGTCAAAATACGCAGTTGCACCCAAAAAAAAGCGGCCTTTTTTCAACAAAATGAACCGTCTCTTTTGCCTTCTTTTCCCTTTTTTCCCAACAAAAAAAGACAGGGCCCGTTTGGTATGGCTTTCAAGAAAGAATCAAAATAGAACAACCCTATTTTTTCTTGAACAACCGCTTGATGGCCTCTGTCTTTTTTTCGCTCAATCCAGGGAATAGACTTCTTCTTCCATGGTCCATTGCCAGTTTTTGCTGGACACTTCCCGTTTTTGTTTGCGTCCTTCCTTTTTGTGTGTCGGCTCTTCCATCCGCCGCCGCGTCATTTCTGCTTCCTTCTCCAACCGTCTCATGCGGTCATACCGTTCGGAGTCCGACATTTTCTTCGACATAAAAACTCTCTCCTTGAAAATAATGTTGAATAAAAAATAGAAAACTTTACTGTTATTATTGTTCAAAATTTCATTCTTGTCAAGAATAAATGAAAAAATCTATTGCGAAATGCTGAAAATAGTATATACTAATGGTAGAATGAAAAAAAAATCATCGACACAACAATTTTATTGAAGGAGGTCCCGATATGAAACAAAAACCGATCACCCTCTCCCGTGGGGACTTGGCGATTTTGGAATCCTACAAGGTCTTGGCCGAGGGGTTGGCCAACTATTTGGGCGAAGGGTATGAAATTGTGGTACATAGTTTAGGCAACTTGGAACATTCTGTCATCAAAATCATCAACGGCCACTATACCGGGCGCAAAGAAGGTTCCCCCATCACCGATCTTGGATTAACCATGGCAAAAAATATCAACGAAAGCGGCCAAAAGAAATACATGGCCTATTTTAATAAAACATCCAAAGGCGAGCCTCTGAAATCCACTTCCATCGCCATCATGGGCGAAAAAGGCGTTGTCATCGGTCTTTTGTGCATCAATTTCTACATGGGGACTCCTCTTTCCGATATCCTTTCTTCTCTGGCCCCAGACAACAGCAATTATCATACACCGGCCTTTGCCGAAAGCTTTGTGGAAGACGTGGATGAATTGCTGAAAGTCAGCCTCAAAGAAGCATCCGACCGGGTTTATAACGACCGCAGCATTGCAACCTCCAACAAAAACAAAGAAGTCATTGCCATCTTGAACGAAAAGGGCATTTTCAATTTCAAAGATGCCGTGGTCAAAATTGCCGATATGATGGGTATTTCCAAAAATACCGTTTATATGCACATCCGCAATATCTCCAAAAACAATGCGGAAAATACCAAAAACAAAGAAAAAGAATAAGCATAAAAAAAGGCCTGCCAAAAGCAGTTTTCCAAGAAGAAAACAACCTCAACAAAAAGAAAATGGCTGCAATCCTTACATACAAACGATTGCAGCCATCTTTGTTTTCTTAGGAAGCTGCGCCAAACATACGGCAAGCACTTTTTTTGCACAAACAAAAAAGCACAGACTGCATTTGCAATCCGTGCTTTTTGTTTGTGTAATCAGCTTGGAATCATTCCAAACGCTTCTTATTTCATCACTGCAATGATTTCAACTTCGCAAAGCAGTTTCTTTGGCAGTTCTTTTACAGCAACGCAAGAACGAGCTGGTTTACCGGTGAAGTATTTGCCATAAACTTCGTTGAAAGCAGCAAAGTCGTTCATATCAGCCAAGAAGCAGGTGGTTTTGATAACATCTTCATAGCCCAGGCCGTTTGCTTCCAAAATAGCGCCGATGCTTTTCATAACTCTTTCAGCCTGTTCGGTGATGTTGGTACCAACAATTTCACCGGTGCCTGGCATCAGAGGAACCTGGCCAGAAGCGAACAGGAAGCCGTTGGCAGAAATAGCCTGAGAATATGGACCGATAGCAGCAGGTGCTTTGTCTGTACTAGTTACTTTCATCATTGGAAACATCCTCCTTTTAAAAATACATAAAACTGATGGAACATTTTTTCCATTAAGGACATTATATACCTCTTACAATATTTCAGTCAATAGCATATTTTTTATTTGTCAGGTTTTTTTCCGGTTTTTTTCGATTGTTCCAAATATCAGAACTGTCTTGTGTTCTTTTTGGTTTAGTGGCCTTACCAGTAGTCCGCTTTTTCTTCTCCTTTGTGTGCTCTGCCGAAAAAAGGAACCATTGTCTCCCTTTTCGCCATCAATTTTTTTTCGTCCAGCCGGTTTTTTCCCGGAAAAAGCCCCGTTTTTTTTGTGAAAAAATGCAAAGGGTCGCAAGAAAATACAACTGTGTGCAAGTGGTGTATGTCGTGCCCAAATTTCCAAAAAACGGTATTTTTTGTTCTGATATACAAATCAAAATTTTGATTACAACAAAAAAACCGTCCTCTTTGGCCAAGAGGACGGTTTTTGTTCCAACACAGACAGCCAGAAATATCTGTGTCAAAAAAGCCAGAAGATTAGTTCGATTCTTTTTCAGCGTTGTATTTTTTCAATGCTTCGGTCAATTTTGGAATGATCACTTTGCAGTCGCCAACAATACCCAAGTCGGATACACCGAAGATAGCAGCGGTGTCGTTTTTGTTGATGGCGATCACCAGTTCAGAGCTTTCCATACCAGCCACGTGCTGGATCGCACCGGAGATACCGCAAGCGATGTACAGGTCAGGACGAACGGTTTTACCAGTCTGACCAACCTGTCTGGAGGATTCGATCCAGCCAGCATCAACGCAAGCTCTGGAGGAAGAGATTTCGCCGCCCAATTCTGCTGCGCATTCTCTCAGCATATCGAAGCCTTCTGGGCCGCCGATACCACGACCGCCGGAAACCAATACTTTTGCTTCGGTAATATCAACGATTTTCTTGGTAGCTTTTACTTCTTCCAAGATTTCTACGTTCTTGTCAGCATCGGTAAATTCTACTTTGATGGCTTTTACTTCGCCCGTTTTGCTGTCATCTTTTTTCAATGCAGCCATAACGCCTGGACGAACGGTAGCCATCTGAGGACGATGATGTTTGCAAAGGATGGTAGCCATGATGTTACCGCCGAAAGCAGGACGGGTCATAGCCAACAGTTTGCCTACTTCTTCATCTTCGATGATGGAAAGACCAGTACAGTCAGCGGTCAAACCAGTGTGCACACGGCCAGCCACACGTGGAGCCAGGTCACGGCCGATGGAAGTTGCACCAAACAGAACCACGTTAGGATCGCATTCTTTGATCACTGCGGTCAAAGCTTTTGCGTATGGTTCGGTCATGTAGATAGCCAATGCAGGATCATCTACAACAACAACTTCATCTGCACCATATTTGTACAGGTTTTTTGCTTCTTCGGTGATGCCGCTGCCCAATACAACGCCAACCACTTTTTCGCCCAAATCAGCAGCCAGTTTGGTTGCTTCGCCAATCAGCTCTTTGCCTACTTTGGCCAGTTTGCCGTCTCTTTGTTCTGCAATTACATAAATATCTTTACTCATGGTAGGTTGCTCCTCCTTCTTCAATCCATTAGATGATGTGCTTTTCAACCAGTTTGTCCATAATCGCCTGAACAGCTTCATCAGCAGTTACGTTAAGCACAGTACCAGCGCCTTTTGCCTGTTTGGTGAAGGATTTATATACGTTGGTAGGAGAGCCTTTCAAGCCGATGTTGGCAGGATCGAAGTTATTTTTCAAATCTTCAAAGCCCAGCACTTTTACTTCTTTTTCGTAAGCATCTACGATACCGGAAACGGTCATGTATCTTGGTTTTGCCAGTTCGCTCAAAGCAGTGATCAAGCAAGGAGTCTGCACTTTGATCATGTGATATCTGTCTTCGAACTGTCTCTTTACGATCAGGGCTTTGCCGTCTACTTTGATGTCTTCGGCATAGCTTACCTGAGGAATGTGCAGCTGTTCTGCAATCTGAGGACCTACCTGAGCGGTGTCACCGTCGATGGCCTGACGGCCAGTGATGATCACATCGAAGTCCAAAGTTTTCAGGCCTGCAGCGATGATGGTAGCGGTTGCAAACGTATCGGAACCACCAAATGCACGGTCACTGAGCAAAATAGCATCGTCGCAACCCATAGCCAGTGCTTCTCTCAAAGCAACGTCAGCCTGTGGAGGACCCATGCAAACTACGGTTACGGTGCCGCCGGTCTGTTCTTTCAACTGCAATGCAGCTTCGATACCAGCTTTGTCGTCTGGGTTGATGATGCTTGGTACACCATCACGGATCAGGGTATTCGTCTTAGGATCAAGTTTAACTTCTGTTGTGTCTGGAACTTGTTTAATGCATACAACGATTTTCATGTTCGTTCTCCTTCCGAAATTTCATTATTTTCTGGTTTCTAACTGTTTGCGCAAGGATCAAACTTTCATGGAGCCGGAGATAATCATCTTCATAGCTTCCGAAGTACCTTCGTAAATTTCGGTGATCTTTGCATCTCTCATGGCTCTTTCTACTGGGTATTCACGGCAGTAGCCATAGCCGCCCATCAGCTGTACGCAGCCACGGGTTACTTCGTTTGCAACTTCGGAAGCAAACAATTTGCACATTGCAGCCAGAGGCGCATAGTTTTCATGGTTATCTTTTGCAGTTGCAGCTCTCCAAACCATCAATCTGGCAGCGTCAACTTTGGTCTGCATTTCAGCCAGTTTGAACTGGGTGTTCTGGAATTTGTTGATGGTTTTGCCAAACTGTTTTCTTTCTTTGACATATTTCAGCACTTCGTTGATGGCACCCTGTGCAATACCAACGCTCTGTGCGCCGATACCGATACGGCCGCCGCCCAATGCGGTCATGGCAATTTTGTAGCCCTGGCCTTCTTTGCCCAACAGTCTGTCTTTTGGTACACGTACGTTTTCATAGTTTACAGAGCAGTTGGAAGCAGCGCGGATACCCATACGTTCGATGTTTTCGCTCACAGACAGGCCTTCCATTTCTCTGTCCAAAATGAATGCGGACATACCTTTTGGTCCAAGGGATTTATCGGTCAAAGCAAATACAATGAAGGTATCTGCAAAGCCAGAGTTGGTGGTGAACATTTTCTGGCCGTTGATGATGTAGTCACCATTTTCGTCTTTGTCTGCGGTGGTCTGTACGCCGGCAGCGTCGGTACCAGCGTTTGCTTCTGTCAAACCAAAGCAGCCAACTTTCGTTCCGTCAACCAGTGGTCTTAAAAATCTTTGTTTCTGTTCTTCGGTACCAAATTCATTGATACATGGGCAGCAAAGAGAAGTGTGTACGGAAAGAGTGATACCGGTAGAAGCATCTACTTTGGAAACTTCTTCCATAGCCAAGGTGTAGGTCAATACGTCTGCGCCTGCACCGCCGTATTCTTTGCTGTAAGGAATACCGAACATATGGCATTTTTGCAGTTTCTGAACCAATTCCATCGAATATTCTTCTTTTTCGTCCATTTCTTTGGCAATTGGTTTGATTTCGTTTTCAGCAAATTTGCGGAACAATTCTTGCTGAAGTAACTGTGTCTTTGTTAATTTAAAACCTTCCATTACATATTCCTCCTGTTTGATGTAATTTTTTGGGAACTGGTTGACTGTGTCGGGCTTCTGCTTCCCTGGGAAAATTTTCTCATACAAAATAGTTAGTGTGCGAAATATTTTGTAAAAAGGAAACACACGCAAGAAAACGTGTGCAAATTACCCACGGAGCCGCTGTTTGTCATGCAGTTAAGTACGGTCTGAAGCTGGTCCACTTGTTTGCCTCCTAACGCCAACAAGATTCCTTCCGACACCTTCTATCCACGTCTTACTTTAGCGTTTTGACACAAATTTGTCAATAGAAATTCTTTCTTTTTCCGGTGTTTTTCGCCTTTTTGTGATTGTTGGACAAAAAAAAGTTACGCTTTTGGTCAGTTTTCTAAAAACGTGGAAAATCAAGGGTTTTGGCCCTTTTTTTGCTCCAATAAAAAGGTATTGATGGCCTTCAGATAGTTCAAGATTCCGTTTCTTTCTTGCATAATTTCGAATTTTTCTTCAAAGGCGGCCATGGGAATGGACTTGCGGCCGCCATTTTTTGCCGCCTCCCAGTGGGTTTTCAGCACGTCAAAGGGCAGAAAGTAATATTTTCCTAACAAAGAAAAATGCACCAAAAGAAAGGAAATACCCCCCTGCTGCAAAAACCGCTCCATAAAATCCACCTGATGGGCATGAATATTTTGCAGCGGCAAATGGCTTTGCGTGGTTTCTTTGGCATCAAAGCAAAGACCGATGCCTTGGGCCATACCAATATAGTCGACGGTGCTTTGGGCATCAAAATAGGCTTTTTGGATGATGTGTTTTTCGTTATCCACCTCCACCGGCGTGATGGGGGTGGGAATTTTTTGAATGATGGCCAAATTTTTTTGTCGGTAAAAGTCGTTGGTATAATTGATCAACGTTTCCAGGGCGCTGCCCCGCAGGCCCCGGCTGTTCCAGTAACCCATGGCGCAGCTCCCTTCTGTGTGTTCTCTTTCTCAATTTACAGTGTAATGATCTCTCTATTTTTGACCGCCTCTTCCAACAAGGCTGGCAGTCGGTCCAGATGTTTTTCAATGCCTTCAATCACCGATTTTTTCGGCTTTGTTTCCGGGTGTTTGGCCACAAAGATGGTGCAGCAATCTTCGTAAGGCTCAATGGATTTTTCAAAGGTACCAATCTTTTTACCCAAATCCACAATCTCCTGCTTATCCATGCCGCATAAGGGCCGCAGCACCGGTAAGGTGCAGGCGGCGTTAATGACTTCAATGGCCTGCATGGTCTGGCTTGCCACCTGCCCTACGCTATCACCAGTGATGAGGGCCTGGGCCTGTTTTTCCTTGGCAATTTCTTCTGCCGCCCGCATCATGGCCCGCTTTAAGAAAATGGTCAGTTTATCTTCCGGCACTTCTTCCAGCAAATAGAGCTGAAGCTTGGTAAAGGGCACCACATGGAGGGTAAAGGAGCCGGTGAAACGAGATAAAATTTCGGCCAGTTCCACCACCTTTTGCTTGGCCCGCTCGCTGGTGTACGGTGGCGAATGGAAATACACGCCTTCCACTTCCACCCCCCGCTTGGCCATCATAAAGGTGGCCACAGGGCTATCGATGCCGCCGGAAAGAAGACTGATCCCAAGGCCGGAAGAGCCATAGGGCAGTCCCCCAAAGCCGGGAATAAATTTCGAGTAAACGTAGGTGGCGTTGCGCAGCTCCACATAAAGGGTTTCTTCTGGATGGTGGACATCCACTGTCAAATGTTCCATGTGGTCCAGCAAATATTCCCCCACCTGGGCAGAAATTTCGTTGGAATCCAAGGGAAAGTTCTTATTGCTGCGCCGGGTTACCACTTTAAAGGTGGTTGGTTTTTGACCAATCATGGCCTGCATGTGGGAAAGGGCTTTTCCCTTGATTTCATCCATATCGTTTGTATCCAGTTTCCAACCGGGACAAACGCCCAAAATACCCAACACGCAAGTGATTTTCGGAATCAGCAATTCAAAATCCATCTCTCCGCCGCGACTTTCCACCACCAATCGCCCCTGCTCCCGTTCCACATAATAGGCGCCGTAAGGGTCGATGTTTTTGCGGATGCTATCCACCAGCCGGGAAATAAACAGCTTTCTGTTTTTCCCCCGCATCACAATTTCACCATATTTGACAATCAGCACTTTTTCTTCCATTGCCATCCTCTTTCTTTACCGTTTTCTGTTGAAGCGACGCAGCATGGGCACCAATTCTTCCAAGGCCTTGACACATGCTTCGGCTTCTTCTATGGTATTCATCCGGCAAAAGCTAAACCGCAGCGCGCCGGTGATTTCTTCTTCCGTCAAGCCCATGGCGCCAAGCACAGCGCTATGGGTTTTCTTTTTGGTATTACAAGCACTGCCGGCGGAGGCAAAAATCCCTTTGTCCTCCAAGGCGTTTAAAAGCACCGGCCCCCGCAGGCCGTCAAAGCGGATGTTGAGCACATAGGGACTGGCGTTTTCCAACGCATCTCCGTTTAGATGGGTGCCTTCCATCTGCAAAATACCCTCGGCCAAGGTGCGCTTGACTTCCAGCACATGGGCATGGTGTGCTTCTAAGTTGGCATAGCTTTCCTTCGCTGCCAAAGCCAGCGCCGCGGCTCCGGCCACGTTTTCTGTCCCCGGCCGCTGGCCCTGTTGGTGGCCGCCGCCAAACATCAAGGGTTTTACCCGCAAGCCCTTTTTCCGGTATAAAAAGCCCAACCCTTTGGGGGCATGGAACTTATGGCCGCTGGCGCTCAATAAATCAATGTTGGCCCGCTGCACATGGATAGGCGCTTTGCCAAAGCCTTGCACGGCATCCACATGATAAATCGTGTCGGGATTTTTTTCTTTGATGGCTTTGCCCATGGCCTCAATGTCGTGGATGGTGCCGGTTTCGTTATTGATAAAGATGGTGCTGACGAGAATGGTGTCGGGGCGAACGGCGTTTTTCACCGTTTCCACATCCACCTTTCCCCTTTCGTCCACCGGCAAAAATTCCACTTCAAAACCTTCTTTTGCCAACTCCTCAAAGGGCAGCCGAATAGCCGGATGTTCCACCTGGGTGGTCAGCACGTGTTTTCCGCTTCGGTGATACCCTTTGGCGGTGCCAAAAACGGCCCAGTTATTGCTTTCGGTACCGCCGCTGGTGAAAAAAATCTCCTCGCCGCTTTGGGCATGGATACAAGAGGCCAGGGTATTGGCCGATTCCTTCAAGATTTTTTCCCCCTCCATGGCCAGACGGCTGCCGCTGGCAGGATTGGCATATACGTCCAAAAGCAGCCGGCTAAAGAGTTCTGCTATCTGAGGCAAGGCCCGGGTGCTGGCTGCGTTATCAAAATAAATCATGGTTCTTCTCCTTCTAATCGGTCTAACAAAATGGCAATGGATGCCATGCCGGCCGTTTCTGTCCGCAAAATTCGTTTGCCAAGTGTGATGGGATTCCATCCGTTTTCCATGGCTTTTTCCACTTCGGAAACGGAAAAACCGCCTTCCGGCCCCACAAAAAGGGCAACGGTTTTGCCCGAAAATCCCCGTACCGCCATGGAGACGGTGCGTTTTTCTTCTTTTTCATAAGCAAAGAGGGCCAAATCCATTTCCTTGGCCTGCTGCACCGCCTGGCCAAAGGTCAGTACATCTCCCATTTGCGGGATGATGCCCCGGCCCGACTGTTTGGCGGCGGCTTCGGCAATTTTTTGCCACCGCTCCCGTTTCTTTTGCGCGTCTTTTCCGCTTAGTTTGACAATGCAGTGCTCCGTGGCCACCGGCACAATGGAAAAAACACCAAGCTCCGTACATTTTTGAATAATCAGTTCCATTTTGTCTGCCTTTGGCAAGGCTTGAAACAAGGTCACCTTCGTCTTTGGCTCGCTTTGGGATGGACGGCTTTCTTCCACATACAACAGGGCGCTGTTTTTCTCTGCCTGTTCCACCCGGCAAAGATAGTCCGTGCCGCATCCGTCGCAAACTTCCACCCGCTCCCCTTCCTTGGCCCGCAACACCGTCAACAGGTGATGGGCGTTTTCGCCGGTGAATGTAATCTTTGGCAAGTTGATTTCTTCTTTGGAAACAAAATATCTGGGCATCTCTTATCCCTCATACCGGCTGGTAATGGCCACCCAGTCTTTCTCTCGTTTGATGTCAAGAATCCGAAACCCGTTTTCTTGCAAGGCCTGTTCCACATCGTTTAACCGTTCGCTGATGATGCCAGAGGAAATGAAAATCCCATCTGGTTTGATCATTTTGGGCACCATAGAAGAAAGGGCAATGATGATGTCGGCCACAATATTGACCTCCACCACGTCGTAAGCTTGGCCGCTAAAACGGGCAATGAGTCCTTCGTCTTCCAGGATATTTCCGGCATAGACGTGATACCGGTCGGCGGAAATGCCGTTTCGTTCCATGTTTTCCGTCACCACCTGCACGGCGTTGGGGTCAATGTCCACGGCTTCGGCGCTTTTTGCCCCCAAAAGAAGGCTTGCGATGGACAAAATACCACTGCCGCAGCCAATGTCCAGCACCCGGTCGCCTTCCTTCAAATACGTTTCAATTTCTTCCATGCAGCAACGGGTGGTTTCGTGGGTACCGGTGCCAAAAACATGGCCCGGGTCAATGTTCAGTACCGCCCGGCCTTCGGTGTCGGCCAGCTCTTCCCAGCTGGGTTTTACCATCAATTTTCGCCCCACCGGGAAGGGTTTAAAATATTTTTTCCAGTTATTGGCCCAATCTTCTTCCCGGATGTTTTTCATGGACACCGTCAAAGGCCCCAAATCCAGTTCTTTTTCCGTTTCCAGCAAGGCCTTTGCGGCACTTTTGACGGCGGAGATGGTTTCGGCGCCATGGATATTATCCCGGACAAAAAACGTCACGCCGGCCGGATGCGCCGCCGTTTCTTCCACCAGCCCGTCCTCAATGTAATCCCATTGACGGTTGGGGTCGTCCAAAAAAGCCTGAAATTCGTCGGGGTCATGGACCATTATACCCGTCACGCCGCACTCCATCAATAACGCGCTGGCCGCTTCCAGCCCTTCCTTCGTTGTTTCTAAAAACACTTCCAACCAATCCATGGTTATCTTGCCTCCCGTTTTCTCTTTCGCATTCGTTCCTTCGTTTCGCCGTCCACCCGGTTGGACTCGATGATTTTTTGCAGGGCCCGGCGATACGTTTCTACTTCCAATGTCGTTTCCATCAGCCACACTTCCGTCTCCAGCGGAAAATGCACATAGGCCACACTCACACCCCAGGCCACCGCCATACTGACATAATACGGCGTCACATCCGTTTTTTCGTATGCCGATAAAATCCTTGGCAAAAGTGACGGCGTCATCAGTTTGGAGAGGGAAAAGACGGCCGCAGCCCGCCGGTCATATTCCGCCGGACTATCCCAATAAGGCGTTAAAAACTGCCAAAGGGCTTCCCTTTCTTCCTCCGTTTTCACCGGAAAATGGCTGCAAAGCCCATCGCAAACAGCCCAACTGTCAAGCTTTGGCAAAAAGTCTTTCAGCAAAGAAAGGCGGTTTGCAAAGTCCATCTTTCCTTCCCCCAGCACCAAGGCCCCCAAAAGCTTTTCTTCCAAAGAATCCATCTGACAGGCCAAATAGGCTTTTCCCGTCTCTTTGGCCATCTCTTTTGCTTTTTTGCGCAGCTTTGGCATCCGCACCCCATAAATGGGGCTTCCTGTGGGAATCAATTTTTGTTGAAAGAGCCGAAAGGACGGCTCTGCTTCCTGTGTCAAAAATTGCCTCACTTCTGCTTCCAAGGCTTCTTTCATCGTCCTTTCCTCCTTCCAAAACACATTACATTTTAGTGTATCATAAAAGTTTTTCTTCTGCAACCAAGGCAAAAGAAAAACGGCTGTCCCTTCAGACAGCCGCATCACAGCAACGCTTCGTTCCGTTTTCTTCTCTTTTTCCCTTGTTACAGCACTTGTTTTGCCATCTTGCACACTGGATAGCCAATGATGGCCACGATGATGGCTTTGACCACATTAAAGGGACCAACGGCCAACAGCACCAGGGTCTTCAAATCCACCACATGGCTATTGACGGCCTGGGCCATTTCCACAAAGGCTTCCACCGGTGCACCAAAGGCCACTGCAAAAGCCGGAATCAACACATAATAGTTAAACACACAGGCCACGGCCACCATGCAGATGGTGCCAAGCACAGCCCCTGCTGCATACCCCAGCAGGTTTCTGTGTTTTTGAAAGCAAACGCCCATGGGCAGCACCAAAGCAATCCCTACCAAGAAATTGGCCAATTCCCCAACGCCAGCCGTACTGGTTTTAAACAAATGGAGCAAGTTTTTCACCAACTCGATCATGACCCCGGCCACAGGCCCCATGGTAATGGCGCCCACCAAAGCCGGCAAATCGCTGATATCCAATTTCAAAAACGAGGGGAAAATCGGTAACGCCAATTCAAACATCATCAGTACGATGGAAACGGCGCTGAGCATCCCAATTTTCACCACTTTTTTCGTATCCATTCGTTTTATGGTTTGTTTTTTTACGACTGCTGCTTGATCCATGTTTTTTTCCTCCCTAGACATTCGTTTGTGAGAATGACAAGGTTCTTCGTTTGCGTTGGTATCAAAAAAGCGCCCTGAAAAAATTCAGGGCGCTTTCAAACGCATTGGAAAACGACACAATCGTGTCTTTTTTTCTTCTCCCATCCAGACTATACTGTCGGTTTTGGAATTGCACCAAATCAACCGCCAAAGCGGCTCGTGGACTTTACCACCGGTCGGGAATTACACCCTGCCCTGAAGAACTTTGTATTCTGTTTTCCCTTACAGTATAGCACAGATTTTTCTTGTGTCAATGTTAAATTTCGGTCACCAGTTTTTTCAGGGCCTGTTTGGCTTCTTTGGGCAGTTTATCATAGCCGCCTTTTTCCGTATCTCTGGAAACCACAAATTTCAATCGGTCGTTCAAACGGGCCAACAGAGTGGATTTATATTCCACATCATTCATATCCGGCACAAAACCTTCCATTTCCATGATTTCCAAATCACTGAAGTTCCCCCATGGATGGAAATCGGCCGTGCCTTCCACCACCGCTTCAATGCAAGAGAGGGTCACTTCTTTTGGAATCTTTTTCTCCATCAAAAAGCCGGTGTTTAACACATAGCAATCCACATTTCTTTCGGCAAAGAGCTGTTTAAACTTCTCATAGTCGTTAACCAGTGGATAGGTGCGGAAAGGGTTTGCATAACTTTCAAACACCAACGCATCGGGGTCTACCCCTGGGGCCAACCGTTCGGCCGTGGTCCGCTTGGTGGCCAGGGCTGCCCCCATGACGGAAGAAAGCACAGGGCCTTTTACTTTCAAAATCGGCGGCAGCGCCGGGTCTTTCATCAGCCAGAAAATGGCGTTAATGGGTTCGTCAATTTTATCCACCCGGTTGGGGCTCCAAAGTTTGCTTTTGATGGCGCGGCCATTGCCGTTACGCAAATCTTCCGTCACCAATACCACCCGGCCGTGGTCATCCACCGTGGCCCCCACGTTTTGCACCGAAAGCAGATATTTGTTGTCCTCGCTGACCATGGGGTAATCCTGGGTTTTATCAAAATAAGACGGCTCCAGCGCCACCGAAGAACCATCGGCTGTGCTGATGATAAAGGCATCGTCATGGAGCACCGTCACGTCATACTTGCCGTCATGTTTGGCGTGGGTGATGGTGGATTTTCCGGAACCGGAAAGGCCAAAGACGCCCACCACAAACTTTTTGCCATCCGGCAAGTTATACCGCTTTTGGCCGCCATGGCAGGAGGCAAAGCCGTTGCGGTTTGCAATGCCCCAAGCCAGTGTCAGTGTGCCTTTTTTCAGTTCCCCAAAATACCGCATTCCCAACACACAAGCACAGTTATGTAATGGATCAAAGAATGCAAGCCCCAAGGGATAATCGGGATGGGACCAATCGGGATCGGCAAAGAAATAAATATCCCCTTCGTTTTCCAGCCGTTTGGAATGGCTATACATTTTCGTATAATCGCCGGTGATGTATTGGAAGTTTAACAACCAGTTATACATCAACACTTCATGACGTTCTGGAATCAGCAGATGGGCCTTAATCATGAAATCTTCATGAAGCCCAATATAGGCCGCCGTATGATACATCTTTTTATAGCGGGAAGCATAAACGGCGTCTCGAATTTCGCTGACAATTTTTTTCACATCCACGCCCGGTTCCCCGGCAATGCGGCGGGCGGCGGCGGTGCGGCCGGTAACGGCGCCGTCGTTAAACAAAATGACGCGGCTGCCTTCTTCCAGACCAATTTCTTCGGGACGCTCCACCATCAAATCAGTGATGACCGTACCCGGTGCCTGACAAGCCAATTTATAACTTTCCTTCAAAGAATTGATTTTCACCACATTGTTGCCATAAAAAGCCGTTTCAATGGTGGTACGGGCGGCAGAAAACAAGGGGTTATCTGCTTTGATTTCGTCCCACCGAAAACCATATCGTGTCGCCATGGACACTCCTCCTTTCTGTTCTCCTCTGTTTAGTCGAGATTGCGAATCATTTCTTCCAACAATACCATGGAATTTTCAATGGCAATGGATTTAAAGGCTTCATAGCTCATGCTGCCTGCATCATCGGCGCTGTCGCTGATGGAGCGGATCACCACAAAGGGCACTTTGTTGATATAGCAGGTGTGCCCAATGGCCGCCCCCTCCATCTCCACACAGTCGCCGCCAAAAGAGGTACGCAGCCGTTCTTTGACTTCATTGGAAGCCACAAACTGGTCGCCGCTTACCACATGGCCGGTCATCACCTGTTTGCCTTCCAAAATGCTGCCGGCTTCCAGCGCCAGCGTCACCAAAGCCTCATCGGCCGGGAAAATGCTGGTCTCCATCCGTGGAATCGTCCCCGCCGGATCTCCCAGCGCCGAAACGTCCACATCCCACTGCTGTACCGTTTTGGAAAGCACCACATCGCCAATGTGTAGCCCGGTTTTTAACCCTCCGGCTACCCCCACATTGATGACACAGTCCACCCCAAAATGGTCAATCAAAATCTGGGCACAAATGGCCGCATTGACTTTTCCAATGCCGCTTTGCACCACCACCAGGTGTTTTCCTGCCAAGGTCAGTAAGTAAAAATCCATCGCGCCGATGGTTTTTGCCGTAATTTGTTCTCCCTTTTGACGCAACGCTGCCACTTCTTCTTCCATTGCGCCAATGATACCGATGGTTTGCATTTGTGTTTTCCGCCTCTTTCCTTTTGCAATCTTTGTCAAAATATACTTTCTTTCCAAAAATCCAGTAAAATTATTTGTATCTTACCATAATTCTATGCTAATATACAATAGTAAAGTAGCGAATTTGCGAAGGGAGTTTGTTGGATGAAACCATTGATTGGGGTTACCATCACCACCGATCCATCCACCCATTGTACGCTGTTACACGAAGATTATCTGCGGGCCATCGGTCTTTTTGGCGGCATTGCCGTGCTTTTGCCTCCGGTTTTGCCAAAGGATGTGCCGCGGCAAATGGCACCGCTGGACGGACTGCTGTTAACGGGCGGGGGCGATTTTTCTCCGCTGCTTTTTGGCACCGATGCCTCCAGCAAAACCGGCCAAACAGACCTAAAAAACGACCGCCACACCTTGGCCTTAGCCCACCTCGCCTTTCAAAAAAAGCTGCCCACTTTGGGCATTTGCCGCGGGATGCAGGCCATGGCCCTCTCGGGCGGGGGCAGTCTTTGCGAAGACATTCCTTCCCAAACCACCTCCACCCTTTGCCACAGCCAGACCTCTGGCCGAGGGGAGCCCAGCCACAGAGTGTTTTTGCGGCGCAATAGCCGCCTGTTTTTCCTCACCCAAAGGTCTTGCCTTTGGGTCAATTCCTTCCACCATCAATGTGTGGTGCGCTGTGGCGCCTTTGGCCGCCCGGTGGCCGTTTCGGCCGATGGATTGGTGGAGGCCATGGAAACGGACCAACCATTTTTTTATGTGGGCGTGCAGTGGCATCCAGAGCGGATGTTGGCAAGGGCCTCTTCCCGCGCCCTGTTTCAAAGTTTCTTGTTGGCATGTAAACAAAGGAGAACCCCATGACTTCTTCTATTTCTACTTTTTTTGACCATCTGCTGGCCTTTTTGCTGGGCAGCGCCTATAAACTGGGCTATTGTGTCTTTATTTTTGTGCTTTGCCTTTTGGCCATCCGCGTCAGCCGCCATATGATTCGGTCCTTTTTTGAAGGCCGCCTGGCTGTCAACCGCCATATCGATACCAGTAAAGCCACCACGCTGGGCTCTGTCGTTTCCAGCATTGCCACTTATACCATCTGGTTTGTGGGCATTTGTTCCATGCTCATCCAGTTGGGGGTGCCCAGCACCTCTTTGGCCGCCGTTTTAGGCACCGGTACGGTGGCCATTGGTCTTGCGGCCCAAAATGTTATCAAAGACATCATTGCCGGTTTTTTCATTTTGCTGGAGGACCAATTTTTTGTGGGCGATTTGGTGACACTGCCAAATCAAAACCTCACCGGCACCGTAGAAGAAATCACCATTCGCGTCACCCGGCTGCGAGCGGCCGATGGCACGCTGCATATTGTGCCAAACGGCTCTATCACTGTCGTGAGCAACATGTGTAAAGAATATAGCAACGCCATTGTGGAAGTAGATGTGGCCTATGAAGAAGATTTGATGCGGGTTTTAGAGGTGCTCAGAGACGAAATGAGCTGTTCTTTTGGGGCCCTGGAAGGTCTGCGCAAAGAGCCTGTGGTGCTTGGGGTGACATCCTTGGGAGACAGCGGCATCACCATCCGTATGACGGCAGAGTGCCAGCCAGAGGCCAAATATGCCGTGGAGCGGGCGCTGCGGCTAAGGGTGAAAAACCGTCTGGACAAAGAACACATCTCCATCCCCTATCCCCAGTGTGTGGTACACATGGCGGCGGCGCATGGAGCAGAAGATAAAGGAGTATAACCATGGATTTTTCAGTTGGCGATATTGTACAAACGAAAAAAAATCATCCCTGCGGCGGAAAGGAATGGGAAATTTTGCGCATCGGCATGGATTTTCGCATCCGCTGCACCACCTGCGGCCATATGGTGATGCTGCCCAGGGCAAAGTTTGAAAAAAGCGTAAAAAAAATTGTGGCAAAAGCAGAACAAAGGGAGGAGACCGATGAAACGACACAAGGCTAATTGGTTGGCTTTGCTGACGGCTTTTGTACTGCTTTTAGGTGGATGTACTTCCTCCAGCGATTTGGCTTCTTCCAAAGAAGCCGATTCTGCCCCTTCCACCCCTTCTGTCTTGCAGGAGACGAACCAAACAGCCGAACCCGTCGACGAACCTACCTCCACCCCAGAAGAAGAGACGCAACCGGATTTTTCTGCCTATCTGGAACAAATGACACTGGAAGAAAAAGTGGGCCAGCTGTTTTTTGCCCGGTTTCCCGAAGAAAATGCCGCCGCCGATGCAGCCACCTATCACTTGGGCGGTTACATTGTCTTTGGAAGGGATTTTGAAGGGGAAACCCCCGATTCTTTCCGGCAAAAGATAGCGGCCTGTCAAGAGACCGTAACCATTCCTCTGCTCATCGGCGTGGATGAAGAAGGGGGAGATGTGGTGCGGGCCAGCAAATACGAGGCCTTTCGCGACACGCCGTTTCCCTCGCCCCAAGAGGTGCTCTCTTCGGGCGGCCTTGCCGCAGCTGCCACAGACGCCGCAGAAAAATCTGCCTTTTTGCAGGACCTTGGCATCCAGGTAAACCTATCCCCCGTCTGCGACCTGTCCCAAAACCCAGAGGATTATATCTATTCCCGCACCACCGGCCAAGGCGCCGAAGAAACGGCCGCTTATGTGGCCTCTGTGGTGGGGGCCATGAAAGAAAGCGGCATGGGGGCCGTTTTAAAACATTTCCCAGGCTATGGCGCAAACGCCGATACCCATACGGGCTTTTCGGTGGATGAGCGGCCTTTGGAAACCTTCCAAACGGAAGACTTTTTGCCCTTTTTGGCCGGGATTGCTTCTGGGGCCGATGCCGTTTTGGTCAGCCACAATGTGATGGCCTGTGTGGATGACAAAACACCGGCTTCCCTTTCTCCGGAAGTTCATTGGCTGTTGCGTAACGGCCTAAACTTTACCGGCGTCATCCTCACCGACGATTTGGCCATGGCCGCCATCGCGGAACAATACGGCGATAACGCCGCCATACTGGCCATTGCCGCCGGCAACGATATGGTCATCACCACCGACTATGCCCATGATGTGCCGCTGGTAGTTGAAGCAGTCAAACAAGGCGAAATCAGCATGGAACGGCTGGACGAAGCCGTCTTGCGTGTGCTCAACTGGAAATATGACCTGGGCCTCATCCACCCCTGATACTATTTTCTCTTTGGAGGCTTACCAATGAAACAAAACAAACAGTATTATTCCATCGGCGAAGTGGCCGACTTGGGCCGCATCCCCATCAAAACCCTGCGTTATTATGACGAAATTGGGCTTTTGGTGCCTTGTTTTCGGGATGCCCAAACCAATTACCGCCACTATTCCGCCAGTCAACTACCCATTTTGTTTATCATAAAAAAATTAAAAGCCTTTGGCTTTTCCCTTGATGACATCAAAAAAATCACCCAAACGCCGGACATTGCTTATGTCATGCGGCAGTTGGAAGGCCGCTCAGCCCAGCTGAAAGAAAAGATTGCCTCTTTGGAAACCTTAAACCATGACCTGGAGGCCACCATCGCCCGCATGCGCATGGGTACCTCTTTTATCAACAGCTTTGACGACCCTGCTTCCAACCATAAAAAAGACTATTGGGACGAAATTTTGCTGGAAAACATTCCGTTATTCAACTGTATTTTCACCCGCCAGGTGGAAACCAACTACAATAACTCTGCCGTTTCCTTCAACCGCTGGACCCAGCTATTGGACCTGGCCCAAAAGCATAAACTGCGCACCATCGGCGTCATCACCAGCACCTATCATAACGCTCCCTTGGACCAGTTTGTGAAAAACGATTGTGATTTGGAAGTGTCCTTACCGGTGTTTGAGGCGTTGGATGCCCCGTTTTTTAAAATCAGCGGCGGCTATCGTGCCGTCACCACCATCCATATCGGCAGCCACGCCACCCTCATCCACACCCACATCAAAGCCATCAAATGGATCAATGCCAATGGCTATCAAATCTGTGGCCCCATCAGCGAGCAATATATCATCTCGCCCATGGATGTCACCAACGAAGAAGACTATGTCACCAAATTGATCATTCCCGTCTGCGAAGCAGACAGTGACGCCAATGCATAAAAACTCTGCGGCCCATCCATTGCCGCAGAGTTTTTTCTTTGTCCTTTAATATTTTTCCGGGAAAAAGAGCCGGTGCACTTTTTCGTCGTTTTGTTTTCCCACAAAGGCCCCCAGAAGGAACAAAATCAGCCCCACACCAACCCCAATCAAAATGTTGTGGAAGGTGCCGATTTTGATGTTCAGCGCCATGGTCACACAATAGGCCGCCAAACCGCCAATGCCGCCCCATAAGGCACCGGTGGCATTGGCCTTTCTCCAAAAAAGACCCAAAAGCAGCATCCAAAAAAACATGGTCTCCAAACCGCCAAAGGCAAACAAGTTGATCCAGACAATGATATCGGGTGGCTTGATGGATAACACAATGGCCACAATGCCCATCACAGCCGTCACCGCCAGAGAAATATGGCCCACGGTTTTTTGGTTCACCTCTTCTTGTTTTGCTTCTTTGGCATGCATATAAATATCTTTGACAATGGCCGAAGAACCGGCAATGAGCAAAGAAGAAATGGTGCTCATGGTGGCGGCCAAAGGCCCAATGATGGTAATCCCTGCCACCAGTGGGTGCATATAAGAGGCAATGAGCGTTGGCATTACACTATCGGTGGAGCCTTCCACTTCCAGCAGCACACCCCGAGAAAGCACGCCAAGCAGGTGCATCCCCACCATCATGGCCCCCACCACAATGGTGCCATAGACCATGGCCCGGTGCACCGATTTGGTATCCCGGTAACTTAAACAGCGTACCCCCGACTGAGGTAACCCCAACGTACAAACGCCACAAAGCATCCATTGGGTGATGTAAAGCTGGACAGAAATGGAAGGGATGCCTGCGCTATCTGCCGTGGGGCTTAACATATCAAACCCGGTCCCTGTTTCCACTGCCGTTTTGGAAGCTAAGTTGATGGTGGCCATAATCTGCTCCATCCCGCCGCCTTTGGTAAGGATGGCATAGCCCAGGCAAACCATGCCAATGAGCATCACAATGGCACAGGCCGTATCGGTGATAGCCACGGCCTGAAAGCCGCCAACGGTGGTATAAAGTACCACCACCGCCGCAAAAAACAAAAGCCCTGCTTCATAGCTTAGCCCCGTGGCCGCCGAAAAAATCTGGGCCCCGCCAATGAACTGGCCTAACATCTGCGTGGTAAAAAATACAATAATCACCACCGCCGAACAAATGGCCAACACATTGGATTGATACCGCTGCCGGATGATGTCCACAATGGTCACCGACTCGGTGCGCCGGCCAATGACGGCCAGTTTTTTGCCCAAGACACCCAGCACCAAAAAGGCCGCCACCACCTGTGTGGAGGCATAATAGACCCAGCCAAACCCTTTTTGCCAGGCAACGCCAGGACCGCTTAAAAAGGAGCTGACCGAACTATACGTCGCCACCAGCGTCATGGCCAACACAAAACCACCCAGGCTTCTGCCGCCGATGAAATAATCCTTGGAATAGTTTTCTGCCCTGGACGAAGCAGACCTTTTTTGCACATAAAATCCCATTCCAAGCAGCACCAGGAAAAAAACAAACACCGGCGCCAATCTAAAAAACGCACTCATTTTGTTTCCTCCTTCCCTGCTGCATCCGGTTTTGAAACATCCACCACCGGCAAATCATCCTCCAAATCAAAGTCCTGGAACACCTTTGCCGTGATCCACCAAACCAGCCCTACACATAAAATCCAAGACCCAAAACAGCTGACCACAAACCAGGCCGGCATCCCCAAAATGGTCCATTCGGCCCCCCATCGGCCATAAATGCCAAACCCTGCAATCCACCAAAAGGCAATCACAATGGCGGCCACAATCCAGCTGGCCTTGGCTTCTTTGTTCATCTGAACAAATTTTTCTTTGTAACTGAGTTTTTGCATCACGTTTTCCCTCCCTTGCCTCTCTCGCTTCTTTGTGCTCTCTGCTCCTTTTGTAACAAAAAAAGCCCTTGCAGAACACAAAGGCTTTTTAGGTCCGTTTCTTGCCTGTTGCCCTGCCGATCGCCTTTCTTGTGACAAACAGAGCAAACAGACCGCTCTCGTTTGAAAAAAATTCTCTCTCATACACTTCCAGTTTGTCTCTCCAAACCATGGATTGATTGTATGATATCACAGATTTTCAAAAAGTCAACGAAAAAATATCCATTTGGTTTAGCCTCTTTTATAAAAACAGAGCAATGACCACCGTCAATAACCCGGTAATCCCCACGGCCAAACCGCTCATGGCGCCTTCCACCTCGCCAATTTCAATGGCCTTGGACGTGCCGGCCGCCGAGGAGCTGACCCCAATGGCAACCCCTGTAGCCACCCGGTTTTTCCAGCGGAGAATCTGAATGAAGATGGGCACCGTTACGGCCCCCACAATGCCGCTAAAAATCACCACGGCCACCGTCACCGGCACAATGCCGCCCAAGTTTTCGGCCACTTCCATGGCAATGGGCGACGTGGCGGCACGGGGAATCATGGTGGCCACCAACTCGTCGGTCAATCCAAACAAACGGCAAAAAACAATGCTGCAAATCACCGATACCACACTGCCCACGATACACCCCACAAGCACCGGCAGCAAATTTTTCTTTAACGTCTCCAGTTCTTTATAAATGGAGATCCCAAGCATGGCCGTCGCCGGTACCAGCAACAGCGTAATACCCGATGCGCCCTGATTATAGTCGGCATAAGGAATATCAAACACCGTCAGCACCAAAATACAAAGCGCAATGGCAATCAAAAGAGGATTGGCAATGGGTGTATTCCATTTTTGCTTAATCTTTAGCCCAATGGCATAGGTCAAACAACTCAAAAAAAGACCAAACATATCCGACTGCGTCAATACTTCTTTCATTCCCGTCTCCCCCTTTTCATCCAAGCCGTCACCAACACCACCGTATAATAGGTGACTATCATGGTGATGATGGTGGAAAGAATGCTAATCAAAACAAGAATCAACACACTGCCCCGAATTTCTTCCAACCGCTCGATGATGCCCGTGGCGGAAGGTACGAAAAAGAAGGCCATATTGGAAAGCAAAAAATTGCCGCTTTCTTCGATGTCTCTTAACTTCAACCACCGAAACGCCAAAAACAGCAACGTCAATAACATCGCCATCACGCTGCCCGGAAACACAAACGGCAACAAAGAAGCAACCCCTTCGCCCAATAGGCAAAGCCCACAGATGATGGCAAATTGTTTGATGATTTTCATAAACTCTTCCCCTTTCTAACTTCCCATCAGTCAGAAAAAGTGTACCATGGCTTTTTCAAAAAGTCAAAACGGACGGAGTTTGCTTCTTTATGATTTTTTTCCATTCTTTTGGTCTGACCTGCATACCACTTGTCTTTTTTTTGCAGAAAAGAAACTTTTTCGCCGCTTTTTCTATGTTTATGTTATACTGAGAAGAAAGAATGAAGAAGCGGAGGAAAAAAATGCGAGAAATCACCACAAATACCATCACCCAGGCAGTGAAAAAACTCTGCATGGATGCCAATTATTTTTTAAACGCCGATGTGTATGACGCATTGGAGAAAGCCAAAGAGACAGAAGTTTCGCCTGTAGGGCAAGAAATGCTCTGTCAAATCACCAAAAACGCCGACATTGCCGCCCAAAACCAGGTGCCCATCTGTCAGGATACGGGACTAACGGTGGTCTTTGTCACCATCGGCCAGGAAGTGCACATCACAGGCGGGTCCTTGGAAGAAGCCATCCAAGAAGGGGTGCGGCAAGGCTATGTGGAAGGGTATCTGAGAAAGTCTGTGGTCAGCGATCCTTTCTTGCGGGTCAACACCAAAGACAACACCCCTGCCGTCATCCATTACCGCCTGGTGCCCGGCGACACCTTCCAGCTGGACGTGGCCCCCAAGGGCGCTGGCAGTGAAAACATGAGCAAGGTCTTTTTGCTCAAACCCTCCGACGGCATCGAAGGGGCCAAGCAAGCCGTGCTGGATACAGTGGAAGCGGCGGGACCAAATCCCTGCCCACCCATTATCGTAGGCGTTGGCTGTGGCGGCAATATGGAAAAAGCAGCGCTGTTGGCCAAAGAAGCTTTGCTTCGCCCAGTGGGCAAGCATAACCCCCTGCCCCATATCTGCCAGATGGAAGAAGAACTGCTTTCCCGCATCAATGCCACCGGCATCGGCCCCCAGGGCTTGGGCGGCCGCACCACGGCACTGGCCGTTAATGTAGAAGTGTACCCCACCCATATTGCCTGCCTGCCCGTTGCCGTCAGCATCAGCTGCCATGTCACCCGTCACACCCACTGCACGTTATAAAGGAGGCTCGTTTTTATGACCCATGAGATTACCACCCCATTGACCAAAGAAACGGCCGCCACGTTGCGTGCCGGGGACATCATCCGCCTTTCCGGCGTCATCTATACCGCCCGGGACGCAGCCCACAAGCGGATGTTGGAAGAATACAAAACAACGGGAACCTTTCCCTTTGAGATGGAAAACGCCGTCATCTATTATGCCGGCCCGGCCCCGGCGAAGCCTGGCGCCGTCATCGGCCCCGCCGGCCCCACCACCAGCTATCGCATGGACGCCTATGCCCCCTTTTTGCTGGACCATGGCCAAACGGGCATGATCGGCAAAGGCAAGCGTAGCGACGAAGTGGTGGAAGCCATGAAACGGAACAAAGCCGTCTATTTTGCTGCCACCGGCGGCGCTGCGGCCCTCATTTCCAGCCATATCAAAAAAGCCTGCATCATTGCCTATGACGACCTGGGTGCCGAAGCCATCCACCGCCTGGAAGTGGAAGACTTTCCCTGCATCGTCGTCATCGACAGCGAAGGCAACAATTTATATGAAACCGAAAAAGCAAAGTATCGTTTGGAAACAAAGTAAGGAGGTCTTTTTATGTCTATGGTAACCCTTGGCTCCACCGGTATCACCGTCCCCAAAAACGGCTTTGGGGCACTGCCCATTCAGCGTATTTCCAAAGACGATGCCGTCTACTTGCTCCACAAAGCCTATGACGCAGGCGTGCGCTTTTTTGACACGGCCCGCTCCTACACCGACAGCGAAGAAAAAGTAGGGGCAGCCTTCCACGATCGGCGGGAAAATATCATCCTGGCCACCAAAACACCGGCCAAGACGGCAGAAGATTTTTGGAAAGACCTGGAAAAGAGCCTTTCCCTGCTGCAAACCGATTACATCGATATTTACCAGTTCCATAATCCCCCCTTCTGCCCCAAACCAGGCGATGGCACCGGGCTGTATGAAGCTATGCTGGAGGCAAAGGCCCAGGGAAAAATCCGCCACATTGCCATCACCAATCACCGCCTGAATGTGGCCGAAGAAGCCATCGACAGCGGCTTATATGAAGTATTGCAATTCCCCCTGTGCTATCTGGCCACAGAAAAGGATTTGCACATTGTAAAAAAATGTAAAGAAGCCAACATGGGCTTTTTGGCCATGAAAGGCCTTTCCGGCGGCCTCATCACCAACGCCCGGGCCGCTTATGCCTATTTGGACCAGCCAGGCTTTGAACATGTGGAAGCCATCTGGGGCGTACAAAGAGAACGGGAGTTGGACGAATTTTTGGCCTGCATGGATAACCCACCGGCCATGGAAGGAGATCTCTTGGCCCTCATTGAAAAAGACAAACAGGAACTTTCCGGCAACTTCTGCCGCGGCTGTGGTTATTGTTCTCCTTGCCCGGTGGGCATTGAAATTTTTGACTGTGCCCGCATGAGCTTGATGATTCGCCGGGCTCCTTCGGCTGCCCAGTTGACAGAGGAAAACCAGGCACGTATGAAAAAAATTGCCGATTGTATCCATTGCAACGCCTGCGTGAAAAAATGTCCTTATGGTCTCAATCCGCCCAAACTGCTGGAAGAAAACTACAAGGATTACATGGAAATTTTAGCAGGCAAACCACTGTAACAAGTTGGAGGTTTTTTTGTGGAATATGCCATTTTGCTTCACCCCGGTCATAACCGGGTCTATTTTGAAACGTCAAAAACCCTTTCGGTGTCGGAACTGGCCCTGGCGGGAGAAAGCCTTTCTTCCCCCTGCCAACAGGTCCAGGTGGAAGAAATCGCCTCTGTGCCTTATGTCACATTCCAAACGGCAAAGCCCCTACAAGAAAGCGACTTTCTCCTTTTGGGACAGCTTTCCTTTGTCTATGCACTCTTTGAAAAGGCGAAAACGGACAAAGACATCCTGCTTCATCCCATTGCCTGCCCATCTTTGGGGTATCTGCCCGAAAGTATCCGCACCATTTTAAAATACACCGGAAAAACCAACGAGCTGTTCACCCGCATGATGATCCAGGTGGCCCGTGCGGCCTGCACCTCTCAAACAAAAGGAGCGCCTTTGCGTCTGTTGGACCCGGTGGCCGGCAAGGGCACCACTTTGTCGGAAGGGCTGCTTTGTGGGATGCATAGTTTCGGCGTAGAAATCAACGCCGATACGGTCCACGAAGCCTATCAGTTTATGAAAAAATATTTGGAAACGGCCAAACAGAAACATGAAACCCATGTCGAACGCATCAGCGGCCAAAACCGCTCCTTCACCGCCAAACGGTATACCATCGACTTTGCGCCCGATAAAGAGTCCATGAAAACGGCGCCTCTCCATTGGGAGCTGGTGGCCGGAAATTCCATCCACTGCGACCAATTGTTCAAGAAAAATACCTTCGATCTCTTGGTGGGCGACCTGCCCTATGGCGTACAGCATGGAAGCAAAACCACATCCAAAAACAACAAGCGCCCCTCTTCCATCACCCGAAACCCTTCGGAACTGATTGCCTCTTGTGCCCCTGCTTGGCGCAAGGTACTGAAACCAGGCGGCGTGTTGGCTCTGGCCTATAACCAGTTTTTGCTTTCCTTTGAGGAGTTTGCTGCCTTGCTGGAAGAGGCCGGTTTTACGGTTTTGAAAGAAGAAAAATACCGCCAGTTTACCCATCGGGTGGACCAGGCTATTTTGCGCGACATCATACTGGCAAAATAAAAACAAGCCTTATCTTCTCCTCAAAAGAAGATAAGGCTTGTTTCTTTTACTCGCTTTTCACCTTTGTCACATTCCAAATCCCCACAAAAATCAAAATGGAGCCCACAAAGGTCATGGTGGTCATTGGCTCCTGCAAAAAGACAATACCCCCAAAGATAGAACAAACCGTTTGAATGTTGGCCAGGGTGGATAATTTCGTCACCGAAATCTTTCCAGCCCCGTAATTGACCAACATATTGCTGATGACCGAGCAAAATACGCTTAACATCAGCACCGGCACCAAAAACCCGGGCTCAAACACCGGCCCATAACAAGCCGCCACATCCCATCCGGCCGTCTGTAACGCCATCACGGTAAAAAACACCATGGAAACCAACAACACGCAAAAGGTTCGCTCAAAGGGCGAAAATTCCAACGCCAAATAACGATTGGCCGTCCGGTAAACGGCGCAAGATACGGCCGTTAACAACAGCAGTACAATCCCAATGGGTTTCCAAACACCCATGGAACTGCCGGAGACCGTAATGAGAATCACACCAAACACCGATACCACGCAAAAGACCACCTGTTTTTTGGCCGGATATTCCCCCAGCGTCACCGTCGCCATCCCCATGGCAATGACCGGCACAATGGATAAAATCACACCGGCAAAGGTGGCATTGGTATACAAAATCCCGTAGGTCTCCAAAAGGAAGTAGACCGGCTCCATAATGGCCAGCGCCACCAACCGTTTCCACCGTTTTTTCACCGGCGAAAACTCACATTTTCCTGTGGCAAGCATCCCCATCAAAATGAAAAACGCAATGGTAAACCGCACCGATAACAGCGTGTTTGGCCCGGCATAGTTGAGGGCCATACGGGTGAACATGAAGCTAAACCCCCATAACACCTGCCCGATGCACACGCATAAAATGGCCAGACCCACCTTTTTTTCTCGTTCCGTCTTTTCTCCCATGTTTCTTTCGTTCCTCCCCTTCTGTCTGTGACCTCCCCTTTGTCACGTTTCTTTTCTGTCGCTTTTTTGGGCCATGGATCTTTTTGGTTTCGTCTTGCCTCTTTTTCGCTCTTGTGATACCATGGCAGCAAAGCGCTTTTGTTCCACTTTCCATCATAAAGATTCCAGTTACTATAGAGTCAAAAAAAAATCTAACAAAAATATCTTTTGTTAGATTGCCGATTTTTGTAAGATCAAACCAAAGCCCTTTTTGTCACAAAGGGGCTTCCTTCTTGCTGTAAAAGGAGATGTCAAAATGGAGAAATTTTCAATTGGCATGACGGCCCGCCTCATGGGCATTTCCACCCACACCCTTCGCTTTTATTCCAACGAGGGACTGGTCACGCCGGAATATGTGGATGAAAAAACGGGGTATCGCTATTACACCTTTCATCAACTGCATTATATCGACCGCATCAAATACCTGCGGGCCATGCATATCCCCCTCAAAGAAATTAAAATTGCCCTGCAAAATCAGTCCACCGAAAGCCTGCTGCCTTTTTTGAAGAAACGAAAAGAAGCCATTTCTTCCCAGTTGGAAGAGCTGGCTTTGGAACAAGAAAACTTGCAATGGTACATCGATTATTTTGAATACCCCAAAAAGCGTCTGCACCTGCGTCATCCCTATATCGTTCATTTTCCTCGCCGCTATGCCATGGCCACCTCCGTTGGCTGGGAGGAAAGCGTTTCCCAGGTGGAGACCCGGCTGGATGAAATCCGCAGTGAATCAAAGCTGAACATCCAAAGCTATCTGCGCCAATGGGGCTATACCTTGGATTATGATGCCTTCCGTTGTGGCACCTTTACACCAAAGCTACATTATATGTTTCTAAAGGAATGTCCCAAAACCGAATCCAACCAGGGGCATATTGTCTCTTTCCCGCCCGGCGACTATTTATGCCTGATGGCCAGAATCCGTGATCCCCAGTTTGACCTTTCCAGCATCGCACCTTTTTTTGAAACGGACAAAGAAGGAGAGCAGCTTTTGCTGGCCAATGAATACGAAGACCATCTATCGGAGTTTTCCCGCTGTCCCTATGAAGTACAGCTGTATTTGGGATAACTTTTCAGTTGCTTGAAAGTTTTTCCCCATCTTTGCCCGCCTTTTTCTGAGAAAAAAGAACAGGCGGGCCTTTTTTTCATAAAAGTATAGAAAAACGATGGTTCTTCTCCTCGATTTTTGGCAGCTTTTTTCCATTGACTTTCCAATCACATCATACCCTATCATAGAACCAAATCGAAGCAAACCTGCGGCAAAGAGCATTGCCGCACAAATACGGGGGAGGTTATTATCGTTGGAACTGATGACGGGATTGGAATATTTGGGTACGTTTTTCTTTGCTTTTTCCGGCGCAACGGTGGCCATGGACGAAAAGCTGGATTATCTGGGCGTTTTCTTTTTGGCCACCGTCACGGCCTTGGGCGGCGGATTGATGCGGGACGCCGTTTTATCTCGGGCAGAAATTTATGCCTTTTCCCACTGGCTTCCCTATGGACTGATTTTCCTGGCCACTTTAGCTGTCATCATTGGCAAATACCGTTTTCGCAGCACCTTGTTATTGACTGCCTTTGACGCCATCGGCTTGGCCGCCTTCACCTCCACGGCCAGCCACAACGCCATTCTTTCCGGCCAAAACCTGCTGGCCACGGCCTTTTGCGCCTTTGCCACGGCGGCCGGCGGCGGCATCTTGCGGGATGTGGTGGTCAATCGCAAGCCCTATGTACTGCAAAAGGAAATTTATGGCCTACTGTCGCTTTTGGGCGCCCTGTTCCAGTGGTGTACCCAGTCTATTTTCAACGACGCCACCGCCTTGTTTTCCACGTTTTTGCTGGTTTTTTGTATCCGCATGGTCTGCTATCAAAAAAATCTCAATTTGCCCATTCCAAATAATGCAATCGTTCAAGATGCTTAACACCGGATTTTTCCGGTGTTATTTTTCGTCTTTCAGATAGTTTAACACCACACCATAGGCTTCCTTCAGCGCATCCCACTTGACTTGGCAATTGGCGGGACTGGTGGAAGGTAGATAGGTGCTCTCTTTCCCCGTCAGTTTTTGATACAGTTTGGTGCCGGTTTTGCCGGTGGTAAAGACTTGGCGAATATCGGCTGTCTCAAAAATGGGCGAAAAGTCGTTGACCACCGGGTTTTTGATACTGCTATCCGATGCGCCGTTGATGTCGCAACTATGAAGCACATCCCAAACGGCAATGCGGTTACGGAGCAAAAAGGCCCGCCGCTCTTCCACGGTCATGGGTTTTTCTTCGCCCAAAAGTTCCGCCATCACACCCCAAAACCGGTTTTGGGGATGGCCATAGAAAAATCCCATTTCCCGGGATTTGGGAGAAGGGATGGTGCCTAAAATCAACACTCGGGAGCGGCTATCATAGACAGGCGCAATGCTATGTACAATGTGTTCCATTTAAGCCTCCTCGCCGGTCAACTGGGCCACTTCTTTGGCCACTTTTTCTTCGCAAGAGCGCATGGCCAAAATGGTTTCCGAAAAGAGCCGGTCCATGTCCCATCCAAGTCTCTGGGCGCCTTCGGTGATGGTCTCCCGGGAGCAGCCGGCAGCAAACCGTTTATCCTTAAATTTTTTCTTTAAACTGCTTACTTCCATGTCCATGACACTTTTGGAAGGACGCATTTTTGCGGCAGCACCAATCAGACCCGTCAATTCGTCTACGGCAAAAAGCACTTTTTCCATTTCATGCTCCGGCGCCACGTCACTGCAAATGCCATAGGCATGGCTGCACACGGCGTGGATCAGTTCCTCGCTGGCTCCAATTTCTGCCAAAAGCTGAGGCGCCTTTTTGCAATGTTCTTCCGGGAACTGTTCAAAATCCACGTCATGAAGCAATCCCACTTTGCCCCATTCTTCCTTGTCTTCCTCATAACCCAAGGTTTCGGCAAAATAGACCATGGCCCCTTCCACCGTCAGGGCATGGAGCAGATGAAAAGGCTCCTGGTTATATTTTTGCAATAACGCCAAAGCGTCTTGTCTTGTCACGGCTGTTTGCATGATTTTCTCCTCCTTTTTCAAAAAAAATCCTCTGCAAAGGCAGAGGATCGTTGCATTGTATTCAGTTTACCCGTTTCGTTGGAGGTTGTCAATCGACGGCCCTTTCCTTCCCTTCAAACCGTTCTTTTAACACCTCATAATAATGGGCGTTGGACTTATCGCCGTTTGGCGAAGGGAACAGACAAAAAGGAAGGCTATCGGTATCCCGATGTTTTTTCACACAAGCAGCACAGTTGCCGTGGTTTGGGCAGACGGTCTTTGGGCAAGGGCAAGTTTCATCCATCAAGAAAGCGCCTCCTTCAGCAGTTTTTCCATTTCCGACGCCTTGGCCACTCGTCCGCTCAAAAGCACTTTTTCGTTCACCCGCAATGCCGGCGTAGTCATGACGCCACAGGCGGCCATTTGACCAAAGTCTTTCACATGCTCCACCGGGGCCGTATAACCCAAACGGGTCAGGGCCTCTATGGTGTTGGCTTCTAAGTCGTTACAGTTTTTGCAGCCACTGCCCAAAATCTCAATTTTTGCGTCAATGGGTGTCAAATGTTTCGGTTCTTCTTTTTTCTTTCCAAACAACATGAAAAACGCTCCTTTCTAATAAAACAAATAGCCAAAAAAGTGGAAGAAATATCCAATCAAGATAATCCCAACCGTAACGATGCCCACAAAAATACCCAGCAGTTTTTTCTTCACTGCCTGGCCGAGCATGATAATGCTGGGCAAAGAAAGGGCCGTCACCGCCATCATAAAGGAAAGCACGGTGCCAAGACTTGCTCCTTTTTGGAATAGGCTTTCGGCCACAGGGATGGTGCCAAAAATATCGGCATACATAGGTACCCCCACCACCGTCGCCAGCGGCACAGCAAAGGCATTGCCATTTCCAAGCAACCCTTCCACCAAGCTTTGAGGGATAAAGTTATGAATCAAAGCCCCGATGCCCACACCGATGAACACATAATGCGCCACTTTTTTCACCGTAGCTTCCACTTGCGAGAAGGCAAATCCAACCCGTTGCCGTCTTGAAATCTGCTCCGGTTCTTCCTCCGGCAACGCCGTCTGGTGAATGAAATCGGCCACTTGGTCTTCCCAGTGGAGGGCTTCAATCAGCCGTCCGCCAATCACCGCCAGCACCAGCCCCAACACCACATACACCACCGCAATGCGAAACCCAAAAATACTGGTCAAAAGCAACAACGACCCCAAATCCACCAGCGGCGACGAAATCAGAAACGAAAACGTCACCCCCATGGGCAGCCCCGCACTGGTAAAGCCCATAAAAAGCGGTATGGAAGAACAGGAGCAAAAAGGCGTCACCGTCCCCAATAACGCCGCCAGCGCGTTGGCCCAAATGCCATGAAACCGGCCAATGAGCCGCTTGGCCCGCTGCGGCGGAAAATAGCTTTGAATATAGGAAACCAGAAAAATCAGCACCGAAAGCAAGAGAAAAATTTTGATGGTGTCATAAAAGAAAAAGTGAATGCTGCCGCCCAAACGGCTTTCCACATCCACGCCCAAGACCCCTAAGGCCTTGGCCACCAAAACACTGAGCCACTGCATCCCCAGCAACTGATTTTGTAAGAATCCTCCGATTCCTTGTAACAATTCCATCCCAACGCCTCCTATTCATCGATAAATCGAAATCTATCAATGTATCGTCCCAACAAAAACCGTTTCTTGTTGCCAAAAAACGGTTTATTTTTGACAGCTGCAAACCACTTCTGCCGGCTCTTGCAATGCCGCTTGAAACTCCATCAACGGCAAAAAGCCATCTTCCACCAAGCGATAGTGCATCCACTTGCCTTCCTTTCGCCCCACCACCAAATTGGCCTCGCAAAGCTGTTTCATGTGATGGGAGAGGGTGGGTTGGCTGATGTGCAGTTCTTCCAAAAGCTTGCATGCACATTTTTCTTCGCCCCGCAGCAAAAGCAAAATCCGCAGCCGGTTTTCGTCGGCCAAGGCCTTGGCCAGGCGCACTTGTGCGGTCACATCCATGGCGCCACCTCCATACATTGATATTTATCAATATGATACCATTTCTCTCCCCTTCTGTCAAGACCGTCTCCACACCATATTCCATTCTTTCTGTCCAAAGAGGCCGTCCTGTTCTTCGGCGGCCAAAAAGCCTTCTCGTTCATAAAAGGCCTTGGCCCGGGTATTTTGTGCAAAGACATGCAGTGTCAAGCGGTCGCGCCTTTGCTTTGCTTCTGCCAAAAGTTTGGCGCCAATGCCTTCCCTTTGGTGGGTCTCCTCCACAAACAGTCCGGCCACTTCCTCTCCCACCAGACCGCAAAACCCCACAATCTTTTGATTTTCTTCCCAAACCAAAACTTCTGCCTGCTGCATCTGTGGCCAAAGAGCAGGTAAGGCTTCTTTCCAAACATCGGCCGGGACAAAATCATGGGCTTTTCGGTTACCAGAAAGCCAAAGGGCGCAAAGCGGCTCCTTGTCCTCCTCTTTGGCCAGGCGGCATTGTCCTTGCCCTTTTTTCATGCGATAGCGGGGGAGCAAAACGCCTTTTCGCTCCACTTCTTCCAAATAGCAACGGTGATAGCCTTGGGATGCAAAAAAGGGTTCTGCCGTTAGGGAGGCATGGACCGTCAAAACCTGGGCCTGGGCCCGTTCTTCTAGCCTTTGGAGCAATGCTTTGCCAAGGCCCTGCCCTTGGGCCTTGGGGGATACATAGAGCCGGTCTATATAACCTTCTGCCCGGTCTCCAAAGGCCAAAATCTGCCCTTCTTCTTCCACCACCCAAGCATCCTGGGCCAATAAGCTTTCCTGCCACGCCTCTTTGTCCGGATTGCCGTCAGCCCAAGCGTCGCGCTGGGCTTTGGTATACTCCTTGGCACAATGCTCATGTACGGTAAGGAAGCAAGCAACCGAAAACAAGAGATAGACCGCCAGCACTACACTATTCCGAACCAAAGACCAAAAGATAAGCATTGTGGGAAAATCTAAACTTTTGGATTTTCC
>CALWGC010000018.1 GCA_944378105.1 uncultured Clostridia bacterium
AATTTATTTTAGTAATGCGGTCGCCAAACCTTCATTCTAAAATTATAATTAGGAGGTTTTGTATACTAAAGTATTTTATTTACCCCTAGTAAAACTAGGGGTTTTGTTAAGCTAAAGCACCCAAAAAGAAAGCAAGAATCTCAAAAAAAGATTCTTGCTTTCTTATGTTTGGAAGGTTGTTTTCTTCTTGGCAAACGATTTTTTCTGATACTTTTTTTACTTCTTGTCTCTTCAAGCCGTCTGTTTTTGTTCCGTTGCGGCCAGTTCTGCTGGGCTATCTTTCATCACAGAGCTTAATAACAGCGGCGTGATCAATGTCGTTGCAATAACCACCAGCACCACAGCCGGAATTTCCGTTGCTGCAATCAACCCAGCCGAAAGGCCTTTCTGGGCCACAATCAATGCAACTTCACCACGGGATACCATCCCGGCGCCAATGCGCAGACAATCCCGGTTGCTAAACCCACAAATCTTTGCACCCAAACCACAGCCGATGATTTTCGAAAGAATGGCCACCAACAGCAGGGCAAAGGCAAACCAGATATATTCCATCGTCAAGCCGGACAAATCGGTTTTGATGCCGACGCTGGCAAAAAACAGAGGAGAAAACATCATATAAGAAGCCACATTGACTTTTTTACCAATATACTGACGCAAGTTTGCAATATTGCAAAGGATCAACCCGGCAAAGTATGCGCCTGTCAAGTCGGCCACACCAAAGAAGGTTTCTGCTGCATAGGAAAGCAACAGCGCAAAGGCCAAAGCATAAATGGCAATTCTTCTTTTCTGGCCCACCGCTTCTTCCATTTTCTTAAATACATAGTGAACCACCAAGCCGACCACAGCCAGGAAGACAAAGAAGGCCAAAATCTGAAGCCCGGCTTTGACTGGGCTAGCCGAAGGATCGGAGAAGCTGGACATAAAGGACAGCACAATGATGCCCAAAATATCGTCAATGACCGCAGCCCCTACAATGGCAGTACCCACTTTCCCGTTCAACTTTCCCATTTCCCGCAGCGTTTCCACCGTAATACTTACGGAGGTAGCCGTCAGCACAACGCCCACAAACAGCCCGCGCAAAATGGTTTGGAAATCCATGGTTTCTGCAAAGAATAAAAAGTAAACTCCCGTACCACCAATCAGTGGCACAATCACACCAATGACGGCAATGATGAAAGAAGCCAAACCGGTTTTCTTTAGCTCCGACAAGTCCGTGTCCAACCCGGCCATAAACATCAGCATGATGACACCAATTTCCGAAGCTTTCACCAAAAAGTCGGTTTCTTCCACCCACCCTAAACAGCTGGGTCCTAAAATGATACCGGCCAACAAGGCCCCAACCACCTGCGGCATATGCACATGGCTAGACAACAACCCAAAGGTTTTTGTTGACAATAAAATCAGTGCAATCACCAATAAGAAATTATAGTTTTCCATCTTTCTCTCATCTCCATCATGTTCCAATTTCTTTCTTACTGTTGGTCATTATAGCACAATGAAACATGAAATCAAGGGGTAAAATCGATTTTTCTTCGTAAAAAATAGACAAAAGATTTTCTAAAAAAATAGACAAAAATAATTTTCAGTTTTTCATTCAAACCAGTTCGAAACAGATTGTTTCGTGGTTTTTTCATTCACTATTTATAAAACGCCTATTTTTCAACGCTTTTCAAACCATAAAAAAGAGGATAATAAGTAATTTTGCACAAAACTAACCCATTGTCAAACTGCCCGGTTTTTCCAAACAAAAAAAACGTCCGGTTCAAAATCATCCGGACGCTTTTTTCTGATTTATTTTTGGTTCAAGATTCTGGTTCTTCTTCCCGGGTTTCTTCTTGTTCTTCTGCCTGGCCCTCTTCTAAGGATGGCAATTCTGCTTTGGACGTAAATCCAAAGTAACGCAAAAATTCCTTTGTGGTGCCAAAAAGCATGGGCCGCCCCACAGCGTCCATCCGCCCTACTTCCTGCACCAACCCCCGCTCCATCAGTTTGTTGACGGCATGGTCTGCCGTCACACCGCGAATCTCCTCAATTTGTGCTTTGGTGATGGGCTGTTTATAGGCAATGATGGCCAACGTTTCCATCAGGCTTTGGGTCAGGCCCTGCCGGTTGACGTTTTGGTACACACTGCGGATATAGTCGTAACAGCTGGCCGCCGTACACATTTGATAGGCCCCTTCCACTTCCACAATCCGAAGCCCCCGCTGCTCCTGCTCGTACTTGGCCGCCAGGCTTTTGACAATGGCTTTTGTGGTGGCTTTGTCCATTTCAATGGCATCGGCCAACACCGAAAGGGCCACCGCGTCCCCGGAAACAAATAAGATGGCTTCCAGTACCGCTTCCAATTCATTTAGTTTCATCTGCTTTTTCACCCTTCATTATGACAATCTCGCCAAAGGTCTTCTCCTGGGCTACCCTTACTTGGCAAAGCTTCATCAGTTCCAGTAACGCCAAAAACGTCACCACCACCTCTTCCCGCCCGGCCTCCGGTCGAAATACCTCCCAAAACGAAACCCGCGGCGTCAGCAGCAGCAGGTCTTTGATATAGCCCATTTTTTCTTCCACCGTAAAAAGATCCCGCTCCACCCGGCGAAAACTGCTGCGCACCCGGTCGATTTTTTTCTCCCGTCTGGCCATCACTTCCTGAAAAGCCTGGTATAAATCGTCCAGCGTCACATCGCCCAAAAATGCTTCCAGCGATGGCTCCAGCGGCTTTTTCCATTGGGCCAAAGACGCATCGGCCGCCTTAAAGACTTGATGAGCCCCCTGCTCTTCCCGCTCTTTGAGCGCCTTGGCTGCCTGCTGATACTTTTTGTACTCCAACAGTTTGGCCACCAAAGCTTCCCGCGGGTCCACTTCCTCTTCTGCTTCTTCTGTCTGCTTTGTTTTTGGCAAAAGCATTCGGCTTTTCATCTCCAAAAGCGTAGCCGCCATCACCAAAAACTCGCTCATAATCTCAAGCTTTCTCTCCTTTGCCTCTGCCAATACCGCCAAGTATTGGTCCGTCACCTGGGCAATGGGAATGTCGTATAAATCGATTTTGTTTCGCTCAATCAAGTGGTACAGCAAACTGAAGGGGCCCTGAAAATGTTCCAAACGTAACGTTGGTTCCATGGTCCTTCCCTCCGTTTACACCATGCAAATGGCCGTCACCACCGAAATAATTGGCTGGAATACCACACGGGTATAGCCAAAAAAGAGCAGCAACAAAAAGACCATCTGTACCATTTTTTCATATTGCAGGTAAGAAAAATAGGTATTGGCCGGCAAAACGGCACTCAATACTTTCAGACAGTCCATGGGCGTCACCGGCATCAAATTGTATACGGCCAGCGCCACATTGACCTGTACCAAATACGCCAACACAATGCTTCCCCAATCACCCATCGGAAGCTTCAACAGCCGTCCACAAACAAAGGCCAGCACCACATTGGCCACCGTCGGCATCACCGCCGTAATCAGTACTCCCTGCTTTCTGTTTTTATAATATAATGCACTGGTTTCCACCGGCTTTCCCCAGCCACAGCCGGTCAAAAACGCCAAAATAAACCCAATGGGTTCAAAGTGCTTGGCCGGATTGATGGTCAGCCTGCCATCGTCTTTGGGCCGCTTGTCTCCCAAGAGCGTCGAGACCACGGCCCGCACAAATTCGTGCAGCGTCGTTGCCACCAATACGCAAAGCGCCTGAATGGCCAGTATCAAAAGAGTGGTATCCATGTTTCATCGTCCTTTCACCTATTTTTATCCTATCTACGAGAAAGTGGGCTTCCTTTCTTGCTCGCAAATCACCTTTTTTATCATATCAAAAAAATAAATCCACGTCTACAACAAAAGACCGACAGAAACCAAACGTGGTCCTGCCGGTCTTTTCCTCAAAGGCCAAAGGTTGCCTTTATTTTACTACAAAGTTTACAATTTTGCCTGGTACATAAATTTCCTTGACAATGGTCTTGCCTTCCAAACGAGAAGCAAGGGCTTCTTTGGCCTTGGCCAGCACTTCTTCCTTGGCAGCATCTTTGGAGATGGAGATGTTTTCTCTGGCTTTGCCATTGATTTGCAATGGGATCACAATTTCATCCAGCACCAGTTTTGCTTCGTCCCATTCGGGCCATCCGGCGGCAAATACACTGCCTTCGTGGCCCATATCCTGCCACAATTCTTCTGCAATGTGTGGCGTAAATGGTGCCAACAAAATCAACAGCGTTTCCAAAGAAGTCCGGTCGATGCCGTTTTGTTCTTTGGCCAGGTCAATCATTTCGCTGGTGGATTCCATAAAGCCGCTGACTACGGTGTTCATGGTCAAAGCATTCAAACGGGTGGTGATGTCTTTGATCATTTTGTTGCGGATATATTCCGATTTCTTCGTTGCTTCCACCGGCTGATCTTTGTAGGTATAAACCAGTTTCCACACTCTGTTCAAATAACGGAATACACCGTCAATGCCGCTGTCGTCCCATTCGCTATCCACTTCTGGTGGACCAACAAACAGTTCATACATCCGCAAAGAGTCACAACCGTATTTGGCCACCAATTCATCGGGAGAAACCACATTGCCTTTGGATTTACTCATCTTGGAACCGTTTTTGTTGATCATACCCTGGTTAAACAGTGTGGTAAATGGTTCATCAAAAGGCACAACGCCAATGTCATACAAGAACTTGGTATAGAAACGAGCATAGAGCAAATGCAATACGGCATGCTCAATCCCGCCCACATACATATCCACCGGTGCCCATTGTTGCAACGCTTCTGGACTTGCCAGTTCTTTGTCGTTGTGTGGATCGGTATAGCGCAGGAAATACCAAGAAGAACCGGCCCACTGGGGCATGGTGTTGGTTTCCCGTTTGGCTGGGCCGCCGCATTTTGGACAGGTGGTGTTCACCCAATCCTCCATGGCTGCCAATGGGCTTTCGCCGGTATCGGTAGGCTGATAGCTTTCCACCATAGGCAGTTCCACCGGCAGCTGGTCGTCCGGTACCACAACGGTGCCACAGTGTGGGCAGTGTACCAGGGGGATCGGTTCGCCCCAATACCGCTGTCTGGAGAATACCCAGTCGCGCAGTTTATAGTTCACGGTCTTTTTACCCAGACCTTTTTCTTCCAAAATCAAAGGCGCTTTTTTCTTTGCTTCAAAGGCTGTCATGCCTTCAAAAAGCGGAGAGTTGACCATTTTGCCATCTCCCGTGTATGCTTCGGTCAATTCTTTGTCTTCTTCGCCTTCTGGCAAAATAACAGGCACGATGGGCAGACCAAATTTCTTTGCAAAAGCAAAGTCACGTTCGTCATGGGCCGGCACGCACATGATGGCGCCGGTACCATAGTCGGCCAAAACATAGTCGGATACCCAAATTGGCGCCAATTCGCCGCTCAATGGGTTAATGCCATAACGACCGGTGAAGACACCGGTTTTTTCCTTGTCGGTCATACGGTCCACAGAAGATTTGGTGGAGGCCTGGAAGCAATAGTCTTCTACGGCCTGTTTTTGTTCTTCGGTGGTGATTTCTTTCACCAGTGCATGTTCTGGAGAAAGCACCATGAAGGTAGCCCCGTAAAGGGTGTCTGGACGGGTGGTATAAACGGTGATGGCTTTATCGGTATCTTTGATCTTGAAATCCACTTCGGCACCATAGCTTTTGCCAATCCAGTCGGACTGCATTTTTTTCACTTTTTCTGGCCAGTTCAGCTTGTCCAAATCGTTCAGCAGCCGTTCTGCATAATGGGTAATCCGCAGCATCCACTGACGCAGATTTTTCTTGGTTACCGTTGCGCCGCAGCGTTCGCAAACGCCGTTGGTGGCTTCTTCGTTGGCCAATACGCATTTACAGCTTGGGCACCAGTTTAAAGGCATTTCTTTTTCATAAGCCAAGCCTTTTTCAAACATCCGGGCAAAAATCCATTGGGTCCATTTGTAATAGGATTTATCGGTGGTGTTGATTTCCCGATCCCAGTCATAAATGGCACTGATTTCATGAAGCTGACGTTTTACGTTAGCGATATTGGCTCTGGTACTTACTTCTGGATGGGTGTTGGTTTTGATGGCATAGTTTTCTGCCGGCAGACCAAAGGCATCCCAGCCCATGGGGTGCAGCACTTGATAGCCCTGCAACACTTTATAACGGCTGATGACATCGCTTAACACATACCCTCTCCAGTGGCCCACATGCAGCCCCGTGCCGGAAGGATAAGGAAACATATCCAAGCAATAATATCTTGGTTTTTTGTCGTCATAGACGTTTACCGGGTGTTCTTCCCAATAAGCGCGCCATTTCTTTTCAATGGCTTGAAATTCATACTTTGCATCCATTTGCATGCTCCTCCTTGTTTGAAACAAATAAAGCCCCTCATCTCTGTTAGAGACGAAGGGCTGCTCCGTGTTACCACTCTAGTTTGCCTTGGAACGCAAGGCACACTTTGACGGTTTTGTAACGGAAAACCAAACCGGCACCGCCTACATAACCCCAAGGGCCGTTCAGCGGGCTGCTTCGAGGCGAGTTCGCACTTTCTGCTTTATTGCCTTGCACCCACCGGCAACTCTCTGAAAAAGCCACAAAAGCCTACTATTCCTCTTCTTCGCATTTTGCTGTATCACTGCTGGCTATTTTACCACAAAGCACCGCAAAAAGCAAGGAAAAAAATCAAGCCGCCAAGTCATAAATCAATTTCACAAGCAAAATTGCCAGCACCACAAAAAACATGGGCCGGATAAACCTGGCCCCTTTTTTGAGCGCAAACGAAGCGCCCAAATAATTGCCCAATATGCCAAAGACCGCCCCCGGCACCCCCAGGCCCCAAAGGATACGGCCGGAGAGGGCAAAGGTGAAAAAGGCCGCCACGTTGGAAGCCAGATTGACCATTTTTGTATTTCCGCTGGCCGTCAACAAATCAAACCCTACAATGCCGCAAAAGGCCAGTGACAAAAATGTGCCGGTGCCCGGCCCAAAAAATCCGTCATACATCCCAATCACAAACCCTATCCCCACCGAAAGCAGGGCAATGGTCCCTTTCGAAAAACGGCCACTGGTATCCACTTGTCCAAATTCCTTTTTCACCAGCAAAAACACTGCAATCACCGGCACCGCTCCAATCATGATATAGCGTAAAATCCGCTCGTCCATGGCCATGTTGAGCATGGCCCCCAGCGTAGAGCCAAACAGCGCCGCCACGGCCGCCGTCACCGCCGCCAGATAATGGAGCTTTTTGTTTTTCATATACCGCGCACAAGCCACCAATGTGCCAAAAGTGGAAGAACATTTATTGGTGGCCGCCGCAAAGTGCGGCGAAATCCCTGCCGCCAAATAGGCCGGCAGCGAAATCAATCCCCCGCCCCCTGCTATGGCATCAATAAACCCCGCCAAAAAACAAAGCGGGCAAATCAACAGTAACTGGTGTAAATAATCCATCGTCCCCATCCTTTATCCTTTTGTTGTCATTCTCCTCTTGTTGTCTTTTTTCTCTTGTCCATCCAAACGCCAAAAAGCATCACAATGGCAAAAAGAATCAAATACGCCACCACGGCCATGCCATGGGCCACAATGGCCGCAATCACCATGAATATGGCCCCGCACAAAGAAAGCAGCGGCATCACAAAACGCTGAAAAGCCGGTAAATCCTTCTCTTTTTTCATAAACAGCACGAAAATCGGAATATAGGCGCCATAAAGCGTAATAATCGGCAATTCCGAAGAATCAAAGCTGAAAAACCCAAACCAGTTGGGGTCAGCCAAATTGGCACCATAAAAATATAAAAACCAAATCCCGCAGGCCAATAACCCGGCCACCGATGCATTGGTTGGCATATTGGTCACCAAATCCAACTGGGAAAGGGTCTTTGGCGATGGGCCTTCCTTGCGCACTGCCAAGGCATAAAACCCGCGGCAACAAGCAAGCATCAGCCCGTTTAACGTGCCTACACAAGAAATTACCACAAACACAAAAATCAGCGTACCGCCCACAGGCCCAAATAACGTCTCAAAAGCCGTCTTTGCCCCCGCTTCGCCGCTTTCCATCAGTGCAGCATTGGGCACGGTCCCGGCCAAGCCAATATAATAGGTGATATAAACAGCCGCAATCAAAAACGTACCAATCAAAAGCGCCCGCGGCAAGTTCCGTTTGGAGTCTTTGATTTCTGCATTGATGGTGGTGGCTATGATCCACCCTTCATAGGCAAAGGCCGTGGCCACCACGGCCATAAATAATGCCTTGCCGCTTGCAACTTCCGTTACCACCATCGTAAAGTTTTCCTGCATCATGCCGTTGGATAACCCTACCACCGTACCAATGACAGCCATCACCAAAAGCGGCACCAGCTTGATGATGGTCGTTGCCACCTGAAATTTTCCGGCCAATAAAGGAGAAAGCACATTGAGACAAAAACTTGCCATCAGCAAAAACCCGGCAATGGTCATGCACTGGGGCCCTGTAATATCTAGCCCCACCAACACACAAAAATAACGCGCCGAAATCCATCCTAATACCGACGTCAAAGAGGGGTAATACATCGTGGCCAAAAACCAGCCCAAGTAATAGGCATATTTTTTACCAATGACGTTTTCTGCATAATCCACCGCGCCCCCCACATGGGCATATTTGGTGGCCATTACCCCAAAGGTATAGGCACAGCAAAGCATAATAGCCGCCCCAATGCCCCAGGCCAAAATTCCTAAAGGCAAATTGCCGCCTGTCGATTGCAGCACCTTTTCTGCTTTAAAAAAGACGCCGCTTCCCATCACAATGCCAACTACCATGGCAATGGCCGTCACCAAGCCATACTTTTCTTTCACTTTTGTGTGTTGTTTCTCCATTTTCTCTCTCCTTTATCCTCGGCCACCGTCAAAAAACTATCTTCTTATTGTATAAAAAAGCCTTTTAAAAAGCAAGCTTTTCTCCAAAAACCACCCATTCTGTCTCATAACGGCCGGCGCAGTTTTAAAATGGTCATGTTCACTTCCCCTTCTCTGGCGTTATCACTGCCACTATAATTCAGATATAAATCAGTACCAGATGTGGTTTTTAAAATAAAATAAGCGCTGCCGCAAGCACTGGAGCCATCGGCATTGGTGGCAAAATAAATCCCCTTATCCAAATGGGACGTACCGCTATAAACCGGTGTCACCTGCATATAATTGGGCTTTGTAAACAAGCCGGAAACTTTATAGGAAATGAGATAATACCCTGGCGATAATGAGATATTGGTTAAACTGGTGGCAACGATGGTTCCTGTTATATCAATGATGTCAGGAAAAATGGCAATTCTTGTATCTTTTGTCAAAGTATATTGGGTATTGACAAAAGAAGCAAACACATCGTCGGGTACTGTGCCGGTGGGGCCTGTGGCCCCGGTCGCTCCTGTCTCGCCTGTGGCGCCGGTGGCGCCCGTTGGACCTGTGGCCCCAGTGGGGCCAATGTCTCCGGTGGCGCCTGTGGCGCCGGTTTCTCCTGTGGGGCCGGTCGCCCCGGTGGACCCTGTGGGCCCGGTGGATCCCGTTGGGCCTTGGAATCCCCTTTGGCCAGTGGCGCCCGGTTCTCCTGTGGCGCCGGTTGGGCCCGTTGGGCCGGTCGCCCCGGTTTCTCCCGTGGCACCCGTATCTCCTGTGGCCCCTGTGGCCCCGGTTACTCCCTTAGCACCCGTATCTCCTGTGGCACCTGTGGCCCCGGTTACTCCCGTAGCACCCGTTATGCCCGTCGCGCCGGTTGCGCCTGGTTCTCCTGTGTTTCCTCTAGGCCCTATGGGGCCTATAGCTCCTTGCGGCCCCGTGGCTCCGGTTTCTCCGGTTGGGCCCGTTGGGCCTGCTGGCCCTTCGATCCCGGTGGCCCCTGTGACTCCCGTAGCTCCCGTTGGACCTGCGGGGCCTGCGGCTCCTTGGGGTCCGGTGGCCCCGGTTTCTCCTGTCGGGCCGGTGGCCCCGGTTGCGCCTACGGCCCCGGTCGCTCCCGTGGCACCAGTTCTCCCCTCTCTTCCGACGGCGCCCGTTGGGCCCGTCGGACCGGTGGGCCCCTTGGCTCCTGTGGGTCCGGTGGCTCCTGTGGCGCCGGTCACATTCCTTGGCTCGTTCCATGGTGTATCACAGGGACAGCGACCACAGGTCCCAAAGAAAACAGCCCTCCGGTACCCGTTTGCATAACGACTTCGATACCAATACATCCCCGTCCCGCCTTTCTGTCCATCTTTTTTCCTTACTATATGCACCATGATTTCTTTGGTGTTTGTTTCCTTTTGGAAAGAATCCCGCCCCTACCTAATGGAGGAACATAAAAACATCCGATTTTTTCATTCTTCCCTTTCTTTTCCTCCTGTCTGTTCCACCAACTCCACAAAATAGAAGGCTCTCTTTTCTTAAAAGAAAAGGATTTTCCTATTCCTTTGTCGAATAGATTTCTATATTCCATTTTTGGGGAAATTTGGAATGTGGTTTGTGAGGAATCAAAACAAAGGAGGATGAAAATGAAACGGATTCCACAAATGTTTACAGTCTTGCTTCTGCTTTGCAGCCTTCTTGTGCCAAGCGTCAACGTCTTTGGCGCACAAACGGGGCAAATTGCCATCTCCACGGCAGCCCAGTTGCAAAGTATCCAACAAAATCTATCTGGTCATTACATCTTGGCAAACGACATCGATCTCAGCGGTGTTTCTTTCACACCCATCGGTAACGGGGCGGCGCCCTTTACCGGCACCTTTGACGGCAACGGGCATACCATTCGTTCTCTCACCCTCACAAAAGCTGGACGAAACATCGGTTTGTTTGGCTATGTGAAAAATGCGAACATCTTAAACCTCTCTGTCGATCAGTTCCAACTGAATATCCAAGGAGAGGCCGACGGGGTCAAAGGCGGCATAGGCGTTGGCGCCATTGCAGGCCGTGCCCAAGACAGTATCATCACCAACTGTTTCAACCTGGACGGCACCGTGAAAGTGGAGGGAAAAAATTCCCTGTATGTCGGTGGCATTGTCGGCATTTCCGATAATTCCAACCTGACCTACTGCGCAAACCATGCCACCGTCACCGGCAATACCCAAGTGGCCGGCATTGTCGGCAGCGCCAACAGCAAAACAGCCACCATCGCCAACTGCTATAATAACGGCGCCATCACCGGCGATACCCAAGTCGGCGGCATTGTCGGTGCCACCACCTTCCCTAACTCTGCCGCCACCCCCACCAGTGCCCGGGTGGAAAAATGCTTCAACGAAGGTGCCATCCAAGCCAAAACCATCGCCGGCGGCATCGTAGGTCACGCCAATTACAGCCCCGTTGCCCATTGCGGTAACCTCGGTACCGTTTCGGCCACAGAAAATCGGGCCGGCGGCATCTGCGGCATTTTAATCAGCAATCAAGTTTCCAACTGCTATAACAATGGCACCATCAAAGCCGGTAAAAATAGCGGTGCTCTCTTTGGCTCCATCCAGCGTAACCCTTCTTTTACCAACTGCTATTACACCGGTTCCGGCAATTTTTATGGGGACACTTACAATGTTGACCAGGTTTCCGGGGCAGAAAAAGTATCTTCTGTCTCTGCCTTGGCCAGCAAATTCAATGCCGGTCAGCCCCTTTGGGAAGACCAGGCCAACGGGCCTATGCTGCTTTCTGTCAAACCATTAAAAGCCCGCTTGACACCACAGCAAACCACAAAACCCGATGCACCATCGGATGCCACCACCACCAATAGCTATCGTAATCCGCTCAACGATAAAAAGCTGACCGTAACCGCTGGATTTTATTATAGCTCCGGTTCCTACCACGGCGGCACGGATTTCCAGGCCAGCGAAGGGACACCCCTTTATCCTGTCCAGGGCGGTAAGGTGCTCTTTGCCGGTGTAGAAAAATTAGCCAACGGAAAACCTGCCCAGGGTGGCAACTGTGTCTTGATTTTGGGTAACGATGGATATTATTACTATTATGCCCATCTCCAATCCATTAATTTTGACCAGCTGCAAGAAACCAATGCCTCCGGTAAAAAAGTATTCCGCACCATCGACAACAACACCATGATTGGCTATACCGGAAAAACTTCCAGCAATCCCAAAATGCCAGCTCACCTGCATTTGACCATCGCCGTGCCCAAAGGCTCCTCTCTGCCCATTCCAGAAGGCTCTGGCCAATATGGAAAAGGCGGTTTGGAATGGTTCGGTAACCACCAAGGAACCACAATCAACGGTGTTACCTTCTTAAAAGAAAAAGGCGTATTATAAAAATCTCTTGGGCGCGTCGATCTAACAAACAAAAAAGGCTAGAATCCTTGTCCTACCAAGGATTCTAGCCTTTTCTTTTTCCAAAATTTTTTTCAAAAGACGATCCTCATCCTTTTCCAAAAAAGAGAAAAGCAAAGGAATGTTTTCCGCTCTGTAAACCGCTTTTTGCGCCTTTTCCTACCAAATCGATTGCCCCGTCTCCAAAAGCAAAATATCTTGGTGCAACCCTCTTAATTTTGGTGTAATGGTCTGATCCACATGCATATGGCCAAAATACCACATTTGAAACCGCTCCTGGGTCTCCAGCAGTCGATACCATTGTTCCAGCAAATGGGGAAACCGATACGCTTCGCCTAGTTCTTTTTGTCTGGCAATCTGGCCTCTAGCAAAAAATGGTGGTTCATGGGTAATGACATAATCGATGTCTTTTTGGTGTGCTTGCAGCTGTTTTGTGCCATACTCCATTTCTGCTTCCGTCGGCTCCTCTTCTTTCCACCAGCTGACACCTTCTTCCCGCCGGTCCTTATCCACCGATTGGCCGCCGCCAAAGGCAAAAAACGTTTTGCCGTACAAGTCGTACACTTCGCCCCGCATCCAATGGAGCACCCGCTCGCCCACACGATGCACCTTTCCCCCCTGCCATACGGACACACCCATACCATTTAAAATCGCATGGTTTTCATGGTTGCCATCGATAAAGGCAATGGTGCCGGGAAAAATTTGTTCCAGACTTTTGATCGTATAGGGATAATCGTCGTTCCACACATAACCGGCATCCCCGGCAATGAGCAGTACATCGGTTTTTTGTAGCTCCACCCGCTCGGCCAGACGAAAAAGCGGTACCATCGTGCGGTGTTTATCGCCTGTTATAAAAATCCGTCCAGTCATTGGTCACTCCTATTTGTTTTGATAATAATAAATGCCGTCTTGTTCCACCCTTTGGACAATGCCTTTGTGGAACAAATATTGCAGATGGGAAATGGCTTCGCCGGTGGCAAACCATTTTTGTGGTGCCGGAAAACTTTCCCAATCCTTGCACATAATCTCCCAAGTCATATCCTTGGCCACGTCATAGGCCGTTTTTTGTTTGTCGCCTAAAATCTGTACTACCTCGGCCAGTCGGTGCTCATGGTGCTGGTACAGCTCTTTGATTCTGCCATACATATCCTCCACCGGCGTTCCATGGGCCGTCAAAAGCAGTTTAACGTCCAGTTGTTCCACTTTTTTGAGGCTATTTAAATAATCCTGTAACGGGTTTTCCACCCCCAGCTCAATACAAATATTGGGTGTGATGGTGCCCAAAATATGGTCGCCGCAAAGATAAATTTTGTGTTCCTGGTTATAAAGACCCATGTGCCCCGGTGTATGGCCCGGCGTCTCCACCACTTGCCAGTCGTACCCACCATAGTGCAGCACGTCCCCTTCGGCCACATACGTAAAATTCACCCTGCCTTCGTGGCAATACTTCCGGCCAGGATGGATGTCTGTGTTGCGGCCAAAATGGGCCTTTGGAAAACCATATTTTAAAAACAAATCATCCAGCATCTTCCAATACAGATTTCCGGCTTCAAAGTTCATCAGCTCGCCATCCGTTTCACCTGCCAACAGCGTACAGCCTTCCTTTGCAAATTGGCAAATCAGCCCGCAGTGGTCCGAATGTAAATGGGTGATAAAAATATCTGCCTTGTCAATGCCCAGCTCATCAAAGGCGCTTTGCAGCGCCGCCTGGCACTCCGGCCGGTTAAACCCTGTGTCCACCAACAAATTTTTTTCACCAGTAATCAAATAAGCATTGATTTCCCGCAACGGATTATTGGGCAAAGGCACAACGGCCTGATAAATGTTTTCTGCAATTTTTGTAACCATATCCATTCTCCTATTTCTGTCGTTCTTCTGTTTTCCCATTTTACGATACACCGCCCCTTTTGGCAAGTGGTTTTACCCATTTTCCCGGAAAACTCCGCCCTCCCTCTTTCCGCTGTTTTTCCTTTCTTTTGTTAGCTTCTTTTTCTCCAAAACAAAAACCGGTAACAACATTTCGTTGCTACCGGTTTTTGCCATCTAAGGGAACTTTGTTGGCACAATCCCTGCGCGATGAGGTTCCCTGTCAAACACCTTCACACATGTTCTTTTCCCTACGCAAAAGCGCTTGGCTTTTGGTTGTTCCCCATCGATAGATCGATGTATTTTTGTTGGAACAAAGGGTTAATTATTTATCTTTTTTGCCAAAGCCCAAGAAAGATTTTTTCTTTTTGGTGTCTTTTTCTTTTTCGGCTTCATGATCATGATCGTCTTCTACGCCGAACAGTTCATCCATATCTTCCAAACCATCTAAAATACCATGTTTCCCTTCATGCATAGTAAGCGCCTCCTCTTTTTTCAAACAATAATGAAATCAATGATGCATTTGCTCTATATCAATATCCTTCGATACCAATATAATATTTAATCTTGCTATAGGTCCGCTGGCCTTCGAAGTCACTGTCAAAGCGGTTCGCATCGATAACAATGCCATCTTCTGGAGAACATCTGATTACGGAGTGTGCCCATTTTTCTTTGCACTGTTCCATCCAGTCATCAGGAATTGCATCCAGTGGCCAAGCACCCAGCACATATGGAACAATAGAATCTGGATATTCTACTTCTTTGAAGAATTCTTCGCTTTCTTGACCAATGATTTCCAAACCGGCTTTGGCCACCTGGAAGGTATTGGTGTCCAAGTTGATCATATAGCGGTAACGGTTTCTCCAAGAAGGAAGGAATCCGGCATAGTCTACAAAATAAGGGAATCCATCCATGATCGGTTGGGTTGGATCTTTGGTGTAAATCAAAGCAGTGGTCCAGTCCAGATCTTCTTTCCAGCACTGTTCTGGCATGTATTCTTTGTAGGCTTCGATCTGTTCTTTTGTCATCGGTGTATCCTCATCCACAGGAATCAGATAATCGAACAAAGCGTCCAGTTCTTCCCGATCAAAGTAGCGAAGCATTCTGACCACGCGCTTTCCTAATCCCTCCAACTGCGCGTTTCTGTGGCAGTAAACAGCCTTAATTTTATCGTTTTTGATGAACATAAACGAACCTTTTTTAGACATGCTTTCATCCCCCTTTTTGATACATCATTTTGCTTTTTCTTGTGTACTCTTACCACGGTTATCATCTTACCACGTTTCCAATGAATTGTAAATAATTTTCATGAAAAAACTTTATTTTTTTTACGTTTTATGTGCTACTTTCCAAATAGTGCGATATTCCGAATAGTTCGGTTGAAAAATTGTTGCAAAACAGCACAAATTTATAGTTTTGTTCAGTAAAATTACACAATATACTTTTTGTCTTGTAACTTCAGATTTCCCGTGTTTTTATCCAAAAAAGGAATCAGAAAGTTAGTTAAAATAAACTAATTTCTTTCTTTTTTCCTTTGGGCAAAACGATGGTACTTTTTCGGTTAGAATTAAATAACCAGCAGTTTTTTTCTTCTTTTTTCATTCCAAATCCCTGCTTTGGGTAGAACAAAACCGCATACCTTGTGTGGACTATCGATACGCGGTTTCGTTCTGGTTCAGAGAGCTTCTATGCAATCATTTGTCTTGTTTTTTTCCAAAGCCCAAGAAGGATTTTTTCTTTTTGGGTTCTTTCTCTTTTTCGGCTTCCTGGTCATCTTCCACGCCGAACAGTTCATCCATATCTTCCAAGCCGTCTAAAATACCGTGTTTTCCTTCATGCATATCTGTCGCCTGCCTTTCTGTCAAACTGCTTATTTCTTATCTTCTATGAGCACATACTTAAGCAACTCGTTTTTGCTGCTGTGGTGCCTGCTTGATGGTAGTGGTATCGTTGCCTTTGTATTTCCAAGACAACATTCTGGAGGAGTTCAGAACAACGAAGATCGAAGATGCATTGTGTACCAAGGCAGCGGCGATTGGGTTCAGGAAGCCCAAGCTGGACAGAGCCACGCCGGCGATGTTCACGAACACTGCAAAGACGATGATGTTTTGTTTGATCATGGCGTAAGATTTCTGGCAGATGGCCAAGGTGGATGGCAGCATACCGATGTTATCACTCATCAAAGTGATGTTAGAAGCTTCGGCTGCAACGTCAGTACCAACAGCGCCCATGGCGATACCAACATCTGCAAGGGCCAGAGCCGGTGCGTCGTTGACACCGTCGCCAACCATGGCAACCACTTCGCCCTGTTCTTTGAAGCGGCGGATGGCTTCCAGTTTGTCTTCCGGCAGCAAGTTGGCACGGAATTCTGTGATGCCTGCTTCTTCGCAGATGGCTTTTGCCGTAAATTCGTTATCCCCTGTCAGCATAACCACATGTTTTACGCCCAGTTTCTTGAATTCCTGTACAGTTTCTCTTACGTTTTCGCGGATAGTATCGGCTACTGCAATACCGCCCAATACGTTGCCGTTTTCAATGACCACCATGGTGGTACGGCCCAAAGATTCTTCTTTTTTGATATAGCTTTGGATTTTTGCTGGCACATTTTTCAGATCGGCCAAGCATTTCTTGTTGGATACTTCATAGGTGTTTTCATCCAAGGTAGCACGAACGCCACGACCAAAGAGCATTTCAAATTCCGCATTTGGAATATCGTTTGTGTTGATATATTTGTTTGCCGTCAAGTTTTTCATGATGGCTTTGCCAATGGGGTGGCTGGAGTTCTTTTCCACCATGGCAATGGTTTTGTAATATTCGTTCTTGTCTACGCCGTCCATAATAAAGGTAGAAACAACCTGTGGGGTACCTTTTGTGATGGTACCAGTTTTGTCAAAGCAAATGGTGGTTACTTTGGCTGCACTTTCAATGGCGTCGCCGCCTTTAATCAAAACACCTTTTTTGGCTGCATTGCCAACGGCTGCAATGACAACGGTCGGTGTTGCCAAAACCAGAGCGCACGGACAAGCGATAACCAAAACGGTCATTACACGGAGCAGGTCATTGGTAACAAACCATACAATCGCTGCGATGATTAAAATAATAGGAAGGAAAAATTCCGAGAATTTGTCAGCAATTTTCTGTGCATTACCTTTATTATCCTGTGCTGCTTTTACAGTCTTGATGATGTTACCAAGTACGGTGTCGCCGCCCAGTTTTTCGGTCCGAATTTCAATCACGCCGTTTTCATTTAACGTACCAACGAAAACCTTATCGTCTACTTTTTTATCCACTGGCATCGATTCACCGGTGATGGCTGCTTCATTGATTGCGGCCTGGCCTTTGGTGATGACACCGTCAACGGCGATTTTTTCACCGGCCTGCACCTGGATGATGTCGCCTTTTCTTACTTCTTTAATGGATACTTGCTGGAACTGACCATTGACCAGTTTGCGACAGGTGGTTGGAACCAGTTTTACCAATTCGCTGACTGCGTTTTTCGTTTTCAGCATCGTGAAGTCTTCCAGTACTTCGCCGATGATCATCATAAACGCGGTGATGGCACCGGAGAGATATTCTCCTACATAGGTACATCCAATCAGTGCCAATACAACCAGCATACCGGCTGTAATTTTCCGTTTGGTAATGGTTGCCTGTACTGCATCGATCACGCATTTCCCGCCGTTGAGCACCAACGGAATAATAGAGAAGCGGAAGGGAAGTGTTCCCGGTATTGCAAAATCAAAGAATGCGCCTAACAAAATTGTGATTAAACAAGCGGCTGGGTATGCTACCATACCAAAATTAATTCCAGAATCCTTTTTCCCCATAGTCCATGCCTCCTTCAACTCATCCTGTCGTCCACCTGCAGTTACTCTCTGATCCTCCCTCCAGTTTAGTCCTTATCCCCCCGTAGGGGATTATTTCTTTCTTGAGCTGAATATAGCACTTATTTTCTTCTCTGTCAATATCAAAATCAAAAATTTTCCAAAAAAATGAAATTTTTTTACTTAGTCAAAATTAACTCATTGACTGCTCTTTGGAGCACTCGGTAGGCCAGAGAAAGAGACTGCTCGCTGATATACTCATTTTTGCCATGAATTCCGCCAAGATGGTTTTTGTAATCCAACGGGAAAAAGCCAATGGTAGGGATGCCAAGCCCGCGAAAATAGCGGTTATCGCTAAATCCCGGCGTAATCACCGGCATCAATTTTGCCTCCGGCACAAAGGAGGAAAGGGCCCTTTGAAAAACACTTTGATAGTGGCAAAAAACATCGCTATCTGGCATCTGGCGAAAGTTTTTTCCCATGCCGCGGTACAACGGTTCCAAATCCAATCGCCGTCCAGAAACGGGAAAATCGTAGGAAAAATACGCTTTGATTTCTTCGCTGTAATACCCCTTCCGGATACCCTCCTCCAGTATCCTCATCGGATTTTCCTCTTCTGGCGCAGTGGTCCAGTCGTCGGTCCTCTCCCCCGTTTGGAAGGTATAAAACCATTGGTCTTGGAAAGGAAATGGAAATCCTCCCCCTTCTCCCAGCACCAAAAAGCTGTGATCCAGACAATCCGATTGCTCCAAAACATAAGAAAGCCCGTTTTCTCCCCCATTTTCTTCATCAGCCGTGGCCAAAAACAGCAAAGAACAGTCCGGTTGAAGCCCGGATTGCTTTTGTTCTATCATCAACTTCATCCAAACAGCCACTTGGCTTTTGCAATCCAGCGCCCCACGGCCGCAAATACAATGATGAATCCTGCTGGGTCGGTCCGGCGGAAACTTCCATCCTACCCCCTCCCCGTATGGAGCCGTGTCCAAATGCCCATGGAGCACCAGTGTCTTTTTCTGTTTTCCCGGAATCCATGCCGCCAGAGAGCTGCGGTTTTCTCCCTTGGTCCAAACCTTTGTTTCTACGCCATAGCGGCGAAGTTCCCGCTCCAAATAAGCCGCGCACGCCGCCTCGTTTCCCGTGTCGCTTGTGGTATTCAATTCCATCAAACGCATCAAATATTCGATCAACTCTTCCATATCCCCACCCCCAGGACTATTTTTTGAAAACCTCTTGAAAAATCGTTTCGGATTGGTTATGATATAATAGTAATACAAAAAAGGAGGTGTTTTCAATGAGTAATCAGAAAAAAAAAATGACATCCGACGTTGCTGCACCTGTGCCAGAGGTAACCGAAAACTCCCATATCCATGTCCATGAGGATGGAACGTTCCATGCCCATACCCACTCGCCAGAGGAATACAAAAAGCTCATTCACCGAACTTCGATCATCATTGGCCATGCAACCTCCATCAAAAAAATGCTGGAAGAACAGCGGGACTGTACGGAAATTCTCATCCAAATATCGGCTGTCCAGTCTTCTTTAAATAATCTGGGAAAACTGATTTTGAAAAACCATATCAACGAATGTGTCATACATGCCAATAGCGGAGAAGATCCTTCTCTTCAGCAACAGGCGCTTTCCAGTTTAAACGATGCCATTGATAAATTCATCCGTTAAATCAAACTGAGAAAGGAGAGGCATCTCTTTGCTATTGGGTGCAGCGCAAAAAAGGGCAATACCCCCGGCAAAACGAAACCTGCTCCGTTTCGTTTTTGCCAGATTGGGTGGAGGCCCTTTTTGCATGGAACCTTTTTACTCTTTCTGCGTCCAATGAAACAAAGACGACACAATCAAAAAGAAAAAGGAGGTCCTTTGTATGAAACGAAACCAAATCCTTTCCCTGGCCCTTGCGCTGGTATTGAGTACTTCTGCTTGCCCTGTTTTTGCTGCTGAAACGGCTTCTACTTCACCTTCGGCCACCACGACCGAAGATTCCACCGCCGAAGAACCGCAGGCCGCTTTGCCAGAACGCCTCTTGGCCTATGGAAAAATCACCGACTTGAACCAACAAGATGGCACCCTTACCTCCATCACGGCCCAGTCGGTACAGGGTGAAACCATTGTCTATACCGTCGACGAATCCACCATTTTCTTTGACAGCGGCAAAGGCATTGCTATGGATGCAACCGATCTGAACGTGGGCGATAGCGTTTATTTTTATCATAACCCAGCCATGACTGCAAGCCTTCCACCCCAGACCTATGCCCAGGCTGTCGTTGGAAATATGCCCATGGACGTTGCCTGTGCCCATCTGCATACCGTTGAATCCCTCACCGATACCGATACCGGCCGCCTGCTGGTGACCGATCAGGGAGGATTACAGATTTCTTTGCCCGCAGATACCACCTATACCTATTTGGACGGTTCTGCCGCTGAGGCCAGCGACTTACAAGCCAATGACCGTATTTTCACCTGGTATGAAGCCGTACAAGAAAGCTATCCGGCCAGAACCTCTGCCAACCGCGTTGTGATCCTTCCTGCCGAAGAAACGGTGACCCCTTGGGCCGTTTCCTATGGTAAATCTGAACTAAAAGAACAAAACGGCACGCTTTATGTTCCCCTGCGGACAACGGCTGAAGAGCTCCAACTGTCCCTTCTTTGGGATAGTGACACCCGCACTGCCACCTTGCAAAGCGATGCTAGAAGCATGGACTTTACCGAAGGCGAAGATCTCTATCTTTCCACTTCCACGCTGCCTGGCGCCGTTGGCATGACAGCCCCACTGACTTTGGGCGCTGCGCCTTTCATCGATGAAGAAGGCACCATGTACGTCCCCGCAGAATCCTTTACTGCACTGGTGGGACTGCAAGTAGAGGAAACAGCGGACCAGATCACCATCTCCGCACAGCCAAAATCTTAAAGTCCCCTTCTATTTGTTGGAAAAACAACTGCTTCTTCCCTCTTTTTTTGATAAAATAAAGAAAAAAGGAGCGTGTTGTCGATGAAAAAACCATCCATTCGAATTACCCTTGTCCGTAAGCTGGGCAGTCACCCCTGCCACCATGGCCATCGTATTGGGGACTCTTTTGATTTTGATACCCAGCGTGGCCTGCTTTGCCCCATGGCCTGTCATGTGGCCTTCCCCTTTGTGGACATTCTCCGTTATGGCGGTACTTTGCCCACCAATGATCAGGGAGAAATTTTATTTGCCTGTCCCGATGTGGATGTATTGCAGGTCTTTCGCATTGAGGTTATGCCGCCAGAAGGGGAGAAAGGGGATTGCCAATGATTCAAGTAGCACAAAAGGAGGCCATTTTCCACATTACCCTCTCTCAACCCCATAGCCTCAACGCTTTGACCTCCTCCATGATGCAACAACTGGTGGAAGCCTTACATTTGCCCAAAACAAACAAAGAAATTGCCGTCGTTTTGCTTTCCGGCGCAGGTGAAAAAGCCTTTTGTGCCGGCGGCGATGTGAAGGCCGAAAGCCAGCTGACCCCCGAAACGGCCGTGCTTTTTTGCCAAGAGGAGCAACGGCTGATGGAAGCAGTGGCCACCTGTCCTGTGCCGGTGGTTTGCGCCATCCATGGCTATACCTTGGGCGGCGGTGCAACGTTGGCCTTGGCCAGTGATTTTGTATGGGCCGCCGATTCCTTGCAAATGAGTTTGCCCAGTTTGCGCCTTGGCCTCTTGCCTGCTGATGGCGTCATTCATCGACTGGTACAAGCCGTGGGAAAGGCCAATGCCTTTGATCTTTTGGTCACAGGGCGACGGATTTCGGCCCAGGAAGCCTTGCAGTGGGGTTTGGTTCAGCGGGTGGTCGAGAAAGAGCAGTTGATGGAAGAAGCATGGCGTTTTTGCCAAACTTTGGCCGCTTGTGCGCCAGAGGCCCTTTGTGCCCTCACTTCTGCCGTCCGCTTTGCCGCCCATGCTTCTTTGACCGAAAGTCTCGCCTTTGAAACCCAATCCTTTGCAAACCTCACGGCCACACCCAATTACCACGAAGCCATGGACGCTTTTTTCCAAAAACGTCCCCCCAAATTCCGCTAAAAAAGGCGCTGCTTTTGAACAAGCAGCGCCTTTTTATTATGCAAATTTATCGATATAACCCATCACAAAGATGAACAATACCACCAAAGGCAAAATCCACTTCATGTAAAAATGCAGCGCCCGTGGGAATTTCAACCCCGCACCGCTGTTGGCCTCTGCCAAAAACTTGTCCCAGCCCCAGCCGTTTTTCCAACTGCAAAAGAGCACAAAAATCAAGCTGCCCAAAGGCAGGATATTCTGGCTTACCAAAAAGTCTTCCAAGTCCAACACCGCCGTGTCGGGCCCAAAGGGCATAAAACTGCTCCAAAGATTATACCCAAACACACAAGGCAAAGATAACAAAATAATCACAATCACATGGATGCCCACTGCCTTTTTCCGGCTGGTTTTGGTCAAATCCATGGCAAAGGAGATGATGTTTTGGAACACGGCAATGACCGTCGAAAAAGAGGCAAAGCACATGAACAAGAAAAACAGCGATCCCCACAACCGGCCGCCTGGCATGTGGTTAAACACATTGGGCAGAGTCACAAAAATCAGCGATGGCCCTTGGCCCGGGTTTACCCCATAGGCAAAGCAGGCCGGGAAAATAATCATACCCGCCATCAACGCCACAAAAGTGTCCAAAATGGTAATCAAAATGGCTTCTCCCGTCAAAGAGCGGGACTTGTCAATGTAACTGCCAAAAATGGCAATGGCCCCAATGCCAATGCTTAACGTAAAAAAGGCTTGGCCCAATGCCGCAAACAACACTTCCAATAAACCATATTCCTTCAGCGCCGCAAAATTTGGCTTCAGATAAAAGGAAAGCCCTTCTTCCCCGCCTTCCAACAGCGCCGAACGCACCGCCAACACCACCATCAGCGCCAGCAATAACAGCATCATCACCTTGGTGATTTTTTCCACGCCATCTTGCAGCCCTTGGGCGCAAATGCCAAAACAAATCAGCACCACCACAATCATAAACACGATCATCAAAGCCGGATTGGCTAACATCGTGTCAAAGGCGGCCTTTACTCCTGCCGTATCCAGCCCCACAAAGGCCCCTCTGGCCGATTGGATGAAATAGTATAGCATCCACCCGGCCACCGTCGTGTAAAACATCATCAATAAATAATTGCCGGCCATGCCCAGCCATTTATACCAATGCCATTTGCTCCCCTTTGGTTCCAACGTATCCATGGCCAAAGCAATGGATTTTTGGCTGGCACGTCCCACGGCCAATTCCGTTACCAAAATGGGAATCCCCATCAAAATCAAAAAGGCAATATAGATTAATACAAAAGCGGCCCCGCCATATTGTCCCGTGATATAAGGAAACTTCCATACGTTTCCAAGCCCAATGGCGCATCCTGCCGAGATGAGGATAAATCCCAACCGAGAGGAAAAGCGCTCTCTTTTCTGCTCCATGTTCCTTCCTCCCAAAACATCTATTTCTTTTTTACGCTGTCCTTGGTATCTTTGACTGGCCTCATTTGCAGCGCAACTTTTTTCCACAAAAAAAGAATGTGCCCGGATTACTCCACACACATTCTCGTTTTTTACAGTAATTCCAGCTCTTTCATCAATGCCACCAGCTGCGTTTCCTGTTCCTTTGTGCATGGCAACAAAGGCGGCTGCACCGTTTCCGAGAGGGAAAGCCCGCGCAAGTTCAACGCCCGCTTCATAATGGGAATGTACGGCGCACCGATTTGATACAACTTCATGGCGCTATTTACTTTTTGCTGGCAGGCGCAGGCCGCGGCAAAATCGCCTTCGTTGACCGCCTTTACCCACCGCGCAAATACTTCCGGTATCAAGTTGGATAACCCACCAATGACACCGGCCCCGCCAGACATGGCCACAATGCCAAAATATTCATCATAGCCATTGAAGATCTGAAAATCAGGCCGCACCGGAAGCACCAGGTTGATCAAATCTCTGGTGTGCGGAAACAGCGCTGTGGTATCTTTGATTCCCACAATGTTTTCGTGGTTTTGGGCCAGTTTTAAAACCACTTCTGGCTTTAACCCGTGGCCTGTGATCTCTGGAAAATTATACAGGAAAATTGGCCCTTTGATGCCTTCTGCCACTTGATGGAAATAGTCATACAAACTATCATCCGTCAACTGAAAATAATAAGGGCTGATAATCATCACGCCGTCGGCGCCCTTTTGCATGGCATAGTTGCCCAAGGCGATGGTTTCTTCTGCAATCATGCGGCTTACGCCCACATAGGCCTTGGTGCGGCCCTTACAGTGCTCTAAAAACACATCGATCAACCGCTTGATTTCATCCATCGTCATAAAAGAAAACTCGCCGGTACTGCCCATAATGACAATGCCGTCAATGCCGCCTTCGATGAGATGGTCGTACAGCCGGCAGTTGCCTGCTGCATCCACCTTTCCTGCCGCATCAAAAATGGTAACAGCCGGTGTGATGTATTGTGCTTTCACGGTCAACCCTCCTGTTTTTACAAAGCCATATCCTCCAATGCCGCCTTGGCCGCATTTTGTTCGGCTTCTTTCTTGCTGTGTCCTTTTCCCCGGCCCAATAACCGTTCTTCGTGGGTGACCGTTGCAAAAAACTCTTTGCCATGGTCCGGCCCCTCTTCCCCAACGATTTTGTAGACCAGCGGAACTTTACTGTGTTTTTGGATGATTTCCTGTAATTTTGTTTTATAATCCATGTCGCGGAAGTGTAATTTCTTTTCTTCCACCACATCTGTCATCAGCTGTAAAATGTACGTTTCCACCGCTTCCATGCCACCATCCAGCAGCACAGCGCCAATCACCGCCTCAAAGGCGTCGGCCAACACCGACTCCCGCTTGCGGCCTCCTGTGGCGTCCTCTCCCTTGCCCAACCGAAGAAAGTCACCCAAGGCCACTTCTCTCGCCTTGGCCGCCAAAGAACCTTCACAGACCACACTGGCCCGCAATTTGGTCAATTCTCCTTCCGGCATCTGGGGAAACCGGTTGTAAATAAATTTGCTGATGACCAGCTCCAGCGCTGCATCGCCCAAAAATTCCAGCCGCTCGTTATAACAAAGCCGGCCCAATTTATGCTCATTGGCATAGGAACTGTGGGTAAGAGCCAACTTCAGCAAGTCCTTTTGTTGGAAGGAATAGCGAATGTTTGCCTCCAATGCAGATAATTCTGTCGTGCTCATCTGCTTACTCCACTGCGTTTTTCACATATTCGATGGCATCGCCAACGGTTTTGATTTTTTCTACTTCGTCGTTGTCAAATTCGATGTCAAATTCTTCTTCCAAGCTGGAAATGATCTGGAACAGGTCCAAAGAGTCTGCGCCCAAATCGGCAAATACGGTTTCTTCTGTGATTTCGTTTTCAGAGATACCAAGCTGTTCGGCGATAATTGCAATAACCTGAGACTTATCCATGTTTGAAAACCTCCATCTTTTGGTAATATTGTTTTTTATACATTATAGCTGTTCTTGTATTTTTATGACAATATCATTTTCTACAAAACTTTCGCACTGTTTTATGGCATTTTTTATCCCTTTTGCCTTAGAAGAGCCATGGGCTTTCACCACCAGGGCCTTCAGGCCCAAAAACGGTGCCCCGCCCACTTCTTCGGCATCAAAGCGGTGTTTGATGTTGCGAAACGGTTTTAAAAGGGCCGCAGCAGCCAGTTTGTACCAGCCTTTGGTGATTTCTTCTTTCACCGTGCCCAAAAGCGCCAAGCTCAGTCCTTCGGCAAATTTCAAAATCACATTGCCCACAAACCCGTCACAAACCACAATGTCAGCCTGGCCAAAGGGAATTTCTCTTGCTTCCACATTGCCCACAAAACGGATGCCTTCTGTCTCCTCCAACAACTCATGGGTTTCTTTGGAGAGGGAGTCGCCTTTTTCCTTTTCGGCCCCGATATTCACCAGACCCACAGAGGGGTTTTTCACCCCCACCACATGTTCCACATAGACCGAAGCCATTTTTGCAAACTGCACCAAATACGACGGTTTGCAGTCCACATTGGCGCCGCTGTCCAGCAAAAACGTAAAGCCTTTTGTCGTTGGCAACATGGTGCCCAAGGCCGGCCGTTCAATGCCCTTGATCCGGCCAATGATCATCGTGGCCCCTGTCAACAGTGCGCCGGTGCTGCCTGCGGAAACAAAGGCGTCTGCTTTTCCTTCTTTCACCAACCGAAGGCCCACCACCATCGAGGCATCCTTTTTGCGGCGGATGGCCGTCGTTGGCACTTCCTCCGTCGAAATCACTTCCGACGCAGGAACAATGGTGATTGCATCGGCCGGATAAGTATATTGGGCCAACTCCCGCCGAATGGCGTCTTCCAGGCCCACCAAAATGATGTTGGCCGAAAATTCGTTCACCGCTTCTACGGCGCCTTTTACAATCTCGCCCGGGGCGTTATCGCCGCCCATGGCATCCACAGCAATCACAGCTTTTCCCATGGCACTGCTCCTTTCTCTGCAAAAGATTTTGTATCAATGCGATTGTCTCTTGTGTTCAAAATTACGATTTTGCCACGAAAAAGGCGTTTTGCGAAAAAAATCTACGCTTTCGAGGCAAACAGAAGGGACAGCACCAATCGCTGTCCCCTCGTTTATCTTATTCTACGTCTAAGATTACTTTTTTGTTGTAAGAGCCACAGGATTTGCAAACTCTGTGAGGCATCATCAGTTCGCCGCATTTGCTGCATGGAACCAGTGTTGGAGTTGCGATTTTCCAGCTCTGTGCTTTTCTCTTGTCTCTTTTAGACTTAGACACTCTTCCCTTTGGTACTGCCATTTCGTTACACCTCCTTGTCTAATTGAAAAAGAGCACGCAAACCTTCAAAGCGAGGGTCAATGTTGCTTACAGTACAGCCACATGGCCCTTCATTCAAGTCCTTGCCGCACTGGGGGCAAAGACCCTTGCAGTTGTCCTCACACAACACCTTCATCGGAAGGGCTGTCAAAATGCTGCGCTCCACCACCTGATCCAAGCAGATGGTATCGCCCGAAAAAGTTTCTGTCTCTTTTTCTTGTTCCTTGCCTGTAAGGGCAAAAAGTTCTTCCAGTTCAAAATGCACTTCTGTGGGCACAGGCTTCAAGCAGCGGCAGCAAAGCATCATCACGCTTACAGACCCCGCGCCTTTCACAAGGAAGCCATCTTTTTGGCTGGTAACGGTTCCCTTTACCTTCACAGGTGACAGAAACTCCCTTACATCAGGATAGATGTCACTGAGGCTAAGGTTCCCTTCCACCTCAAAGTCCAGGCTTTCGCCCACCGTCTTTAAAATTTTGGAAACAGTAACCTTCATTTCATCACTCCCACAGTCATACCAATTCATTATACCGATTGACTGTACCTTTGTCAATTATTTCTTCAAATTCTCTACGATTTCTTTTGTATCGCGAGCGATCATCAATTCTTCGTTGGTTGGGATTACAAATACAGGTACTCTGGACTGTCTAGTGGTGATTTCCACGGCCTGACCTCTCAAGCTGTTTTTGTAGCTATCCAGATGGATGCCCAAGTATCTTAAGTAATCGCAGATCACCTGACGGGTGGTTGCACTGTTTTCGCCCAGGCCAGCGGTGAATACGATGGCGTCAACGCCTTTCATGGCAGCTACATATTCGCCAATGGTTTTTGCCACACGATAGGAGAAAGTATCCAAAGCCGTTGCAGCTCTTTCATTGCCTTCGGTTTCTGCTGCTTCAATATCACGGAAGTCGCTGGAAACGCCGGAGATACCCAACACGCCGGATTCTTTGTTCAAGATGCGGTCCATTTCGTCTACAGACAGACCTTCTTTTTTCATCAGGTACAGTACAGCAGCAGGGTCTACGCTACCACTTCTGGTACCCATTGCAATACCATCCAATGGAGTAAAGCCCATGGAAGTATCTACAGAAATACCGTTTCTTACAGCACAGATGGAACCGCCGTTACCCAAGTGGCAGGTTACGATTTTCAGTTCTTCAATTGGCATATCCATCATCTTTGCGCATTCCAAAGATACATATTTGTGGCTGGTGCCGTGGAAACCATATTTTCTGATTTTGTATTTTTCATAATATTTGTAAGGAATTGCATACAGGTATGCTTTTTCTGGCATGGTCTGATGGAATGCCGTATCGAATACGCCTACCTGAGGAATACCAGGCATCAATTTTTCGCAAGCTGCAATACCGATGAGGTTTGCTGGGTTGTGCAAAGGAGCCAGGTCGGAGCAAACTTCCAATGCTTTTTTCACATCGTCATTGATCAGCACAGAGCCGGCAAAATATTCGCCGCCATGTACCACACGATGGCCAACGGCATGGATTTCAGAAACGCTTTTGATCACGCCATGTTCTGCATCCAGCAAAGCATCGATGACAGCCTGTACTGCTGCGGTATGATCTGGCAGCGGATTTTCGGAAACAAATTTTTCGCCGCCGGTTGGTTCGTGTTTCAATCTGCCGTCGATGCCGATTCTTTCGCAAAGGCCTTTTGCCAATACGTTTTCGGTTTCGCTGTCGATCAGCTGATATTTCAAAGAGGAACTACCGCAGTTTAATACCAAAATATTCATGTTTTTCTCTCCTTTAAACAAATTTTCTTAGAATGGATACAGCCGGTACAAAGGCTTGTACCGGCGAAAAATCATTGTATGCTTAGCCTTCAATCTGAGCCTGTACAGCAGTCATAGCCACAACAGCTACGATATCTTCCCAAGAGCAGCCACGGGACAAGTCGTTGACAGGTTTTGCAATCCCTTGCAGCACAGGGCCGTAAGCTTCTGCACCAGCAAAACGCTGAACCAATTTGTAACCAATGTTACCTGCATCAATGTCAGGGAAGATCAAGCAGTTGGCTTTGCCAGCTACATCGCTGCCAGGTGCTTTTTGTGCGCCTACTTTGGCTACGATGGCGCTATCCAGCTGCAGTTCGCCGTCCAGTTTGATTTCTGGAGCTTTTTCTTTTGCAATCTTGGTTGCTTCTACTACTTTGTCTACGTCAGGATGTTTTGCACTGCCTTTGGAAGAATGGCTCAGCATAGCCACTCTTGGTTCGCCGCCAACAAAAGCTTTGTAGCTTCTTGCAGAGTCCACAGCGATGCAAGCCAGTTCTGCTGGGTTTGGATTCTGATTCAATGCACAGTCAGCAAACAGCAATACGCCGTCGTCGCCATATGTATCGTCTTTGCAAACCATAATGAAGAAAGAAGAAACCAATTCGGTGCCTGGTTTGGTTTTCAAAATCTGAAGAGCAGGACGCAGTGTGTCAGCGGTGGAGTGAGCAGCGCCGGAAACCATACCGTCTGCATAGCCCATTTTTACCAGCATAACGCCAAAGCTCATAGGATCCAACATGGTTTTGAGCGCCTGTTCTTTGGTAACGCCTTTGCTTTTTCTCAATTCGCAGAAGGTATCCACAAATTCATCCATTTTGTCAAAGTTTTCTGGATCGATGAAGGTTGCTTTTTCCAGATCCAATTCTGGGATGACAGATTGAATTTTTTCTTTATTGCCCACCAAAACAATGTTGGCCAGCCCTTCTTTGAGCACAGCGTCTGCAGCACGCAGGTTTCTTTCTTCAAAGGATTCCGGCAAAACAATGGTTTTCATATTTGTTTTTGCCTTGTCTTTCATCATTTTCAAAAAATCCATGTTAAAAACCCTCCTACACTTAAATAAAAAAATATGCTTTTTGGTTCTTTGTGGCAAACAATGTTTTTGCCACAAAAAGTTCATCTTACTGTTTTTATTATATACAATCCGTCAGAGGGTTACAATAGTTTTCCAAAATTTTATGGACGAATTTTGCTTTTTTTCGTTTTTGCCTGTACTTTTTGGCAAAAATAAAGTACTTTTTTTACTGTAAGAAGACCATAACTGGAAAACAATTTGCCTTTTTCCCACTTTTTCGCTATACTGAAGAAAAAAGGAGGGCTTTTATGAAAACGGCAGGCATTGTGGCAGAGTATAACCCTTTTCACCAAGGACACGCCTATCAAATCCAAAAAACAAAAGAAGAAACCGGTGCCAACGCCATCGTTGTCATCCTCAGTGGCTCCTTTGTGCAGCGGGGAGAAGTGGCCATTGCGGATAAGTGGACCAGAACCAAGGCCGCCCTGATGGGCGGGGCCGACTTGGTGCTGGAGCTTCCGGCCATTTTTGCCCTTTCGGCGGCGCCCTCTTTTGCCTTTGGGGCCGTCCAAAGTCTCATCGATAGCGGCCTGATTGATTTGCTTTCCTTTGGAGTGGAAAATGCCACCGAAAAAAATTTAAAAAAACTGGCTTCTTTTTTATTGGAAGAACCCCCTGCTTTTTCCGCTTTTTTGAAAGAACAACTGGCCAAAGGACTGGCCTATCCCGTCTCTTTGTCTATGGCTATCAAACAATACCTGCCCAAATGTGCATCCCTTGTGGAAACGCCCAACAATATTTTGGCCTTGGAATACACCAAAACGGTGTTAAAAAAACAAAGTACCGTTTCTTTGTTTCCCCTTCCCCGCCACGGCGAAGGATACCATAGCCAAACCCTCTCTGCGTCCTATCCTTCTGCCTCGGCCCTGCGCAAGGCCATACAAACAAAAAACATCGCGGCCCTGCAAAAAGGTGTCCCTCCGGCCCTCTGGCCCCTGTACCAAAAGGCCTGGGAGGAAGGCCGCTTTCCTTTCAGCACAGATTCCCTCTTTGGTCCCCTCCAATATGCCTTGCTGCAACAAACGCCGGGGAGCTTGAGAGAGATTTTGGAAGTGGAAGAAGGCTTGGAACACCGACTGTTGCGCCTGTTTTCCCAGGCAAACAGTTGGGAAGAACTGCTGTGCCTGTTACAAAGCCGCCGCTATAGCCGCCCACAGCTTTCCCGCCTGCTTATCCATGTGCTTTTGGGCCAAACCACATCCCAGCTGCAACAACTGCAACAACAAGGCGGTGCTCCTTATTTACGAGTGCTGGGCTATCGAAAAGAATCTGCGTTCCTTCTTTCCAAGCTCCATCAAACCAGTCGTTTGCCTGTGGTCACCAGTGTCAAAGACGCTCTGGCTACTTTACCTCCAGAAGCCAAACGATTGCTAAAACAAGAATGCTTTGCCACCAATTTGGCCGCCCTTTGCAGCCCGTCTACCCCATTTCGTACCCCAAACCAGGATTATACCCATCCTCTTTTGCGTCTTTGACGTGCTATTTTTCCTCCCTTGGTGCATAGAAATAAACAAGCAACCTGTTGGGAGGAACCATGAAACGAAGATTTCTCACCGGTCTGCTGTTTGTCATGACCGGTTTTTTTCTGACCCATGCGGCAGAATGCTGTGACGTGGTACGAAAAGGACTTACGTTATGGTATCAGCAAGTGCTGCCTTCTCTTTTTCCGTTTTTGACGGCCATGAGCCTGTTTTCCGCCTGGGGGGTTCCGCGGCTTCTTGGCAAATGGCTGCGGCGGCCTTTGGGCCGCTGTTTTGGACTTTCGGGCGAAGCCGTTTTTCCGTTATTTTTGGGCCATCTGGCCGGGTTTCCCGCCGGCGGGGCGGCGTTAGAACTGCTGTATGAAGAGCGGCTGATTTCCAAACCCGAGGCCCAGCGTCTTTTTTGCTTTTGCCATGCCCCAAGCCCAGCCTTTTGCATTGCCGTATCCGGTGCGGCCGTCTTTGGCAGTACTTCTGTGGGGGTCCAGCTTTTTTTCTGTCAGCTTTGCGCCAATATTTTACCTCTGGCCCTGTTGCGGTTTTTCCCCGTCGCCCGACCAATCTTTGCCCAAAGCCAGACAGAGCGGCCTTTGTTTTCTGCCGCTTTGCTTTCTGCGGCAGAGACCATGGTGGTGGTGGCCGGGTGTATGATGCTGTTTCCTTTGTTTCCGCTTTTGCTGCGCAGCCTTTCTTTGTTGCCCGAAAACCCGACTTTCGCCTCCTCCTGTCTGGAGGGCTTTTTTGAGCTGACCACAGGGCTGTTTGCCCTGCAACGCCTGGCCCTTCCCCACCCCATCAAAATGGCAGCCGTTTCTCTTTTGATGGCCTTTGGCGGCCTTTCGGCCCAAATGCAAATCAGAAGCACCCAAAAGACATTGCCCTGCCCACCGTTTTATGTTCCTGCACTGTTGACCAAATGCCTGTTGGCCGCCCTTTTGGCTTTTTTGTGCGGTCAACTGTTTCCCCTTTGACAAACAAAAAAGGAAGCCGTTCTTGGATAAAAAGAACGCTTCCTTTTTTTCTTTTTTCTTGGGATCGGGGATTGGCTCAGTGGTCAATGCCTCTCAGTTCTTGACGGTTTTCATAGAGGGTGTCCAGACTGTTTTCAAAGAATTGGTCCACAGCTGCACATTCGTTTCTGAATTGATCCATCATTTTTTTCAGGCTGTCTTCTGCCATGGCCAAAATCTGATCGGCATATTCCGTTGCCCCAATGCGCATTTCTCTGGCATCGCGCTTGCTGGCATCAATGATTTCAGCGCTTTTTTCATAGGCGGCCTTGGTCACTTCATGCTGATCGATGAGGCGGGCCATCCGTTCGTTGGCTTCCTGTTTGATTTCTTCTGCTTCTTGTTGTGCCAACAAAATGATCTTGTTTCTTTCTTGCAGCATCTCGGTGCAGCGTTTCAGCTCTTTTGGCAGGTTTTGCCGAATTTCTGCTATAATCTCATACATTTCCTCTTTATCAACAGAAACTTTATTGGAAAACGGCAGTGCCTTGCTTTGGTCCAGCAGGTCCTCCAGTTCGTTTAATAAAGATTCAATTCCGTCCATCTAACAATCCCTCATTTCTTATACTTATCCATCAATGCCTGCTTGATTTCACAAGGTACCATACCACAAATATCCCCGCCAAAGGACGCCACTTCCTTGATGGTGCTGGAACTTAAGTACAAATATTCTACACTGGTGGGAATAAAAAAGGTTTCCAAGTTTGGACTCAAGCTGCGATTGGTCAGCGCCATTTGAAACTCACTTTCAAAATCTGTCACCGCCCGCAAGCCACGGATGATGACCTGGGCATCCTTTTGTCTGGCAAAATCCACCAACAGCCCCTGGAAACAGTCAATGCTGACATTGGGCAAATCCTTTGTCACAAGTTTCAGCTGCTCCATTCGCTCTTCCACCGTAAAAAGGGAATGGCTTTTGTTTCGGTTGACCAAAATGGCCACAATCAACTCGTCCACCTTTTCGGCGGCCCGGCGAATGATGTCCAGGTGCCCATTGGAAACGGGGTCAAAACTCCCTGGATAAATTGCTCGTATCATGGTTTATTCTTCCTCCAAAGTCAGAAACGTCATGGCAGTTGCGCCGTAATTTTTCACACGCGAAACCGTTAGCCCCGCAATAGGCGGCATGGTTTCTTTGCTGAGGTGTTCGGCAATGATCATGCCGTCTTCTTTCAGCACTTTTTCTCTCACAATGGACTCTAAAACCGGCCCGTACAGCCCTTTTTGATAAGGCGGGTCCAAAAAAATCAGGTCAAACTGGCGCCCTTGACTGCCCAAAAGGGCCAAAGCCGCCAATACATCCATCTTTTTTACCTCTGCCCGTTCGGTTAGTTTTGTGTGGGATAAGTTCTGGCCAATGGCCTCCAGGGCCTTTGGCGCTTGTTCCACAAAGACGGCCTCTTTTGCGCCCCGGCTTAAGGCTTCGATGCCAATGGCGCCGCTACCGCTAAACAAATCCAAAAACGAGCAATCCCAAATCGAGGGCGAGAGAATATTAAACAGCGTTTCTTTGATTCTGTCTGTGGTCGGCCTTGTATCCAAGCCTTCCGGTGCCACCAATTTGTGACCTCTGGCAGTTCCGGTAATTACACGCATAACAAGCCTCCCATTCTCATAAATCATCCAATATACCGCTTATTATAGCAAAGTGCAAGGCACTTGACAACAGGTATTTGACAAAAAAGCACTAAATCCCAATTTCGTTTCCGCCAAAAAAGTGGCGCAGTTGGGCCAAAAATGCCTCCTCTTCTTCCTGCGGCAAGGGATGGTTTTTGCTTTCTTTGGCCGCCTGTTGGGCCAGGCGCAACACATCCATATCCTGATATAAATTGGCAATTTTCATCACCGGAAGACCGTGCTGCCTGGTGCCAAAAAAATCCCCCGGCCCCCGCAGCTTCAAATCCGTCTCTGCAATTTCAAAACCATCTGTGGTCCGCTTCATCACCTTCAGCCGCTCTTTGGTGACGGCGTTTTTGGCTTCGGAAATCAAAATGCAATAGCTTTTTTCGCTGCCGCGACCAACCCGGCCCCGCAACTGGTGCAGCTGCGAAAGGCCAAAATACTCGGCGTTTTCCACCACCATAATCGTGGCATTGGGCACATTGATCCCCACCTCAATCACCGTCGTCGCCACCAAAACTTGAATCTCGTTTTTGGCAAAGGCCGCCATCATCTCCTGCTTTTCGTCTGCCTTCATCTTTCCATGAAGAATGCCCACCCGAAACGCCGAAAACCGCTGGGCCATCTTTTCTCCGTAGGTCAACACCGCTTCTGTTTCCCGTTTTTCGCTTTCTTCCACCGCCGGACAAACCAAATAAGCCTGCCGCCCGGCCTTTAATTCCTTCTCGATAAAACCATAGACCCGCTCATGGTACGACGGAGGCACCACCAGCGTATCAATGGCTTGCCGCCCGGCCGGCAGGGCATCGATGATGGAAATATCCAAATCGCCATATAAAATCAACGCCAACGTCCGGGGAATGGGTGTAGCCGTCATCACCAGCACATGGGGACTTTCTCCTTTTTGGGCCAGCCGCACCCGCTGCTTCACACCAAAACGGTGCTGCTCATCGGTGACCACAAAGCCCAGTCGGTCAAACAAAACCCCGTCTTGAATCACCGCATGGGTGCCAATGACCATCTGCACCCTTCCTGTGGCAATGTCGTCCAAAAGGGCTTGTTTTTCTTTTTTCTTCATGGCCCCTCGCAAAAACCCAACCCGTACTCCCAAAGGCGTAAACAGTTGGGAAAACGTCTCATAATGCTGCCCCGCCAACACTTCCGTCGGTGCCATCAAGGCCGCCTGATAGCCGTTTGCAATGGTTTCATAACAGGCCACCGCCGCCACCGCCGTCTTACCGCTGCCCACATCCCCTTGCACCAGCCGGTTCATCACCCGCCCGGAGCCAAAGTCTGCCTCAATTTCTTCTAACACCGTCTTTTGGGCATCGGTAAGGGAAAAGGGTAAGGCTGCTTCGATTTCGGCCCGACCCTTTTTTGCGTCCAGTAGGGGGCCGCTTTTTCCTTCTGTCGCCTGTTCTTTCAGGCGAAAGAGGGCTGTCTGCAACAAGTATAGCTCCTCAAAAACAAGCCTCCTTCTGGCCAGAAAAAAGCTGTTTTCGTCCTGGGGAAAATGAATATTTTCTATGGCAAAGTTTCGTTCTGCCAACTGATATTGTTTGCGCACCCATTGGGGCAGACCGTCTTTGAGACGGTCTTTCATTCCCTCCACCGCCTGGGCCATCAGCTTTCGCAATATTTTTTGGCTCATACCCTTTGTGGTGGGATAAATGGGAATGATTTTGCCGCTGCTTTCTAAGGTCTCTTTTTCCATGGATTCAAATTCCGGCGAAGAGACCTGGCGGCGGCCATACTTGATTTCGTAACGACCTGTAAAGACATACGTCTGCCCCACCTGAAACGTGTTTTTTAAATAGGGCATGCCAAACCAAATGCAGGTGACGCTGTTGTCCGCATCCCCCACCTTTAACCGGGTTTGCACCTTTTTTTGATACCGAATATTCTCTGCCTCAGCCAATACGGTGGCCCGAAAGGTGTTGCTTTGCCCAGGCACCAGTTCATCCACCGTTTTCATCTGCCGCCGGTCTTCATACTCCCTTGGGAAATGCTCCAATAAATCGCCCACTGTTTCAATGCCCATGGCATGCAGCTGACTAAGCCGCTGGGTGCCTACGTTTTTTAATACCGAAACATCCTCTGTCAGCTCCAAGGATATCCCTCCTTTTGACTCAAAAAAGAGGCCCTACGGCCCATGGTCCGGAAAGCCTCTTTCTGGTTTATTCTACAGAAATGATATAGTAATATAACGGTTGTCCGCCGGCATGGACTTCCACTTCGCACTGGTCAAAAATTTCTTCCAGCTCCCCTGCCAGCTGCTGGGCCGCTTCTTCTGTGATGTCTGCGCCATAGTAAATGCAGATCACTTCGCTGCTGTCGTTGACAGCCTTACCCACCAGCTCCCTGGAGCAGTCTGCCACCGTTTGATCCACCGAAACAATCTGACCATTTAACATCCCAATGATGTCCCCTTCGGCGATGGTGCTTTCTCCCCATACGGTATCTCTCACCGCATAAGTCACCGAGCAAGTGGTCACCGTCTCCAAGCTTTCTTCCATAAAGGTCACCGCTTCTTCCACCGGTAACGACGGGTCGTAACTAATCATGGCCGTCATGCCTTCTGGCACCGATTTGGTGGGTACCACAAACACCTTTTTCTCCTTGGTCAGCTTGGCTGCCTGCTGGGAAGCCAAAATGATGTTTTTGTTGTTGGGTAAAATCACCACATGTTTGGCCGGCACGGCTGCAATGGCCTGCAAAATGTCTTCCGTGCTGGGGTTCATGGTTTGTCCGCCTTCAATGATGCGATCCACGCCCAAATTCCGGAAAATCTCCGACAATCCATCCCCCATGGAAACAGAAACAAACCCAACTTCTTTTTGTTTTACTTTCACTGGTTTGGCATTGGAAAAATCGATTTTGCTGGTATGCTGAATCCGCATGTTTTCAATTTTTAAGCCGTTGAGCGGCCCAATGGTCAACGCTTTTTCCAACACCTGCCCTGGGTGGTTGGTATGGACATGCACTTTTATCATTTCTTCATCGGCCACCAACACCAGCGAATCGCCCATGGTCAGCAGATAATCCCGGAATCCTTCCACCGTTTCTTCCGGCACATTTTTTTCTTCCACAAAAAACTCTGTGCAGTATCCAAACTGGATGTCTTCCGGCGCCACGGTCCCCAGGGCCTCAAAGGAGGCCTCTGTCTTTGGCAGTGTCTCTTCCGGCAGCGAAATTTCTGCCTTATCATCCAATGCCTTCAGTCCGCCCAAAAGCACGAACAAAAGCCCCTTGCCCCCGGCATCCACCACGTCGGCTTGTTTTAACACCGGCAGCATTTCCTTCGTTTGGGCCAACATTTCATTGCCGTCCGAAAGAATCTGTTTTAAAAATGCGCCCACATCCTCCATTTCTTCCCAATGCGCCTCTGCACTTTCTGCACAGGCCCTTGCCACAGTTAAAATGGTGCCTTCTTTGGGCTTCATGACGGCTTTATATGCCGTCTCTACGCCTTGGCGCACAGCCTTGGCCAATACTTGGGTATCGGCTTCTTCTTGGCCGCTTAAGCCTTTGGCAAAGCCACGGATCAGCTGGCTTAAAATGACGCCAGAGTTACCTCTGGCCCCCCGCAAAGAGCCGTTGGCAATGGCCTTTGCCACTTCGTCAATCCGATTGGAAGCGACTTTTTCGCATTCCTTGGCAGCGGCCAGGGCCGTCAGGCTCATATTGGTCCCCGTGTCGCCATCGGGCACCGGAAATACATTGAGCGCATCCACCAGCTGTTTGTTTTCATTCAGCTCGTTTGCGCCTGCAATCATCATTTTCTTTAGTAATACCCCGTCGATGACTCTCAACGATTGTTCCTCCTTAACCGACTCTTACGCCTTCCACAAAGATGTTGATTTTCACCACTTCCAAATCCAACGCCTGTTCCAATTTGTATTTGACAGTGCTGATCATATTATCTGCAATGGCCGAAATATTCGTTCCATATTCCACAATGACATGAAAATCAATGGTCAGTCTGTTTTCTTCCACCATCACTTTGATGCCTTTGGTCAAGCTTTCCACTTTCAGCAGCTGAAACAGACCATCTTTCATATTTTTGGCCGCCATACCCACAATGCCATAGCATTCCATGGCGGTCATCCCGGCGATGCGGGCAATCACTTCATTTTCGATGGTAATGACACCAAGGGAAGTTTCTACGCAAACGGACATATTCATACCCTCCTCTTACTTCAGGTGAATTTTACTTTCGCTTTTTTGCCAACGCATAAAAAAATGCCTGCGGCACCGACGCTTCATCGATACACAACAGCTGGGCAGACTACTTGTATTTATTATACCATTGTTTTTACTACAATAAAAGTAGAAATCCCTTGATTTTGTTTTTTTCTAAATTTTTTTCTTTTCTGCTTGCAAAATGGATGCAATTCTGATAGAATACATTTGTTATGTCATGGAAAAGAAACAAAGGAGGTGCAACCCCAATGGCAAAGTGCGAAATTTGTGCAAAAAATCAGCAGACCGGCCACAGAATCAGCATTAACCGTAGCCAGGTCTCCAGACGCGCCAATAAAACCTGGAAACCAAACGTGAAGAAAGTGAAGATCGTAGACAACGGCACTGTTCGTTCCATCTACATCTGCACAAGATGCCTGCGTTCCGGTAAAGTTACTCGCGCTATCTAATAAAGTGAAACCAACTCTCATCGCTTCGGCCTGAGAGTTTTTTTCCGCCCAAAAGCAGGAAATTTTTTCCATTTCCTCATTTGCACCGCCGGTTTCCCAGCAAAAAAAAGCCGCCAATCAATAATCCCACCGCCACAATAAATCCCCACCACGGCAGAAAAATCACAACCAACATCCCGGCCCCAGCCGAACAACAACATAACCCCAACCATTGTCTTTCCATCCCATATCCAACCCTTTTCTTCTTCTTTTCTTCATCTTATGCCATCATTTTTGCCTTGATACGTTTTGCTTGACTTTTTTTGTCGGCCTTGCTATGATTTTTTTTGCTGATTCCATTACAAAAGGGGGACAGAGGGATGAAAGCCGTACATCAAAAATTGACCAAATACATCTCGTTTAATATGCTGGGCACGGCCGGGCTTTCTTGTTATATCTTGGCCGATACCTACTTTGTGGCAAAAGGGCTTGGCTCCAATGGCCTTGCGGCGTTAAATATTGCGTTACCCATTTACAATTTGATTTATGGCGTGGGTATGATGATTGGGATGGGGGCTGCCACCCGGTTTTCCCTGGAAAAAAGCAGTCGAAAAACGGCCGGAGCCGATTTATTTACTCAGGCCTTTTATTTGGTGCTCTTTTTTGGATTGATTTTTGTCTGCCTTGGTCTCTTTGCCAACCGGCAAATCACGGCGTTGTTTCAGGCCAACGAGGAAGTTTTTTCCATGACGCAGACATATTTGACAGTGGTACTGCTGTTTGCGCCGTTCTTTTTGATGAACCATTTGCTTTTGGCCTTCATTCGTAACGACGGAAGTCCCAATTTGGCCATGGCCGGCATGCTTTCCAGTAGCCTTGCCAACACCATTTGCGACTATATCTTCATATTCCCCTGCGGCATGGGGATGTTGGGCGCGGTACTGGCCACAGGCCTTTCGCCCATTTTCAGTATGGCCGTGCTGTCGGTGCACTTTATCCGCAAGAAGAACCAATTTCGCCTCTATCGCCTGCGCCCCAGGTGGGAACGGATGAAAACCTTGTTGGCCCTGGGCGTTTCTTCTTTGGTCACAGAGTTTTCCAACGGCATTGTCATTCTTGTGTTCAATACACTTTTGCTGGGGATGCTGGGCAATTTGGGTGTGGCCGCCTATGGCGTGTTGGCCAACATTGCTTTGGTGATTTTGGCCATCTTCACCGGCATTTCCCAAGGGATGCAGCCCATTGTCAGCCAAAGCCGCGGGGCCGGTCGTTGGGACGAGGTGACCGATGGATACCGGTTTTGCCTTGTGTTATCCCTCCTCATTGCCCTTTTCATTTATATCTTTTGCGTCTTTTTCCAAGAGCCAATCATCATGGCCTTTAACGAGGAAAAGAATCTGGAGCTGCTCTCCATCGCTTCCGAAGGCCTTGTGGTTTACTTTATCGGGTTCTTGTTTGCCGGCGCCAATATCATCACCTGCGTGTACTTTTCTGCCATTGGCGTGGCCCAGGCTTCTTTCTTGCTCTCCCTTTTGCGGGGGCTTTTGCTCATTGTGCCATCGGCCATTCTGCTTTCCATGGTCTTTGGCGTATTAGGGGTCTGGTTGGCCTTTCCGGTGGCGGAGGGGATCACCTCTTTGGTGGCCATCGCCTGTTATCGATGGGAGCGGAAAAAAACGGCCGCCCTTTGGCGCAGCTTCCAAAGCAAATAAAGAGGACTGCAAGCCTTACATACAAAGAATCGCAACCATTTTATTTTTGCTGAAGTTGTTTTTTTGAAGACTGCTATCGCAATTTCCAAGAAGAAAAACAATGGTTTCTTCTTGGAAAACCGCTTTCGTTCTTCTCTCTAAAAAGATCAAATCAAAACCACTAGTAAACTAGTGGTTTGAACAACCCCTAGAAGGGGTATTGCGTGCGTATTCCCTAAAAGGGAATATCGAAGATTTGGCAACGCATTACAATCACAGGCAGCCACTTAAAGTG
>CALWGC010000019.1 GCA_944378105.1 uncultured Clostridia bacterium
GCTCTGGAAAGACTTTTACAATGGCTAATATTGTAGAGAAATTACAAAAGCCTACACTGGTCATTGCACATAATAAAACCCTTGCTGCACAGCTTTACAGCGAGTTTAAAGAGATATTCCCAGAAAATGCGGTGGAATATTTTGTCAGCTATTATGATTATTACCAACCAGAGGCCTATGTCCCTTCCACCGATACGTATATCGAAAAGGATTCGGCCATCAATGACGAGATTGATAAGCTGCGTTATTCGGCCACGTCTGCTTTGATCGAGCGCAAAGACGTGCTGATTGTGGCCAGTGTGTCTTGTATCTATGGTTTGGGGGATCCTTCGGACTATAAAAATTTGATGATTTCTTTGCGGCCTGGCATGATCAAAGACCGGGATGAAGTGATGCGTCAACTGATCGACATTCAGTACGACCGAAACGATATGGATTTCCAGCGGGGTACCTTCCGGGTGCGGGGGGACGTGCTGGAAATTTTCCCGGTGATGAACAGCGATAAAGCCATCCGTGTGGAGTTTTTTGGAGATGAAATTGACCGAATAACGGAAATTGATGTGCTGACGGGAGAAATTTTGGGCACCAGAAACCATGTCAGCATCTTCCCGGCCTCCCATTATGTGACGCCGCCGGAAAAAATGAATCTGGCCATCCAGCGCATTGAAGCGGAGTTGGAAGAGAGATTGAAAGAATTGAAGCGGGAAGACAAGCTGTTGGAAGCCCAGCGGTTGGAGCAGCGGACAAGGTATGACATGGAAATGCTGCGGGAAGTGGGATTTTGCAGTGGCATTGAAAACTATTCCCGCCATTTGGCCCTGCGGGAAGCCGGCAGTACCCCCAGCACCCTCATCGATTTCTTCCCCGATGATTTTCTCATCATTGTGGACGAAAGCCATGTGACCATTCCCCAGGTGGGCGGGATGTACGAAGGGGACAAAAGCCGAAAGACGACGCTGGTGGAATATGGGTTCCGGCTGCCTTCGGCGTTGGACAACCGGCCGCTCAAATTCAGTGAATTTGAATCGAAAATCCATCAGATGCTCTTTGTATCGGCCACCCCTTCCAAATATGAAGCGGCCCACAGCCAACAGACGGCAGAACAGATTATCCGCCCCACGGGGCTTTTGGACCCGGAAATCACCTTAAAACCGGTGGAAGGGCAAATTGACGACCTGTTGGGCGAAATCAACCGCACTGTGGCCGACGGCAGCAAGGTGTTGGTGACGACATTGACCAAGCGCATGGCCGAACGGTTGACGGACTTTTTGCGGGAGTCCGGCGTGCGGGTGCGGTATCTTCATTCCGATATTGACACGTTGGAACGGTTGGAAATCATCCGAGATTTGCGGATGGATGTGTTTGATGTACTGGTTGGTATCAACTTATTGCGGGAAGGGTTGGACATTCCGGAGGTGGCCTTGGTGGCCATTTTGGATGCCGACAAGGAAGGTTTTTTGCGTTCGGAAACATCGCTGATCCAGACCATTGGCCGGGCGGCCCGAAACGCCAAAGGCCGGGTGGTGATGTATGCCGATGTGGTGACCGATTCCATGCGCCGGGCCATCGATGAAACCAACCGCCGCCGCGCCATCCAGATGGAATATAACGATTTGCACGGCATTACGCCAAAAACCATTGAAAAGAAAGTCTTTGAAGTGATTCAGGCCACCAAAGCGGTGGAAGAAAAACAGAAATTTGGCTTCACCAAAGAGCCAGAAAGCATGAACGAAGACGAATTGAAGAAGAATATCGAAAAGCTGAACAAGGAAATGAAGGCGGCGGCAAGGGATTTGCAGTTTGAGCGAGCTGCCGAATTGCGCGATGCCATCCTTCAGCTGAAAAAAGTAATGCAGGAGAATGAGGGAACAAAATGAGTAAAGACAAAATCGTCATTCGCGGTGCCAAAGAGCACAATTTGAAAAATATTGATTTGGAAATTCCAAGGGAAAAACTGGTGGTGTTCACCGGGGTGAGCGGTAGCGGCAAGTCGTCTTTGGCCTTTGATACTATCTTTGCCGAAGGCCAGCGGCGCTATGTGGAAAGCCTTTCCAGCTATGCCCGGCAGTTTTTGGGCCAAATGGAAAAGCCGGATGTGGAAAGCATCGAAGGCCTTTCTCCCGCCATTTCCATCGACCAGAAAACCACCAGCCATAACCCCCGTTCTACGGTGGGGACGGTGACGGAAATTTATGACTATCTGCGACTGCTCTTTGCCCGTGTGGGCATTCCCCATTGCCCCAAATGCGGCAAGGAAATCAAACGACAGACCATCGACCAGATGGTGGACCAGATGATGACGTTGCCGGAGCGCACCAAGTTTTTGCTGTTGGCGCCCATTGTGCGGGGCAGAAAAGGGGAGCACGTGAAGGTGCTGGAAGACGCCAAAAAAAGCGGCTATGCTCGGGTGCGGGTGGACGGCATTTTATATGACTTGTCAGAAGAAATCAAGCTGGAAAAAAACAAAAAGCATACCATTGAAATTGTGGTGGACCGTTTGGTGATGCGGGAAGGGATTCAAAAACGACTGACCGAGTCCATGGAAACGGTGATGGCCTTAACGGGTGGGCTTTTGGTGGTGCACTTGGTGGATACGGACGAAGAGATGGTTTTTAGCCAAAATTTTGCCTGCCCCGATTGCGGCATTTCGTTATCGGAAGTGGAGCCGCGTCTTTTTTCCTTCAATAACCCCAGCGGCGCCTGCCCCCATTGTGCAGGGCTTGGGATGCAGATGAAGTTTGACCCAGAGCTGGTGGTGCCAAATCCGGCCCTTTCCATCCGGCAGGGCGCCATTTCGGCCCCGGGGTATAACTCCATTTCCACCGGGGACACCATGAGCCGGGCTTTATTTGAAGCCTTGGCCCAGAAATATGACTTTTCTTTGGATACGCCCTTTGGGGAGCTGCCCAAAAAAGTCCAGGATATCATTTTTTATGGCACCGGCGGAGAGAAAATTTTGATTCAATACAAAAATGCCTCCGGCTCCGGCTCCTATGCCTATCCCTTTGAAGGGGTGTTGAACAATTTACAGCGGCGCTATAACGAAACCAGCGAAAGTATGCGCCAGGAATATGAAGAATATATGACCAACATCACTTGCCCCGTTTGCCACGGCGACCGACTGAAGCCGGAAGTGCTGGCGGTGACGGTGGGAGGAAAGAGCATTTCCGACGTCACCCGGTTATCGGTGAAGGATTTAGCCGGATTTTTTGCTTCGTTGCAGCTGGACGCCAAAGGAACCATGATTGGGGAACAGATTCTGCGGGAAATCAAGGCCCGGATTGGATTTTTGGTGGATGTGGGGCTGGACTATTTGACGCTGGCCCGTTCGGCCGGCACCTTATCCGGCGGCGAGGCCCAGCGGATTCGTCTGGCGACACAAATTGGTAGTGGCCTGGTGGGTGTGGTCTATATTTTGGACGAACCCAGCATCGGGCTGCATCAAAGAGACAATGACAAATTGATTCGGGCACTGAAAAACCTGCGGGATTTGGGCAACAGTTTGATTGTGGTGGAGCACGACGAGGACACCATGCTGGAAAGCGATTTTATTGTGGACATCGGTCCAGCCGCCGGAGAAGAAGGCGGCCAGGTGATGTTTGCCGGGCCGGTGGAAGAATTATTAAAGTGTGAAAGTTCCATCACGGGGCAATATTTAAGCGGGAAAAAACAAATTCCTGTGCCAAAGGAAAGAAGACCGGTGACGGAGCAAGTGCTGACCGTCAAGGGGGCCAGAGCCAATAACTTGAAAAATATCGACGTAACCATTCCCCTGGGGATTTTCACCTGTGTCACCGGGGTCAGCGGCAGCGGCAAGTCCTCTTTGGTCAACGAAATTTTGTATAAACGACTGGCCAGAGATTTGAACCGGGCCAAATGCAAACCGGCGGAGCACGACGACATTTTGGGCATCGGGGCCTTGGATAAAATCATCAACATCGACCAATCCCCCATCGGCCGCACCCCACGCAGTAACCCAGCCACCTATACAGGGCTTTTTGATCTGATTCGTGACGTCTTTGCCCAAACGCCGGAGGCCAAAATGCGGGGCTATCAAAAGGGACGGTTCAGCTTTAATGTCAAAGGCGGCCGGTGCGAAGCTTGCAGCGGTGACGGGATTTTGAAGATTGAAATGCACTTTTTGCCGGACATTTTTGTACCTTGCGAAGTGTGCGGCGGCAAGCGTTACAACCGGGAAACGTTGGAAGTGAAGTATAAAGGAAAGACCATCAGCGATGTGTTGGATATGACGGTGGAAGAAGCGCTGGTGTTTTTTGAAAATTTGCCAAAGCTGAAAAATAAGCTGCAAACCCTTTCTGATGTGGGGTTAAGCTATGTGCGGCTGGGGCAAAGCTCTACGACGCTTTCCGGCGGCGAAGCCCAGAGGGTAAAATTGGCCACGGAATTAAGCCGTCGCAGCACCGGGCGCACCATGTATATTTTGGACGAGCCCACCACAGGGCTTCACACAGCCGATGTCCACAAGTTGGTGGAAATTTTACAGCGCTTGACCGAAGGGGGCAACACCGTGGTGGTCATTGAGCATAATTTGGATGTGATCAAAACGGCCGACTACCTCATCGACCTGGGGCCGGAAGGCGGCGATGGCGGCGGAGAAGTGGTGGCGCAAGGCACGCCGGAAGAAGTTTGCGAAAATCCTCGCTCCTACACGGGAAAATATCTGAAAAAATATGTAAACCGGTTGACAAAGGATGGCAAATGATTGTACCATAAATAGGTACGAATTTTTTTGAAACTAGATACCAATCATAAAGGAGAACGGGCACCATGGCAAAGTCCAATTCCAGCAGCAGAGACTTGTTAAAGGGATATGTCAATGCAAAAAAAGAGCTGCTGCAATCGTTTCGTTGTGAAGAAGATTTTTATATCAAACCCTTGACCGATTGTTTTTGGAACATCAAAACAGACGGCGACTTCCATTTTTTGCGCTTTTGGAGAGAAGGGGAAGAAAAAACCAACGATGTGGTTGTGGTGCGCAAACAGGGTGAGCCATTGATCTATCGCAACGATCCCTATACGATGGTCATTGGCATCGATTGTATCAAAACAGGTTTTGTGTTCCATAATGGCAACAAACGCAACCGTTGGTAGACAAAGCCAAAAAAAGAAACATCTTGACAAAGCGCGACAGTTGCCATAGAATAAATAGCAACGCAATAGCCAAAAAACGTGGAGCAAGAGGAGTAGGCAAGACCTTCCATCCCCAGAGAGAAAGCCGTTTGGTGCAAGGCTTTTGATGGAAACTGGCCGAAGGTAGCTTGTGAGTTTCGGCGCCGAAACAACAGTAAGTGTCGACGGGTGGCTTCGTTATGGGCCAACAAAGGCACAGGTGACTGTGCAAAAAAAGGTGGTACCGCGGACGTTCGCCCTTTTTCCAACATGGAAATGGGGCGGAGGTCCTTTTTTTGATGACAACGACGACAAAAGAACGTTGTTAAGACAAGTAGGAGGAGTCAAACAAATGATCAAAGAACTGGAAAAGGTATATGATCCATCGGTGGTAGAAGAAAGATGGTATCAGACCTGGCTGGACAAAAAGTATTTCCACACAGAAGTGGACAAGAGCAAAAAACCATTTACCATTGTGATGCCGCCCCCCAATATCACCGGGCAGCTGCACATGGGCCACGCCTTGGACAACACCATTCAGGATATTTTGATCCGTTGGAAACGGATGAGCGGCTATAACGCCCTTTGGGTGCCTGGCATTGACCATGCTTCCATTTCCACAGAGTTGAAAGTGGTGGAAAAAATGGCAAAAGAAGGTCTGCGCAAAGAAGACGTGGGCCGGGAAGGATTCCTGAAACGGGCCTGGGAATGGAAAGAAGAATACGGCGGCATTATTTTGAAACAGCTGCGGAAAATGGGTAGCTCCTGTGACTGGGACCGGGTGCGGTTTACCATGGACGAAGGCTGCTCGGAAGCAGTGCTGGAAGTATTCACCAGACTTTACAACGAAGGTTTGATTTATCGTGGGGAAAAATTGGTCAACTGGTGCCCAAAATGCCAGACCACCATTTCCGACGCCGAAGTGAACCATGTGGATAAACAAGGCCATTTCTGGCACATCAAATATCCGATTAAAGACAGCGATGAATTTTTACAGCTGGCCACCACGCGTCCCGAAACCATGCTGGGTGATACGGCTGTGGCTGTGCATCCAGAAGACGAACGGTATCAGCATTTGATTGGAAAAACCTGTATTTTGCCTCTGGTGGGTCGGGAACTGCCCATCATTGCCGATAGCTATGTGGAAAAAGATTTTGGAACTGGCGTCGTAAAAATCACACCGGCCCATGACCCCAACGACTTTGAAGTGGGTGTACGTCACAATTTACCTCGTATCAACGTCATGAACGACGATGGTACCATCAACGAAAACGGCGGCAAATATCAAGGCCTGGACCGTTACGAAGCAAGAAAACAGATGGTGGCCGAATTGGAAGCACAGGGCCTTTTGGTGAAGGTGGAAGACATCAACCATGCTGTGGGTGTGCATGAACGGTGCAACACCGTGGTGGAACCACTGATTAAACTGCAATGGTTTGTGAAGATGGAAGAACTGGCAAAACCTGCCATTGAAGTATACAAGAACAATCAGTTGCGGATGATCCCAGACCGGTTTGGGAAAATCTATCTCCACTGGCTAGAAAACATCCGGGATTGGTGTATTTCTCGCCAGCTGTGGTGGGGCCACCGGATTCCTGCTTATTACTGCGACGACTGCGGCCATATCACCGTGAGCAAAACGGCGCCGGCTGTTTGTGAAAGCTGTGGCAGTGCCCATATCCACCAGGATGAAGATACGCTGGACACCTGGTTCTCCTCTGCTTTGTGGCCATTTTCCACACTGGGCTGGCCAGAAAAGACGGAAGAACTGGAACAGTTCTACCCAACCAGTGTGCTGGTAACGGCTTACGACATCATTTTCTTCTGGGTGATTCGTATGGTCTTCAGCGGCCTCAAACAAATGGGCGAAGTGCCATTCCATGATGTATTCATCCATGGCTTGATCCGCGATGACCAAGGCAGAAAGTTCAGCAAATCCTTGGGTAACGGCATTGACCCATTGGAAGTCATTGAAAAATATGGTGCAGACGCGCTGCGTTTGACATTGATTACTGGTAACGCCCCTGGCAATGACATGCGTTTTTATTGGGAAAGAATGGATGCCAGTCGCAACTTTGCCAATAAGCTGTGGAACGCATCCCGGTTTGTGCTGATGAATTTGGAAGACGACGACAGCGACGATTTGCTGCTGTTGACCCCAGCGGATAAATGGATTTTGAGCAAGGTAAACCACCTGGCCAAAGAAGTGACCGAAAACATGAACCACTATGAATTGGGTCTGGCCGTGGATAAGATTCATAACTTCTTGTGGGATGAATATTGTGACTGGTATATTGAAATGGTGAAACCTCGGTTGTATAACAAAGAGGACAGCACCAGAAAGGCAGCCCTTTGGACGTTAAAAGAAGTGCTGATCAACGCCCTGAAACTGCTGCACCCTTATATGCCATTTATCACCGAAGAAATCTTCCAGCATCTGCAAAGCGACGAAGAAACCATCATGTTGAGCAAATGGCCAGAATATAAGGAAGAATGGAACTTTGCCCAACAGGAAGCAGAGATGGATCAGATTAAAGAAGCCGTGCGCAATATCCGTAATATTCGGGCCGAACGCAACGTGCCACCTTCCAAAAAGGCCAAAGTGTTTGTGGTTTCCCAAAACGAAGAAACACGGTTGATGTTTGAACATGCAGAAGTGTTCCTGAAAACATTGGCTTCCGCTTCGGAACTTTGCGTACAGGCGGACAAAGACGGCATTGAAGAAAATGCGGTAAGCTGCGTCATCGAAAACGCCGTGCTGTATATCCCATTGGAAGAACTGGTGGATATGGCAAAGGAAAAAGAACGTCTGTTAAAAGAACAGGAAAAAATGAAAAAAGAAATTGATCGGGTGGAGAAAAAACTCTCCAACCAAGGTTTCTTGGCCAAAGCGCCCCAGGCCGTCATCGACGAAGAAAAAGCAAAAGAAGCGAAATATCGCGATATGCTGGCCCGGATTGAAGAACAACTGGCACAGATGTAACCCAAAAAGAAAAGTTGCCCTCTTGGCTGTTTTTGAACAGCCGGGAGGGCTTTTTTTGGTCCAGGGAGGGGCATAACTGTTTTTCATCGGACATAGACTACCAAAAAGAGAAAAAAGGAGCGTTTTTGTGATGCAAAGACGAAGAAAAGGATGGGTGGTGTTGTTGGTTGCGCTTTTGGTCAGCCTCTGCTCCGTGGAGGCCTGGGCCCAGGAGGCAGCACTCAACCTAGAAAGTCCTTCGGCCATCTTGATGGACGGGGCCACGGGACAGGTGTTGTTTGAAAAAAACAGCAACGAACAGCGGCCCCCGGCCAGTGTGACAAAAATCATGACATTATTGCTGATTTATGAAGCGGTGGACGATGGAAAGCTGGCCTGGGATGAGCTGGTGACCGTCAGCGACCATGCCTCTTCCATGGGCGGAAGCCAAGTGTACTTAGAACCCCAGGAGCAACAGACGGTGCAGGATTTGGTGAAGTGTATCTCTATCGCCAGCGCCAACGATGCCTCTGTGGCCATGGCCGAGCGGATTGGCGGCAGCGAAGAGGGGTTTGTGGCCATGATGAACGAAAAGGCCAAGGAATTGGGCATGAACGACACCAACTTTGTCAATGCCTGTGGTTTGGAGGCAGAGGGCCATGTGACAACGGCCCACGACATCGCTCTCATGAGCCGGGAGCTGATTACAAAATATCCGGATATTTCCACCTATGCCACCACCTGGATGGATGAAATCACCCACACCACCAGAAAGGGAACGTCCACCTTTGGGTTAACCAACACCAATAAATTGGTAAAATGGTATCCTGACGCCACAGGGTTAAAAACGGGGTTTACCAGTGATGCCATGTTTTGCCTTTCGGCAACGGCCACCCGGGATGGGCGAAGTCAAATTGCCGTCATTATGGGAGCCCCAGACAGCAACACCCGCTTTAAAGAGGCCATGGCCCTTTTGGATTATGGTTTTGCCAATTACATGTTGCTGGAAGGGGAAGACGAGGAAATCTCCTGCGGGCAGGTGGCCGTGGAGAAAGGAGAGGTACCAGAAGTGGGTGCCAAATTGGCAGAAAAATTTCAGTACCTGGCAGAAAAAGGAAGTGACAATTTGACATGGGAATATCACTGTTTGGAAACATTGCCAGCCCCCGTTGCCGCCGGTGATGTTGTGGGAGAAGCAGTGTATTTCTATGGAGGACAGGAAGTGGGCACTGTGCCATTAGTTGCGGCAGAAACCGTAAATCGTTCCAATTTTACGCAGACTTTGGAAAAAATGTCCACACTGTGGGTGCAATAGAGGAGAAAAGAGCAGGTTTTGACCCTGCTTTTTTCTTTTTTTGGGGCTGTTTTTTGGTTTTTGTTTGGGCGGTGGCACCATTTTTTGTGGAGAAAAAAGTCTTGCATTGGGCAACTATTGGTTGGAATTTGCAGATATTCTGCTTTTTATTGGTTGTTTTCTATAACAAAAGGATGGTTTTCCTAGTAATAATTATGAATTTTCTGTAAATACTATCAGAATCACCAAAGATATGGAAAAAAATTATGAAATAGACGCAAATACTGTTCATTTTTCTAACAAAGTCACCGAAAACGGAAATTTGTTTTCGGTAAAAATACAAATAGGTGTAGAATAACGGAAATGTATTTATGTCAAAAAACTTTTAGTGAAAAAGTACATTTACTAAAAATTTTTTTACTTGTATAATGAGCTTGTAAATCAAGGAAGACCGACTTGGGGAAAGGAGGACAGCGGCTTTGGATGTATTTGATATTGTAGGCCCCATCATGGTAGGCCCATCCAGTTCCCATACGGCAGGGGCGGCGCGCATTGGCAAGTTTGCGTTGACCATTTTAGGGCAACCACTTCAGGCAGCCAAAATCTATTTCAGCGGTTCCTTTGCAAAAACGTATCGGGGTCATGGAACAGACAAAGCAATCATCGGCGGACTGTTGGGTATGGATACGGATGATATCCGGATTCGAAACAGTTTGAAACTGGCAAAAGAAAAGGGCTTACAGTTTCAGTTTTTTGAAACTGAAATTGATAATGCTCACCCCAATACGGTGCAACTGGAGCTTGCGGGAACGGAAGGAAAAACCGTTGTGGTGCAAGGTGCTTCGGTGGGCGGCGGCAATATTTTGATTACAAAAATCGACGATACGGAAGTGAGTATCACGGGAAAAGCCACCACCTTAATTGTTCCCCACAAAGACGTTCCAGGGATGATTTCTGATGTGACCAACATCTTGGCCCGGCGCGGCGTCAACATTGGCCGTTTTGAATTAAAGCGCAGCCAAAAAGGCGGCACGGCGGTGATGATCATTGAAGTAGATGGCACGGTGGATGCAGAAGTCAATGAAATGATTGCGCATTTTCCCAATGTCATAGATTCTACGGTGATTGCAGCCATCGGATAGAAAGGAGTGCCTATGAAATATGATTCTGTGGCAGAGCTTTGTGCTTTGGCCAAAGAAAAAGGTTGCCTGATTTCTGATATCGTGATTACAGAGCAGGCCAAGGCCCAGGAAGTGACCGAAGAGGCACTGGTGGAACGGATGGAAAAATCCTTTGCAGTCATGGAAGAATCGGTGGCCAGTGGGTTTGAAGAAGGTTTGGTTTCTGCCAGTGGTTTGACTGGTGGGGCAGCTTACAAGATGAAACAAGCGGTGGACGAAGGAAAAACCATTTGCGGAAAATTCTTTGGCGAGGCCTTAGCAAAGGCTTTGGCCGTTTCGGAAACCAATGCTTGTATGGGCAAAATTGTGGCGGCGCCAACGGCAGGCAGTTGCGGGATTTTACCGGCGGCTTTGCTGACGCTGATGGAAGAAAAACAACTGCCAAGACAGACCATGGTCCGGGCCCTTTTTACGGCGTCGGCTGTGGGAATGGTGATTGCCAAAAACGCCAGCATTGCTGGGGCCGAAGGCGGTTGCCAGGCAGAATGCGGCAGTGCCTCAGCCATGGCGGCAGCTGCTTTAGTGGAAGCGTGTGGCGGCACGGTGGATATGGTATCCCATGCTTGTGCCATCGCCATCAAAAATATATTAGGGCTTGTTTGTGACCCTGTGGCAGGGTTGGTGGAAATTCCTTGTACCAAACGCAATGCGGCGGGCGTAGCCAATGCTTTTGTGGCCGCTGAATTGGCGTTAGCAGGGATTGAAAGTGCCATACCGGCAGATGAAGTAATCTGGGCCATGAAAAAAGTGGGTGACAGTATGTCGGCGGCTTTGAAAGAAACGGCCGAAGGCGGTTTGGCCGCCACACCTACGGGCAAACGGTTATGTCGTCGTGTATTTGGTGAAAGAACATGTAACGGAGGTAAGGAATTATGATTTCATTGGAAATGCTTTATGATGCACAGCGGGTATTGCGGGATGTGGCACGGTTGACACCAGTCTTTTCGGCACCAAAAATTGGTGAAAACATTTATATCAAAGCAGAAAATCAACAGTTGACCGGTTCTTTTAAATTAAGAGGCGCTTTTAACAAAATCCATAGCCTTACCCCAGAAGAAAAGGCCAAAGGCGTCATCGCTTGCTCCGCCGGCAACCATGCCCAAGGCGTTGCCCTTTCTGCCACCAGAAATGGCATCAAAAGTGTCATCTGTATGCCAGAAGGCGCTCCTCTTTCAAAAGTAGAAGCAACGAAAGCCTATGGCGCAGAAGTGGTATTGGTGCCAGGGGTGTATGATGATGCCCATGACAAGGCAGTGGAATTGGCCGAAGAATATGGCTATACGTTTGCACATCCTTTTGATGATGAATATGTGATTGCAGGGCAAGGGACCATCGGTCTGGAAATTTTGCAACAGCTGCCAGATGTGGACACTGTGGTTGTTCCCATCGGTGGCGGCGGCTTAATCAGTGGTGTGGCTTATGCCATCAAAGCCATCCGTCCAGAATGCAAAGTCATTGGCGTGCAGGCCGCCGGGGCTCCAAGCATGTATACATCGAGAAAGAACGGAAAGATTACCAAACTTGACAGTGTTTCTACCATCGCCGATGGTATTGCTGTAAAAGAACCAGGCGAATTGACCTTTGAACTGTGCCAGAAATATGTGGATGACATCGTAACGGTAACGGAAGATGAAATTGCCACCGCCATTTTGGCATTGATGGAAGGCCAAAAAACAGTAGCAGAAGGCGCCGGGGCCACGTCTGTTGCTGCAGCCATGTTCAAGAAATTTGATACTTCGGGAAAAGTAGTTTGCGTAGTTTCTGGTGGTAACATCGACGTAAACATCCTTTCCAGAGTGATCACCAAGGGCTTGACCAAATCCGGCCGCATCACCGAAATTACAACAAAGGTGCTGGATAAACCGGGCCAGTTGATCAACTTGCTGCAAGTGGTGGCACAGACTGGGGCAAATATTATGAGTGTGAGCCACGAAAGAGAAGCGGAAAAATCGGAAATCAACTCCTGTGTCGTTTCGATGGTGCTGGAAACCAGAAACCCAGCCCATGTGGCAGAAATCAAAGGCGCTTTGCAGTCGAAAGGCTATGAATTGCTGGATTGATTTATTGACAGGATCTAGACAACAAACCGTATTCTATTTTTAAAAAAAGGAGGGGCAGCAGGAGCAAAAGCCTCCTGGTGCAAATAAAATTATGAAGAAAATAGGTTTATTGCCACGCTTAATCATTGCTATTATCCTTGGTATTATTGTGGGTTCTTTTGCGCCGGAAATTGTGATTGCCATCGGTGCAACCTTCAACGGCATTTTCAGTAACTTCCTCAACTTCAGTATTCCTTTGATCATCATTGGTTTCGTTGTGCCTGGTATTGCAGATCTGGGTCAGGGTGCAGGAAAAACATTGGCAATCACCGCAGGGATTGCTTACTTGTCCACCATCATGGCCGGTACTTTGGCTTACTTTACCGATATCACCCTGTTCCCCAACTTCTTGGAAGTGGGCTCCATCGTGCTGGACAATGCACAAAATGCAGAAGAAACCATGATCTCTGGTTTGTTCACCATCGAAATGCCAGCTGTAATGGGTGTTATGACTGCTTTGTTGATGGCCTTCTTACTGGGCCTGGGCATTGCCGTAACCAAGAGCCAGCCTTTGAAAGCAATCTTTGATGACTTCCAGGAAATCATCACCAAACTGGTGAAAAACATTATCATTCCTTTGTTGCCATTCCATGTATATGGTATTTTTGCAAACTTGACCTTTGCTGGTACGGTATTTGAAATTATGTCCGTATTCATCAAAGTATTCGGTATCATCATTGTGCTGCACATTGTGATTATTGTGATTCAGTATGCCATCGCTGGTGTATTTGCAAAGAAAAATCCATTTGTGATGATCAAAAACATGCTGCCTGCATACTTCACCGCCATTGGTACTCAGTCTTCTGCTGCTACCATCCCTGTTACCATCAACGCAACAGAGAAAAACGGTGTACGTGCAAAAATTGCAGAATTTGTTTGCCCTCTTTGCGCAACCATTCACCTTTCCGGTTCTACCATTACTTTGACCAGCTGCTCCATCGCCATCATGTTGTTGAACGGTTGGGATATCTCCTTTGGCCAGATGTTCCCATTCATCATGATGCTGGGCGTGACCATGGTTGCTGCTCCTGGCGTTCCTGGCGGTGCTGTTATGGCTGCTTTGGGTATCTTGGATGGTATGCTGGGCTTCAATGAAACCATGCTTTCTTTGATGATCGCTCTTTACATTGCACAGGATAGCTTTGGTACTGCTTGCAACGTGACAGGCGACGGCGCTATTGCAGTATTGATGGATGCCATCACTCCAAAAGAAAACGAAGCATAACCCATGCATCGAAAATAAAACTCCCCGGCAGGTCTCGGCAAAGAGGCATTCTTTGCCGGGACTTTTACTTTTTCCCTTATGTCATAAAAAGCGAGGAAAGAAAAAAAGAGAATTTCTTGAAAATAGGGGAAATTATGGTATAATGCAAGCGGGAAGATTAAAAACAAACCAAGGGAGGAATTGACATGAAGTTTTGGTGGAAGTCATTGCTTGCGGGGGTTTTGGCAGTATCTACGTTGGCAACGCCAGTTTTTGCGGCGGAGACGGTGAAAATCAACGGGTATCAGCATTACGAAGTTGGTTATGGGGCTATTACGGCAGAATATCAAATCAGCCTTTCTAACGTTGTAAAAGAAGAAGGCACCGACACGGGGTATGCGGTTGGAACTTATTACTGCCAAGGTTCGACAGAAGTGGTGGCGCTGGATCAGCTCGATGCGTTTGGCGTTTCTAAGGCGGCCAAGGTGCCCGATGGGGATTACTATCTCGAAACAGAATTCTTGGTGCCGGATGGATACACCACAGAGGAGTGGGAAACCTTATATTATGAAGAAGACAGACCGGTGCCAAAAGGAACCAAGTATACATTGGGACCTGGTGTTTATTATGCATACGGCAACTATGGCCCTCTGGATGGCGGTATTAACGTTTTGGTGATGGTGGAAGCAGGGGAAGGTCAGGTGCAAAGCCAGCCTACAACCAATCAAATCCAGGCAATCTATAATTCTGCTACCGTATCTTTGAATGGTCAGCCCATGGAATTTGAAGCTTATAACATCAATGGAAATAACTATTTTAAATTGCGGGATGTTGCCATTGCATTGGCCAACACACCACAGTGTTTTGATGTGGCATGGGACCAGGAAAAACAGGTGATCAATCTGGTTTCTGGTCAAACGTATTCCAGAGCACAGACGGATACCATTGCAAAAGGCGATGGACAAAACAAAACGGCCACGGCCTATGAAAGCGGGATTTTGCTAAATGGCAATCCGGCCGCGTTAGAGGCCTACACCATCAACAATAACAATTTCTTTAAATTGAGAGATTTGTGTGATTTATTTGGGGTAGAAGTGCAATGGGATGCGGCAAAGAATCAGATTACTTTGATTGCAAAATAAGGCTTTACAAAAAGTAAAATGGATCTTTTGGCAGGGGGAAAAATCATCCCTCTGCCTTTTTTTATCCGGGAGAAAGGTCCAAGGAAGGAGCCGTTTTTTTCTGTCGGACTTGATTATTCTGCTAAAAAACAGTATAATATACGAGATGTTTTTACTTTTGTAGATAAAGAGGCGATCAATATGGCAGAAGAAAAAAAGACAATTTTTAGCGGTATGCAGCCTTCGGGGTTGATTACTTTAGGGAACTATTTGGGCGCATTACGCAACTGGACACAGTTGCAGGACGAATATAATTGTTTGTACTGTATTGTAGATTTGCACGCCATTACCGTGCGCCAGGACCCGGCCAAATTGCGCCGGGCATCCAAGGAAGTGTTGATGCAATACATTGCTGCTGGGCTGGACCCAGAAAAAAATATCATTTATTATCAAAGCCATGTGCCGGCCCATGCAGAGCTGGGTTGGATTTTAAACTGCTTTACTTACATGGGCGAATTAAGCCGTATGACGCAGTTTAAAGAAAAGAGCCAAAAACATGCCGACAACATCAATGCAGGGTTGTTTACTTATCCAGTTTTGATGGCGGCTGATATTTTGCTGTATCAGACAGATTTGGTGCCAGTGGGTGAAGACCAACGGCAGCATTTGGAAATCGCAAGGGATATTGCCGGACGGTTTAACAATCTGTATGGCGATGTATTCCGAATTCCGGAAGCCTATATTGGAAAAGTCGGGGCACGTGTTATGGCTTTACAGCAGCCTGACAAAAAAATGAGCAAGTCCGACGAAAACAAAAACAATACCGTTGCCTTGTTGGACGAACCAGCAGTGATTTTGAGCAAGTTCAAAAAAGCCATGACGGACTCGGAAAATGAAGTACGGTATGATCCGGAGCAGAAACCGGGGGTAAGCAATTTGCTGAACATTTATTGTGCCGTAACGGACAAAACCATTGCCGAAGCAGAACGAGAATTTGCCAACAGTGGTTATGGCAACTTCAAAGTGGCCGTAGGGGAGGCTGTGGTGGAAAAATTGGAGCCAATCCAAAAGAAAGTGGCAGAGCTGGATAAGAACAAAGATTATCTGGACCAGATCATTGCCATGAACACCGAGCGGGCCAGCGCCATTGCTTATAAGACTTTGCGGAAAGTACAAAAGAAATTGGGCTTTGTGCCAAGGGTAAGATAAGAAGAAAAGAAAATAGCTGGAATCCATGCAAGAAGGGATTCCAGCTATTTTTTTGATGAAACTTCGTTTGAAATAGATTGTTTTGGTTGGAGCATTGTTTTGAAAGAAAGGTCAAGAAAAAATTCCGCTTCCAAATGGAAACGGAATTTTTGCGTTTTATTTTACAGGGTTTACATGTACCATGCAGTGTTTTACTTTGGTTACATGTTCTTCTACTTCTTCATGTACGGATTCTGCGATTTCGTGACCTTGTGCTACGGTCAAATCTGCATCAACAGCAATTTCCACGTCGGCATAGACACGAGGGCCATGCAGTCTGGTTTTCAGGTCGTCTACACGAACAACGCCAGGTACGCTATGGATGGTTTCGATGATTTCATCTACGGTTTCTTTGTCAGCAGCTGCGTCTACCAACTGTTTGAAGGAAGAAATATAGATGTCAATAGCAACTTTCAAGATCAAGAAAGCAACGATCAAGCAAGCCAATGGGTCCAGGATAGGGAAGCCGATCATAGCACCGCCGATACCGATGAAGGTACCGATGGAGGAGAAAGCGTCAGAACGGTGATGCCATGCTTCTGCTTTCAAAGCTTCACTCTGAATTCTCTTTGCAACACGAACGGTATAGTGGTACATCCATTCTTTTACAACGATGGACAAAACGGCAGCAAACAAAGCCAGACCAGTTGGTGTGGTAAATTCGCCGCTCATGATGGTTTTTACTGCATTTACAGCCAGAGTTACACCTACGGAACCAAGGATGATGGCCAAAATTTTTGCTACAGCAGATTCGATTCTTTCATGACCATATGGGTGAGAAGAGTCGTCCGGTTTGGAAGCAAAGAAAAGACCGATGATTACAATAATGGTTGCCAAAATATCGCTGGCAGAGTGAATACCGTCAGAAATCATTGCGGCAGAATGACCTACAAAACCAGCAATGATTTTGAAAGTTGACAAAAATAAGTTAACAACAATACTTACACGGTTTACTTTATCCGCTTGTTTAAAGCGATCCCCTGTCAACACTTCATCACTGTGTGTTGGCCCATGCATTAGTTTCATAAAATACTATCTCCTTTCAAAACAATCTTTTGGTGAGTTCGTTCCCGGGTTACTGCTATTTTATGATATATGTCACATGGGAGTCAATGCTAACATTTTGTAAAATTGTACTTAAAGAAATACAAAATGTGTTTGTTAGTTTATGCTAAACTAACAAAGAAGTTAGTCTAATATACATTGAAGATTGTCTATGACTATGGAAACGGGACGAAAAAGCAGAAAAACAGTAGCAAATCGGTGGAAAAGGAAAATAATAATTCAAAAGAGAAGGAAAACCATTGATAAAAGAATAAAAAGGGCAAAATTAGAAAAAAAGAAAGACAAAAAACAAAGATTGTTCCATAACGTTGCTTGTGGAACAACGTGTTAAGGAAAGGGAAGACGGATTTATAAAATTAGAAAAAAATGATGAAGACAGGAAAAAAGAGGGGGAAAAGCCACTTTTAGAGACGGGATTTCTAAGGATTCAATGTGGATTCAGGCAGAAAGACATAAAAAAACCACCCATCTAAAGCGGTTTCCTAAGAAGAAAACATTGTTTTTGTTTTTTCTTCTTGGAAATTGCGACAGCAGTCTTCAGAAGAAAATGACCTCAGCAAAAATAAGATGTCTGCAATCCTTTATATTTCAAGGATCACAGACATCTTTGTTTTCTTATGAAGCTGCGCCAAAACCATGAGTAGTTTTTGTTTATTTTGCAGGGTTTACATGTACCATGCAGTGTTTTACTTTGGTTACATGTTCTTCTACTTCTTCATGCACGGATTCTGCAATTTCATGGCCTTGTTCAACGGTCAAAGTAGCATCAACAGCAATTTCCACGTCAGCATAGACACGAGGACCATGCAATCTTGTTTTCAGGCTGTCAATGCGAACAACACCTGGTGTTTCGTGGATGACATGCATTATCTCGTCTTCCGTTTGTTGGTCAGCAGAACTATCTACCAGTTGTTTAAAGGAAGTAATATAAATATCGATTGCAACTTTCAATACCAAAATAGCAACGATCAAGCAAGCAATTGGATCTAAAATTGGAAAACCAATCATAGCACCGCCAATACCAATAAACGTACCAACGGAAGAAAGTGCATCAGAACGATGATGCCAAGCATCTGCTTTCATAGCAGCACTATCGATTTCTTTGGCTGTGTGCAGGGTAAAATGGTACATCCGTTCTTTGACAACGATAGACAATACAGCGGCAGACAGGGCCAAGGCCGTAGGTGTAGCATAGTCTCCGCTCATGATTTTTTCCACGGCATCAACACCCAGCATAACAGCCGTAAAACCAAGCATAATGGCTAAAATTTTTGCCACAGCAGACTCGATTCGTTCATGGCCATAAGGGTGGCTTTTGTCGTCTGGTTTAGAGGAAAAGAACATCCCAATCATAACGACGATGGTGGAAAGTACGTCACTACCAGAATGGATACCGTCGGAAATCATGGCAGCACTATGACCAATGACACCAGCGAGAATTTTGAAAATCGAAAGAACAATATTCACCAAAAGACTAATTTTATTTACTCTGTCTGCTTTTTTGAACCGGTCGCCAGTTAACGTTTCGGCGGGACCGTGATCATGACCATGAGGTCCATGCATTAATTTCATAAAAGAAATCCCCTTTCAAAATAATAAATTATGATTCCTTCCAAACCCAGGTTATCCCTATTCTATGTCAAAAAGCATAAAAGAGTCGATGCTAACATTTTGTTAGATTTGAAATATAAAATGGGCATATTTAAGTGTTAGTTTATGCAAAACTTATAATAAAGAACGGGGAATATCCAATTTCTGTATTTTTCTATTTGGTATTTTGCTGTGAAAATGATAAAAAATCGTATATGTTTTGTATTTCCTATTATTTCGCTGAAAATGGGTGGAAAATCAGAATATTTTGGATTATTTGGCAGATGGAAAGGGAAAAGAAAAGGACGCCTTTTCGTTAGAAAAAGCGTCCTTGTTTGAGAAAGAGAAATTGTATTGGAAAAAATACAACATGAGTTTGCAATTTATCTTGCTGGATTGACATGAACGGTGCAATGTTTCACCTTTGGCACGTGTTCTTCGATTTCTTCATGAACGGCCTCTGCAATTTCATGTGCTTCGATGACGTTCATCAATGGTTCTACAGCGATTTCTACGTCAGCATAAATCCGAGGACCATGAAGTCTGGTTTTCAGGCTGTCCACACGCACAACGCCAGACACTTCATGGATGGCATGCATCATTTCTTCTTGCACATCTTTATCAGCAGCGCAGTCTACCAGCTGTTTGAAAGAAACAATATAAATATCCACTGCCACTTTGAAGACCATCAAAGCAACGATCAAGCAGGCGATTGGGTCCAAAATAGGCAAACCAATCATAGCGCCGCCAATACCGATGAAGGTACCAATGGAGGAGAAAGCATCGGAACGATGGTGCCAAGCGTCGGCTTTCATGGCTTCACTGTTGATGGCTTTGGCTGTGTGCATGGTATAGTGATACATCCATTCTTTTACCACAATGGAGATAACAGCAGCAGCCAATGCGATGGCCGTTGGCGTGGTATAGTCGCCGCTGATGATTTTTTCTACGGCGTCGGTTGCCAAATGGAATGCCGTAAAACCAAGCATAATGGCCAAGATTTTTGCTACAGCAGATTCGATTCTTTCATGGCCATAAGGATGGGATTCATCCTCTGGTTTGGAAGAAAAGAACATACCAATCATAACGACGATGGTAGAAAGTACGTCGCTGGCGGTATGAATACCGTCGGAGATCATGGCAGCACTTTTGCCGACAACGCCGGCAAAGATTTTGCCAACGGCAAGGATCAAATTGACTGCCAAAGAAATTTTATTTACCCGATCCGCTTTTTTCCACCGATCCCCAGTTAAGTGTTCTTCCGGACCATGTTCGTGTGGGCCGTGCATCAATTTCATAGAAGTAATCCCCTTTCCAACAAAATTGTAAAATTCATATGATATCCATCCCGGGATATTGTTATTTTATGACAGTGGTTTGGGAGAAGTCAATGCTAACATTTTGTGCAAAAACGTTGAAAAATTACAGAACAAAATAGAATAATTGTCCACTAACCACAAAATGCCATGGAACTGTTTTGTAAAAAAAGATTGGGTTTACCAGAGTAAGTTACTATGATATACTGGAGCAAAAGAGATAAGGAGGTATCGTTATGGCTCAGATCAAAAACAGTTTGATGGAATGCATTGGCAACACGCCGCTGGTTCGATTGGGCGGCTGGATGAAAAAACAAGGGGTGGAGGCAGAACTGCTGGCCAAGGTGGAATCGTTCAATCCCTTGGGGTCGGCCAAGGACCGGGCGGCTTACTATATGATGGAAGACGCCAAGGAAGCGGGAATTTTGAAAGAAGACACGGTGATTATCGAGCCAACCAGCGGCAATACCGGCGTTGGGCTGGCCTTTTTGGCTGCCATTGGCGGATATCGGTTGATTTTGACGATGCCAGAAACCATGAGCATAGAACGGCGCAAGCTGTTACAGATGCTGGGGGCAGAGATTGTATTGACCGAAGGCAAAAAGGGCATGAGCGGGGCCATTGAGAAGGCGCAGGAATTGGCCCAATCCTTTGCCAGTGCTTGGATTCCCAACCAATTTGAAAACCCTTCCAATGCCAAGGCCCATGTTTGCACCACAGGGCCAGAGATTTGGCGGGACACCGATGGAAAGGTGGACGTGTTTGTGGCCGGGGTTGGCACAGGCGGCACGTTGACGGGGGTTGGAACGGTTTTAAAAGAAAAAAATCCAGCGGTGGAAATTGTGGCCGTAGAACCGTTTGGCAGTGCCGTTTTAAGTGGCGAAGCAGCAGGTCCCCATGGGTTACAGGGCATTGGGGCCGGGTTTGTGCCGGGCGTATTAAAGACGGATTTGATTGACCGGGTGGTTAAAGTCAAAGACGAAGAAGCGCTGAAAACAGGCCAGGAAGTGGCCAAGACCGACGGGCTTTTGGTTGGTATCTCTTCGGCGGCAGCTTTGTTTGCCGCCACACAGTTGGCCAAAGATCCTGCATACAAGGGAAAAACCATTGTGGTTTTGTTGCCAGATACAGGGGAACGCTATCTTTCCACGGCACTTTTTGATGAAACGAAATGACTTTGGTAAAAATAGATAAAAAAACTAAATTTATTTCTGATTTCATGTGAAAAAAGTATGCTAATTTAACAAAATGAAAAAAATATAAAAATTTAAAAGGATTTTTTGCACGGAAAGAGAATTAAAAGAGTATCAAGAATCAAAACAAAAGGAAATAGAAACAACTGTTATCCTTTCATCACAGCGATACGATTCGCACCGAAAAGGGGGAGATTGTAATGATTCAGATTATTGCAGGTGAAAAAGGCGAAGGAAAAACAAAACGTCTGCTCGAAATGGCAAACGCAGCTGGCAAAGTGGCCAATGGCCATGTGGTCTTTATCGATGACGACAATCGCCACATGTATGACCTCCACTACAACATCCGTTTTGTAAGAACGAACTTCAAAATGACACGGCAAGAAACCTTCTTTGGTTTCATTTGCGGTATCGTGAGCCAAGACAGCGACATCGAGCAGATCTATATCGACGGTCTTCACAATATCATTTCTGGATTGGACAATGCCGGTCTGGAAGCATTTATCACCTTGTTGGAAAAATTCTCGGTGGAAGAAAGCGTAGACTTTACCATGATTATCAGTGCAAAAGTGGATGATCTCCCAGAAAATGCGAAGAAATATGTGATTTAATTTTTTAGAGAAACGAGAAGAAAAACGCCTGTCCTGCTTTGGAAACAACAAAGTAAGGACAGGCGTTTTGTTTTGGAAAAACAGATGGGAAAAATTACAAGCAAAATTCACATTTTTGTCAAACAATTTTTGGTAACTTATGATATAATAACAACGATTGTCCTGTCTTTGGATGGGGGCAAAAGAGGAGTGCGTATCACGCAGGAAGGAGCCGAGCGTATGAATAAAAAGGTATTTGCGGCGGTGGCGGCAACGGCGGTGTTGTCGGTATCGATGCTGTTTCAAGCGGCGGCCTCGGGCGGTGACCCCGGCAGCAGCACAGACCCATTGGTGACCAAAAGCTATGTGGATCAATCCATCAGCAATTTGATGACGGCCTTAAGCGGCAGCGCTTCCACCGGCACAGGCGCAATGCCCGTCTATGAACCGGTGCAGCTGGTGTATGGGCAGAGATTGCAAGGCGGCGAAGGGGCCGAAATCATTATGCGCAGCGGGTCTGGCAGATGTTTTTCGGCGGTGGAAAGCGGCTTGGTGGATGTCACAGGCGGCAGAGAGATTTTTGATGGACAAACGGTGGAACAAAATCACATGTTAATCGTATCAAGAGCAGACGGGCGTGGTGTGGAAGTGACCAGCGACGATGCTTGGTTTATTGTGCGAGGCAGTTACACCATTGAGTAAGGGAAGAAACGAAGGAGAAAGAGTATGAAAAAAAAGAGAGTAGCGGCGTTGTTGCTTTCCATGGCAATGTTAGCCACCTCGGCTTTGCCGGCCTATGGGGCAACGACGATTTTTCAGCAAACGACAACGCAAGATGTGGTCAAGGGCGTGACCTATCAGCAAAAAATTAGATTGACGGAAGACGGTTGGCTGGATTTATACATACTGACCATTGATTTGAGTAACGAAAACTTATCGGTGGAGCCGGTGGAATCGAAAACAGAGGCTGGGCTGCGGGAGACAGTATCCAAGCTTTTGACCGATAACGGCGCCCTGGCCGGTGTCAATTCTGCCTATTTTGGCATGACCGGCAACTATTCTGCTGCCTTTGGGCCACAAATTGCAAACTGTACCATTTTATCCATGGACGGCGATAAAAACTTAAGCGGGAACCAATTTGGGTCCTATTATGAATTGGTGGACGGTACCCAGCATTTTGATTATTTTAAAACCACCATCAAGTTTTATGTGGGTGGCGAATTTTTCTTTGAACTGGCAGGGTTAAACACCATTACGCAAATGGTTTACCCCATGTATTTGGACCGGACGGCCGCCACGGACACGTCAAAAATCGACGCCAGATTTTCGGATTTGACCAAAATTGTGGTGCAAAACGACCAGATCACCAAAATTTCGGCCAAAGGCGAAACGGTGACCATTCCGGAAGACGGGTATGTGATTGTATTAAGCAGTCAGTATGCCGATACTTATGTACCAAAAATGTCCGTGGGACAGCGGGCCATTACACAGATTAACACCAATTTGGATGTGGAACAAATTGAAACGGCCATCACCGGCGGCGGAATTATTTTGCAAAACGGGCAAAAACCAGCCAATTACGGCGAAATGGCTTCCGGCCGGCAGCCAAGAACATTGCTCGGGCTTTCTCAAGACGGAAAGACCATGAAACTGATTGTGGCAGACGGCAAGCGTACTGGCGGCAGCAATGTGAGCATTGGGCTGACGGTGGATGAAGCAGTGGCACTGTTAAAAGAAGAGGGAATGTACCAGGGGTTAAACTTAGACGGCGGCGGTTCCTCTTTGATGGCAGTAAAAACGGCCGATGCAGATACGGTTTCCACGGTTTCTTCTCCGGCAGAAGGCAGCGAGAGAAAAGTCATGGCCGCGGTGGGTGTCTTTGATGATAGCCCTGTGGGGGCCATTACCCAACTGGTGGTAGAGCCGGTGGATAGCCGCGTGTTGGCCGGCGGCAGTACGCAAATTCAAGTTTTTGGATACGACGAAAACTTACATAAAATTGCGGTGGATATGGGTCAGGTGACGTTGGAATGTGACGGCGACTATGGCCAGATTTCCGGTACCACCTTTACCGGCTTAAAGCAAGGAAAAGCCCATATCACGGCCAACTATCAAGGGATCATTGGCGTGGGAAGTGTGGATGTGGCCGACATTGGTTCTTTACAACCACACCAAAGCGAGTTGTATTTGAATGTGGGCGAAACAAGCCAGATTGTGGTGGATGCTGTGACCACAGATGGGTATACGTTGGATGCCACCAATAAAGTAAGCTTGTCCACCAACATTGGTTCTCTGAACGGTACCACCTTTACGGCCACGGACAAGGGCACAGGTTACATCACCATTTCTTATGGCAATTTGCGTTCTTACATCAAAGTGGTGGTGGGAACGGAAGAAAAGAAAGTGGATTCCTTTGAAAACGTGAAATACTTGAACTATTCCAGCTATCCATCGGGGATTTCTGGCATTTCTGGCGTTTCTCAGGCCGTGGTGCAAGATGGCAGCAAATCGGTGGCCATCAGCTATTACATGAAGGAAAGCACAGAAACCCAGGCCGTTTATTTGGGCTTGGCTGAACCAATCACCATCCCCGGCGAACCGAAAGGACTGACCTTATCCATCAAAGGCAACGGTACAGGCCAATGGGTGCGGGGGAAGATTGTGGATGCCAACGGCACAGAAAGCGTCATTGATTTTTCCAGAAACGTCAACTGGACCGATTGGCAAAGTGTGACGGCACAGTTGCCGGAAAACGTGGCTTACCCTGTGAAGCTGAACACCATTTATGTGGCGGCTCTTTCCAACACTAACACCAATCAACAGGTGATGTATTTTGATAATCTGCGGGGCCAATATGCCACGGAAACGGCTGTGGATGTGCCGGAAACGGTGCGGGTGGCCGATGCACTACAAGCAGATTTGTCTACCAAAGAAAGCGGCTATACCTATATCAACTTTACCGGCAATGTGACCAGCGGTACGGCGTCGGCCAGCCAGTATGATAGCGTGCGTAACCAGGTGAACACCACACTGGGCCAAAACACGGATTATGCATTCTTTGCTGGCAAAAACGATATTTCTGCTGCCAACGGCGCCCAGACGCTGCAATGGAAAGAAGGATACAGCAAAACAGAGTTGGCCAATGTGACCATACTGAACATGTTTGCCAAGTATGGCGGTTTCTTCCAGACACAAAAGAGCCAGTGGAGCTCTTTCCAGCAGGATGCATTGAACACGGCAAATCAAAACGTGATTGTGGTGATGGATAAAAACCCAGCTTCTTTCAGCGACGCCAGAGAGCAGGAAGTCTTTGAAAATGCATTAAAGGCTGTGGTGGATGCAGGCAAGACGGTCTTTGTCCTTTATTGCGGTGACGAGGACTTTTCGGTGACGGCCAAAGACGGGGTGCGATATTTATCGCTGCCGAATTTGTGGCTGGAAAATGGTGCGGTCAACGACGAGTATCAAATGATCCGGATTCAGGCCGGGCCAAACAGCATGTATTTTGACTTAGTGGGATAAGGGTACTCCGATTTCCGTTCAAACGCTGTTATTTTTTCCGATGGAAAGGATAACAGCGTTTTTTTCGTAGGCTTTGACCAAAAAAAAGTGAGGGAAAAAAAGAAAAAAACGCGAACGAAACGAACAAAGAGCCGTTTTTGCCAAACAAAACGGGAAAAAACTATGAATTTATTGCAAAAAAGCTACCTTTTTGTTACAAATGAAGGTATAATAAGAACAAACCAAAAGGAATTGCTTTTTGTGCGTTTTTCTGATTGCAAGGCCAAAAAGCCTGCGGTCGAAGAAAAGAGAGGCAAAGCTGTTTGCAAAAATAAGAACGTGAAACCATGCAGCATGGGCGGGCCCATTTGTGGCGGACCAGCTTTCTTTTGTGCTGTGTTTGAAACGAAAGATGGGGATGAATGGATGAGCGAGACGACAAACCAACTGACCAAAACCGATAGCCTTCCAGAAACAGAGGGCCACGCGGTCAAGGCCATCAGCATGATGATGATCATTACGCTGGTGGGGAAAGTGCTGGGACTGGTGCGGGATCAGTTTTTGGCCGGGAATTATGCCGTAGGGATGGAAGCCGATGCATTTTTAACGGCCAGCCGAATCCCGCGCATTTTTTTTGATGTGGTATTTGCATCGGCTATATCGGCCAGTTTTATACCGGTGTTCACCGAGTATTTGGGAAAGAAAGGAAAGAAAGAGGCCTATACCCTTTCCCATCGGTTTATTACGCTGATTGGTGTACTGACTTTGGCGGTGACGGTGCTGGGAATTGGGTTTGCGCCGTTATTGACGGAATTATTTGCCGATGGGTTTGATGCCGAGACGGCAGCTCTTTGCACCAGGTTGTTGCGGATTTTGTTTCCGGCCACGTTTTTTACGGGGTTAGCCTTTTGTTTTGTGGGGCTGTTACAGTCCATGGACGAGTTTAATGTGCCGGCGGCCATGAGCATTGCCTCCAATGTGGTGATTATTCTTTACTATGTATTTTTCAACGATACCTTTGGCATTTACGGCTTGACGGTGGCCTTTTTGATTGGCTGGGCCATGCAGGCGTTGATGCAGGTACCGGCGTTGATAAAAAAAGGATATTACTTTCGGCTGGATTTTCATGTCAAAGGCGAAGGAATGAAAAAGATTGTGGCGCTGATGCTGCCGGTGATGGTCAGTACTTGGGTGCAGCCCATCAACTTGGCCATCAACACCAAGTATGCCTCTAGGCTTTTGGAAGGCGGCGTATCGGTGGTGGAATATGCCAACACGGTTTATTCCATCATTGTGGGCGTGTTTGTGCTTTCGGTGGCCAATGTGATTTTTCCGAAGCTTTCTAGGTTACAAACAAATGACGATACCCAAAGCTTTGGAAAGACGGTGGGGACGACGATGGAAGTGATGTCCTATTTATTGCTGCCGATGACAGCGGGGCTGATGTGTTTGAGTATTCCGGTGATTCGGCTGATTTATCAGCGGGGGGCCTTTGACGATGCGGCAGCCCAGATGACGGGACAAGCTTTATTCTTTTTTACCATGGGTATGATGGGATATGGATTACAGACTATTTTAAGCCGCGCCTTTTATGCAAGACAAGAGGGGCGGGCGCCGCTACTGAGCGGGCTGGTTTCCATTGTACTGAACTTATTGCTTTGTGCCTGGCTTTCGCCACGGATGGGCGTCAGCGGTCTGGCCCTTTCCAGCACGCTATCGTTGACCATTTCGGCGTTGCTGTTGGTGATTCCCATGCAAAAACAGGGAAAAGTCATCACCAGAGGAATGCTTTGGCAAGTTTTGAAAATGTTTGTGGCGGCGGTACTGATGGCCGTGGTGGTGCTTGGGTGCAAGAGATTGTTGGAACAAAGTCTTGGCACAAACTTTTTTGGCACGCTGCTTTTGGTGGCCATCCCGACGGCTGTGGGCGTGTTGGTGTATTTTGTGTTGACGTTACTCTTTCGGGTGCCCTATGCGAAGATGGCGTTGGAGTATGGAAGAAATTTTTTGCAAAGGAAGGTTGAGAGATGATAGAAAACAGCGTGGTATATCGCTTTTTTGCTGGATTGGGCGCCTTTTTGTTGGGCTCGTTACAGCAAAGTGCCCTCGTTGGCGTCTTTTTGACGGACAACCGCAACCAGGTGATTGCAGCAAGGCGTAGTGTACTGGGCCGACTCTTTCGCGCCGTTTGCCGGTTTTTCCAACGCTTTTTTCGTGTGTTTGGACTGGACCGTCTGCTTCTGGGAAGCATTTTTAAACAATGTTATCTTTGGATGTTTTTACCGGTGGTGTTGGCGCCATTTTTGCCGACGATGCTGGTGATTTTATTGAGTGTGGCCGGATTTTTCTCGGTGGCGCTGCGGTTATTTGCAGAGCGGAGAAGACGGTTACTGAGTCACCCCATGGTGGTTTATATTGTGGGGTATGCCCTGATTTATACGGCGGCCATTTTCACGTCGGTGACCATTTCGGGCAGTTTATATGGCGGGATGGTGACGGTTTGTTTTGTGCTGTTTTCGCTGGTGGTCTTTAACGCCATTGAGTCGAAGCGGCAAGTGCAGGTATTGTTATTTTGCTTGACGGCTGGCGGCGTTTTGGTGGCACTGTATGGGTTTTATCAATTTTTATTCCAGGACAAGTTTGGCGGTGTTTGGGTGGATACGGACATGTTTGAAGGGATGTTCCGGGTTTATTCCACATTCCAAAACCCCAATGTGCTGGGGGAATATTTTTTGCTGATGGTGCCTTTGGCTGTGGCCGGGTTTTTCATCTCCAAGTCGTTGGTGATGCGGCTTTACTATTTGGGCAGTGTGGGCGTGATGATGCTTTGCCTGGTTTTGACGTATTCCCGCGGGTGTTATTTGGGCATTTTGGCGGCGGCCTTCTTGTTTTTGGTGCTGTTAGACAAGCGGTTTGTTTTGTTGGGCGTTGTGGGGCTTTTGTTGTTGCCCTTTGTGTTACCGGAAAGCATTTTAAACCGATTTATGAGTATTGGTAACTTGGAAGATTCTTCCACGTCTTACCGTGTTTATATTTGGCTTGGCACCATTGCGATGTTAAAAGATTATTGGATTAGTGGCGTTGGGCCAGGGGAAGCGGCTTACAATATGGTGTATCCTGTGTATGGCTATAACGGCATCAGTGCACCCCATGCCCATAACACGTTTTTACAGGTGACTTGTGACACAGGGTTTTTTGGACTGGCGCTGTTTTTGTGCCTGTTATATCAATTCTTTAAGGCCGTATTCCGTAGCTATTTACAGACGGAGGACCGGACGGGACGGCTTTTGATGATTGGTGTCATGAGTGCCGTGGCCGGATTTTTGGTACAAAGTTTGTTTGATTATACCTTCTATAACTATCGGGTGATGTTCTTGTTCTGGGCCATGATTGGGTTTGGCATGGTCATCAGCCGGTATGATCGGCTGCGGGAGGTGTAAAGCCATGATCAAAGTGATGCAGATTATCAGCGACAGCAACATCGGCGGAGCCGGGCGCTGTGTCCTGAATTTTTTGAAATATTATGACAGAAGCCAATTTTCCATGGTTGTGGTGGTGCCGACGGGCAGTTTATTGATCCCGGCCCTCAAAGCATTGGACACCCCATACCGGGAGGCGGCCTATATTGCAGAGACTTCCTTTGACAAACGGGCCGTAGGCGTGTTAAAGAAAATCATTCGGGAAGAAAACCCGCAAGTGGTCCACACCCATGGGAATTTCAGTGGACGGGTGGCGGCCAAGCTTTGCGGCAAAAAAATTGTCTATACCCGTCATTCTGTGTTTCCCGTCAGCCCCCGGATTAGTCACGGGGTGGGAAAATGGGTGAACAAAACGGCCAACGAGTTTTTTTCCGATCAGATTTTGGCGGTGGCCGAAGCAGCCAAAGACAATTTGACCGAAGGCGGCATTTCGCCAAAGAAAATCAAAGTGATTTTAAACGGCGTTGAGCCGGTCAAAGTTGCCGAAGAAGCGGCCAAGGAAGCGGCAAGAAAGACCTATGGCATTGAAAAAGGACAATTTGCCGTTGGCATTTTGGCCCGGATTGAGCCTTACAAAGGGCATCAGTATTTACTGGAGGCAGCCAAGGTTTGGAAAGATCATGGGCGGCCGGTACGGGTGATTATTGCAGGGATGGGGCCTTATTTGGAGGAACTGAAGCAAATGGCAAAGAAGCTTGAAGTGGAAGATGTGGTTTGCTTTGCCGGGTTTGTCACCGATATCCAAAGCCTGCTTTCGGTGTTAGATGTGCAGGTCAACGCCTCTTATGGCACAGAAGCCACCAGTTTATCGTTATTGGAGGGCATGAGTTTGGGCCTTCCGGCCGTGGTCAGCAATTATGGCGGAAACCCCGGTGTCATCACCGACGGACAAAACGGGTTTTTGTTTGAGCAAAAAGATAGCCAGGCCTTGGCAAAGGCGGTGGAGCGGCTGATGGATGAGCCTTTGACGAGAAAAAAACTACAAGAAGGGGCAAGAAAGCGGTTTTTACAGGAGTTTACGGCGGAGATTTATGCCAGAAACATCGAAGAAGTGTACCGGGCTGTGACGGAAAGGAGATAGGAAGACGTGGAAAAAAGAAAGCACAAAATCAACTGGTTTGATATTGTCATTTTTGTGCTGGTGCTCATTGTGGCAGTGGTGGGGTATCGGTTTACCCATAAAGAAGTGGCAGTGGAAACAAGAAACATTCAATATACCTTTGAATTGGTGGATAATCCGGAAGGGTTTCATGAATTGATTCACGAAGGGGATACCATCACCGATAATGTGAAAAATTATTATATGGGCCAAGTGGTTTCGGTGGAAGCCATCCCTTATAAAAAACAAGTCAACGACACCGTAAACGGCGTCATCCGGGAAGTGGAAGTGCCAGGACGGGAAACGGTTTTGGTGACGGTGGAAGCGCCGGTGTCGGAAAACGGCGGGAATTTGAAAGTCAATGGTTATTTCCTGGTGAAAACGGGCTTGGAAGTGGCCATCAAAGGCAACGGCTATGCCGGACGCGGCTATATTTTGCAAATGGATCGATAGGAGGGCAAACACAGGATGAAATGGATTGATAACAAAGGAAAATTGTTTGGCAAAATCAACGCCATCGACCTGGTTGTGGTGATTCTTGTGGTGGCCCTTGGGTTTGGCGCGTATTATAAATTTGGCGTGATGGATAAAACCAGTGCGACAGCCGCCACGCAGCCGGTTAGTTATGTGGTGAAAATTGAACGGGTGCGCAGTACTTCTTTGGATAATGTGGCAGCGGGGGATACGTTGTACGACGAAACATCGGGCAATGCCATTGGCACCATCACCGCCGTCAACAGTCAGCCCTCCCAGATGGTGATGGATTGTCCAGACGGGACGGTGAAACTGGCGGATGTGGAAAACCGGATTGACTTATATCTGACGGTGGAAGCGGACGCCGTAGTGAACAACAGCGGCACGTTTGTCAACAAAACCTACGAATTGCTGGTGGGTTCGAAAAAGAAATTTTATACCAAATATATCAGCTGCGAAGGCAGCGTTTCGGAGATTCATAACGGCACAGAATAAGGGGTAGAAACGATGTATCAGCAATATTCCATTTTGATGGCTTTGATGGGGCTGGAAATTGGCGGGGCAGAAACCCATGTGGTGGAGTTGGCCAAACAGCTGCACAAAGAGGGGTTTCGCATTGTGGTGGCATCCAATGGCGGGGTGTATGTCAAGGAGCTGGAAGAGGCCGGCATCCGTCATTATAAAGTGCCCATGAACAAACGGAATTTGATTAACCTGCGCAAATCCTATTATTTATTGCAAGAGATCATAAAAAAAGAAAAGATTGATATTGTCCATTCCCATGCCCGCATCCCCAGTTTCCTTTGCGGCCTGCTGCACAAAAAAATGAAGTTTCCTTTTGTCACCAGCGCCCACTGGGTGTTTTATACGGGAATGGGGTTAAAATATCTGACTAACTGGGGCCAGAAAACGGTGGCCGTCAGCGACGACATCAAAGCGTATTTGATGGATAATTACGGCGTGAAGGCCCACGATATCTTTGTCACCATCAACGGCATCGATACCGATAAATTTTCTCCACAGGTGGACTGTCAGGTACAAAAGCAGGAATTCTCCATTGCCGAAGAGGACAATGTGGTGGTCTATGTCAGCCGGATGGATGAGGACCGGGCGTTGGTGGCCCGGCAGCTCATTGAAATTGCACCCCAGCTGGCCAAGGACATCAAACGGCTGCGTTTGGTGATTGTAGGCGGCGGCAATGTGTTTGAGAAACTATCCCAAATGGCCGTCGAAGCCAATAAGAAAATTGGCTATGACTGCATTGTGATGACAGGCGGACGGACGGACATCAACCGTCTGGTGGCCATGGGCAAAGTCTTTGTGGGGGTCAGTCGTGCGGCCTTGGAAGCCATGGCCGGGCAAAAGCCGGTGATTATTGCCGGAAACGAAGGCTATATTGGGCTGTTTGGCGAAGAAAAGCTGGCCTTGGCCCAAGAAAACAATTTCTGTTGCCGCGGTTGTGCCATGTCAGACAAAGAGCAGTTGCGGCGGGATTTGGTCTATGCCATGAACACCTTAAGCGACGAAGAGCGGTTGAAACTGGGGCAATATGGCCGACAGGTGATTTTTGACCATTATTCTGTCAAGAAAATGGCAGCCGACTGTGTGAAGGCTTATGATGCGGCATGGAAGAAAAACAATTTGCCGGAATATAAAGTGTTGATCAGTGGGTATTATGGATTCCAAAACTGTGGTGATGATGCCATCTTATTGGCCATGGGGAATAATATCAGGGCCATGGAAGAAAATATCTCCATCCGGGCCTTGGCCAATAAGCCAAAGGAAAGCCGCAAGCGTTATGACATGGATGTGGTCAACCGCTATAATGTGTTTCAAATTATGCGTGCCATCGGGCAGTGCGATGTGTTAATCAGCGGCGGCGGAAGCCTGTTGCAGGATAAAACCAGCGCACGCTCTATTTTATATTATCTCACCATCATCCGCTATGCCAAATGGAAAGGCAAAAAAGTGATGATGTATGCCAATGGGATTGGGCCTGTGAAAAAGTCAAAAAACAGGCAGTTGGTGGGTGATGTGGTCAATCGGGTGGATGTGATTACGTTGCGGGAAAGTTCTTCGCTGGAAGAGCTGAAGGCCATGGGGCTGACCAATCCCCGCACCTTTGTCACCGCCGATCCCGTTTTTACCCTGCCTTCCATTGGCAAAGAGAAAGCGATGGACATTTTAAAGAGGAATGGGATTCCCACCGACAAACCGCTTTTGTGTGTGTCGGTGCGCAGTTGGAAAGGAACGGATTTCTTTTTCCATCAATTTGCCCAGATTTGTGACCGGGTGGTAACACAGTTGGGGCATCATGTGGTGTTTATCCCCATGCAGATGCCAAATGATATTATCACCAGCCGTCTGGTGCAAAACAAAATGAAAGAACCGTCCTTCCTGCTGGAGGAGGCGCTGACGCCGGGGGAAACAATGGGCGTCATCGGATGTATGAATTTTGTGATGAGTATGCGGCTGCATACGCTGATCTTTGCGGCAAAGGAGAGAGTGCCGTTGATGGGCTTCAGTTATGATCCAAAGATTGATTATTATTTAAGGGATTTTGCCATGCCGTCGGGAGGGACAGTGGAAAGCTGCAATGTGGAAGAAGCAGTGGAAAAAATGGCGGCCCTTTTGGCAAAGCGACAAGAAAGTAAAGACTGTCTTGAGGCAAAGGCCAAGGAATTGGAGCAGCTGGCCCACCAAAACGAACAGTATTTGAGGGAGCTTTTTTTGGAAAGTAGGCTTGCAAAATGAGGAAAACGACGGAAATTTTATCGGTACCATTTACGGTGTGCACCATGGAGGAAGCCGTGGAAGAGGTCATGGGCTTTTTTGCCGATGGCAGACAGCATATCATCTGTACGCCCAACCCGGAAATTGTGATGGAGGCCCAAACGGACCGGCAGTTGATGCAGATTTTAAAAGCGGCCGATTTGGTGGTGCCTGACGGTATTGGCGTGGTGTGGGCATCGAAATACACCAAGCATCCGGTGCCAGAGCGGGTGGCAGGGTTTGACCTTTGCCAGCGGATTTTGGCCAACTTGGCCAAGGAAGGAAAAAGCGTTTACTTTTTTGGCGGCGCGCCTTCCGTGGCGGCCACGGCAGCCAAACGGGCGGCCAAGATGTATCCGGGGCTTGTCATCTGCGGCACCCATAACGGTTATTTTGATGCCAAGGAAGAAAAGGAAATCATCCGACAGATCAAAACATTGCAGCCAGATCTGCTTTTGGTTGGCTTGGGAGCGCCAAAACAGGAAAAGTGGATTTATGAAAACTTGCGCTTTACGTCGGTGAAAGTAGCCATTGGCGTAGGGGGCAGCTTTGATGTGATGGCCGGCAATGTGAAGCGGGCACCAAAGATGTTCCAAAAACTGGGCCTGGAATGGTTTTATCGCCTCATCACCCAGCCAACGCGCTGGAGAAGAATGATGCGCTTGCCCAAATTTGTGTTGACGGTGTTAAAAAACAAGGGAAAATGATTCCCCAAAAGGAGGAACTATGACAAAGAGGCTTGGCTTAAAACAGGCGACAGAAGCGTTGTTTATTTTGTTAGGCACTTTTTTCATCATTGTATCCATCAACGTGTTTTTTTCTCCCAACCGCATCATCACCGGTGGCTTTACGGGGATTGCGATTATCATTCAAGAAGTGACACAAGGGCTTTGGCCCGGCGGGATTCCCAAAGGGGTTTCCAACTTTGTATTGAATTTGCCTTTATTTGCCTGGGCCTATGTGGTGCTGGGCAAAGAATACTTTGGGCGGGCATTTTTGACCAATGTGGTATTTAGCATTGGTTTGGAAGTTTTTACGTTTTTGCCGGTGTACCAAGGGGATTTTTTGTTGGCGGCGCTGTACGGCGGTCTTTTTGACGGCGTGGGCGTGGGGCTTGTGCTGCGGGGGCTTTCGGGCACCGGCGGCGTGGACTTACTGGGCGCCATCATTCACCGGCTGAAACCGCACTTGCCCGTTTCTGGTATCATGTTTGTCTGCAATGCAGGGATCATTTTGACGGGGTTTTTTGTCTTTGGTGCCGAGCGTACCATGTATGGCATTTTGGCCGTTTTTGTCATTAGCAAAGTGGTAGACATTGTCTTGGAAGGGCTTTCTTTTTCCAAGGCTGCGTTCATTATCTCGGAAAAAAATCAAGAAATTGCCCAGGAAATTATGCGGCGGCAAAACCGTGGGGTGACAGGCCTCAACGGGATTGGCATGTATACGGGCAAGGAAAAACAGGTGTTGCTTTGTGTCTTTCGGCAAAAGGAAATCACCATGGTCAAAAACATCATCCGCCAGGTGGACCCAAAGGCCTTCTTGATTTTATCGGATGTGAAAGATGTGCTGGGCAATGGCTTTAAAAGTTTGGACGAAGTGGACTAAGGATTCTTTCTTTTTAGGAAAACTAGCCAATGAAAAACCAGCTCTTTTCCTGTTATAGACTGCCAATTCTGCCAGAAAAATTGCACATTCTTCGGATAATGCAAAGGGGAATAGAAAAAAAATAAAAAAATGTCATTTTTTTATGGATTTTTATTTTCTTTTTTGGTATTATCTTATAAAGTGTTTTTTTTAGAGGGAAAAAATCGGCGGCGCAATCTTTCTGGCAAATCAAGAAGAATTGTTAGTTTTTAACAAGAAAGCCGCGGCCATTATGTACAATAACGATATAGGGGTGAAGAACATGATTTCCAATCAGATTTTGCAAAGCACCATTGAAGGGTTGAAAAACATTACCAGAAAAGACCTGAGCGTCATTGAAAAAGAGGGCAAGGTGATTGCAACGACGGAAGAAGCCATGCTTGCCAAACAGATCGACGACCTGGAAGGCTTTGTCAATTCTCCCGCCGAAAGCCAGCTGGTGCAAGGCTACCAGTATTTCAAAGTCTATGACAACAATGCGCCTGAGTATGTGGTGCAGGTAAAAGGAGAAGATGAAGAAGGGTATCGCATTGGTAAGATTACGGCGTTCCAGATCCAAAGCCTTTTGGTGGCGTACAAGGAACGGTATGACAAAGACAACTTCATCAAAAACTTGTTGCTGGATAACTTGTTGTTGGTGGATATCTACAGCCGCGCCAAAAAACTGCATATTGAAAACAACGTAAAGCGGATTGTCTACCTCATTGAAACCAGCATCGACAAAGACATGAACATTGTGGAAATCGTCCGCAACATCTTCCCCTCCAAAACGAGAGATTTTGTGACAGCCGTGGATGAACACTGCATTATTTTGGTTAAGGAATTGCGGGAAAAAGAAACCATGGAAGACGTGGAAAAAATTGCAAAACAAATTGCAGAAACCCTCAATAACGAAACCAACAGCAAAACATTCATTGCCATCGGCACGGCCGTCAACGACTTGAAAGATGTTTCCCGTTCCTTCAAAGAAGCCAAAATGGCGTTGGAAGTGGGCCGCATCTTCTATAGCGACAAACATATTGTTAACTACGAACAACTGGGTATTGGCCGGTTGATTTATCAGCTGCCTTTGCCGCTATGTAAAATGTATATCAAAGAAGTGCTGCATGGGTTGACCATCGACGACTTTGACGAAGAAACCTTGGCCACCGTCAGCAAGTTCTTTGAAAACAATCTGAATGTTTCCGAAACAAGCAGACAGCTTTACATTCACCGCAATACATTAGTTTATCGTCTGGACAAACTGCAGAAAATGACAGGTTTGGACCTGCGTAATTTTGATGATGCCATCATTTTCAAAATCACATTGATGGTAAGCAGCTACATGCTGTATATGGAAAAAATGGCGTACTAATTTTTTGTTTGTTGCAAAAAGAGACGCCGAGAAAGGAAGTACTTTTACCCATGATCGAAGTTCGAGACGTGACGAAAATTTATCCAAACGGTGCAGAAGGTGTAGAAAACGTCTCCATTTCCATCGAAAAAGGAGAATTTGTGTTTTTTGTCGGCTCCAGCGGTTCCGGCAAATCTACGCTGATTAAGTTGCTGATGAAGGAATTGAATCCTACCAGCGGCCAAATTTTGATTAACAACATCAACACCACCACCATGCGCCGCAGCCAGATTCCCTATCTGCGCCGAAACTTAGGCATTGTGTTTCAGGACTTTCGTCTCCTGCCCAATAAAACGGTCTATGAAAACGTGGCCTTTGCCATGCAGGTGATTGAAGCCCCCAGCCGGCAAATTCGCCGCAACGTACCAGCGGTGCTGGCCTTGGTTGGGTTACAGCACAAGGCGAAGGCTTATCCCAACGAGTTATCCGGCGGGGAGCAGCAAAGAACTGCCTTGGCCAGAGCCATCGTCAACAACCCACCCATCTTGATTGCCGACGAACCGACGGGGAACTTGGACCCGGAAACGGCTTGGGAAATTATTTATCTGCTGGATGAAATCAACCGGCGCGGGACAACCGTTGTCATGGCTACCCACGCCAAAGACATTGTCGATGTCATGCAAAAACGTGTGGTGACGCTCAAAGACGGCCACATTATCCGAGATATCAGAAAAGGTGGTTACAACGATGAGGCCTAGTTCCATACGCTATTACTTTAAAGAAGGCTTCACGGGCCTTTTGAAAAACAGATTGATGACGGTTGCCTCCATTGCAACGGTGGCCGCCTGTTTATTGATTGTGTCGTTTTCCTGGTGCTTAATTAGCAATTTGGATTCCATGCTGCACCAGATTGAAGACAACATTGGCATTTCGGTTTTCCTCGATGACGAGGTGGATGCCGAACAGATTACAGAAATCAAAGATGCCATGGAGCAGTTGGATCATGTGACAAGCGTGATCTATGTTTCCCCAGAAGAGGGCTTGGAAAGTTTGAAAGAAGAGCAAGGCTTGGGCGAGATTTTGGACGGTTTTTCCGGCGAAAATAACCCCTTAAGCCATGCCTTTACCATTTCCTTAGACAGCATTGAAAACCAGGATACCGTTTTGGCGGAACTGGAACAAGTTTCTGGCATCCGTAATATCACAGCAGCCCAAACAGAAACGGATATTTTGCTTCGAGTCAACAAAATCATCAGTGTCGTTGGGGTGTTGGTGGTGGCCATTTTGGCCGTGATTTCTGTGGTGATTATTATGAACACCATTAAAATTTCGGTGTATACCAGAAGAACAGAAATCAACATCATGAAATATGTGGGCGCGACGGACTGGTTTATCCGTTGGCCGTTTATCATCGAAGGCGCCTTGATTGGCATCATTGGGGCCTTGATCCCCATTGCCATTTGTTGGCCGGTGTATGGCAAAGCCATCCAGCTGTTAAACGACTATTTGCCGATGGTGCAAAATTTGGTGACCTTTGTCGATAGTTACAGCATATTTTCTGTATTGTTGCCGGTATCGTTTTTGGGCGGGATTGCTTTGGGCGTCATCGGCAGCGTTTCTTCCATCCGAAAGTATCTGCGGGTGTGACGAAAAGGAGGCAAGAACATGAACCACTCTTTCTGTCGTGCTGCTGCATGGGCGTGTGTATTTGCCCTGACGGTGGGCGGCGTTGTGACGGCTGTACCCAATGAAATGGCATATGCAAAATCGCTATCGGAATTACAGCAAGAACAAAAAGAAATTCAGCAAAAGCAAAAAGATGCACAGGCTTCTTTGGAGACGGCCAAAACCAATCAGGAAAAAGTTTCGGCGGAAATTGCAACGCTGGATACCCAATTGGCGGCAGCGCAAAATGAGCTGGACATTGTGGAAACCCAGTTAAACGACGCTGAGACCCGTTTGGCCGCTTCGGAAGAAAGTCTGGCCCAGGCGCAAGAGGCCAGCGAGGACCAATTTGACGCCTTTAGCGAGCGGATTCGTTTTATTTACGAAAACGGCTCGTTGGGTTATCTGGAAGTAATTTTGGAAAGCCAAAGCATCAGCGACTTTTTCATTCGCTTGCAATATGTCAAAGACATCATGCAATATGATGAAGAGCTTTTGGCTCAACTGCGGGAAACGGAAGCCGTCATTGAAGAACAGACGGAAGCCATTGCAGAAGAAAAAGCAGCCATTGAAGTGTTGGTCAACGACCAACAGGTGAAAACGGCGGCTTTGGAAAGCAAACGCGATGAAAAACAACAGTTGATGGAACAGTATCAGCAAGACGAAGCTACATATGCAGCATTAGTAGAGCAGATGGAAGAAGCGAGCAAAGAAGTGGAAGCGCTGATCAAAAAAGCCACCAGCAGCTCCGCAGCCAGCGGCAGAGTTTACTATACCGGCGGCCAATTTGAATGGCCGGTACCCGGCTGGTATAATATCTCCAGCGGCTTTGTTACCCGTAACAGGCCCATCGGCAGCGGTATTGAGTTTCATACCGGTTATGACATCCCGGCTAGCTATGGTTCAAGTGTCGTGGCGGCTGAAGCCGGCACTGTCATTTATTCTGGCTGGATGAACGGATATGGTTATACGATCATGATTGACCATGGCGGCGGACTGGTAACGTTGTATGGCCACAATTCTTCTTTGGTGGCCAGCGTGGGACAAACGGTTTCCCGTGGCTCTGTGGTGGCCAAGATTGGCAGCACAGGCAATTCCACCGGTAATCATTGCCACTTTGAAGTACGTCTGAACGGCTCGCCCGTGAGTCCACAATCCTATTTAGGGGTATAATGGAGAAAGAAAAAGCACAACATTCTTTTGTATGTCAAAAGAAGTTGTGCTTTTTTTTGAAAAATTTTACTTGATTTTGGTTGCAATGGAGGAATCATTGTGCTAAGATATGGGTATAATAGAATATAGTTTTTAATACTACATGTGGAGGTGTTAAGATGGAACAAGTCAAGCAAAAATATGGAATTTGGCGTTGGAGAGATCCCATGAGCGCTTTGACGCATATGATAGGCTTTTTCTTGGCCATTCCCTTTGGCATATTGTTGATTGTGCAGCAGGCGTTACAAGAAAATACGGCCGGTGTGGTGGGGTGTACGGTGTTTGTGTTATCGGTGTTGTTGTTATACGGGGCCAGCACCTATTACCACATGGCCCAAGGGACACCGGAACAGATTGCCTTTCGGCGTAAAGTGGATCATATGATGATTTTTGTGTTGATTGCTGGGTCGTATACACCAGTATGTCTGGTGAACTTATCCGGTTTTTGGGGCAATTTGCTGCTTTGCCTGGTTTGGGGCATTGCCTTTGGCGGATTGTTTTTGAAGCTATTTTGGTTGGATGCACCCAGGTTGCTTTCGACGACCATTTATGTGGCGATGGGATGGCTGGTACTGGTGGCGTTTTACCCCTTGTTACAGGCGGTGGACTTGGCAGGCATTTTGTTGTTAGCCGCAGGGGGAATGATGTATACGCTGGGGGCTGTGATTTATGCCACTAAGTGGAAACGGCTGAAGATGCGGTATTTTGGGTTCCATGAAATTTTTCATTTGTTTGTGATGGCAGGGACAGCACTCCATTTTGCTTATATGTTTTTGTTTCTCTAAAAAAGACACCTTGCAGCTTTCGGAAGCGGCAGGGTGTTTTTTTTTGTATGAAAAATTGGTAAAATCGCTAAAAAAAATTTGATTTCCCAGTCTGTTTTATCTGTTTTGAGAGTGTCTTTTGGGGCAAAAAAATGGTATACTATTACTGTTTGAATCAATCCCGTTGTTTGGACTGCTTCTGATGAAAAAAGGCAATGAGGAACATGCCGAAGGAGGAGGGCCCAGACTCCTTTTTTTGTAGCCCTTTGGCTTTCCAAAAGAAGGGGGAGGATTGAGAAGAAGAGACCGCAGGCTATCGCGGTGTACGGAAAAGAGAAAGAGTGCGAAAGGAGGCGCAAAATGGAAACAAAGGACGTTATTTTTGGCAGACGCAGCATTCGAAGATACACCGATCAACCCATTTCGGACGCAGATTTGGAGGACATCATTCAAGCAGGGCTTTATGCCCCTTCCAACATCAATTTTCAGCCATGGTATTTTGTGGTGGTGCGCAGTGAAGAGAAGAAGAAAGAGATGCTGGAATTTATGGCGACGGTTTCCAAACTGTTTCATCCTGTTTTGGAAAGCCGGTTTGCCAAAAATCCGGAAGCCATTGAAGAAACGGAAACGTTTTTCAAAGGTTTGGGCGGGGCCCAGGTGTATATTTTGGTCTTTTTGCTGAAACCAGACTATCCTGACTTGTCCAGCGTGACCCAAAGCACGGCGGCGGCCATTGAAAACATGTTGCTGATGGCCAAGGACAAAGGCATTGGCAGTTGCTGGCTGACGGCGGCGGTGCGCGTGGGCAAAGACGAAGAAATCCGTCAGCATTTTGCGCCGGACAAAGGGCCATTTTTGGCCATGGTGACGTTGGGATACCCGGCGGAAGAAAAAACAGCGCCACCAAGACGAGGTGGACGGTTTGAAGTGATTTAATGTTTCTACCCAGGCAGAAAGGAGGCGCAGCCAATGGCGCGGGAAACGGTGTTACACACACTGAAGGAAGAAGAAGAACGGGTGATTTTGGTAGGCGTGGACCGGCAAGAGGACAGCCAACAAGCCGAAGCCTGTTTGGACGAGCTGGAAGAGCTGGTGAAAACGGCCGGCGCCGTAGCGGTGGGGCGGATGCTGCAAAAGCGGGAAAAGCCACACCCAGGGCTGTACCTTGGGACAGGCAAGGTGGAGGAATTAAAACAGATGATTTCTTTGTTGGAGGCCACCGGCGTGGTCTGCGACGATGAACTTTCCCCGGCCCAGTTGCGAAACTTGGAGCGGGAGTTGGACACGAAGGTGATGGATCGCACCATGGTGATCCTGGATATTTTTGCGGCGAGGGCTGCATCCAGTGAAGGGAAAATCCAAGTGGAGCTGGCCCAGCTGCAATACCGCCTGACGCGATTAACGGGCATGGGCGCTTCTATGAGCCGGTTGGGCGGCGGGATTGGTACCCGTGGCCCGGGAGAAAAGAAGCTGGAAGTGGACCGGCGATATATCAAAGACCGGATTGCAGAGTTGAAAAAAGACTTGGCAGAAGTGAAAACCCATCGTTCTTTACTGCGGCAGCAGCGAAAGAAAAAGGGACAGCCGGTGGTGGCTTTGGTGGGGTATACCAATGCAGGCAAAAGCACCATTTTAAACGGGCTGACCAAGGCAGGGGTATTGGAAGAAGACAAGCTGTTTGCGACGCTTGATACCACGACGCGGACGGTGACATTACCGGAAGGCCACGAAATCTTCTTGACGGATACGGTTGGGTTTATTCAAAAATTGTCTCATCATTTGGTGGACGCCTTTAAGGCCACCTTGGAAGAGTTAAGGTATGCCGATCTTTTGCTCCATGTGGTGGATAGCTCCAATCCCAACCGGCAAACTCACATGGACGTGGTTTATCGCACGTTGGAGGAATTGGGCTGTGGTCAAACGCCGGTGATTACGGTTTTTAACAAAGTGGACCGCGACGTGGAGTATCCATTGCCCAATGACCAAACGGCCAGAAGCACCATTGCCATCTCGGCCAAGCGGGAAGAGGACTTGGCGGCTTTACTGGCAAAAATTGAAGAAGTCATCAAAAGTTTTCGACAAACAATGACGATTTTATTGCCATATTGTGAAGGTGGAAAGCTGGCGCAGATTTATGGCCGCACCACAGTTTTAGAAGAAGAACACCGGGAAGACGGGATTTTACTGACGATTACGGTGGATGAAGAATTGGAAAACCGTTTCAAAAATTACATGATTGATGATATATTTTGAGAGAATGACGAGGGAGTGCCTGTAATTTACCACAAATTGACAGAAAGATGGATTTATCCCAAATATTTTCCATGGCATATTTACAAAACTTTCGTTATACTGAACTTGTTTTTCAACAAAAAGGCAAGGAGGTATGGGTATGAAGGAATTGTATCAAGCAAGCATATTGGCGGATGACGGCAGGGAGTATTTGCTTTGCTATTACTTGCTGCGGCAAGACCGCTTTTATGGCGTTTTGGTGAAAAAGTCCTATCGGGGGAATGTGGTTGAGCAGGCGGAGATCACGTATTTAGGGGAAGCAAACGATCATACGCTGGGGCTGATTTACAAATTGGGACGCAACACTGTAACGCCTTGCGTGCTTGCACAACTGGCAGACGAATGGCTGGAAGAGCCTCTCTGACGGATGTGCTTTCTGTGCCCGGGATGGGGACAGGCCAAAAAGCAGCACCAGCACAGGTAGGGTTTGGAGGTAGAAGTGGAAATGGAAAAAGAAATCTATTTGGCTGGTGGCTGTTTTTGGGGGACGGAACATTTTTTTCGGCATAGTTCCTTTATTTTAGAGACGGAAGTGGGGTATGCCAACGGGAGTATCACGGATCCCACCTATGAACAAGTCTGTAGTGGTACGACAGGTTTTGTAGAGGCGGTGCGGTTGACATACGATTCGGCCATCATATCCTTGCCACAAATTTTGGACCTTTTTTTCCTTACCATCGATCCAACCAGCGTCAACCGTCAAGGAAATGACATTGGGGAGCAATATCGGACGGGAATTTATTATACCGACCCTGCCGATGCGCCAGTGATTGCGGCCGCCTTAACCCGTTTGGAACAGATGGTAGGCGCGCCCATTGCGGTGGAACAAAAGCCACTTCAAAACTTCTATCGGGCCGAGACCATGCACCAAAATTATCTCAACAAAAACGTCTTTGGCTATTGCCATATTGACCGCAGCTTGTTTTCCCTTGCCAAAGAATATACGCCAAAGGAAACGGTGGACCGGGACGAAAAGGGAAATTATCTTCCTTTTTTGACTTATAAGGTGACCCAATTTGGCTGTACCGAAAAGCCCTATGAAAACGCCTATTGGGATTGTTTTGACGACGGGATTTATGTGGATGCGGTGACGGGCACACCGGTTTTTACATCCAAAGAAAAATTCTTTTCCGACAGTGGCTGGCCGGCTTTTACGGCACCCATTACGCCAGAGGCCGTGGTGGAGCGGCCGGTGGAATGCAGCTGTTGCCAAAAGGTACGGCTGTTTAATCGGGCACAAAATGCTTATTTGGGAGTTGTCTTTAACGACGATGCCTCAGACGGGGCCCATTACTGCATCAATAGCGCAGCACTGCGCTTTGTGCCAAAGGAAGCATTGGAGGAAGAGGGCCTGGGCGAATTTCGGTCGCTTTGGGCATAAAAATTTTGAGAAAACCTTGCCTAATTGGCTTGGGTGTGATATAATTTGAGCGTTGCAAAAAAACACACCTGTTTTTGATGCCGGTTGGTGCTTTGCAAATGCAAGGTTTGCCGGAGAAAGAAAACGGGGAGGACAAACCAAATTTAGGAGGAAAAAAACATGAGCGTAATTTCTATGAAACAACTGCTGGAAGCTGGTGTGCACTTTGGCCATCAGACAAGAAGATGGAACCCTAAAATGGCTCCTTATATCTTCGCTGAAAGAAACGGGATCTACATCATCGACTTGCAGAAAACCGTGAAAAAAGTAGACGAAGCTTATGCAGCAGTAGCTGACATGATCGCTGACGGCGGCGAAATCCTGTTTGTTGGTACCAAAAAACAAGCACAGGATTCCATCAAAGAAGAAGCTGAAAGATGCGGTATGTTCTATGTAAACCAGAGATGGTTGGGCGGTATGCTGACCAACTTTGAAACCATCAAAACCAGAATTGCTAGACTGAAAGCATTGGAAAAAATGCAGGAAGATGGTACCTTTGAAGTTCTGCCCAAAAAAGAAGTTGCTAACTTGATGCACGAAATGGAAAAATTGGAAAAGAACTTGGGCGGTATCAAAGAAATGACCAAAATTCCTGATGTCATGTTCATCGTAGACCCAAGAAAAGAAAGAATTGCAATCCAGGAAGCACACACTTTGGGCATCCCTGTCGTTGCAATTGTTGATACCAACTGTGATCCAGAAGAAGTTGATTACGTTATCCCGGGCAATGACGATGCAATCCGTGCCGTAAAACTGATTGCAGGCAAAATTGCTGACGCTGTCATCGAAGCAAAACAGGGTGCACAGGAAGAAGCTTCTGCAGAAGCTGAAGAAGCACCTGCTGAAGCATAAGATAAGGCTTTGCATGGCTTCAGTTTCTCGTTTTTCAGAGGCTGAAGCCATTTCACGCTGGAAGGAAAACCAAACGTACGGGAGGAAAAGATTATGGCTATTACCGCAGCAATGGTAAAAGAATTGAGAGAAATGACCGGTGTTGGTATGCTGGATTGCAAAAAAGCACTGGCTGAAACCGATGGCAACATGGAAGCTGCCGTAGAATACTTGAGAGAAAAAGGTCTGGCTGCTTCTCAGAAGAAAGCTGGCCGTATTGCAGCAGAAGGTATCGTAGATATCCTGCTTTCCGCTGACAACAAAAAAGGCGTTGTCGTAGAAGTAAACTCTGAAACCGACTTCGTTGCCAAAAACCCTGTGTTCCAGGAATTTGTAGGACAAGTAGCTGCGCAGGCTTTGGACAGCAACGCTGCTGATGCAGAAGCTTTGTTGGCAGAAGCTTGGAAACTGGACAACACCATGACGGTAGCTGACGCTTTGAGCCAGAAAGTGGCCGTGATCGGCGAAAACCTGCAGATTAGACGTTTTGAAAAAGCAGAAGCACAAAACGGCAGACTGGTTTCTTATATCCATGGCGGCGGCAAAATCGGTGTTATGGTACAGCTGGCTTGTGAAAAAGACGCACCAGAACTGGAAGAAGTGGGCAAAAACGTGGCAATGCAGATTGCAGCCATGAATCCTAAATTCGTGAAAACCGATGACGTTCCAGAAGAATTCATCAACCACGAAAAAGAAATCCTGACCAAACAGGCACAGGAAGATCCAAAAAATGCAAACAAACCTGCAAACATCATCGAAAAAATGATCGTAGGCCGTCTGAACAAAGAATTGAAAGAATTCTGCTTGGTAGAACAGCCTTATGTAAAAGATGGCGATATGAGCGTAAAACAGTATGTGGATTCTGTGGCAAAAGCCATTGGTACTCCAATTTCTGTAGAAGGCTTTGTTCGTTTTGAAACCGGCGAAGGTCTGGAAAAGAAAAACGAAAACTTTGCAGACGAAGTTGCAAAAGCAATGCAATAAGCAACAACAGCGACAAGAGAGAAAAGCGAGAAGAAATGGGTTTTGTGGTCCTTGGACTACAAAGCCCATTTTTTTGTGGTCCAAAAACAACTTTTTGTTTTTTGCATAGGATAGCAAAAAATGGAAAGGAGTGTTTTTATGGATGCAATGATGTGGGCGGCGGCCGGGACGGGATTTACGTTTTTGATGACGTCGTTGGGCGCTGCCATGGTGTTTTTTCTGCGAAAACCGCCTTCGGCCCAGGTCCAGCGGGTGTTTTACGGCTTTGCGGCCGGGGTGATGATTGCCGCTTCCATTTGGTCGCTGCTGTTACCGGCCATGGAGCGGGCCGAGGAGATGGGGATGGTGGTTTGGCTACCGGCGGCCGGCGGGGTGATTTGTGGTTTATTTTTCCTGTTGGCGCTGGATGCGGCGCTGCCTTCCATTTGCCGGAAGATGGGGAAGGTACGTCAAGACCGGGCTTTTTTACGCAATACGCTGTTCTTTTCGGCGGTGACGCTGCATAATGTGCCGGAAGGGATGGCCGTAGGGCTGGCCTTTGCGTTGGCTGCCACCGATCCTTCGCAGGGTACCTTTGCGGCGGCAGCGGCACTGGCCTTTGGCATTGGGATTCAAAACTTTCCGGAAGGCGCCGCCATTTCTTTGCCGTTATTGCAAGAAGGAAAACGGCCCCGCCGTGCTTTTTTTATGGGGATGCTTTCGGGGGCGGTGGAACCGTTATTTGGGATTTTGGCCGTGGCCATTGGCGCGGCCACGTCGGCTGCCATGCCCTGGATGCTCAGCTTTGCCGCCGGAGCCATGTTATACGTGGTGGTGGAAGAACTGATTCCCCAGGCCCATTGGGAAGAAGCCGGCAGCATTGGCACCATTGGGGTGATGGCCGGATTTTTGGTGATGATGATACTGGATGTGGCGCTGGGATAAAAGGGTAATCCCATGGGAAAAACAGGGTTTTTGAAAAAAAGATTGGCATAGGAACGATTATCGGGTATAATATGATATTACGGGAAGTCGTGACAAACGGCTTCCCATAAAAAAACCCATATCGAGTCGATATGGGAAAGATGGGTTTAGCCCACCAGAGAGTTTTGGATGTATCCAAAGTAAAAATAGGACAGGTCATAGGCAATCAATGCCAAGTTGATGGTAGAAACCAGCGCCAACAAGGCCCGATGTTTGGATTGGGTGGCTTTTTTCAAATTGACATAAAAAAAGTCATAAAAAACAGGGGGCAGCGCAAAGGCACAAACAATCAGGGCCAGCCAACGAATGGCCCCAATGGGCACCAGGGTGCCGATGAGTAAAGATGGGATATGGATGATTGCGCTTTTACGAAAATGGCGGTGGGTGGCATCGATTTCTTCTGTCTCCTGTTCCAGCAATTCATTGGATGCGATGAGACATTTTTGGGTGTGGGCCTTTTGCACAATGCGGTAGGTCCATTCGGAAAGCAAAAGACCAACGACCCAGATGAGTAAGATTCTTAGCAAAGCCAAACGTATTCGCTCCTTTCTGGGTGCATTCTGTTGGTATTATACAACAACGATAAAGAAAGCACAAGAAAAGGCGGCGAAAAAAGAAAGGAGAACCGAGTTTATGTTGAAAAAACGATGGATGGCACTTTTTTTGAGTGTGCTGTTACTTTTGCCTTGCAGTGCTTCTTTGGCTTCGGAACAAGAAATGCGGGGAATTTGGGTGGCCACGGTAAGTAACATTGACTTTCCTTCCCCCAGCGCCAAAGGCAACGCCCAGGCCCAGCAGGCAGAGATCACAAACATGTTGGACCAATTTCAAGCGGCAGGGCCGAACACCGTCTTTTTCCAGGTGCGGCCGAAGGCAGATGCACTGTACCGGTCCAATATCGAACCTTGGAGTGACGTACTGACTGGTACCAGCGGGAAGGACCCGGGCTATGACCCTCTGGCCTTTTTCATTGACGAAGCCCATAAACGGGGGATGGAACTGCACGCCTGGCTAAACCCCTACCGGGTGACCATGGCCAACACGGACGTTTCCACATTGGCCGAAAACCATGTGGCCAAAACCCATCCCGAATGGCTCATTACTTATAACAATTCCCTGTATCTGAACCCGGCGCTTCCGGAGGTACGGGATTATATCACTTCTGTGGTGTTGGATATTGTCAACAACTATGATGTGGACGGGATTCATTTTGACGATTATTTTTATCCCAACGGCTATCCTCTGACGGAAGGGGACGGCGACGGAGCCGAAGCCGATGCCAGACGGCAAAACGTGAATCTGTTGGTGCAGCAGGTGCATGACGCCATCAAAGGCGCCGATGCATCGGTGGAGTTTGGGATCAGCCCTTCGGGGATTTATAAAAACACCGATACCATCCGGGGCAGCCAAAGCTATTATACGGTCTATGCCGATACCTTAGCCTGGGTGCAAAATGGTTGGGTGGATTATATTGCGCCCCAGGTGTATTGGGAAACCACCCATGCCACGGCGGCCTATGAAACGGTGGCCAAGTATTGGAATGAGGCCGTGGCCGGTACGGGAGTGACGTTGTATTTAGGGGAAGCACTGTACAAAGAACAGGTGGCGGCGGAAATCGATGACCACATTGCCATTAGCCGCAATCTTTCCAATGTCAGCGGCAATATTTTCTATAACACCAGTTCCTTTTTGAATAACGTGGGCGGTGGCAAAGACTTACTGACAGCCGTGTATCAGGCCGGCGGCAGCACCCAAACGCCGCAAGAATCCCAAACAGAAGAAACGAAACCGGAAGAAACAAAACCGGAACCAAAGCCACCGGTGACAGCCCAGGCCCTGCCCAGCAGTGTGACGGTGCTGGTCAACGGCGTGGCAGAAGATTTTGAAACGTATAACATCAACGACTATACCTACTTTAAACTGCGTGATATTGCCTATGGGGTGCAAAACACCGATAAGCAATTTAACACCCTTTGGGATGCTTCGGCCAATACCATCACTTTGGCGCTGCAAACGCCTTATGTGCCTGCGGGCGGGGAGCTGAGTAAAAGCGGCACCAGCGGCACAAAGACGGCCGTTGAGAGCGATGTGACGGTGTTGGTGGATGGAAAAGAGGTTTCCTGCGAAAGCTATAATATCGATGGCTATACGTATTTTAAATTACGGGATGTAGCCCAAGCAGTAGACTTTGGCGTCAGCTGGAGCGACGCCACACAGACCATTGGGATTGTAACCCTGGTGGGTTATGAACAATAAACATTTGGAGGAAAGAACAATGACAAAAGAAAAACAGACCTTTGCCGGAAGTGCCGATTATGTGGTTAGCCCACAGCTGATGAATGCGGTAAACATTGCCATGGCCCTGCAAAAACCATTGCTGATCAAAGGGGAGCCGGGCACGGGAAAAACGATGCTGGCCGAAGCCGTTTCCAAGTCCTTGGGCAAAAAATTGATTATCTGGAACATCAAATCCACCACAAAGGCCCAGGATGGGCTCTATGTCTACGACGTGGTACAGCGGCTTTATGATAGCCAGTTTGGCGGCGAAGGCGTGGACGATATCAAAAAATATGTGAAGCTTGGCAAACTGGGCGAAGCTTTCTCTTCTGACGAGCAGGTGATTTTACTCATCGATGAAATTGATAAAGCCGATTTGGAATTCCCCAATGACTTGCTTTGGGAATTGGACAAAATGGAGTTTTATATTCCAGAAACGAAAGAAACCATCAGCGCAAAGACGCGGCCCATTGTGATTATTACGTCCAATGCGGAAAAAGAATTGCCAGATGCCTTTTTGCGCCGCTGCATTTTCCATTATATCGAGTTCCCCGATCAGGAACTGATGGAAGAAATTGTGAAGGTGCATTTCCCAGACTTGGAAGAAACGCTGTTGAAGTCTGTGATGGATACGTTCTATTGGATTCGTGACTTGGATGTGCAGAAAAAACCAAGCACGTCCGAAGTCATCGACTGGATTCAGGCCCTTTCCATTGGCGGCATCCATCCCGATACCATCAAGGCCGAAGTGCCCTTTGCCGGTGTATTGCTGAAAAAGAACGAAGACTTGACCGTGCTGGAGCGGGCCAAACGCCGGTTGAAATTTTAAGGGGGGAAAGGTATGTTTAGCGCCTTTTTCTACTTGCTGCGGGCAAAGGGGCTGGATGTGTCCCTCAATGAGTGGCTGACGCTGATGGAAGCGTTGGAAAAGGATCTGGCCCACAGCAGTTTGACTTCGTTTTACTATTTGGCCCGGAGCATTCTGGTCAAAAGCGAGACAGAATATGATATGTTTGACGGGGCATTTTTGGAATTTTTTAAAGACATTCAACAGTTTGAAGAACTGCCCAAAGAGCTGTTGGATTGGCTGAACAATCCGAAAGAAAAGCCCAATAATTACGACAAGGACCAGGACGAATATAACCGCAGTCTTTCCATGGAGCAGATTCAAAAGATGCTTTTGGAGCGTTTGCAGGAACAAGACAGCGAGCATAACGGCGGCAAGTACTGGATTGGTACCGGCGGTATGAGTGTCTTTGGAAACGCCGGCAATGCCACAAACGGCATCCGGGTGGGGGGCCAGTCCATCCGCAAAAGCGCCATGCAAGTGGCCAGCGAGCGGAAATTCCACGATTTTCGAAACGATACAGTGCTGGATACGAGACAGTTTCAAATGGCCTTTCGCCGTCTGCGCCAGTTTTCCAGTCGCATTGACGCCCCAAAAACGGAATTGGATGTGGACCACACCATTGAGGAGACGGGCAACAATGCCGGCAATTTGAAATTGGTGTATCAGCGGCCAAGACAAAACACCGTGAAGGTGCTTTTGTTGATGGATAGTGGCGGGAGCATGGATTATTATTCGTCCCTTTGCACCTCCCTGTTTCAGGCCGTCAGCAAGTCCAACCACTTTAAGGACTTGAAAGTGTATTATTTCCACAACTGTATTTATTCCAAGCTCTATACCGATCCCTATTGCATTCCCGGCCAGTGGATTGACACCAACTGGGTGCTGGATAATTTGAGCAGTGAATATAAAGTGATTATTGTGGGCGATGCCTCTATGGACCCCAGCGAGCTGTTGGGACGCAGTTATTATAACTATGGCGCCAGAACAGAAGTGACGGGGATGGAGTGGCTCAAACGGTTCCAGGCCAAGTATTCCCACATGGTATGGCTGAACCCCATTGTGGATATGGGGTGGCGCAGCGCCTTTTGGCGGCAGACTTACGACATCATTGACAAAGAATTTGACATGTACCCACTGACCATCAGCCACCTGGAACAGGCTTTGAAAAAATTGATTGCAGCCAAATAAGAAACCGAGAGCGCCGGCCCAAACAGCCGGCCTCTTTTCCATCCGTACCCAGTTGTTACCAGGGCGCAAGGTGCCGATGGGAGGAAACGTATGAAAAAACAAGTGACCATATTGACCATATCGCCGGCGGTGGGGGCCTTTTATGCCCAACTGCTGGCCGATTTATTTGAAGGCAGAATTGAAAGCACCTGTTACAGTGTGGAAAATAATGATTTTTATTCCATCTTGCCGCCGGCAGACTTGTTTGCCGTGGCCACCACGTCTTCGGACATGTTTCAGTATGTCATGTCGTTTATCCCGCCGGGCAGCAACATATTGCTTTTGAAAGTTTCGTTGCAAAAAAAGGCGGTGGAACAATTATTGGAGCTGCCGAAGGGGACAAAGGCCATGTTGGTGAATTTGAGCGAAAACATGGCCATTGAAACCATTGCGGAGCTGCACCGGTTTGGCGTCACCAATATTGAGTTTTTCCCGGTCTATCCGGGACTAACGGTGTTTCCCGATACGGATTTGGCCATAACGCCGGCCGAAAGCCGGTTTGTGCCGCCCCATGTGACAAAGGTGATTGACATTGGGCACCGGGTGCTAAGTGCCAGCTCCATTACGGAAATCGCACTGAAACTAGGGTTTAACCATGTGTTGGAGACAGAGTGGGTGCACCAATACATGGACGAGTTGATGGAATACGATTACAGCATCAGCGCCCTGACCAACTATAGTTTCAACATGGAAAACAAGTTTGAAATCTTGTTGGAGGCACTGGATGTGGGCATTGTGGGTAGCGACGATGAAGGCCGCGTTTTTGCCTGTAACCGGGCGGCTGCAGAGATTTTGCAGACGAAAAAAGAAACGGCCTTGGGGATGCAGGTGGAGCGGCTTTTACCGTTTATGCAGCGCCTTGGCACAGAGTTTTTGCCAGAAGAGATGGATACCAGGTTATTGACCATTGGCGGCACCTATGTCAATGCGTCGGTGACGCCCATTTTTCGCCAGGACCGGTTTATGGGTTACTTCATCACACTGCAACGGTTTTATGATGAAGAGAACAAGCAGCATAAATTGCGGGCGCAGATGTTAGGCGGCGGCCACGTTTTCAAATACACCTTTGACGACATTGTGGGCGAAAGCGAGTGTATGCGCAAAACCAAAAGCATTGCCATGAAGATGGCCAAGACCGAGTCCTCCATTTTGCTCACCGGCGAAAGTGGCACGGGAAAGGAATTGTTTGCCCACTCCATTCATCATAGCTCGCCCCGCAGCGCCATGCCCTTTGTGGCCATCAACTGCGCAGCTCTGCCGGATACGCTTCTGGAAAGCGAATTATTTGGCTATGGCGACGGGGCCTTTACGGGGGCAAAAAAAGGCGGCAAGATGGGGCTTTTTGAATATGCCCACAATGGTACGCTGTTTTTGGATGAAATCGAAGCCATGAGCCCCAATTTGCAGGTAAAGCTATTGCGGGTACTACAAGAAAAGGAAATCATGCGAGTGGGGGAAAACAAGATCATTCCCGTCAATGTCCGTATCATTGCGGCCAGCAATGAAAACATCCATTCCATGGTGGAAAAGGGGACGTTTCGTAAAGATTTATACTATCGCCTCAATACCTTACCCATCGATTTGCCGCCTCTTCGTGCGCGGGGCAGTGATTTGTTTTTGATTATGGAAAAGATGAAGGCGGAAGTGGGCGTGTCGTTTCGGCTGACGGAAGAGGCAAAGCGGGCCTTACTTTGCCATTCGTGGGACGGTAATATTCGAGAACTGCGCAATATGGTAGAGTATTTGCAGTTTATGGAATTGGAGGAAGTGGACGTGGAGGATTTGCCCGATGCGGTGCGAAACGGCGCCAAGATGCTGCAAAAAATTTTCTCCTGAAAAAACGTCCTTTGACCCCAAGAGTAGGGCCGTGCTGTTGGCCCTGGGACAGGCCCAAGGGCCCATGGGCCGCAAGCAGATTGCAAACCACACAGAAGAAAATGGCTGTCTGTTATCGGAGCAAGAGGTGCGCCATGTGATGAAGCATCTAGAAGAGCAAGGATTGCTGTTGATTTCCCGCGGGCGCAGCGGCAGTCGATTGACGGAAAAAGGAAAAGAATTGGTTCGAAAATTGGTGAAATAGGTTCATAAAAAGGTTTTATTGGGTCATTCAACCAATAAAACCTTTTTTGTATGGGATGGTATGGGTGAAAAATATAGCAATCTGCGCAAAAAAAGAGAAAATATCGTCCCAAAACGCCCCTATCTTTTTCAAAAACGCACAATCCTATGGAGAAGAAGGTGTTTTGGCATGACACTTGCTTTTCTAATGGGCAAACGAAAACAGGAGGTGCGTTTTATGAACGACTGCTTTGATCGCGTGGTGGACCGGAGCAATAATTTTGCGGCTAAAGTGGAAGAAAGTGTGCTGCATTATGGCACCAACGACTTGATTCCCCTTTGGATTGCCGATATGGATTTTCCAACGGCAAAACCCATTACCGACGCCATCATCCGTCGGGCCCAGCAAGGTATTTATGGCTATACCTACCGGCCGGATGCTTATTTTGAAACCATTGCCGCTTGGCAAAAAAGAAGAAACGGTTGGCAGGCCGACCCGGCAAAAATGGCTTTTGCGCCGGGGGTGATTCCAGGGATGCGGCTTTATTTACAGCTGTTTACCAATCCCGAGGATAAATGTATCATTCAACAGCCGGTGTATCATCCCTTTGCCGATATTTTGCAAAACACCGGCCGAACCATGTTGGTAAATCCTTTGAAAGAGGAAAACGGATATTATACCATGGATTTGGAAGACTTGGAAGAGAAGGCAAAAGAGGGAGCAAAGTATTTGATTTTGTGTAATCCCCATAACCCAGTGGGACGGAGCTGGAAAAAAGAAGAGCTGGAACAGGTGGCCGACCTTTGTCTGCGCTATGGCATCGAAGTGCTCTCCGACGAAATCCATGGCGATTTGATGCTCTTTGGGCATCGCCATACGCCTTTTGCTTCTCTAAGCGAGGAGGTGGCAAAAATCACCACCACATTCACAGCTCCAAGCAAGACATTCAACCTGGCGGGGTTACAATCCTCCACCATTCACTTTGCCGACGAAGCAAAGAAAGAGCGGTATATCAAAACCTTAAAGGAAATGGACATTGCCCGCAACAACTGCTTTAGTTTGGTGGCCACCATGGCGGCCTATGAAGAAGGCGAAGGGTGGTTAGAAGAACTGAAAACCTATTTGGAAGGCAATATGAATGACTTGGAACAATTTTTCCAACAAGAATTGCCACAGGTGAAGTTTTTGAAACCGGAATGCACGTATCTGGCCTGGCTCAATTTTAACGGACTGGGGTATTCGGCCGATGAAGTGAAACGGCGGTTGGTGGAAAAGGCCAAAGTGGGCTTAAGTGATGGGCGCGAGTTTGGGTTTGACGGCGAAGGATATTTTCGCTTGAATGCGGCAACACCAAGGGTGATTTTAGAGCGTGCTTGTGCACAAATCAAAGAGGCTATGACAATGTGATGATGGGAAACGAATAACAGAGGGGGTTTTTGTATGGAACAAGGAAAGAAGCAGCCACAAGAACAAAAAACCTATGGATTTTGGGCGTTTATTCCAATTTTAGTCTTTTTATTGGTCTATATCGGCGGCGGGTTGATTTTTTCAGTCCTGGGGTTTGAATCTCCGTTTAAACAAATTCCAAGAGAAACATCGTTACTGATTGGTGTTTTGGCGGCTTTATTTATGAGCCGTAAGATGAACATCGACGACAAGATTGAAATGATTTCCAAACATGCCGGACAGCCAGGTGTCATGACCATGGTGCTGATCTTTTTGGTGGCCGGGGCTTTTTCTGGCGTTTGTACGGCAACGGGCGGGGCAGAATCGGTGGTTAATATTGGTTTGACCTACATTCCAAAACATTTTATGGTTTCTGGTATTTTTATTGTTTCGGCCTTCCTTTCTACGGCCATGGGTACCTCCACAGGTACGACGGTGGCCCTGGCGCCCATTGCAGTGGCCGTTTCTCAAGCAGCCGGTATCTCTCCGGCCGTGGCCTTGGCTGCCATGACAGGTGGTGCTATTTTTGGCGATAACCTTTCGTTTATTTCCGATACAACCATTGCCGCAACCAAGGGCGTTGGGGCAGAGATGAAAGACAAGTTTAAAATGAACTTATTGATTGCCATTCCGGCAGCCATTATTGCCATCATTTTGTATTCTCGCGTACCCATCAGCGCCGATACGGTGGGCGAAATTGGGCCTTACAACATGATTCATCTGTTGCCTTATTTGGTGGTTATTGGCACGGCTTTGACGGGTATGAATGTATTGGTGGTACTGTTTTTGGGTATTGCCACAGCCGGAGTCATTGGTTTGGTGCTGGGCACGGTGGATATACTTGGTATTTTGCAGGCAGCAGGCTCCGGTATGAACGGCATGGTTTCCATCTCCATCGCTTGTATTTTGATTCGTGGTTTGGTTGGTGTCAGCCAGGAATTGGGCGGCATTGATTGGTTGGTGGCCACCATCATCAAACGAGCCAAAACAAGAAAAGGCGCCGAATACAGCATTGGCGCTTTGGCAGGGCTGCTTTCCTTGGCCATGGCCAATAATACCCTTTCCATTTTGATTTCGGCACCTTTGGCAAAAGAAATCGGCGATTCCTTCCATATTGCACCAAAACGGATGGCCAGCTTGTTGGATATTTCCGCTTGCGTGTTTTTGGCCTTTGCACCACACACCGGCAGCATGGTTTTGATGACGGGCTTAGCGGAATGCTCCCCAATCCATATCATCAGCGGCGCTTATTATACCATTGCATTGGGTATTTGCACCATCATCACCATCCAATTTGGTTTGATGCGGACAAAAGAAGAAAAAGAATACGACGCCAAACAAAAGGCATAAGAAAGAAGGTAGCTTATGACAGTTTTGGAACAAGCAAAAGCACTGGGGCCTTATATGGCCTCCATTCGAGAAACCATCCATGCCTATCCGGAATTGGGCAATGAAGAGCACCAGACGGCCGGCGTCATTGCGCGGGAGTTAAAACGGCTGGGGATTGGCTATCAAACAGGCGTAGCCAATACCGGCGTTGTGGGGCTTTTAAAAGGCGAGAAGGAAGGGGAAGAAAAGACCATCCTGCTGCGGGCCGACATTGACGCTTTGCCCATTCAAGAGCAAAATGACTTGCCCTTTGCCTCTCAAAATGCAGGAAAAATGCATGCCTGTGGCCATGATGTGCACACGGCCATGCTGCTGGGAGCAGCGGAAATTTTGGCCTCCCGCAAAGATTTGTTTAGCGGCAATGTGAAGTTTTGTTTCCAGCCGGCAGAAGAAGCGCCGGAAGGCGGGGCAGAGCTGATGGTAAAAGAAGGGGTGTTGGAAAATCCGAAGGTGGATTTTGCCATGGGGCTTCATGTAAACCCCACCTTCCCCATTGGTCAGTGCGCCGTGACGGAAGGACCGGTGACGGCCTGTCCAGACTTTTTTACCATTGAGTTTTTGGGCAAAGGCGGCCATGGCTCCCTGCCCCATTTGGCTAAAGATCCCATTGCACCTTTGGCCCAGTTTGTAACCCAGCTGCCCCAGGTGCGTACCAAGATCAACGCGCAGCATCCTTGTGTGATCCAGCTTTGCTCCTTCCATGGGGGCACAGCTCCGGCGGTGATTCCCGATTGCTGTAAGGGGGAAGGCACGGTGCGGGTGTTCCAGAAAGAAGATAGTTTTCAGGCGGAAGCAGAACTGAAACAACTGGCGGAGGCCATTGCCCAGGCCTATGGCGTTACCTGCCGTTTCCATTACCGCAGACGTTGTTTTTCGGTGGTCAATGATCCTGCTTTTGCAGCACGGGTGCGGCAAAGCACGGCAGACATTTTTGAACAGGGATTTCGGGAACATCGCGACATGGGCGGAGACGACTTCTGCTTTTTCAGCGACAAAGTTCCATCCATCTATATGCCCATCGGTAGTTACGATGGCACAGAAAAAACGGCCTATCCACTGCATCATCCCCAATTTAACATTGGCTATGGCGTCTTAGAAAAAGGCGCAGCGGCGTTAGCCCAATGTGCGTTGGACTTTTTAAGCGGTGTTTGGCAATAAATTGGGATTGGTTTTGTAAGGAAAGAAGAACAAGGAAAGAGGACCGGCAAGTGCGTCGGTCCTCTTTTCTGTGTTTGGGATTACATATATTTTCGCATATGCTGTAAGGCGCTTTTTTCCAGGCGAGAAACCTGGGCTTGGCTGATGCCAATTTCACTGCTGACTTCCATTTGGGTTTTTCCTTCAAAAAAGCGAAGGTTTAAAATATACCGTTCCCGGTCGTTTAAATGCTTCATGGCTTGGGAGAGGGAAATGTTGGTGACCCATTGTTCGTCTTTATCTTTTTCATCCCGGATTTGATCCATGAGATAGAGGGTGTCGCCGCTATCGTGGAACACTGGCTCATAGAGGGAGACGGGGTCTTGAATGGCATCTAAGGCCAGCACCACATCTTCAGGTGCGATGTCCAGTTCCTTGGCAATTTCTTCTGCCTTTGGCTCGCGGGAGAGCTTGGCAGTCAGGCGCTCTTTGGCTTGCAGGGCCTTATAGGCCGTATCCCGCACGCTGCGGCTAACGCGGATGGGGTTATTATCCCGTAAATACCGCCGCACTTCCCCGATGATCATGGGGACGGCATAGGTGGAAAATTTCACATCCAATGTGGTATCGAAATGATTGATGGCTTTGATGAGTCCAATGCAGCCTACTTGAAACAAGTCGTCCATCTGCTCGCCGCGGTTGGCAAAGCGTTGAATGACGCTCAGTACCAGACGCAAATTGCCATAAATCAGTGTCTGTTTGGCCTCCTCATCGCCCTGTTTGATTTTTTCAAACAAGGAAACTTTTTCCTCCTGGCTTAAAATGGGCAGCTGTGAGGTATTGACGCCGCAAATCTCCACTTTCTGATACATGGCTTTCTCCTCCTTTTTTGGTCTGCGCTTCTAAAAAAAGTGTTTCCAGCAAAGGGCGATTTATACAGCAGGGAAGGAGCAGGTTTTTGGCTGTTTTGGAAAAAAATGTATTTCTTTGACTTTTTGGCCGTCTTTGCAGTATAATGAACACAGACGAACATGGAGAAAGGATGTGGACTTTATGCGGATTCGTCCAGAAGAAGCCATTGCCATTGTGGTGGATTATCAAGAAAAATTGATCCCTGTCATTCATGAACAGGAAACGGTGGTACAGCATACCAAAATACTGTTGGAAGGGTTAAAGGAATTGGAAGTGCCCATGATTATCAGCCAGCAGTATACCAAAGGGCTGGGTGAGACCATTGCGCCCATCCGAGAAGTGGTGGGAGAGGAAAAGGCCTTTGAAAAAACCACCTTTAGCCTTTGGCAGACCGAAGACATTCGCCGGGCCATCACGGAAACGGGACGGAAGAAAGTGATTTTGTGTGGCGTGGAAGCGCATATTTGTGTGCTGCAAACGGCCATTGATTTATTGGCAGAAGAATACCAGGTGTATTTGGTGCAAGACTGCATTGGTTCCAGAAAACCAAACGACAAAAAGTTTGCCTGCAAACGGGCGATGCAGGAAGGCGCTTTTTTGACCACCTACGAAGCCATGTTATATGAGCTGACCATAGGCGCCAAAAACCCGCACTTCAAAGCCATTTCCAAACTGACCAAATAAAGGTGTTTGATACCGCAAGCCGAAAAAACGGGTTTGCGGTATTTTTTTGTCTTTTTTTAATGGAAAAATATGGAAGGAAATAAGAGGACAAGGGCGAACAAGAAAGGTAGAGATTTCCATGCAAAGGAGGACAATCATGGACTGGAATTGTAACGTGGAAGGAAACCGTCTGCTGGTATCCATCCGGGGTGAAATTGATCATCACACGGTGCAAGCGTTGAAGGCAGAGGTGGATCAGTTGTGCCAAAGGCACAGAATCAAACACATTATTTTGGATTTTGAAGGCGTGGATTTTATGGATAGCGCCGGGATTGGATTATTGATTGGGCGATACCGGTATACGGCGGCCCAGGGGGGATTGACGGTGGCGGCCTGTGTGGGAAAGAGCCTGCGGCGGATTTTTGCCCTTTCGGGCCTGGGAAGATTGATTCCCGTTTATACGACAGTGGAAGAAGCCAAACAAAGTATTTAGGAGGAACAACATGGATAACGAAATGACGCTCATTTTTCCAAGCAAGGGCCCCAATGTGGCATTTGCCCGGACGGCGGTGGTGGCCTTTTTGCTGCCCTTGGACCCGACGGTGCTGGAGTTAAACGATATCAGAACGGCTGTCTCGGAGGCGGTGACCAATGCCATCATCCACGGCTACGGCAATAAAACAGGGACCATCACACTGCGCTGCACCCTGCGGGAAAGACGGATTGTGATTACCGTTTCCGACACGGGGGCGGGGATTAGCGATGTGCAAAAAGCCAGGGAGCCGCTTTTTACCACTCGTCCGGCAGAAGGATGCGGCTTGGGCTTTACGGTGATGGAAAGCTTTATGGATAAGCTGACGGTGACAAGCCGTGTGGGCGAAGGCACCCAGGTGCGGATGGAAAAGGAACTGACCGGGCAGAGGGAAGAGGAGGAAGAAGGGGAAAGAGACGATGAATGATCCGGCCGTTTTCCTGCGGGCCCAGGCGGGGGAAGAGGCAGCGCTGGCACAGTTGGTGGAAGAAAACAGGGGATTGATTTATCAAGCGGTGCGGCGGTTTTTGGGCCGGGGCGTGGAAGAGGAGGATTTATATCAGTTGGGGGCCATGGGATTGGTCAAAAGCATCAAACAATTTGACATCCACTATGGCGTACAGTTTTCTACTTATGCAGTGCCGTTGATTTTTGGCGAAATTAGGCGGTTTTTTCGGGATGAGGGCATGATTCATGTGGGCAGGCGATACCGCTCTTTGGCGGCCAAGGCCAGGCAAAAGGAAGAAGAGTTGAAACAGAAAATGGGAGAAGAGGTGCCCATTTCCCTTTTGGCCAAGGAGATGGGGGTGGAGAAGGAAGAATTGGCCCAGGCCCTTTCGGCTTCTCAACAGGTGCTTTGTTTGGATGCGCCGCTTTCGGCCCAAGAAGAAGGCACGCTTTCGGATGTGGTGGCCGATCCAAAGACGATAAGGCAGCAAGAGCGGCTGGAAATTTCGGAAGGGCTTTCGGCTTTATCCAGCCGAGAACAAAAACTCATTGCCCTGCGCTATTTTCAGGACTATACCCAAACGGAGACGGCCAAGGTTTTGGGCGTTTCCCAGGTGCAAGTGTCACGGCTTGAGAAAAAAGCGTTGCGACAGTTGCGGGAAAAAATGAAAGAGACTTAAGAAAATTTTTGTTTCGTAAAACACAATTCTGTGCTATAATAAGACACAATGGAAAGAAATTGTAGTTTCAGAAAGGATTGTGTGGAAAACTATGGGTTATAAGAACAACGTTTCCGTGCGTGTTTGCGGCAAGACGATGACTTTGACCGGCAATGAATCGGTGGAATATATGACAAAAGTCGCAAACTACATCGAAGAAAAAGCGGAAGAAATTCGCCGCAGCGATAGCTCCCGCACCTTAAACCCCAACTTGATTTCTGTGCTCACTTCCTTGAATATTGCCGACGATTATTTCAAAATGAAGGAAAAAAGAGATGCCTTGGAGCAACAGTTGGCCAAGCTGAAGGAAGAAACACAGGCTTTGGGCAGCTCTCCGGAGGAATTGGAGCAGAAAAACAAAATGCTCTCGTTAGAAGAAGAAAAATTGGAAGTGGAAAACCGGTCTTTGCTGCAACAATTGGAAGAGGCCAAGGCTTCTTTGGCCCGTCTGCAAGAAGAAAAGATGGTCTTGCAGGCCCAGTTGAAAGAAAAAAATCACAAGATTGGATTGCTGGAAGAAGATTTGAAAGATAAAATCGCAAAAATCAATCACATCAAAACGGTGGAGCACAAGCGGATGCTGGCCAGAGCTGCGCGGGCGGAGGAAGCGCAGCGGCCTATGGATGCAGAGGCAGACGCCCAGGCAAAACCGATGGAAGGATAAAGAGGAGAGGGGAAGTCGGCAAGACTTCCCTTCTTAGTGTAAAATTTTGGAATTTTTTAGAGAAAGGGTTTTATCATGAAAGAACGAATGATGCCGGAACTGCTTTCGCCGGTGGGCAGCATGGAAAGTTTGCGGGCAGCCGTCAATAACGGCGCCGATGCGGTGTATTTGGGCGGAAAACAATTTGGCGCCAGAGCGTATGCCAATAATTTTGGACTGACCGAATTGGCCGAGGCCATGGACTATTGCCATTTGCGCGGTGTGAAAGTCTATGTCACCGTCAACACCATCTATAAAGACAGCGAGCGGCAAGCCTTGCTGCAATTTGTCCATAGTCTGTATACCATGGGCGCCGATGCCCTGATTCTGCAGGATTTGGGGGCCGCCGAAGAGATTCACCGCCTGTTTCCCGATTTGCCGTTACACGCCAGCACACAGCTGACGGCCAACAGCCGCCAGGATGTGGAGGCGCTGCAACAGCTGGGATTTCAAAAGGTGGTATTAAGCCGGGAATTGAACTTGGCAGAAATTAAGACCATTGCATCCCAGGTGGATGTGGAACTGGAAACGTTCATCCACGGGGCTCTCTGCGTTTCCTATTCGGGACAATGCATCATGAGCAGTATGCTGGGCGGCAGAAGCGGTAACCGCGGCCGTTGTGCCCAGACATGCCGTCTGCCCTTTGGGCTGTATGAAGGGTATACGAAAAAAGCAGAAGGCCATTTGCTTTCCACCAAGGACATCGAAACCATTGCCATTTTGCCCCAGCTGATCGAAAGCGGCATTGCTTCTTTCAAAATCGAAGGCCGTATGAAAACGCCGGAATATGTGGCAGGGGTGACGGCTATTTATCGGAAATATATGGATTTGTATGCCAAAAATCCAGCGGAATATGCGGTGGAAGAAGCCGACCAAAAGCGTCTATTACAGCTTTTTAACCGCGGCGGTTTTTCGGAAGGATATTACTTCACCCATTCTGGGCTAGATATGATGAGCCCCAAACGGCCCAAAAGCTGGGGGCTGAAACTGGGGTTTGTGGATAGTTATGACAAAAAGCACGGCCGTGTGACCATCCGCACCCGGGAGCCCATGGTGCCTGGCGACGGCATTGAAATTTGGACCCAATCGGAACCCCATGTGGGCTCCAACATCAACAAAGCCTCCCGGGCCGGGGAAGTGATTAGCCTTTCCATGCAGGGGGATATTCAGAAAAATGACGTGGTGTATAAAACCAACGACAAGGCACTCAATGATTTTCTGAAAACGACCTATGCCAAAGATACCAGGACAAAAGCCATCTATGGCGCATTTTTTGCAAAACCTGGAAGCCCTATGACGCTGAAAGTATGGGATGGAGACGGCAATGAAGGCTTCGCCGTGGGAGCCGTGGCCCAGGAGGCCCAAAATCAGCCTTTAAGCGAAGAAAAATTGAAAAGCCAGTTAAGTAAAACAGGGGGCACTTCCTTTGCCATGGAAGAAATGACCATCACCACCGAAGGCAATCTCTATGTGCCCATGGGCGAACTGAACCAACTGCGGCGGGACGCCATTGCGGATTTGGAAAAGAAATTGCTGGAAAAAAGCCACCGCAAGGGCCTGGAAAAACTGCCAAAGGTACAGGTGCAAAATGCCCAGTTCTATTACGAAAAAATGTTGACGGTGCTGGTGACCACCCATGCCCAATTTATGGCCGCCGTTACCCACAGCTCCATTGGGCGGCTGTATGTGGAAATCAATCAGGAAACGGAACCACTGTTTGACGAGATGATTGCAAAGGCCCACCGGGTGGGAATTGCTCTTTATGCGGCGTTACCACGGGTATTCCGTGCCTATGGCAAAAAACGGTATGAAGCGTTACTGAACCACTTATCCCAAAGTGAACTGGACGGATTTTTGGTGCGGTCGTTGGGACAGTTGGAAGACTGTCGCAAGACGGGAAAACAGTTGGTGGTGGATTTTTCGCTCAATGCCTTTAACTCTGCTGACGTGGCGTTTTGGAAGGAACAGCAGGTGCAAAGCGTTTGTCTTTCGCCGGAAATGAACTTGACCGAAATCAACGAAGCGGCCACAAGACAATGCGAAATGGTGATTTATGGCCATTTGCCACTGATGACCACCCATCAATGTCCCATCGGCAACTTTGCCGGAAACAAAGAAAGCGGCATGTATTGCGACTTGCGCCATAACGGCGGGCAGTGGTATTTGAAAGACCGAAAGGGCGAAGAATTTCCGCTTTTGACGGACTGTGAACTTTGTGTTTGCTCGGTGTTAAACGGAAAGCCGTTATTTACGCTGAAATTCTTTGAAGAACTGCTGGCGACACCCACAGGTAGTGTTCGTCTGCAATTTACCCTGGAAGATGCAGCCCAGACGGACCGCATCATTGAGGCCCACGAAAGTGCCTTGGAAGACTGGGTAGATTTGAAACCGGCCGTGCGCAGCCTGATTCGAGAAATGGGCGATAAGGGCAGCACAAAGGGCCATTATTTCCGCGGCATTGAATAAGCAGGGCCAAAACAGCAGAAAACAGGATACAAAAGAAATTAGGTGATACCCATATGTTTGAGTTGATGGTCAATTTCAGCCGGATACTTTTTTTGCTCTATCTTCTTATTTTTCTCTATAGCGGCGTGTTGCTGATGCTGGATGAAGCCGGTTTTACCAACGAGCCCCACGGCAGTGCCATCTTTTTGGGCCGGATTATGATTATTTTGACCCACATCACCGCCTTTTTGATTTTGGCCTATGACAAGGAGGCCATTGGGTTTGACTGGAAGGTGCTGGCGGTGGCGGCGGTCAGTTTGCTGTTTTTCATACTGGCCAATCATTTGGCCAATATCTTGTTTGAAAAAAGTTTTCCGCTGATTTGGAATTGTGTGTTTTTTCTGCTGGATATTGGGCTGATTATGTTGTGGCGCCTCAACAGTGCCTTGGCCTACAAGCAGCTGGTGTGGATGGTGCTGGGCTTTTTTGTGGCTATGTGGATTCCGTTTATTTTGCGGCTGATTCCTCGGTTTGAGCAATTCCAGTGGCTTTATATTATTGTTAGCTTTGTGCTGGTGATTGCAACGCTGGCTTTGGGGCAAACCCAGTATGGCTCCACCAACTGGATTAGCTTTGGCTTTGTCAGCTTCCAGCCGTCGGAAATTGTAAAGTTCCTGTTCATTTTCTATCTGGCCAGTGTGTTTCGCAAACGGGTGGAATGGAAGGAACTGCTGATGACCGGGGGGCTGAGTGCGGCGCTGGTGGTGCTGTTTGTGCTGGAAAAAGATTTGGGCAGTGCTTTGATTTTCTTTTTTACCTATATGGTGATGCTTTACATTGCCACAAGCAATTTGTTGTTGTTTGGCAGCGGCTTTGCCGCCGCCTCTTTGGGCAGTTTTTTGGCGTACCAACTGTTTCCCCATGTACGGGTGCGGGTGGCGGCCTGGAAGGACCCTTGGGCAGACATTGACGATGGCGGGTATCAAATCACCCAAAGCTTGTTTGCCATCGGCACTGGCGGCCTGTTGGGCAGCGGCTTAACCAAAGGCATGCCAAACAGCATCCCTGTGGCCACCAAGGACTTTATTTTTGCTGCCATGTGCGAGGAATTTGGCACGTTGTTTGCCATTGGCATTTTGTTGGTCTTTTTGTTGTTGTTTGCCAAGGGATTTTTCATTGCCTTTGACAGCAAGCGGCGGTACTATGGACTGCTTGCGGCGGGGATTACGTCGATGATGGCGTTTCAGACGTTTTTGATCATTGGCGGCAACATCAAGCTGATTCCGCTGACGGGGGTGACGCTGCCGTTTATGAGTTATGGCGGTAGTTCCGTTGTGGTCAGCATTGTGACCATTGGCTTTTTGCAGTGGCTTGCCATGCAGGAGCAAGAAGAGGAGGTGACGAAGGGTGCAGCCAAGTAAAAAAAGCATGATTCGCATTTTTGGGCTGCTGACGGTACTGTTTTTGATTACCGGAGGCTATTTATTGAAAATTGCAGTGGTGGATAGCGACACCATGATCACCAACTCCTATAACCCCAGAGTCAATGCCGAAGACCATTCCATTCGCCGCGGCGACATCAAGGACATCAATGGCAACGTGTTGGCCTATAGTCAAAAAGAAGGCGACACCTATGTCCGTTATTATAACGACGGGGAAAATTGTGCCCATGTGCTGGGCTATACCGGCATGGGAAAAGCAGGTGTGGAAGCGTCTCAAAACTTTACATTGGAAAACATCAGCCATGAATTTTCCCAACGCCTTTCGGCTTTTTTGACCGGGGATGAAGTGGTGGGCAACAGTGTGGTGTTGACCATTGACAGTTATTTACAAGAAATTGCTACCAATCTTTTGGGAAATAATAAGGGAGCTGTGGTGGTGACGGAAGTGAGCACGGGACGCATTGTCTGCATGGTGTCAAAACCCAACTATGATCCGCAGACCATTGCCGACGATTGGGAGACGTTGCGCCAAGATGAAAACAGCCCCATTTTAAACCGCGCCACCCAAGGGCTTTATCCGCCAGGATCGACGTTTAAAATCATCACGGCCGTGGCGGCCATGCGGCACATGAGCGATTGGCAAAGCTTTACGTATACTTGTACCGGCGAAGAAACGTTTCCGGACAAGGTGATTCATTGTTTCAATGAAAAAGCCCATGGGGAAGTGGACATGCAGGAGGCCTTTGCCCAAAGCTGCAACTGTTATTTTGCCGCGTTGGCAGACAAAATGGGTAACGAGGCCTTGGCAGAGACGGCCCAGCAGATGGGGTTTGGACAAAAGAGTATTTTTGACATGCCAAGCAGCACCAGTTCCTTTGCACTGACAGCCGATTCCACGGAAAGCGAATTGGTGGAAACTTCCATCGGGCAAGGCAAAACGCTGGTGACGCCACTTTTTATGGCCAATTTGGTATCGGCCATTGCCAATGGCGGAACGGCGATGCAGCCTTACATTGTGGACCATGTGGAAGATGAAAACGGCGAGACCATTTCCACCCACTTGCCCCAGATGGGCGAGACCTTGTTTTCGCAAGAGGAAGTGGAACAGCTGCGCAGTATGATGATTGGCGTGGTGGAAACAGGCACCGGCACCCAGGCCGACAGCGATTATTTCCAAGTGGCCGGCAAAACCGGTACGGCAGAAAACGAAGGGGAAAACGACCATCTGTGGTTTGTCGGCTTTGCACCGGCAGAAGATCCCCAGTATGCCGTGGCGGTGATTGCAGAAAATGCACAAGGCGGAAATCATCCTTCCGTCATTGCAAGAAAAATGCTTTATAATGCAATTTACCCGGAAGATCGGTAAAAAACTGCATATACTATCCTTAGCCTGTCGAACGTGGATGACAGGCTATTTTTCTGGCAAAAAGGAGGTTTCCCATGGAACTGATGGCCTTGGCGTTGGCGCCCATTGCGGTGTTGGCGGTGTTTTATTTCATTCGGGACCGATATGAAAAAGAGCCAAAGCTGTTTTTGGCGCTGGGGCTTTTTTGGGGCTTTTGTATGGCGGGACCTATTTTGGCTGTGGATGTGTATGCTTCTACTGCCCATGCGCCGTGGGTATCGGCGTTTTTGCTTTCGGCGGCCAATGAAGAAGGGTTCAAGTGGATTTGTGCTGCGGCGTTGACGTATCAAAACAGGCACTTTAATGAGCCGGTGGACGGAATTATTTATTGTGTGTTTGTCTCGTTGGGGTTTGCGGCGGCAGAAAACTTGATTTATGTGTTTAGTCCACTGACTGGAGGGCTTGGGACGGCAGTAAGCCGGGCCGTTTTGTCGGTGCCGGCCCATGGGTTATTTGGCGTGGAGATGGGGTACTTTTTTGGGTTATGGTGCTATAGCAAAAAAGGCAGTTGGGCTTTGTTTGGTTCTTGGATAGCACCTTGGCTATGCCATGGGCTTTTTAACTGGATTTTGCTGGGTGGTTTTGTGCTGCCTGACCTGTTGCTTTGGTGCGGCATGGCATTTCTTTGGGCAGATGCGATGAAAAAACTCCATCGTCTTTTGTGCATCTCTCCATTTCGGTTCTTGAAATATCCCTGATTTTGTTGTATACTGTTAACAATGGAATCGTTATTCAATAGTGGAGGGTATCAAGGTGATTGAAGCAGTAAGCTGCGGCGGCATCGTGATTCACAAATGGAAGATACTGCTTCTCTACAAAAATCAAAATGGCAAGTATATGGGTTGGGTGCTGCCCAAAGGCACCGTAGAAGAAGGCGAAACATACAGCCAGACTGCCGTGCGGGAAGTGCACGAAGAAACGGGCTCAGTCGCTGAAATCATCAAGTATGTAGGGAAAACACAGTACAGTTTTCGGGGGGATGAGGATATGGTGAACAAAACCGTTCACTGGTATCTGATGGAAACCGACTCGTTTTACAACAAGCCGCAAAGCGAGGAATTTTTTGCGGATGCAGGGTTTTATAAATTCCACGAAGCATACCATTTGTTGAAATTTAACGATGAACGCCAGATTTTGAAAAAAGCCTACCAGGAATACAGCGAGATGAACAAAAGCGGCTTTTTTTACAAAAAAAATTTTTTTAAAAGTTATAGTTAAAAGAACAGGAGGCGCCCGATATGAAAAGTTTAAGCGTAGAAGATTTGAAATCCCTGCTGGCCGATGCCAGAAATTCGGAAACGAAAAAAACATGGTATTTGGTCCTTGGCATTTTGGTTGCCGTTTTGGCCATTGCAGCAGCAGCGTTGTTTGTGAAAAAATATGCCGATGACGAAGATTACTATGACGAATGGGATGACGAAGACTGGGACGATGAAGACTTCGAAGACGAAGCATGCGAAGATGGCTGCGAAGAAGAATAAGAACCAGTAGAAAATAAAACGAAGTAGTACAAAAGCGGAGCTCCAGGAAGAAAACATGGTTTTTTTCCTGGATTTCTTTTTTTGTAAGGACAATGTTCCGAAAGAAATATGTTTTGTTTTCTAATGAAGCTGCGTCAAAGGATGTGCTTCTTTTTTTCAAAACAAACAAAATCCCTTGGAGCGTTTCTTTTTCTGTGTTACAATGAAGCCAAAGGATGACAAAATGGGGAGGCGCTGGGATGAAGGATTTAACCAAAGGAAGCGAAATTGGTGCTTTATTTTCTTTTTCTTTGCCGATACTGATTGGAAACATTTTTCAGCAATGCTATAACGCGGCCGACAGCATCATTGTGGGGCGGGTGCTGGGCAAGGAAAATTTGGCAGCGGTTGGGTTTTGTTTCCAATTTCAGTCTATTTTGGTGGCGCTTTCCATGGGTCTGACGTTAGGGTTTGGGATTGTGATTTCCCACTGGATGGGGGAGAAAGAAACAAAACAGATACAATGGGCGGTGGAGGTTGGGTTTTCTTTTGCACTGCTCGTTTCTATTTTTGTGGCCATGCTTGGCGGGGCGGCAGAGCAGATCGTCTCTTTTTTTGCTGTGCCGAAGGACACGGCGCCTTTGGCCGTTTTATATTTACGGGTCATTTTCCTTGGGGCCATTCCTTGTTTTTTATATAATGCACTGACCAATATCATGCGGGGCCTGGGGGATTCGGTGAGCCCGGTCTATTGTTTGATTGCGGCTACGATTTTGAATATTGTGCTGGATCTTTGGTTTGTGGCCGGCTTGGGATGGGGCATTGCCGGGGCGGCTTATGCGACGGTGCTTTCCCAAGGGGGTTCGTTTTTGTCCGCTTTTTTCTTGTTTCGGTACCGGATCAAAGGGTATCGGGTGCATCTTTTATGGCCTTGGAAGAAAAAAGAAATTTTGGTGCGGGGATTAAAAATTGGGATTCCATCCATGTTGCAGCAAATGCTGCGCAGTGTTGGCTTTTTGGCGTTACAGGGAAGGGTGAATCTATTTGGTTCCTCCTGTATGGCGGCCTATGCGGCGGCAACGAAAATCGATTCCTTTGCACAATTACCCACGTTTCACTTTGGGCAAGCGCTTTCTAATTTTACGGCACAAAATTTGGGAGCCAAGCGGGAAGATCGAGCTAAGAAAGGGTTTCGGGCAGCTTTGGTTTTGGGATGGGTTGTCAGTGGGTGCTTGACGGTGTGTGTGGTGCCGTTTGCGTCGATGTGGATGCGCTTTTTTACGACAGAAGCGGAAGTGATTGCCATTGGCGAAAGCTATCTGCATATTGTTGCCCTCTTTTATTGCTTGGAAGCGACGATGCAGATGTTAAATGGGATTTTATTGGGGTATGAAAAACCGATGGTGCCATTGATGAGCACTTTGGTTTCTTTGATCCTGATGCAGGTGCCGGCGGCCTATGTGCTTTCTGCCACAGAGCTTGGCTATTTGGGTATTTGGATTGCAGCCCCCATTGGGTGGCTTGGCGGTATTGCCATCCGGCTTTACTATTACCGAAAGACAGTTGGGAAAAATCAATGAAAAAAATGCTTGCATTTTTGGAAAAAAACGTGTATAATATCTCTTGGACTTGTGAAAATGGTCTGCCGAAATAGCTCAGTCGGTAGAGCAGCTGATTCGTAATCAGCAGGTCGCGTGTTCGAGTCACGTTTTCGGCTTGATGAAAAACGGTGAAAACCTTGTGGTTTTCACCGTTTTTTTGTATCAAATTTTTCCTATAAAACCAAAAAAGCAGTTGCAAAAAAGTGGTTTCCTAAGAAGAAAACACTGTTTTTGCTTTTCTTCTTTTCTTCTTGGAAATTGCGATAGCAGTCTTCAGAAGAAAAGAACCTCAGCAAAATAAAATGGCTGCAATCCTTTGTATGTGAGGATTGCAGCCATCTTTGTTTTCTTATGAAGTTGGGTCAGATAGCAACTGCTTTTTTATAGAGGTATTGTTTCATCAATTTATACGACACCATACCCTTTGGATGTATCAATGAGAACTGCTTTTTGTACCGGATCCCAGACAAGAGAAAAATCGATTTTTTCGGCAATCTCTTGGAGTCGAACGTAAAGGGAGCCATCAATGAGGCAGCAATTCATATGAAAAGAGTATTTTTGACCAGGGAGCATAAATTTTCCGCTATGGAATAAATATTGAGATTCTTTCTGGACCTTGGCAGTCGGAGAAGTCGTTGTTGGCTGCAAAATGAATGTGGAGGTGGTCAAGGACGGGGTTGCTGGCTGGTAAGGTTGTCCCGGCAAAAACTGCAATGCAACCATTGGTTCATTCCATTGGCATTGAAATTGTTTTGGAGTGCCGTTTAAGGCCAAGGCCAAATCTTCCAATTTTACATAATTGGAATCTTGAATCGAAAACAAGGAAGTTGGTATCGTCTGGTTATTTACCTTTAGCGTGGCAGAAGAGGGACTAATGGGATTCGGGCCTGCATGGCGGAAGCCCCAAGACATAGTATCTGTTTGATAGAACACGAAATAAGTGGTTTCTTTGCCTACATCGGTACGAATAAAATAGGTGGGTCTTGGGCCGAAATTCAAATCCCAGCTGAGTCCAGCACTCCATGTTCCATCGGAGACTTGCTTGGTTGGATGAGGCGCAATGCCCATGTCTTCCAGGCTATATCGATAGGCTGGGCAGACATAGTCCTGACCGATGGTCAGTTCATATTCTGGTTCATTGAAGGTATTCATCATATAAAGATAAAACTGACTGCCGTCCACATCAGAAGAGATGCGGGAATTGTTTAAGACATCTACGTTATAGATATGAATGATTGCCCCATTGTTGTCATAGCCTGTTTTTTCCGAAATGGAAGCAATATTGGAGATGGTGACACCACCCAGTTTTTTTGTGACAGGCTGGGCCGAGGGTACGGAAGCTTCAGAGGAAGCGGTGTAAGTCATCTGCTCTGTTGCAGATACAGAGACAGGCCCCAGGCAGGAGAATACAAAAGTACTTGCCAAAATGGTAGAAATCAGCGTTTTGCATTTCATAAAAAAACCCCTTCTCATTTTTGATTTGTTGTTGGTAAGACATACCAGCTTCAGTATAAAGGAGGCAGCTTGGGATGTCAACGAAAGGAGGCGTTTTTCACAAAATAGAGGAAAAGAAGGAAATGTTTTACAAAGAAGAAAGTTTTAGAATCATCTGAAACTACGGCAGGTTTCAAAGCGGCAAAGCGATGAAATATAGATGGTTTTCTTGCATTCCATTTGCCATTTTATTTTTTGAATGAACCATATACTTTGACATAAAACAGAGGAACAAAAAGGATTTCCCGCTGTTTCAAATTGGGCACCCCTTTGGCTACTCCGGGCTACGGCCTGGGTGGAGGAAAGGCCGATGCCAAAGGCGTCTGGTTTGCCGGCAGTATGCGGTACAGTGGGACAACATGGCGTTGATCGTGAGGGGATTTGGATTAGAAAACCAGATTGCCATTTTTTGGGGGCTTTGATACAATGAAAGAAATTTCTTTTGGAAATAAGCCGGAAGTTTCGAAGAAGAAAGGAGGAGGGGGAATGGCCTATCAGGAGTTGATGAAAAATTTTAACCGTGTGCGGGACTATATGCGGGATTTTTATGTGTATGGGCTAAAAAGAAGGGAAGAATACACCCAAAAAAGCGCCAGGTCCTATGATGACGAGCGACGGCGGATGGAAAGTTGGCTTGGGCCATGGATGCAGTTTCGCCAAAGTGCAGAGGGGAAACAAGTATTCCTATCTTTGGACAGCCGAAGGACAAAGCACAACCCCCTCTACCAGGCCTGGAAGGCGAAAAGCTTTACGGATGGAGATCTGACGCTGCATTTTTTGCTGTTGGGCATCCTGCAAAGTGAAGAAAGGGGATGGACCATACGGGAATTGATGGCACAGTTGGACCAGATGCTTTCCGCTTTTACAAAGTCGCGCACCTTTGACGAGTCGACGGTACGCAAAAAGCTGAAGGAATACGAAGCGGAAGGACTTGTGGAGCGAGAAAAGAAAGGGGCCGTGGTCTTCTATCGTTCGGGAGGGAAGCCTGCGGGGCTGAATGTGGATGTGTTGGACTTTTTTTCGGAGGTGGCGCCCTGTGGTGTCATTGGCTCTTTTTTGCTGGACCAATGGCAGGAGGTGGGCGATCACTTTTTGTTCAAGCATCATTACATCACAGGGGCCATGGACAGCGAAGTGGTGTATACTCTTTTGCTGGCCATGCAGGAAAAAAGAAGCGTATCTTTGCACTTGGTTTCCCGCAGAAGAAACCACAAGACGACGTTGTCGGTGGTGCCGCTACGGCTAATGAAAAGCGTACAAAGCGGCAGAACGTATTTGATGGCCTATGTGCCGGTGTTCCGGCGGATTTCTTCTTATCGAGTGGATCAGATTGTGACGGTGGAAATGGGAAAGGAAAGCCCGTTGTTTGATTCCATGCGGGAAAAGTTGGAAGGGATGATGCCCCATCTTTGGGGGGTAAGCACCCAAGGCAGGGGGAAAAGCCGCTTGGAGAAGGTAGAAATGACCATTCGATACGAAGAAAACGAGCCTTATATTCGCCAAAGGCTGGAGCGGGAGAAGCGATGCGGCACGGTGGAGCAGGTGGGAAAAGGGTGCTGCAAATGGACGGCGGAAGTGTATGATTCCAGCGAGGCCATCCCCTGGATTCGGACGTTTCTTGGCCGGATTACGGAGATCCATTTTTCTAATCCTGTGGTAGAGGCGCAATTTCGCCGGGACTTGGAGGAGATGTATGCTCTGTATGACGTGGAGGTAGCAGATGATTTTTCGTGAGATTTACAGCGTGTATTATCATACGGTGGCAAAGATTTTGCAGGCGGCCCTTTCCCATCCTCTTTCGGCAGAGGAGTTACAGGAAATGGTGGAACAAAATGCCTTTGGGGAAAGTGTGCTGCACCTGTTGCCGGCGCTGAAGGAGGAAAAGTGGCAAGTGTTAAAAAGCGATGGGACAACACCTCTTTCCAAAGCGCCCTATCTTCCCCTTACTACAGTGGAAAAGCAATGGCTAAAGGCCATCGAACAGGACCCTCGTCTTCAGCTTTTTGGAGATATTTCCTTTGATTTTCCCGATGTGAAGCCTCTTTTTCGGCCGGAAGATTACTTGATTTTTGATCGATACCAAGATGGTGATCCTTATGAAGATGCTGCATATCAAGCCCATTTTCGGCTGATTCTAGATGCCATCCGAAACCAATATCCCCTGGAAGTGGAATTAAAAACACGCAGAGGAAACCAAACAAAGATGGTACTGCTGCCAAAGGCGTTGGAATACTCGGAAAAAGATGATAAGTTTCGTTTGCTTGGAGAAGGAAATCGGTTTGGCAACACCATCAACTTAGCCAGAATCCAGCAATGCAGGCGGTATGAAAAGCCATGGGAGGCGAAAAAAGAGGAAAAAGAAGCGCCGCAAAGGGCCTATGTGGTTTTTACGTTGATGGATCGCAGAAAGGCACTGGAGCGGGTGATGCTTCACTTTGCCCATTTTGAAAAACAGGCAGAAAGGTTAGGGGAAAGTCGTTATCGGGTGAAGGTGTGGTATGAGGTGGAGGATGAAACGGAGCTTTTGATTCGGCTGCTTTCCTTTGGGCCGCTGGTACAAGTGAAAGAGCCAGAACGCATGGTATCGCTTTTGCGGCAACGGTTACAACAGCAAAGAAGTTGCGGACTTTGAAAGTTCGCAACTTTTTTTCCATGCTTTTCCTTGAAAAAGAAGATACAATGAGAGGGAACAAAGGCAGAAAAAGAGAATGGAAAAAGACAGAATGATGCCTTTGTCAACCCACAGATGGCCGGCATCAAAAGCAGGAAAAAGAATCAAAAGGGCCCTTACCGTTGATGAAAGGAAGGGATGATTGTATGGAAATCAAAGGAAAAGTGAACACAGCCATTTGCTATGCAAAGGTGATAGAAGAAAGCGCCGTGGAGCAAATTCGCCGGATGTGCGACTATGCCTTAACGGAAAACAGCACCATTTATATTATGCCCGATGTCCATGCCGGAAAGGGATGCACCATTGGCACCACTATGACGGTGAAAGATAAGGTTTGTCCCAATGTGGTGGGGGTGGACATTGGATGCGGGATGTATACGGTCCGGCTGGCGGAGCGAGAGCTGGATTTGGCGGCAATGGACGCGGCCTGCCACGCCATCCCTTCAGGGCAGGCCGTTTGGGAAGGCAGAAAGGAACGGTTTGACTTGACAAAACTGCGCTGCCATCGGTCGTTACGGGACACCAAGCGGTTGGAGCGGTCTTTGGGTACCTTAGGCGGCGGCAACCATTTTATAGAAGTGGACCAGGGAAAAGACGGGACCTATTATTTGGTGATCCACTCCGGCAGCCGCAATTTGGGCAAACAAGTGGCAGAGCTGTATCAACAGTTGGCCATTGATTTGCACATGGGAAAAGAAGAATGGTTTTGTAAACGGGAGGAACTGATTCGCACTTACAAAGCGGAGGGAAGACGGAAAGAAATTCAAGGGGCACTGAAGGCATTACAAAGCCAGTTTGAAAGCCAGGCACTTTTGGTGCCGGAGGATCTCTGTTGGTTATATGGCTCCTTTTTGGAGGACTATTTGCACGATGTGGAAATTTGCCAAGCTTTTGCCCGGAGAAACCGGGAAAAAATGGCCCAGTTGATTTTGGAAGACACCGGTCTTACGGCAGTGGAGTCCTTCCACACGGTACACAATTATATTGATACCGAAGAAATGATTTTGCGCAAAGGCGCCATTGCCGCCCATGCGGGAGAGAGGGTACTGATTCCCATCAATATGCGGGATGGGTCCATACTGGGCGTGGGGAAAGGAAACCCGAAGTGGAATTACTCGGCACCCCATGGAGCCGGGCGGTTATTGTCCCGTAGTCAGGCAAAAGAGCGGTTGGATATGGAAGCATACCGAAAAGCCATGGAGGGGATTTACTCCACGTCGGTCAATGAATCGACGTTAGATGAAGCGCCGATGGCTTATAAATCCATGGAAGATATTTTGGATGTGATTGGGGATTGCGTGGAAGTGACAGACATTTTAAAACCGGTGTATAATTTCAAAGCTTCTCAAACCACAAAGGGAGAAAAGGCAGAAAAAGAGGCGAAAACGCAGCCTTGAGGAAAAGGACGGCACAAAGAAGAAAGGAGGAGGGCGTTTGACAGAAACAACGGGATGTGAGGATACAGCGGGTGACGAGTTAACAACAGAACTACAGCCAAAAGGCGGTAAACCAAATGCTCGGCTCTTGGCACGGTATGTGCAGAAAACAAAAACAGCAGGAATCCTGAAAAAGAAAGGATTCCTGCTGTTTGATTGTGACGGAAAATTTTGTTTCTAAAGGCTGCCATTGCAGGGCCTAAGAAAAATGGAAAACAATGTTTTTTATTTCGAAGGAGCACCTTGGATTTTGATGCAGGCCTTGGCCTTGGCGGCGTTTTGGATGGCTTCTTCCAAGGTGGCGGCCGTGGCCGTCAGGTGGCCCATTTTCCGTTTGGGCTTGCTTTCTTCTTTTCCATAAACGTGCAAAGTGATGCCGGGGATGGCAAGACATTGGTCTGCGCCGAGGACAACGGCTTTGCCTTGGCTGCCTTCTTCGCCTAAAATATTGCGCATCACGGCCGGGCGCAGCAGGGACGGATCGCCCAGGGGCAGGCCACTGACGGCACGGATATGTTGTTCAAATTGGCTAGTCACACAAGCTTCGATGGTGTAATGGCCGGAGTTATGGGGGCGGGGCGCCACTTCATTGACGGCCACGTTGCCCGTTTCATCCACAAACATTTCGACACAAAACATCCCGACACCTTCAAAAACTTCCATCACCTTGCGGGCCAATTCCATGGCGTTTTTGGTGGTTTCGTCACTGATGGCAGCCGGTACCCGGGTTTCATCCAAAATGCTGTCTTTGTGCTCGTTTTGGGCCACGGGATAGACAGCGATATCGCCATGGGCAGAGCGGCAGGCCAAAACGGAAATTTCCATGGTGAAGGGGAAGAATTTTTCTGCCATCAGTGGTAAGGTGCCGCTGCCCAAGGCGGCAAAGCTTTCTTCCACCGTTTCTTCCGATTGCACCACATGGTTTCCTTTGCCGTCATAACCGCCGGTGCAGGTTTTTAACATATAGGGGTAACCGAAGGTTTTGCCGGCCTGTTTCATTTCTTCCACGGAGGAAACGGCGCAAAAGTCTGGCACGGGCAGGTGGTGTTTGGCCAGAAGGGTTTTTTGGGAAAACTTGTTTTGGATGATGGCAAGGCTTGTGGCGGTGGGGTAAACCACATGGCCTTCTGCTTCCAGTTCTTTTAACACTTGGGCATTGATGTGTTCAAATTCGTAGGTGATGACGTCGCATTTTTCGGCCAGTTGGCGAATGGCCGCGGCGTCTTCAAAGTCGGCCACAATGTGCTCGTCCACCAAGGTGTGGGCCGGGCAGTGGAGGGTTGGGTCCAGGACACGGATGGGAAAGCCCATTTTTTTTGCTTCTAAAATCATCATCTGGCCCAGTTGGCCACCGCCGATGATACCAATGGTTTTTTGAATGGATTCCATGATTTATTGTGCTCCTTTCTTTTGAAACAATCGTTGTTTGCAAGTCTGCAATAGAAAGCAGAAGAACAATGTCGCAAGGTAGACAAAGACAAAGCGGAGAAAATAGCTGAGCCCAATGTCGGTGATGCCAATGGCCTGCATGAAAAAGTTAATCAGATTTAAAAACAGGCAATGGCTTAAATAAGCAGTAAAGGTATAGGGTGCAAGGCGCATCCATTTTCCTTCGGAAACGTAGATGCCAACGCACATGACGGCAAAAATGGCAAAGACGCAATAGAAGATATGTAACGTTTCCAAAAAGGGCACCGAAACGCCAAAGACATAGGTTTGATAGGTGTAATATAAATCTAATATGCCAAAGGCGGCGCAAAGCGTAACCAAAAGAAAGGCCCGTTTTTTCCAAAATTGTTTGATCCGTTCTTCCCGCAATCCGCAGACACCGCCCAGCACCCAATAGAGCAAGTAGGTGGGAAACATACGGTCGGTGTAGGACAGAGTGATGCCAAATTTTGCCAAAAACGGCGGCAAAGATTGAGGAAAAAGCACCGTAATGGCAAAGGAAAGGGCCAAAAGCACAATGGGATCAAAAGAGCGAAAAAGCTTTTGCCAAAGGGGCATCAGGGCGTAAAACTGCAAAATAATGATGATAAAATAAAAGGGGCTTACGATATTTCCCAGAAGCAAGTAATGGCAAAAATCTGCCAAAGAAAGGGAATAATAGCCAGCAAAGTAGAAAAAGAAATAATAAATCACCGTCCAAAGCACATAGGGCAGGAAGATGGTTTTGATCCGGCCGAGGTAGAAGGAACGGTAATCGGTAATGGGCGGGCGCAAAAAATATTTTAGAGACGACAAAAAAATAAATCCCTGCACCACAAAGGCACTGAGCCGCCAGGGAAAAAGCACCGTCAAAAATTGGACACTGTCCCGGTTTAAAGCAGAAACCGGCTGACTGGAAATATGAATGAACATCACCAGCAGACAAAGGACGATGCTGGCAAATGATATTTCGGTTCGTTTTTGCATAATATCCTCCTTTTTTCAAAACCCCATACAAATTTTAGTATAGCATAAAATTTGGCAAACGGGTATAGTTTTTTTGGGAAAACCAGTGCAATTGGACTGGTTTCATGGTATAATAAAAACAGTATGGCCCGGTGAAACGACCGGCGTCTTTCGCAAAAACAGACAGAAAGGACGCTTTCAAAAAAGCGAGGATTGATGTGATGGCAGAAAAAAAGAAAGCAGTGCAATCCAGTCGAAAACAAGTGCGGCGAGGGCCAAAGACAAAGACCTCGACCGCAAAAAAGAATAGCAAAAAAAAGAAGCAGAGTCAAAATTCGGTTTCTACAGATGTGGTGCTGATTGTACTAATCGCCTTTTCTCTGCTGGTTTTTTTCAGCCTTTTTACCCCCTTTATGGGGTCCTTTGGGCAATGGATGGAAGGGGTCATGAAAGGGTTACTGGGGGCGGGGGCCATTGTGGCTCCGCCGGTGGTGATTGCTTTTTCCATTTGGGCTTTGGCAGGCAAAGAGCAGTTATTTTTTGTATGTAAAGCCATTGGTGCGGTGTTATTTGTGTTAAGCATTTCCTTATTGGGCCAGCTGTTTTCTTCTGGCGGCCGGACGTATACGGCTTCTTTTTTTGAGCAAGCCGGGCTGTTTTTTGCAAACGGAACGGGGCTTAATGGCGGCATGATTGGCGGGCTTTTGGGCTGGGGGCTCAAAAGCGCATTGGGCTTTGGCAGCTATTTGGTGGCCTTTGCCATGCTTGCCATTGGCGTTGTGATGGGAACGGGAAAATCGCTGATTACAGGAGTGCAAAATGCCCTGGGGTTTGCATCGGAGCGAAAACGAGTGAAAGAAGCAAAGATCAAGGCCAAGGCAGAAAACATTCGGCAAAAAGAAGCAAGACGGTTAGAAAAGATGGAAGCAGATGCCGAAAAGCAGCGGTTAAGAGAAGAGAGAATGGCCTTCCGCCGGGAGAAAAAGGCGGGACGCGGGTTTTTCAATATCTTGTTAGAAGATGACGGAGCCTATGAAGGTGAGACGGTAGACAAAGTGGAAGCGTCGCCCGTGCCAACGGAAAAAGAAGAACGCCAGAGAGCAGAAGAACAGAAGGAAGAACCAAAAGAAGAAAAGAAAAAGACCGAAAAGCTGATCGAAGTGCTGGGCATGGGAAACTTTGGCCGGAAAAAAACGACGGAAGAAGCGCCCAAGGCTTTGGCCATTGACATTGTGACAGAGCCGCAGGAAGCAGAGGAACCCCAGCAGGCGCCCACCATTTTTGGCGCCTTTGCGGAAGAGGAATGCACGCCAAAGGCAGCGGCGGCCGAGGCCCTGGCCATAGGGGCGGCAGCGCAGGCGTTGCCAAAGGAAGAAATGGTGGTGCAAGAAAGAAAAGAAGAAGTACCCTTGGAAGCCGTAACCCAGCCAGTTTCAAAACCGAAGGAAGAAAAGAAAGAACCCAAAGAGGAAGGGCCAAAAGCAGTGCCAGCAGAAGCGCCGAAGAAAACGGCGGCACCGGAGGAAAGCTCCATGGAGGCCGAAGAACAGCAGGTGGAAGCGGAAGTGGCCAAAGGGCGCAAAGAGGAAAAGGAAGTCTATCAATTTCCGCCCCTGTCCCTGTTGGGAATGCCGGAAAAATCGTCTGGCGGGGATTCTCGGGCCATGATGATTGCCAATGCCAAAAAGTTGGAAGAAACGCTGGCTAGCTTTGGCGTGACGGCGAAGGTGACTCAGATTAACCAAGGACCCACCGTCACCCGTTATGAATTGGCGCCAAGCCAAGGGGTAAAGGTATCGAAAATTGTGAATTTGGCCGACGACTTGGCCTTAAATTTGGCTGCCACCGGCATCCGGATTGAAGCACCCATCCCCGGCAAGGCCGCCGTGGGGATCGAAGTGCCCAATCGGGAGCCCCAGTCGGTTTATTTACGAAAAGTATTGGAAAGCGAGGCATTTCAAACCTTCCCCTCGAAACTGGCCTTTGCCTTGGGGGAAGATATTGCAGGTAACGCCATTGTGACGGACATTGCCAAAATGCCCCACTTGCTCATTGCAGGGGCCACCGGGTCCGGGAAAAGTGTTTGCATCAACACCTTAATTACCAGCATTTTGTATAAGGCAACGCCGGAAGAGGTGAAGTTGTTATTGGTGGACCCGAAGGTGGTGGAATTGAGCATTTATAATGGCATTCCCCATTTGCTGATTCCTGTGGTGACCGATCCGAAAAAAGCCGCCGGCGCCCTCAACTGGGCTGTGCGGGAAATGTTGGGGCGATATCAGAAATTTGCCGACGCCGTGGTGCGGGATATCAAAGGATATAACGCCATGGTGGAAGAGACGGGCGAAGGGGAAAAAATGCCCCAGATTGTCATTATCATCGATGAATTGGCGGACTTGATGATGGCGGCCCCCGGCGATGTGGAAGACGCCATTTGCCGTTTGGCCCAGATGGCCCGGGCGGCGGGGCTGCATTTGATTATTGCCACCCAGCGGCCTTCGGTGGATGTCATCACCGGTGTCATCAAGGCCAACATTCCTTCCCGTCTGGCCTTTGCCGTTTCTTCCGGTATTGATAGCCGGACGATTTTGGACAGCACGGGGGCAGAAAAATTGTTGGGCAAAGGCGATATGCTCTTCCATCCGCTGGGCATGAATAAACCGGTGCGGATTCAAGGGGCCTTTGTCACAGACAAAGAAGTGGAAAGCATCGTAACTTTTTTGAAAGAGAAAAAAACCGTGACCTATGACACGGAAATGATTGAAAGCATTACAGCCGTGGCCCAAAAGAATGTGGAGACGGAAGAAGCCGACGACGCATTGTTTGACCAGGCGGTGGATTTGGTTGTGGAAAAAGAAAAAGCTTCGGCCAGCATGTTACAACGACAGTTTCGCATCGGCTATAACCGGGCGGCACGGCTCATTGACGCGCTGGAAGAGAGAGGCATTGTGGGGCCGGACGAGGGCAGCAAACCCAGAAGGGTGCTGATGACAAAGGCACAGTGGTTAGAGCTGCGTTACCCCACCGACGAAGACGAAGGAGAATGAAATGAGTATTCAATTGGCGTTTATATCCCTGGGCTGTGATAAAAACCTGGTGGATAGCGAAGTGATGTTGGGCATTTGCCGCAAGGAAGGCTTGGAAGTCATCAGCGAGGAGGAAAAGGCGGATATCATCGTCATCAACACCTGCTGTTTCATCCAAGACGCCTTGGAAGAAAGCATTGAGACCATTGTGGAAATGGGCAAACTGAAAGAAACGGGCGCCTGTCGGGGCCTGATTGTCACCGGCTGTTTGGGACAACGGTATGAAAAAGAAATGTTTGAAGAAATGCCGGAAGTGGACGCCGTCATTGGCACGGCCAGCTATGAACAGATTGCCAAAGTGGCCAAGGAAGTCTATGAAGGAAAGAAAGTGAAGGAACTGGCCGACATTGATATGCCTATGGAGGACGAAGACCATGCCCTCTTACGGGTGCTCTCCACGGCCGGACACTTTGCCTATTTAAAAATTGCCGAAGGGTGCGACAACCATTGCACCTATTGCGTCATTCCTTCCCTGCGGGGGAAATTTCGCAGCCGCCATTTGGAAAGCTTGGTCCAAGAGGCGAAAGGTTTGGCCAAGCAGGGGGTAAAAGAGCTGATTTTGGTGGCCCAAGATACGGCACTTTATGGGACGGATTTGTATGGAGAAAATCGCCTGCCCCAGTTATTGGAGGCCCTCTGCCAGATTGATGGCATTGAGTGGATTCGTCTGCTGTATTGCTATCCGGAGCATTTGACCGACGAAACCATTGCTGTCATGGCAAGGGAGCCAAAGATTTGCCATTATTTGGATATGCCTATCCAGCATGGGGACGACGGGGTGCTGCGGCGCATGGGCCGGCGCAACACCAAGGCGCTGATGGTGGAAAAAATCGGCAAGCTCCGTCATGCCATGCCGGACATCACCATTCGCACCACCATCATTACCGGCTTTCCCGGCGAAACAGAAGAAGAATTTGCGTCCTGTCTGGACTTTGTGACGGAAATGAAGTTCGACCGGCTGGGGGTATTTACTTATTCCCAGGAGGAAGGAACGCCGGCGGCCAAATTGCCAAACCAAATCGACGAAGAAGTAAAAGTGGAACGAAAGGAAATTTTGATGCAGCGGCAAAAGGAAATTTCTGCCCAAATTTGCGAAAGCTTTGTGGGAAAGACCATGACGGTATTGGTGGAAGGCCAGTTGCCGGGAGAAGCCGTTTATTGCACCAGAAGTTTTCGGGATGCGCCGGACATTGACGGACTAGTGTTTGTGCAAAGTGACGTGGAGCTTTTGACGGGAGACATGGTGGAAGTGGAAATTACAGCGGCGGCCGATTATGACTTATACGGAAGGGTGATGGAGTATGGAAATGAACTTACCCAATAAACTGACTTTGCTGCGGGTGATTCTCATTCCAGTGTTTTTGGTGGTGCTTTTAAGCGGGCTTGTGGCAGAACCGGTGAGCCGGTATGTGGCGGTGATCATTTTTATGGTGGCCTCCTTTACGGACTTTTTGGATGGGCACATTGCAAGAAAGTATCATTTGGTGACCAATTTTGGGAAGTTTATGGACCCCTTGGCCGACAAACTGTTGGTGGCGGCGGCACTGATTAGTATGGTAGAATTGGGGGACATTGCCGCCTGGATTGTCATTGTGATTATCAGCCGGGAATTTATCATCACCGGGTTTCGACTGATTGCCTTAGAAAGCGGCAAGGTGATTGCGGCCAGTTGGTGGGGCAAGACGAAGACGGTGAGCCAGATGGTGATGATTATTTTTGTATTAAGCGGAATTGTTGGGCCACAGACGGTGATTGGGCTGATTTTGATTTATGCTTCGGCGTTTTTCACCATTGTTTCTGGGGTGGATTATATCGTAAAAAATGTGGAAGTGTTAAAAGGATAGGGGACGGTGTCAATGGAAGCGGAAATTTTAGCAGTGGGAACGGAAATTTTGCTGGGCGATATTTTAAACACCAATGCCCAGTATCTGTCCAAGCAGCTGGCTAGCCTGGGCATCAATGTGCATTTTCAAACGGTGGTGGGCGATAACGCCGAGCGGCTGACCCAGGCGGTGAATTTGGCTTACAGCCGGGCGGACTTGGTGATTACCAGCGGCGGCCTTGGGCCAACGGAGGACGATTTGACCAAGGAAACTTGCACCCGGTATTTTGGGGAGCCTTTGGTGGAAGATGAAAAAGCCATGGCGATGTTAACTGACTTTTTCAAAGCCTTAAACCGCACCATGACCGACAACAATCGCAAACAGGCTATGGTACCCCGCGGGGCCACGGTGATGTATAACGAAAACGGCACGGCGCCGGGGATTATTCAAGAAGGGAAAGGCAAAATTTTGATTATGCTGCCCGGCCCGCCCCGGGAACTGATTCCTATGTTTGAAACGTATGCCAAGCCCTTTTTGGCATCGAAACAAGATTCCATTTTCGTCTCCCGGGTGTTGCGGATTGCCAAGGTTGGCGAAAGCGAAGTGGAGCATTTGCTCAAAGACTTGATTGACAAACAAACGAACCCCACCATTGCCACCTATGTGAAACGGTATGAGGTGATTGTGCGACTGACGGCGAAAGCCAAGACCGAGGCAGAGGCCAACAAGCTCATCGATCCAGTGGCAGAAGAAATTTATGAACGGTTGGGCAACAACCTCTATGCCGAAGGGGAAACGACGGTGTCGGAAGTGGTGTGCAAAATGCTGCTGGAGAGAAACTTGACGGTGGCGGTGGCCGAAAGCTGCACCGGAGGCATGCTTTCTTCCACGTTTGTGGATTATCCAGGCATCTCCCAAGTGTTTTTGGAAGGAGATGTGACCTATAGCAACGAAGCCAAAATGCGCCGTCTTGGCGTGAAGGCAGAAACATTGGCCCAGCACGGTGCCGTCAGCGCCCAAACGGCTGCCCAAATGGCCGAAGGCGTGGCCAAGGCGGCCGGGGCCGACATTGGCATTTCCACCACCGGTGTGGCCGGGCCCGATGGCGGCACGGAAGAAAAGCCGGTGGGTACCGTCTATTTAGGTTTATATTATCAAGGTGAAGTGAAAACAAAACTGGTGCATCTGGTGGGGAACCGGGAACGCATCCGGATTCGCACCGTGGAAGCGGCCTTTGACTGGCTGCGGCGCACCATTCAGAAAAAAGAAGCAGAACAGACGAAGGAGTGAAAAAGGTTTTATGGCAGATAAAAAAACAGCGAAGAAAAAAGGCGAAAGCAAATTTGATACGAAAGACGACGCCCTGAAAGCTGCCCTGGCCCAAATTGAAAAGCGGTTTGGCGAAGGGGCTGTGATGCGGTTGGGCGATGAAAGCAGTAAAATGAACGTGGAAACCTTCCCTACAGGGTCCTTGAGTTTGGACATCGCCTTGGGGGCCGGCGGCATTCCCAAGGGCAGAATCATTGAAGTGTACGGTCCCGAATCTTCTGGTAAAACCACCATTGCGCTGCATATGGTGGCGGAAGTACAAAAATTGGGCGGCATTGCCGGGTTTATCGATGCCGAACATGCGTTGGATCCAGAATACGCCAAAAATCTGGGCGTAGACATTGCAAATCTGTACATCTCCCAGCCAAACGACGGGGAAGAAGCATTGGAAATTTGCGAAACCATGGTCCGCTCCGGTGCCTTGGATATTATCATTGTGGACTCGGTGGCAGCGTTGGTGCCAAAGGCAGAAATTGAAGGAGAAATGGGGTCCAGCTTTGTGGGGCTGCAAGCCCGTTTGATGAGCCAGGCGCTGCGGAAACTGACGGGTATCATTGGCAAAACCAAATGCTCCGTTATTTTCATCAACCAGTTGAGAGAAAAAATCGGCGTGACCTATGGCCCATCGGAAACCACCACCGGCGGCCGGGCGCTGAAGTTCTATGCTTCGGTGCGGCTGGATATTCGTCGCGGGGTGAAGATCATGGATGGCGACGACATCATTGGTCACCAGACCACCATCAAAGTGGTGAAAAACAAAGTGGCTCCTCCGTTCAAATCGGTCAGCGTGGATATTCTCTTTGGCAAGGGGATCTCCAAAGAAGCCGATGTGCTGGATTTGGCGGCGGCCATTGATGTGGTGAAAAAGAGCGGTTCCTGGTACAGCTATGGCGAAACCCGTATTGGCCAAGGCCGGGAAAATGCGAAAAATTTCTTGAAAGAAAACCCCGATGTGATGGAAGAAATCACAAAGACGGTGCGGGAGCGGTATGGCTTTGCCGAAAGCGGCCAGCGGATTGAGACAGAAAATATTACGGCCCTGCCACCTTCGGAAGACGAGGATGACGACGAATTTTTGCTGGAAGAAAGCCAGGAAACCCTTTGGCAAGATGACGATGCCAAAGAGTTGTTGATGGAACAAGATAGCTGACAAAAGAGGGGGCGGCCTTTGGCGTAGCTTCATCAGAAAACAAAGATGGCTGCAATCCTTACATGCAAAGGATTGCAACCATCTTATTTTGCGAAAGCTGTTTTCTTTGGAAGACTGCTATGGCAATTTCCAAACAGAAAGGAAGAAAAACAATCGTTTCTTCTTTGGAAATTGCTTTTGCTGTCCTTTCTTTTTATGGGAGAAACGAAATGAAGATTACGGCCATAGAAGTGCAAAAAAAACATCCCGATCGATGCAGTGTGTTTTTGGACGGGGAATTTGCCTTTGGAATGGGGTTGGAGGATGCCCTGTTTTATCATCTAAAGGAAGGGGCAGAGATCGACGAAGAACGGCTGGCCTTTTTAAAAACAGAACTTTGTTATGAAGACGCCAAAAACACGGCGCTGCATTTTCTCAATCACAAAATGCGCACCCGAAAGGAAATGGAAAAAAAGCTGAAAGAATCGGGTTTTGAAGAAGAGATCCGGGAACGGGTATTGGCGTTTTTGGAGCAATATCATTTTCTGGACGACTTGGCCTATGGAAAGGCTCTGGTGCGGGAGATGGCGCGGCAAAAAAAGGGCAGACGGGCGTTGGAAGAAAAGTTCTTTTTGGCCGGAATCGATCGAGAAACGGCACAGAAGGCCAAAAAGGCAGAAGACTTGAAAGAAACGGAAAACGCTTTGGCGTTATTGGAAAAAAAGCTGGATGGACAGACTGAGATCACATACCGGCAAAAGAAAAAAATCCAGGATTTTCTGTTGAGACGCGGCTTTGTCTATGATACCATAGAACTGGCTTTCCGCGAAACGGGTGTCCGGTTGGTGCGGGAAGAAGAAAGCGAATAAAGGAGAGAGACTATGGCATATAGTATGGGCGAACTGGTGCGTCTGCGCAATCAGTTTTTCGAAGCTTATGACGCAGGGGATATCCAGGAAGCCATCCATCTGGGTAACGACATGATGGAGTATTACCAAAAAAAGAATCTCACCGACGGATTGGACTTTGCAGGCGATGCGTTCAATTTGGCGGTGTTATATGACGATATTTCTTACCGCCAAAAGGCGGCAGAATTATACTTAAAGGCGGCACAAATTCAAAAAAGAGAGTTGGGCGAAGAAAGCGAAGCATTCACCAACACGTTAAACAATCTGGCGGTGACCTATAGCCTGGAAGGCCGGCACACGGAGGCCCTTTCTCTTTACAAAAAAGTACTGCGTCTGCGGCTGGCGTTTTTGGAAGAAAATCACCCGGATGTCATCATTGCCCGGTTTCATTTGGGGACGGCCTATGAAAATTTGGAGAAAAACGACCGGGCTGTGGCTGCTTTTGAAGAGGCCCTGCACCTGGCCGGCAGCCAACCGGCTTTGCCCAAAAAAGACTATGCCGATATTTTATGCGGCCTGGCATCGGTTTTAGGGAAAAAGGGATGTTATAAACGGGCCATTTCCCATTATGCAAAGGCCGTGGAAATGCTGAAAATAGAAGAGGGCGAGCACAATTTCTATTATCTTTCGGTGCTTTTGAGCGTGGCGCTCTTATGCGAAAAAGCCAAGTGTTATGGCCAAGCGGTGGTCTATTATAAACGGGCCATCGCCAGCCGCAGCACGTTATTGGAAAAAAAGCACCTGGATTATGTGTCAAACCTCAACGCTTTGGCCCAGGCGTTTTTAAAACGCGGGGAGTTTGACCGGGCCATTGACACCCACAAAGAGGCCTTGGGTGTGATAAACGAACTGCTGGGCAAGGACCATGTGTTTTATGCCGAATGCGTCAACCACATTGGGCGGGATTATTTATTGGCCGGAAACAAAGAAAAGGCCATGGAATATTTCCAAAACGCCCTGTTGTTGAAGGAAAAAAATTGTGGCAAGGAACATGTCAGCACCAGTTTCACCAAAGAATCCATTGCCGACTGTCTGTTGGAAGAAGGAAAAGAAGCAGAGGCCAAGGAGGCCTATGCTGCCCTTTGCCAAGAAAGGCGGACGCTATTTGGCGAAACCAGCGAGGTTTATTTGCAGGGCCTGATGAAGCTTGGCGCATGTTACGAAAAGATAGGGGATTTACCAAAGGCCGTACAAACGTACCAAGAAGCCATGGAAGTGCGCAAAGAGCAACAGATGCCGCGAGATATGGGGATGGTATTTCATTTACAGGCATTGGCAGAAGTGCTTTTGCAGTTAGGCAATGAAGAAGAGGCCATGCACCGGATGAACGATGCACTGGTGGTGCGGCGACAGCTGTATGGCCGCATCCATCCACGTTATGCCAGGGGGCTATATTACCGGGGCAAACTGGAAAGCAAGATGCATCGGTTGGAAGAAGGCAGAAGAGACTTCCTGGCGGCGCTCAGCATGCAAAAAGACATGGTGGGAGAAGAAAACCAGGATTATAAAGACACGGTGACGGCGCTGATTGCGCTATTGAAAGAAAAGATTGCACAAGAAACAAAACAGGGCAATCCTTCTGCGGCGGCCGATGCTTTGGCCGAGGTATTGGGATTTTTTACCACCTGTACCCAGGAAGAAAAGATGGATTTGCTGTTACAAAGGGGCATGGTGTTTGCCCAGGCCGGCCGGGGGCAAGAAGGGCTTTCGGCTTTATGGGAGATCAAAGAGCGGGTGGAAAAAAGTCAGGATGTATGGAAGAAGCGGCGGTACCAGATGGTACAAGGCGCGCTGCTTTTATCCTGCAGCCAGTATGCACAGGCAGAAGAAGTGTTGGTGCAGGCCTTAGAAGAAGGGTATGCTGAAGCAGGCAACTTGTTTGTGGCAGAAAAAGAGTTGTTGTTACTTTTGGGAGAAACGGCGCTGCTGACAAAAAACGCAAAAAAAGCAGAAAGCTATTTCACCCCCTTGAATACCAGCGAAGACGAGGATGCCGCTTTCCAGCAGCGCCTTGGCTTGGGGCGGTGCGCCATGCTGAAAAAAGATTGGGAAACGGCGCTGGCCCTTTTGGGCAGTTTATGGAAAGAGAGCGAAGGATTTCGCCAAAAAGATCCCCTCTTTTATCACCGCACCATTGGCTTTTTGTCGGAAGCCTTGGAAAAACGGGGAGAGACGGAGGCGGCCAGACGGCTTTTGGAAACGGTGCTTTCCTTTTATCGTAGCCACCAGCTGCAACGGCGCAGAGAATATGGCTTGTGGCTGAGGCGGTATGCGTTGTTGGCCAAAAAAGAAGGCCTGCGGCGGGAGGCAGCAGAAAGTTACCGCGCTTTGGCCCAACTGGATTTGGAAGAAGACAAGATGCAAAAAGCCGCCGATTTGCTTTCGGCCGGCCGGTTATGGATGGAAGAAAAAGAATATCCTTTGGCCGAAGAAATTTTGTTGGAAGCAAAAGAGCTGTTGGAAGAAAAAGAAGGGGAAAAACTGCGGCTTTATCGCACAGTACTTGCAGGGCTAAAGCGGCTTTATACCAGAACAAAACAGGTGGCCAAGGCGGAAGAAATGGCGCAAAAAATGGAGCGGCTGGAAACGGAACTGTAAGGGAATTTTTTTTGAAAAAAGCAGAAAAAGAGATTGACAAAAATGCTTGAAACGTGATATTATATTACAGTGCGTTTGGTATGCACGTAAAGCCGCACAAAGAGGTTTTTGGAAACCAAAAGAAAGGCTTTTGGTACCGTATTTGGCGAGTAACGAATGAGGAGGTGTACGTGTGTACGCAATTATTGAAACTGGTGGAAAGCAATATAAAGTTGCTGAAGGTGATGTAATCACCGTTGAAAAATTGGGCGTGGAAGCAGGCAGCGAATTCGTATTTGATAAAGTTCTGGTGCTCTCTAACGACCAGGGTGTAACCGTTGGTGCTCCCTATGTAGCTGGTGCTACTGTTTCCGCTTCTGTTCTGGGCGAAGGCAAAGCCAAAAAGGTGATTGTATACAAATACAAACCCAAAAAAGGCTTCCACAAAAAAAGAGGCCACAGACAGCCATTTACCAAATTGCAAATCGCTAAAATCAATCTGTAAAAATCGATGATTCAGGTTGAAATAGATCGTGATGCAGCATGCAAAATCTGTGGCTTTCGCATGGAAGGCCACGCAGGTTTTGCCGAAGAAGGGGAAGACATTGTCTGTGCGGCGGTGAGTATGTTGGTGATTAACACCATCAACAGCATTCAACAATTCACCAAAGCCATCTTTTCGGTGGATGCCGCAGAGGAAGAAGGCGGGTTTTTGACTTTTCAGTTGGAAAAAACCCATTCCCCCCAAGAAAGGCACGATGTGGAATTGCTGTTAGAAGCAATGTACTTCGGCCTACAAAGCGTACAAGAAGCGTACGCAAATACTATTGAGATTTTCGATGAAGGAGGTAGAGCATGATGATGAAATTAAACCTTCAATTTTTTGCACATAAAAAAGGTTCCGGTTCCACCAAAAATGGCCGTGACTCCAAAGCAAAAAGACTGGGTGCAAAACGTGCAGATGGTCAGTTTGTACTGGCTGGCAACATCCTGTATACCCAGAGAGGAACAAAAATTCATCCTGGCACCAATGTAGGCATTGGCGGTAACGACAGCCTGTTTGCACTGGTTGACGGTGTGGTTAGCTATGAAAGAAAAGGCAGAGACAAAAAACAGGTTTCTGTTTATCCGGTAGCTGCTGAATAAGACAAAGACGAAAGAGGTTCCAAATGCTGCGCGTTTGGAGCCTTTTTTTCACGAAAATGCGTTTTCTTTGGCCGCAGGAAGCCAAAGGAGAGAGAAGAAGAGGTAGGACAGACAGGATAAATGAGGTGAAACCATGTTTGTAGATCGGGTGAAAATTCATATCAAAGGCGGTAACGGCGGTAACGGCGCCGTCTCCTTCTATCGTGCCAAGTATATCACCCATGGCGGTCCCGACGGCGGCGATGGCGGCAGGGGCGGCGATGTGATTTTTGTGGGAAACCCCAGCATGAATACGCTGATGGATTTCCGGTTTAAACGGAAATTTCAAGCCCAGGTGGGCGAAAATGGCGGCAAATGTAACCGTACCGGCAAAGACGGCGAAGACGTCATCATCAAAGTGCCGGTGGGTACCGTCATCCGGGAGGCAGAAAGCGGCAAAGTCATGGCTGACATCACCCGGCCCAACGAGCCGGTGGTGGTCATCCAAGGCGGTAAAGGCGGCAAAGGCAACCAGCATTTTGCAACGCCAACTCGTCAGGCCCCCCGTTATGCCGAACAGGGCCGCACATCCAAAGAATATGACGTGATTTTGGAATTGAAGCTGATTGCCGATGTAGGTATCATTGGTTTCCCTAACGTGGGCAAAAGCACGCTGCTTTCTATGGTGACCAATGCCAACCCCAAAATCGCCAATTATCATTTCACCACCCTTTCGCCGAACCTTGGCGTGGTGCAGGGAAAAGACGGCAGTGACTTTGTGCTGGCCGACATCCCGGGCCTGGTGGAAGGCGCCAGCGAAGGCGTGGGATTGGGACATGCCTTTTTGCGTCATGTGGAACGGACGAAGGTGTTCATCCATGTGGTGGATGCGGCCGCGGTGGAAGGCAACGACCCAGTGGAAGAGATTGAAAAAATCAACCACGAATTGGAGCAGTATAACCCAGAATTGATGAAACGGCCCCAGGTGATTGCCGCCAACAAAATGGATATTCCAGAAGCGGCAGAAAACTTGGAACGGCTGAAAGCTGTGTATGAACCAAAGGGCATTCCGGTATATGGCATTTCTGCTGCCACCAATCAGGGATTGGATGCACTGCTGGCTGCGGTGGCAGAAAAATTGAGAGAATATCCGGAAGATATTGTTTTCGAGACAGACTTTGACGAATATGTGGAACCGGAAATCGACCACGAACCATTTTCCATTGAAGTTTATGACGATAACTATTATGTGGTGACCGGTGTTGGTGTGGAAAAGATGATTGGTTATACCAATATCGATACGGAAAAAGGCTTTGCCTTCTTCCAGCGGTATTTGAAAGAAAAAGGTATCATTGAGGCCCTGGAGGAAAAAGGCATCCAGGAGGGCGATACGGTGCGGATTTACGATTTGGAATTTGACTACTGGAAATAAGGCAAGGAGGGCAAACCATGAAGATTTCAAAAAAAGATGCGTTGCAGTGGTTTTCCTTTTTTGCCATGCTGCCGGAAGAAGAAGAATTGATGGTCAAACAGCAGGAAATTGTCTATGCTGTGATGGCGCAGATCGAAGATGCCGTGGACGCCCGTCATCAGGCGCTGCTCAAAGAGATTCCCGGATTAAAGACATTGCAGGGCAGAAGTTATTATGTGGGAAATGACAAAAAAATTCCTTTGGGTTGCTGTTCCTGCTTGCTTGGTACCGGGTTAAGCTCCATCCGCAAAACCAACAAATGCAATGTGGAATGCAAATTCTGCTATAATTATGGCGAACTGGACGAAATTCCACCCATTGGCGAAGGCATGTGGGATATTGGCGGCACCAAATATCGGGAACAAGATCTGGATTTGCTGTTATCCATCCAGAAAAAGCCTACCGGCGTGGCCTATGTGTATTTGGAGCCATTTATGGAAATCGAGAAATATTATTCCATCATTGGCCGCTTCCAGAAGGCCGGCATTCACCAGCACATGTATACCAACGGCACCTTAGCCACCCGGGAGAACTTGAAGGCCCTGGGCGAAGCGGGGTTGGATGAACTACGGTTTAACTTGGGCGCTTCTGGCTGTTCGGACCGGGTGATTGAAGCCATTGGTTGGGCCAAGGAATCTATTCCTCAGGTGGGGATTGAAACACCCATGACGCCGGAATTTTATGAAGCGTTCCAGCAAAAGAAAGAGAAGATTTTGGCCACAGGGTTGGACTTCATCAACTGTGCCGAGCTGCATTTGAACAACAACAATTTGCAAAACTATCTGGGCACGCCCATGTATTTATGCCGGCTGGGGTATTTATCGCCCATTTGGAGCCGGGAACTGACGCTGAAGCTGATGAAACAGGCAGCAGAGGAACAGTGGGACTTGGTGGTCCATGACTGCTCCAACCGCACCAAGTTTGCCCGCGGCATGAATTTGAGCGCCAAGGAAGGCAAATGGTTTGGGGCCAACGACTATGGCTGTGAGTTTAACCCGCTGCCCTATGAAGCGTTTTTGCCTACACTGCAAGATGAAACCTTCCAATTTTTGGAAGAAGAAGAATTACCGAAAGGGTATCGCCCCGGCGAATTGATTTTTTAAAGACTATCCCGTTTAAAAGGAGTATGATATACTGTTTTTAGACGAGTTCTTTTTTTGGAAAAAGGAGTGGTGGATATGAAACGATGGCTGTTGGTACTTTGTATGGTGTTGGGGTTTTCCGTTTCCACACAGGCCCAGGAGAGATGGGATGTCTACGAAGCCATGCAGGCAGAGGAAACGCTGCGGCAGTATGACGGGGGAAGGTATATTGAAAATGGTGTGATTGTGATTTGTGTTACCGATGTGGATGCCGTTCGCCCCTTTGCGGCCACGTTGACGGGAGACGCCGCCCAATGGGTGCGGTTTCAACCGGTGACATATACGCTGCAAGAGTTGAAAGAGGCCATGAGGATTTTGTCGGAGCAAGAAGGCCGAAACTATTGGGTAAACCTGAGTGTGGAGGAAAATGGTCTGGTTTGCAGTTGTGCGGGTACTTTTTCAGAGGAAGAAAAGCAAAAAATCCTTGCGGCTACCGGTGTCAAGCAGATTCTTTTTGAGGAAAACGTCCCCGTTTCCATGGATGATCAGCCGGTAACGCTCATTCCTTATGTGGGAAAAGTGGGGCAGGATTACTGGATGAAAAATCAAGAAGAGAAGATTTTTCTTGCAGAGCCCATCGTTGCATGGGAAGATACGGTACTGCTGCCTTTGCGCCAAACGGCAGAAATCCTCAATCCAGACTTGGAACTGACTTGGATGGAAGAGGAGCAGAAAATAGAAGCAAAAACACCCCAGGCAAAAGCAGAGCTTTGGGTGGGAAAAGACACCATGACGGTCAATGCCGTGCCGGATATTCCCATGCAGAGGGCGCCGATGGTAAAAGATGGGGTTTGTTATGTGACGGTAGAGGATTTGGCCGTCATTGCCCGGGTGCCACAAAGTCGGTGTCAGTATGAGAAAGAAACCCAAACCGTCACTTTGTTGGCAGAAGAAATGGAATAAAAAAAGAAAAAGAAAAAAGCCTTACACTTTTTGGCGCAGCTTCCTAAGAAAACAAAGAGAAAACAAAGATAGCTGAAATCCTTGTGTACAAAGGGTTTCAGCTATCTTATTTTTTTGCAAAGGTTGTTTTCTTCTGAAGACTGCGATCGCAATTTCCAAGAAGAAAAACAATCTTCTTGGAAAACTGCTTTTCGTGCAAAGCTTTTTGTATCCGCTTATTTTTCTCTCACGATTCTTGCTCTTACTACGCCTTCGATGGCATTCAAGTCATCCAAAATGGCCTGGTTTTTGCCGCAAAGGCTATCCAGGTCGACGATGGTATAGGCCATGGTGCCTTTGGCTTTATTGATCATGTTATCGATGTTCAGGTTTTCTTTTGCAAACACGGTGGTGATGGAACCGATCATGTTTGGTACGTTTTTGTGGGCGATGGTGATACGCGCTTTGCCGGTATACATGGCTTCGCAGTTAGGGAAGTTTACGGAGTTGCGGATGGTGCCATATTTAAGGAAAGCTTTCATTTCGATGGCAGCCATTTCGGCGCAGTTTTCTTCCGATTCTGGTGTGGATGCGCCCAGGTGAGGAATGGCAATGACATTTTCCATTTCCAGTACTTCGGCATTTGGGAAGTCGGTGATGTATTTTGCAACAACGCCTTCGTCCATGGCAGCTTTCAAAGCAGCGTTATCCACCAATTCTCCACGGGAGAAGTTCAGCAGGCGGCAGCCTTTTTTCATGTAGCCAAACAGTTCCGTGTTAAACATATTTCTGGTGGCATCGTTTAAAGGCATGTGCATGGTGATATAATCGCACTGGCCTACCAAGGTTTCTTTGCTGTCGGCCAATTCTACCTGGCTGGAAATGCTCCATGCAGAATGTACCGAAAGGAATGGGTCATAGCCGATGACTTTCATGCCCAAAGCAGCGGCGGCGTTGGCCACCAACACACCAATGGCACCCAGGCCAAAAACGCCAAGGGTTTTGCCGATGATTTCTGGGCCTACGAACTGTTTTTTGCCGCTTTCTACTTGCTTTTCAATGTTTTCTGTACCCTGCAGGCTCTTGGTCCAGTGGATGCCTTCCACAATTTTACGGGAGGAGAGGAAGAGGGCTGTCAGCACCAATTCTTTTACGGCATTGGCGTTGGCGCCTGGGGTATTGAAAACGACGATACCTTCTTCGGAGCATTTATCGATGGGGATATTGTTGACACCAATCCCGGCGCGGGCAATGCCCAACAAAGATTCTGGGAAGGCATAGTCTTTCATTTCTGCGCTGCGGACGATGATGCCTTCTGGATCTTCCACATCTTTACCAACGATAAAGTCTTTGGCTGGCAATTTCACCAGACCTTTTTCGGAAATTTCATTCAAAGTTTTGACACGATACATGGGAATCCGCCTCTTTTCTCTATCTCAAACTGATGATTACTTTTTGATTATTTGTTTTCTACTTCAAATTTGCCCATAAATTCTACCAAAGCTTTTACGCCTTCCACTGGCATTGCGTTATAGATGGAAGCGCGCATACCGCCAACGGTACGATGGCCTTTCAAGTTTACAAAGCCTTTTGCTTTTGCTTCGCTGATGAATTTTGCATTCAATTCTTCTGTTGGCAGGATGAAAGGTACGTTCATCAAAGAACGGTCTTTTTTCACAACGGTGCCTTTGAACAGCTTGGAGTTATCCAAGAAGTCATAAAGGATGGCTGCTTTTTCTTCATTGATTTTCTGCATCACATCAATGCCGCCCATTTTTTTCACCCATTGGAATACCAAACCTGCAAAGTAGATGGAGAAGGTTGGTGGGGTGTTGTAGAGGGATTTTTCTTTGGCATGGATGTCATAGCGGAGCATGGTTGGGGTAAAGTCCATGGCGTGGCCCATGAGGTCGTTACGAACGATGGCGATGGTCACACCGGCTGGGCCCAGGTTTTTCTGTGCACCGGCAAAGATCAGACCAAATTTGCTGATGTCATACCGTTCGGCCAGGATGTTGGAACTCATATCGCCTACCACAGGCACGCCTTTGGTGTCTGGGATCAGGCTATCTGGAATATGAGTACCATAGATGGTGTTATTCAGTGTCATATAGAAGTAATCGGCTTCTGGATCAAATTTGGTTGGGTCCAGTTCTGGGATGTAGCTGAACACTTTGTCTTCGGAAGAAGCAACCACATTGACTTTGCCGTATTTTTCTGCTTCGCTGATGGCTTTTTTGCTCCACTGGCCAGTTTTTACATAGTCGGCTTTGCCATTTTTGGTCATCAAGTTCATAGGAACCATGGCAAACTGGGTGCTGCCGCCGCCTTGCAAGAACAAAATGGTGTAGTTTTCTGGTACTGCCATCAATTCTCTTAAATCGGCTTCGGCGGTGAAGATGATGTCTTCAAAATCTTTGGAACGATGGCTCATTTCCATCACGCTCATGCCAGCGTTTTTATAACATACGAAGTCTTTTTGTGCCTGTTCCAGTACTTCCAAAGGCAGCATCGATGGACCTGCCGAAAAATTGTAAACTCTTTCCATAAATAAAACCTCCCTTATTTTTGGTTCTTGTTCCAGTTGGGAAAAGGATATAAAAAAACCCTCGTCCCGACAAACTGACTTGTTGGGACGAGAGTAGACTTGCTCCCGTGGTGCCACCCGCATTGGTCCTCCAAAAAAAGAGGAACCCACTCGTTTTCTGCGATAAAGGGCAGAACCCTTCCGACTCCTCGCCGGCAACTCGGAAAATGGAACATCCGTTTGACCAACCGGCTTTCACCAGCCGCCGGCTCTCTGCAATGGATACACGGATTTAGTTTTCGTCATTGTTATTTTGCGATATACAAATGTTTTTGCATGGAAGATATTATATCACATTTTTTGGCATTTGCAAGTGGTATTTTGTCTAAAATATAAATATTTTTGCAAACTTCTTATACAGATTTGACAAAAAACATAGTTTTGTATGGAAAAACTGATTCCGAAAAGGAAGTTTTTTCCTGTAAAAAAATTCTATTTCGTAACAAGAAAATTTATGAGGAAAAAATGCTTGACAAATGAAAAAAGGTGTGTATAATCAAGAATAAGTTTTCAATTTTATTACTACACTAAAGTGATGAACAGGAAAAGTATTTGTGATACGTGGCTTTTCAGAGAGTCCTCCCAAGGGTGGAAGGAGGGCGCCGGCGGCACAAAGAATGGGCCTGGGAGTGGGAACCAAACGGCGCAAGCTCAGTAGGGGACACGGGTTTCTCCCGTTATAGAGAGGAAAGTGGCAAAGGGTTTGTCCTTTTGCAATAGAGGTGGCACCACGCGTATTTTGCGTCCCCTAACAGAAGTTCTGTTGGGGGCGCTTTTTTTATACAGAAAAGGAGTGAAGAAAAATGGCAAAAATTCCAAACCGCATTTTATTATCTGAAGACGAGATGCCTCAGAGTTGGTATAATGTGAAAGCGGACATGAAAGAAAATCATGATCCTTTTATCAATCCCCAAACGATGAAACCAGCCAAGATGGAAGATTTATTCCCGGTGTTTGCAGAAGAGCTTTGCCGGCAGGAATTTTCCACGGAGCGGTATATTCCAATTCCAGAAGAAATTTTGAATAAATATAAAATGTATCGTCCGGCCCCTCTTTGCCGGGCCTATGCCCTGGAAAAACTGCTGGACACCCCAGCCCACATCTACTATAAATATGAAGGGCAAAACACTTCTGGCAGCCACAAATTGAACTCCGCCATTCCCCAGGCTTATTATAACAAGGCCCAAGGCATCACCAGCTTGACCACAGAGACAGGGGCCGGACAGTGGGGGACCGCCCTTTCTATGGCTTGTGCCTTTTATGACCTGCCTTTGAAAGTATTTATGGTTAAAATCAGTGCCCAGCAAAAACCATATCGCAAAGCCGTCATGGAAACTTATGGGGCCCAGGTGATCCCAAGCCCCAGCATGGAAACGGCAGCCGGGCGGGCCGTATTGGCGGCCGACCCCAACTGCAACGGTTCTTTGGGCACGGCCATCAGCGAAGCAGTGGAAACGGCAGTGACCACGCCAAACTGTCGGTATGTATTGGGGTCTGTGTTGGACCAGGTGGTGCTGCATCAATCTATCATTGGGTTGGAAAGTAAATTGCAGATGGAAAAAGTGGACGAATATCCTGATATTATCATTGGCTGCGCCGGTGGCGGTTCTAACTTGGGCGGTTTAATTTCTGCATTTATGCAGGACAAATTGACCGGAAAACGCAATCCTCATTTCATCGCCGTCGAACCAAAGGCTTGTCCATCCATGACCAGAGGGAAATATGCTTATGACTATTGCGATACGGGACACGTGACACCAATGGCAAAAATGTATACCTTGGGGGCAGGATTTATGCCTGCATCCATCCATGCCGGCGGCTTGCGTTATCACGGAATGTCGCCCATCGTTTCCAAATTGTACCACGACGGAGCCTTGGACGAAGCCAGAGCCGTATACCAAAATGACGTATTTGATGCGGCTGTGCTGTTTGCCAAAACGGAAGCCATTTTGCCAGCACCAGAAAGCGCCCACGCCATTCGGGTGGCCATTGATGAAGCCATTCGGTGCAAAGAAACGGGAGAGGCCAAGACCATTTTGTTTGGCTTGACCGGTAACGGCAGCTTTGACTTAACGGCTTATCAATCTTATCATGAAAACAAAATGCAAAATTATGAGCCAACGGACGAAGAAATTCAAAAAGGCTTTGCATCTTTGCCGAAAATTCCCGGCATTCAGTGATGCAATTTGATGTTTAAATTTTCGCTTCTTTTCCCATACTAAGAACGCCATGAAAGGCAAAACTTTGACGGAAAGGAAGCGAAACGCCATGAACAAATTGGCCATTGGCGCAATGGGCTTGATGCTGGGCGGCCTGGCAGGCTTAGCCGGCATGGAATATGCCAAAAACAGCAAATCGGCAAAAAAACAAATGATGCGCACCGGTAAAAAAATGATTTCCAAAGCAGAAGATGTGTTGGAGGATATGGCGGATACACTCCACTAAGCAAAGCGGCTTTTGGAAAGAAAACGAAACCGGAAGAAAAAATACCGCTGTCCCAAAAAAACGGGGCGGCGGTGTTTTTTTGCTGTAAAACAGGTAAATTTTTCAAGGATTGTGCTTGTTTGTTCAGCAAGCGTAATACTGACATCACAAGCAACATAGCAAAAACACAGCATTGAGTTTCACTTTTTGCAAGGCAGAAAAGGTTAACAAAGTATTGCAGTTAAAGGCTTTTATGACAATTATCTCTCATACTGCACAATGCAAAACTGAACAAATGAGTTTCGGTTTATTTGCCCTTAAATTTCTTTGTATTTTACAGATAATCAAAACAACTTTATACTATTCTATTACTGTTTATTTAAGAGATATCATCAGAAGTTCCCAGATAATCCAGAATTGACTTTTAGGAATAGGATATATAAAATATAGGTTAATCCATTAAAAT
>CALWGC010000020.1 GCA_944378105.1 uncultured Clostridia bacterium
AATTTATTTTAGTAATGCGGTCGCCAAACCTTCATTCTAAAATTATAATTAGGAGGTTTTGTATACTAAAGTATTTTATTTACCCCTAGTAAAACTAGGGGTTTTGTTAAGCTAAAGCACCCAAAAACCAAAAGACCGGTAGATGTACTGCCGGTCTTTTTTTCATGCAAAAAAAGGATTCTACATCCCCCCTCTTTGGCACAAAAAAACCGTTCCTTTTGATGGGAACGGTTTTTACATTCGTTTTTATTTTGCTGCGTTGGCCTGATCTTCCATATACATCCCTTTGATGATGTATACCAAGGTTTTCAGATCGCCGCACATAATGTCTTCTTGATCGCGGAAGGGACGAACAATCCCCTGACGGTTTACCCAGATGGTTTTGTAACCCATGCGGTTACCTGGAACCACGTCATACTTAAAGCCAAAACCTGCATGCATCCAGTCTTCCACCGGAATACCCAGTCTTTCCTGGCACAGTTTGAAACCATCGGTATATGGTTTGTAGCAACCAGCCATTTCTGCCGTTACCACGTCGTCGGCTTCGATGCCTGTATTTTTCATAACGGCTTCGATGATGGCGTTATCGGTATTGGTCAGATAAACCACTTTGGTATATTTTCTCAGTTCTTTCAACGCTTCCACAGAGTCTGGGAATGCTTTCCAATTTGCCATGGAATCGGCAAATTCCTGGGCATCTGCTTCGGTAAATTCAAACCCAAATTCTCTACAGGTCATGCCCATGGTGTGAAACAGCACTTCTTTGTAAGGACGATACTGTTCTTGGATATACACGAACTGAATTTCTTCCCATCTTTGCTGTACTTCTTTGGGATCAACCCCCACGATCCCTTTCTTGTCCATAAATCTTTTAAAGAAAGCCTGTACTTCGCCTTCCCAGTCGATAATGGTGCCAAATACGTCAAAGGATATTGCTTTTGGTACTAACATCTCCGACTCCCTTTCTTCTGTATCTCTTTTTTCGCTTACAACCAAATCTCCTACCAAAAAACGCTGTCTTGGCCTGCCAGTGCCAATCCAGCACCGCCGTTTTTTTGCAGCCAAAAACGGTCGTTATTTCACTTCTTTTGCGGCCCCCACCGGGTACAGCGCAAAGACGGCCTCTGCCATCGCCAAAGAAATTTCATCGGGTGTTGCCTGTTTTTCATAAGCCGTTAAAAACGCCTTGATGGCGGCCTGGGCTTCCACAAAGGGGCCTGGCACGTTGATAAAGGTGGTGCTGCCCTTTTTGCCGCAAACAAGCTTCGTCCACATATGGCCGTTTTTGCCATAAATTTCATGGGAGGCATATTCGTCTAAATAGCGAGCCAATGCCGTATGGGTAAAATCTTTACCCAAGGTTGGGCTAAAACGGTGACCGCCGCCACTACCGCCGATCAATACAATCAGGTCCGGCGCGCCTTCGGCCACTTCCGTAATTTTCTGGAAAATCACATCTTCCACGTCTTTCAGTGGGCACAAACGTGTGACTTCTGCTTGGGGATATTGGCGCAGAATTTGGCCCATCAATTCTGGTGCATCCAAGTCTAACACAATGCCGTTTTGAATTTCGTCCCCAGTTGGGAGAATATATGCTTTTTTCATGGTCTCTTCATCCATCTTTCCATTGCGCAGGCAGAAATCGGTTCCGCCGGAATTTCGTCATAGTTTACTTCTACAATCTTGTCACTGCAAGTCATCTTGGTCAAATCCGTCACCGTAATGCCTTCGGTCAAAACCAGGCTTTCGATGAGGCCTTTTTCGTTGCGGCGCACTTGTTCTGGTTCAATGTTATAGACATCCATTTCAATGTTATCACCAGTTACGCCAATGACGCGGACAAACGTATGCAGTTTTTCCGACAAAATTTCTTCCAGCTGTTTCGTGTTCAATCCTTTCACTTTCAAGCCGGAAATTTTCATCACAGACTTGTCTGCATGTGCAATGATATATTCATGATCCATACTGCCACACCTCTGTTTTCTACAAACCTCCGCCCTTTCGGACGGAGGTCGTTGTTTTGGAATGTATTGGGCCTTTGGCCTGCTGTTATTTTACACTATTTTCTCACCCGATGCAATTGATGGGCAAAAAATTGTGCAACCATCCCGAAAGATTGTGCATTCGATCAGCATTCTGCATAACGAATTTCGCTGATATCGGCCACTTTGAACAGTTTGCCGTCGGTCAAACCAGGTACAATTTCGTCTGCTTTGGCCAAAATTTCTTCTCTGGTCATTGGGGTAGAAGGTGCTTCCAAGTCGGCACGACGGATTCCAACGCTTTCCAATTCAATCCAAGCCCTCTCTTCGATATTGTCGAAGGCGATTGGTTTGCCCATGGCTTTGGCGATGGAAAGTACGGCTGGAGAACAGCCCAAATCTTTGCCTGGCACCAGGCCGATTTCCAATGCACGCATGGTGTATTCTGCCAAGGTGCGTTTTGGACCGGCAATGGCTGGGTAATCACTCTTTACGGTTTTGGCATATTTGCCAGAGTTATGGGCGGTCAACCCTGCGCCATAGGAACGATGGAAGATACGGCCATAGGTTTCAAATACCACCATACCAATCCCAACGGAGATTTCCGGACCGGCCACACCGATGAGCACTTCGCCATCTTTCATGATTTCCAAAGCACCATACGCTGGGATCAGCACTTCCGTCATATCCACCACGTTCATCACTTCCGAACCGGTGTTGTTGTTGGCAATCCGGCCGGTGATGGTCTGGGTTTCGTTATGAGGGACACGAGGCCATCTGTCTTCGAAGTTAGGACCACGATAGAGGCGTTTGCCTTTATAAGCATCGATGTTATCCCATTGTTTCATGTGTGGCTCTTCGGCCAACAGCTTGGTGGAATAAGGCTGTTCGGAAACTTCCAGATAGCCGAAATCTTTGTTGATCATGCCATAGTCCACCGATGCAAAAGCAACGATGCCATAGTCCACCATGATCCCGTCGCTGCTGACGGTAACGGCGTCCATATCAATGATATTGATGGCAGAAGGTTCTTTGAAGTCCTTTGCGATCACTTCGCAAGCTTGACGATAAGTCAGTCCTGCTGCTACCACGTCTTTTTTGTCCACAAAAATCAAGTGGATGGGGTTTCTTCCTTCGGCTGCGCCTTGTGGAATCAATTTATATTTGAGCTTGTTCATTTTCTTTTCTCCTTCCTGTTCATCCTTATTCTTGTCTTTTCGTCAAGCATCAATCGAAAGGAACACGGCGGTCGTCCACTTCTTCTGCGTCATGGTAATAGCATTCTGCCGCAGGAGTGGTAATGAACATACTGCCCAAAATGGCCTTGCCGGCGGTGCCGTCTTTTTTGATGGCTTTGAAAACGATGGTGTGGATGGTTTCTGGAATTTGTGGTAAAACGGTTACTTCAATTTTTGCTACATCTGGGTTTTCGGCCAATTCTTCCATAAATTCTTCTGCACGACCCACACGCAGGGAAGCCAATTTGGCGCTTTCCATGTTTTCCATGCCCCGCACCACGACTTCCGTATCTGGGTTAAATTTTTTGCCTGCGTCCTGCAATTTTTTGTAGAAATCGGGCAATTTTGTGTGCATCAGTTTCATGCTAATCTCCTCCTTGAAAACAACTTCTTTTTTTCCTCTATCATCAAGTTGCTTCGTCTTTCTTCCAGTTTTCGCTCTCTGCCTGCGAACAGAAGGCCAAAGGCCAAGGCAGAGCGCCAATCGCTTTGGTTGGACCGGCGGCAGGTTTGACCCTGCCGCCAAACAACAAGAGAATCTGTTTTTTTCTTAAACCGTTTCATCCTGGCCAGCAAAGAATGCCTTGTCGCGTTCGGTTGGGCCTTTGTAAGTTGCTTTGGAAACAAAGTACAGCAACAATACAGAAACGGGGATGGCAAAAATGGCACTTGGAATATCATAAATCGGAGTACCGGTAAATTCGTTGGCCAGCGTAATGACAGCGCCGGAAACGATGGAAGCCGTAGCCCCCTGTACCGTTACTTTTCTCCACATCAAAGCAGCAAAGAGTGCTGGGGTGATGGCGGAAGAATACAGGGCGTACACATAGTTTTGTACAGCCAATACGTCTGGGAAGAACGTACCCATGACATAAGCAATCACAGCAAAGATCACCAGGCAAACACGGATATACCAAACTTTTCTCTTTTCGGTGGCGTTTTTATCAAAGAACTGGCACCAAATATCCATAACACCACTGGTGGTGGCCGAAAGCAGATAGCTGTTGGCCGTGGTCAAAATCAAAGCTGCGCCGCAGGCCAGCATCAAAGCACCCACAACCGGCACCACATCGCCTGCATAAGTAAAGAACAACAAGTCGCTGGTTACGTCTGGATATACGGTACGCAATACAAAGCCCAGCGTCGAAGAACAGAACATAACGGCAAAGATAATGATAACGAAAATATAAATGGCGTGTTTCAATGTTTTGTTGTCACGGCCAGAAGACATTCTCTGAATGAAGTTCTGGTCACCAATGATGTTCATGGTGCCGCCAAAGGTCAAGGCCAGCCATCCCAAAGCACCATAGTTACCAAATGGGAAATCCGTGGTTCCTTCTGCCGTACGGGCCAAAACACCTTCCAAACCGCCATTAAAGGCAACTGAAGCAATCAGGGCCACGATCATGGCAAATGTGATAAAAATGGAACCAAAACAGTCTGTTACAGCAACAGAACGCATCCCACCCATCATGGCAAGCGCAACAATCACCACAATCCCGATGATGGTAGAAGCCGTTAAGCTGGCTCCGGTACAGATATAAAGGGCATTGCCAAAGGCTTTAAACTGATAGGCACAAGTACCTACATAGGCGATAACAATAACGATCGCGGCAAAGTTTCTGGCGAAGGCTCCATAACGGTCATTGAAGATATCGCTGACAGTCAAAGCTTCTCTGCGGCGTACTCTCGTTGCCACATGATACAGCAACAACGGCGCCAAACTTTGGCAAGACATGTACAAAATAGCTGGCCACCAGCCGTAGTTGGCCCCCACTGCCAACGAACCGCCAGTGATGGTACCGCCGCCAACCCAGGTGGCTGCCATGGTGCCGCCCAGAATCAATGGACCAAGCTGGCCGCCGGCAATCAACATATCTTTGGTGTCTTTTGCCGGGTGTTTTTTGGAATAAATGGCACCCACAATGACGACGGCCACGATGTAGGCCACAACTGCACATAAAAGAATCCAATTTACGCTCATACATGTTCCTCCCTACCTAAAAAAATAGTAAATGATAGCATATCTCAAATCCACTTGTTCGCCGCAGTGGATCGAAATCGGAAAAGAATGAAAAAGAAACACTTTTGGGTCTCTTCTTCGCTTGACTGGTTCTTCTTGTGTGCCTTTTGTTGCAAAAATCTATCAAAAAAGGAAAGGCTGCCGTTGCAACGCTTTCATTTGAAACAAACAACGTTGGGAGATGGTTTGTTTTGTGGAACACTTTGTATGGATTTATATTAACACTCCTGTTAGGAAGATACAATCGATTTTCCACGCTAATTATAAAACTATATTAGCCTAACCTAAAAATCAAATCCATTTTTCGAAAAAATAATTTCCAGAAAATAGGTATGTACCATATTACACACTTTTGTTCTGATTTGAAAAAACAAGAGTTAAATTTTATTTTTTTTAGAAAAATTTCATCAATTTAGAACGAGATCAAAAAAAATTGCCTATTTTTCAACAAAAAAATTTTTTGTGCGTATCTCACAATGAACTCTATTCTAACCATAGTTTTTACCCATTTTTGGAATCCTCTTTTTTGCAACTCTCACAAAAATGGAAAAAGCAATGGTAAAATCCTTTTTTGTATGGTAAAATATGCGCGAAAGAGTAAAAATCCAAATGAGAAAGAGGTGAGACTCATACAAACGTTTCAACATATTCCCTATTCCCGTGACATCAATTTCGATGGCAATTTGGAAGAGACTTCTTCCCGTAATTCCCGCACCCACCCCATCGATATTTATGTTGCCGACTTCAGCCAATATACCATCCCCATCATCCAACACCATTGGCATGAAAAACTGCAATTTATGGTGGTGATGGAAGGACACATCCAGTTTGAAATTGCCGGGGAGACCTTTGTTTTGGCCAAAGGCGAAGGCGTGTTCATCAATTCCAACGTCATCCACATGTCGGCCCCCGTCAATGGCGCCCAGGCCCAACTGTTTTCCATCTTGTTTGATACAGGGGTATTGGGCGGTGTGGACCAAGTGGGGTTAAAGTACATCCTCCCCATTGTGGATTGCCCTAATTTAAAATATGTCATTTTAAAACCATCCATGCCTTGGCAGCGCAATATGTTGCAATATTTATCCCACATGCTGGAGGTGGGCGAAAAACAAGAATTTGGGTTTGAACTGGAGCAAAAAAATGACCTGGGTTGTCTTTGGCTCATTTTTATTCGAAACATGCGAGATACCTTGAGCAGTGTGCCAAAGAAAAATTCCGTCGATGAAAGCCGCATCAAGGCCATGTTGGAATTTATCCACAAGCATTATGGCGAAAACATCAGCCTGCAAGAAATTGCCGACGCGGCCCAGCTGAGCAAAAGCGAATGCTGCCGCTGTTTCCAGCGGACGTTAAAAGCCTCTCCCTTTGAATACCTCATCCAAGTGCGCATCTCCATTGCTTCCAACTTGATTTTAAACACCGATGCGTCCATTGGCCAAATTGCCGAACAGGTGGGCTTTAACGGCCTCAGCTACTTCCACAAAACCTTTAAATCCATGATGCACATGACCCCCATGGAATTTCGTAAAAACGGGAAAAGCGAATAAAACTACCACAAAGACAGTCGATCAAAAAAACACTCAAAAAAAGAAAAGAGCTGGAATCCTGCAAAAAGGATTCCAGCTCTTTTTCTACGCTTAAAAAGCTGCTTTTTGTTGAAACTCAAAGGGATGGATCGCTCTGTTTTCCGGCCAAATCGTCGATAAACTGTTGCGCCGTTCGTCCAGAAATGCCGCCGTGGCGCAATTCCCATTGATTGGCCTTGGCCAACAATTCTTCTTTGGAAATCTTGATTTGAGGATGTTTGGCAGCCAAGCCTTCCACAATGTCGTGAAACGCCTTTCTGTTTGGCGCAGAATAATCGATCAGCACGCCAAAACGGCTGGCCAGAGACAGTTTTTCCTGCACCGTATCGGAACGATGGATGTCGCCTTGAAATTCCATATCGTTTTTGTCGTTCCACGTTTCTTTAATCAAGTGGCGACGGTTGGATGTGGCATAGATCAAAATGTTATCGGGCCGTGTCTCTACGCCGCCTTCGATAACGGCCTTCAGGAATTTATATTCCACTTCCTCCGCTTCAAAGGACAAATCGTCAATATAGATGATAAACCGATAGTTTCTCTTTTTGATCTGGGCAATCACCGCCGACAAGTCGCGGAATTGATATTTGTAAATTTCAATCATCCGAAGCCCTTGGTCGGCATATTCGTTGAGAATCGCTTTTACACTGGAGGATTTTCCGGTGCCGGCATCGCCATAGAGCAACACGTTATTGGCCGTCCGTCCTGCCACAAAAGCCTCTGTGTTATCCCGCAGTTGCTTTTTTTGCAATTCATAGCCAATCAAATCCGACAGCCGAATCCGCTCTGCATTGGACACAGGGCAAAATTCCAGGTCTTTTCCCTCTTCATGCTTAATCCGAAAAGCCCGGTGCATGGCAAACATGCCAACCCCGTGCAGCCGGTAATAATCGGTCAAAATGGCAAACATGGCTTCCACATCGGCCGAGGCCGCCAGCTCCTGGCTCAGGCTTCGAATCATTTCTCCCGCTTCCCGGTCATAAATTTGTTCTCGCTTGCTGATGGCCTGATAATGGGTGATAGCTGTAAAACAGTTGATTTCCAAATCCTGCTCCATGGGCGCAAAATCATAGAAAAACAGATTGCGGAACACCTGTAAATCCTGTTTGGCCAGCTGGTTGACCGTTCCGTCTCCGGCTCCCACCCGCTCACAAGTCAGGGTAAAGGAGTTTTCGTTATTCATCAGCAAAAACGTCAAATAATTTTGCCATAAGTTTCCATCAAAACCAAACGTGGTCCCCAGGTCCAACAATTTTTTGATTTCCTGATAAATCCGATGCACCAGTTGGTCTTTGGATTGTTTTTTTTCTTTCCAGTCGGCAGTAATTTGTGCCAAGGCCGGCAAAATCTCATCTTCTGCAAAACGGCTGTATAATAAAAGCCGCATCACCTGTTTATCCATAGCAATCCCCCTTTGCTTTGGCCTTTGGCTTTTTTCCCATACCCAAAAGTTTGATCCATAAACAGATGGGTTTCACAGTGTTACCTGTGAAACCCATGGATCGAAAGCCCAAAAGCCTCGTTTGTTCAGCTGTTGATTAGTTGGAAGCAGTGTCCAAATCGGTGTCGTTTTTCCACAGCATCTGGTCACGCAGTTCTTTCCCAACCACTTCCATCTGGTGTCTAGCCAGCATATCTCTTCTGGAGTTGAAGTAGCAACGGCCATCTTTGTTTTCTGCAATCCATCTGCCGGCAAAAGTACCATCCTGGATGTCTTTCAATACGGCTTTCATGTTTGCTTTGGTTTCTTCATAAGGCAGTACACGGCCGCCAGAGTAGTATTCGCCAAATTCTGCGGTATCGGAGATGGAGTAGTTCATGGCTGCGATGCCGCCTTTGTTGATCAAATCAACGATCAGTTTCATTTCATGGATACATTCAAAGTAAGCGTTTTCTGGTTCATAACCTGCTTCTACCAGGGTTTCAAAACCGCAGCGCATCAATTCTACCAAACCGCCGCACAATACAGCCTGTTCGCCGAACAAGTCGGTTTCGGTTTCGTCGCTGAAGGTGGTTTCCATGATACCAGCACGAGCGCCGCCGATACCAGCCAGGTAAGCCAAAGCGATGTCATATGCTTTGCCAGAAGCGTTTTGTTCCACAGCCAGCAAGCAAGGTACGCCTTTGCCTACATTATATAAAGAACGAACGGTGTGGCCAGGGCCTTTTGGTGCTGCCATAAATACATCTACAAATGGAGGTGGAACGATTTGTTTGTAACGGATGTTGAAACCATGGGCAAAAGCAATGGTTTTGCCTTCGGTCAAGTATGGAGCGATTTCTTTTTTATACACATCGGCCTGACGTTCGTCGTTGATCAGGATCATGATGATGTCTGCTTTTTGGCTGGCTTCTGCAACGGTCATCACTTCAAAACCGTCTGCTTCTGCTTTTGGCCAAGAAGCGCCGCCTTTTCTCAACCCAATGATCACATTGCAACCAGAATCCCGCAGGTTCAGTGCATGGGCATGGCCCTGAGAACCATAACCAATAATCGCAATCAATTTGCCGTTTAATTTGTTCAAATCACAATCTGCTTCATAATACATTTTTGCCATAAGTATCCTTCTCCCTTTCTTTTGCTAAAATTTTTATTGTATTTCTATTGGGTTTACTGTTACTATACCCAAAAAACTGCCAAAAATCAACAAGCAATTAAGTCTGCGGACTGAATGTCATATAACCGAGACAACTGGCGCAAAATCTGTGCCTGTTTGCTGCTTTCTCCCACAACGGTGACGCCAATGGAAGCCATATCGGCCGTTAAGCTTTCAAAAAACAGCGTTTTGATGGAAAAACCTCTTTTATGCAATTCTGCGGTAATCCGCATGATCAAATCTTCTGCATTATTGGCGGTTAAACGAATTTGAATGGTTTCCATAAAGCATCCTCCTCTTTATCTATCAACAACTTGTGGGAATATCTTTTTCTTCGATTCTATCTTCCACGGCCCCGTTGGGTGGAATCATGGGTAAGGCATGCTGTTTTTCAGCAATTCTGCAATCGATCACCGTTGGGCCCTGATTTGCTCTTGTTTTTTTGTATACTTCCTCAAAAGTTTCCATGTCACTGACTTGGTATCCGTCTGCCCCCATGGCCCGGGCCAGGGCTGCAAAGTCAGTGGTAAATTGTAATTCGGTGGAGAATCGGCGGCCATCGCAGAAACAATCTTGCAGCTGCCGGATCATCCCTAACCCCCCGTTATTGAGTACCAACACCGTCACCGGAATCTGGTTTCTGACGGCGGTGGTCACTTCCTGCATGTTCATGGTAAAGCTGCCGTCCCCTGTCACCAGTAAGCTTTGGCCCTTTGTGGCAACGCTGGCGCCGATGGCAGCGCCCATACCGTATCCCATGGTACCAAATCCGCCGCTGGTTAAGTGGGCGCCCGGGGTGCGGAAAGAATAATATTTGGAAGTCCACATCTGATGCTGCCCCACATCGGTGGAAACAGGCACTGTGTCTTCGGTCATCTGCCGCAGGGCTTCTAAAATCCGTTTTGGCGTGAACCCTTCTTTTTCTTCTTCGGCAAAGGTGGTTTGGATGGTTTTGATTTCCTCCTCCCACTGGGGTATGGTTTTTTCTTCCACCAACAAGATCAGCGCTTCCAGTGCCCCTTTCATATCCCCCGTCAGTTCGATGTCGGCAGGAATCACTTTTCCCAGTTCCGCTTCATCCACATCCATGTGAATAATTTTTGCGTTTCTGGCGAAGGCTTCTCGGTTGCCGGTGCCCCGGTCGGAAAACCGGGTGCCAATGGCTAAGAGTACATCAGCTTTTGCGATGGCTTGGTTGGCTGCCATCTTGCCGTACATCCCGGCCATACCTAAGTTTTTGCTGTGTTCCAACTCCATGGCCGAAATCCCCATCATGGAGAAGGCAACATAGGCGCCGCTTTTTTCTACCAACTTTCTCACCAGGTGTGCCGTTTTGCTGCGGATGACACCGCCGCCACAGTAGATCATGGGCCGTTTGGCTTGATTAAACAGCGCTGCTGCCTGTTGGATCTGCTCTGCTTCCACCTGCTCTGCTTCTTCTGGTTTTACTTTTTCTGCCGGTTCAAAGGAACAGACGGCTTTTTGAATGTCGTGGGGGATATCCACCAACACCGGCCCTGGCCGGCCGCTTTGGGCGATGCGGAACGCATTTCGCATGGTCTGGGCCAGTTTTTTGATATCCTTGACAAAGAAGCTATATTTGGTCACGGCTAAGGTTAAGCTTGCCGTATCGATCTCTTGAAAACTGTCGGTACCAACGCTGGTGGTGGGTACGGAACCGGTGATGGCCACCAGCGGAATGGAGTCTGCATAGGCGGTGGCCAATCCAGTTACGATGTTGGTGGCTCCTGGCCCCGATGTGGCGACGACCACGCCAATTCCTTTCCCTGCTCTGGAATATCCGTCTGCCGCATGGACAGCGCCCTGTTCATGGGCGGTTAAGATATGCCGAATTCCTTTTTTGTTTTCTCTTAACTTATCATATAAACTGAGCACGTTTCCGCCGGGGTATCCAAACACCGTTGTCGTCTGCTGCTCTGCCAATACCTCCAGAACGATTTCACTGCCTGTCAGAAGCATGGCCCTCACCTCCGTTTCGATATAAAAAAAAGCTGTACAGTTATCCACTGTACAGCTTAGCCTCTCGGTCAAGTTCTGTTTTGGTTGAGCGTCATCCTTGCGCTCCGTTCAGCGAATAACATTTTTGTGTAGCAAAAAGAACCTTATCCAGGAGAATAAGGCTGAGGAGGACGACGAGGACCAGTACGTTATGTTGTTTTTGGTTGGTGGTTGTAAACATGGCGCTCGGCCTCCTTTCGCTGAAATCTTTAAAACTTAATGTTGTAGATATTTTAGTACCGGATTGTATAAAAGTCAATACATTCTATTCAATTTTTCTGATTTTAGCATATTTTTATAATGAAATACCGCAATATTCTTTATTTTTTGTTTTTTCTCACAAGACATTTGTTCTGCTGTCTGACCACCGTACCATAAAAACTTGTTTTATTTTCAGTACATATCCTTCGGTTTGTCTTGTTCAACCGTCGTTTTTTGACGAATAAACGCTCTTTTTTTCGTTTGGAACACAAAAATCGATCCGAAAACAAGTTCAAAAAGAAACCCTTGCTTCTCTTTTCTATGAGTCCTTCTTGCCACTTGTGACCGTTCTCTTTCAAAAAATAGCTTTCGTAAAAATAAAATAGCTGAAATCTCTTGGATTCCAAGGATTTCAGCTATCTTTGTTTTTTTAGGAAACTGCGCCAAGGGGCAACTTCCTGCTTTTATTCTGTTTCAAAAAAGTCGTTGATGGCATCAATGATTTCTCCCGTATAGGCGTCTGCTGTGGTGCAAAGAGAAACAACCACAAACACCACCAGAGAAATGGCCATGCTCCAAAGCCCGGCGCTAAAGCCCAGCGGCGAAACTTTCAGCACAAACGTCAACAATACCATCAGCACTTCCCCAATGAGAATGGAGGAGACGGCGGCCTGCTTGGTTGCTTTTTTCCAATACATGCCGCCGATGATGGTTGGTACCAATACGCCAACGCCGCTGTTGGCCAAGTTCAACAAATCGCTCAAGGCACTTGGTTTTAACAATGCAAAAATAACAGAAATCAATCCAAAGACCAGCACACCAATTTTGGCCACGGCATACATCTTTGTTTCGTCGGCATTTTGATTGATATATTTTTTGTATACGTCGGTAGAGATCATGGTGCTGGCTGCATGGAGTTGGGAGTCCCCGGTGGACATGGCCGCCGCCAAAGCGCCAGAAATGACCAAAGAAGCAAACACCAATGGCGTATATTTTAACAGCAATTCTGGGAAAACCGTGTCGGCCGAAGCCAAATCTGGCAGCAAAATGCGGCCAATGAAGGAAACGCAAGGCGTAAAGACATAAATACTGGTCAGATAAACGGAAGAGAACACGGCCGACCATTTCATCACCCGCAGGCTTTTGCCGGCAAAAAAGCGCAGCGAAATTTGCGGGAACATCATCATACCAAAGGTGATGACCAACCACCGCGACAGCCAGTCTTGCGGCGTACAGACACCGTTTGGCCCAGGCAGTGTAAATAATTGGGGTGCCGCTTCATAAGCTGCCTCATAGGCTGCAGAAACAGAAGGGAAGTTGGCTTTGATGACCCAAAGGGCGCCACCCAAAAGCCCAATCCACATGAAAACCCCTTGGGCCGCGTCGGTGATGGCCACACCTTTCATACCGCCCATCCAAACCAAAATAATCATAATAACGAAGAATAAAATGGCGCCTACCGTATAGCTCAGCTTTCCGCCGCTGATGGTAGTAAAAATATAGCTGCACCCAATGGCCTGCATGGCCACATAAGGCACCGTAAAGACCATGGTAATGGCCGTTACCAATAACCCAACCGCACCCGACTGATACACGTCAGAGGCATAGTCCGATACCGATAAATAGCCACATTTTTTGCCCAAAAACCAGATTCTTCTGCCCCAAACCCAGAACAATACGCCGGGCAGTACTGTCCAAAGGCCATTGACCCACCAGCCAATGCCATTGGTGTAAATAAATCCGCCAGCGCCCATAAACGCATAGGCACTATGATAGGTGGCGCTGAAGGTCAGCGTCAAAACAAAAATCCCAAGACCGCCGCCGGTGGCAAAGTCCTTGATGTTTTTCTCATCCCGCTTGGATGCGTACAGCGCAATGCCCAACAGCACCAGCATATAGATAATCAGGATACCTAAACCCAAATTCATACTCCGCTTCCTCCCTTCTTATCTTTTTCTTTTCATCGGTGTAATTTCTTTTTTATCCTGGGAGCAGTCCCAGCTTTTTAACTTCCATGCGCAAAACAGAAAATCTACAATCATGACCACATACCAAAATTCCAGCCAAACATACATCGTCGGCCAGCCAAATGTCAGTGGGTGATCGATGCAATACTCATTAAACCAATATAAAATGGGAGGATTGACCATCAGCACCGATACCACCAAAATGAGGTAAAACCAAAAGGTGTCTTTCTTTGTTTTTTTCCCCATAAGGCAAGCGCTCCTTTCCAAATTTCTTATTTCCTGATTCCTTCCAAATTCTTTTCATCCATCTATAGAAAATGGCTCCTGCAACCGCTCTGTCGCTCCCCAAGGCCAGGCTTCTTTCGTCTCTCCTGGTTGTCTTCTTTTTGGCCAATGGCCCATTGCTGTCTCGTTTTTTGGTTGCAGAGACCAATTCCTTTCCTTTTTTATGCCTTCTCCTGTAACCGACGTACCACCGTCACCAAACGTTCCACCAAATGGTCGTGGTATACTTTTCCTTTTTCCACGTCGGATTTCGAAGGTTCGCCTGTGGTGCCGCCTGCAATTTTTGCATTTTCCAAGGCATGGCTATAGGCACTTGGCACATAGCATAACGTATCATGGGTATAAGCCGGATCCACCGAATAGAGATCCTGTGGCTTGATCGGGTTATCTTTTGCTTTTTCCAAATGTACCAAATCCGGGTACCGATACATCATATGGCTGGTTTCCACCTCTTCGGCATGTCCCACAGGACCAAACCCAAGTTTTTCCACAATGTCTTTAGACATATAGGCCGGGTCAAAAATTTGTACCGTAATCCCCAATTCCCGCTGGGCTTTTTCGGCTGCCATCTGCATCCAAATGATATTGACAATGCGGTGACCGTTGATCATCACCACTTTTGTGATGCCATGGGCTTTTAACGAAGCCATGATATCATACGTCAAATCCATCAGCACCTCTGGCCGGATGGTGATGGTGCCTGGACGAACCATATGGTGTGGGCTCCAGCCAAACCAAACCGGTGGCACCAACAGTGCATTGGTCTTTTCTGCCGCACATTCGGCCAATGTAATGGCGACATAGCTATCTGTGCCCACCGGCAAATGGAACCCGTGCTGTTCCACACTGCCCACCGGCAAAATGGCAACCTCCTTGCTTTCTTTGATGGCCTCTGCCGCTTCTTCCCAGCTTTTTGTTTGCAACCAATGACTCATGTAACCTACCTCCTTCATAGTTTATGGACATTCGTCAGTTTCTCACGGACATCCAAGGGTAAAAAAAATAAAACCTACGTTTACTTTATGCCAAAGCGGCAGAAAAAAAAGTGTTCTGGAACACATTTTTTTGAAAAATTCCTTCTTTTTTGCTCTTGAATTGCAAAAAATACAAAATTACACTACAATAAAACAAATGGCAAACAACGAGAGGGGACAAACGCCGTGCAAACCTTTACCGAAAAACAAATTTATGCCCGTTATCGTCAAAAACTGCAATCCTTGCTGGAAGGAACGGGCGTAGAACAGCACTTTCATAAAAACGACGTCATCGAACTGAGCGGAGATAAAGCATCTTATGTCTACCTCATCAAAAAAGGCTGTGTCAAACAATGTTTCATCAACCCCGTCGGCGCCAGCAAAATTTTATTGCTGCTGCATCCCGGTGATCTATTTGGGGAGGTGACACTGCTGCACGGAGACGAAAACTATGTCTCCAGCATCGCCCACAGTGATCTTTGCACTGAACGCATTGCCGCCAAAACCTTTTGGGACCTGGCCCAACAAGAACCTTTGCTCTTTGAATACCTTTCGGCCATGCTGGCTTGTAAACTGCGCATCACCATGGCCCAAGTCTATGATTCCTCGTTTCATACCACAGCCCAGCGCCTGCAACATCTTCTGCTGCGCCTTTCGGTGCAAAGCGGCATTACCCAAGCCGATGGCATCCGCCTTTCGGAGCGGTTTACCCATGAAGATTTTGCCCAAATGATTTCCGCCGGGCGCAGCACCGTTACCAAGCTTTTAAAAACCTTTGCATCGCAAGGCTATATCCGCCTGGAAGAGCGCACCATCGTCGTCCTTCCGGCCTTGGAAGAAGCCTGTCAAACCACATCCACCCAACCATAAGGAGGTGCTTTATGGAATTTTTGCGAAAAGAAAAAGGCAGCCGGCCAGTGGTTGCCATCTGCTATGACTTTGATAAAACCCTATCTCCCGACGATATGCAGTCCCAAGGGCTGATTCAAGACTTGGGCCTTTCCATCGAAGACTTCTGGCGCCTCTCCAACGCCCTGGCCGATGAAAACGCCATGGACCGCAACTTGGCCTATATGTACCAAATCTTAAAACACGGCCGCTTTACCCGAGACATCTTTGCCTCCTATGGCAGCCGTGTCTCCTTTTTCCCCGGTGTGACCGATTGGTTTGGCCGAATCCGTGCCTATGGCCACGCTTTGGGGCTTACGGTGGAACATTATATCATCTCCTCTGGTCTGGAAGAAATGATTGCCGGTTCTTCCATCGCCCATGAATTTGAAAAAATCTATGCCAGCTCCTTTTTCTATGACGAAAAAGGCTATGCCTGCTGGCCGGCCCAGGCCATCAACTACACCGGAAAAACCCAATTCCTGTTCCGCATCGAAAAGGGCTGCCTGAATAGCAACGACCCCTTTGTCAATGTCCACCTGCCTTCCGACAAACTGCGGGTGCCTTTTCGCAATTTTCTCTACATCGGCGACAGCGACACCGACATCCCTTGTATGCGCCTCATCACCAAAAACGGCGGCCACTCCATCGGGGTCTATGACCCCCAAACAGAAGATAAGTCCAAAGTCTATGCCATGCGCCGCCAAGAGCGCATCCGCTATTTTGTCCCCGCCGACTATCGCCCTTCTTCTCCTTTGGACCAACTGGTCAAACAAATTTTAACCCAAACGGCAGCCTTTGAACAGCTGGAACAACAGGCCATCCAAAACGCCAAAGAAAGCGCCCAGGCCCTCTCTTCTCCAACGCCATAACCTCTTTTTCCTTCGCCAACGCGAAGGATTTTTTGTATCGAGGAAAAAACCCCATTGACAAAAACGGCTCTTTGTTTTATATTGTATTAAGACAGTAATACAATAATACAAGTAAAAAGAAAGGAGGTCGCTCCATGCAGTGGAACTTAACCGAGGATCGACCCATCTATCTCCAGCTGGCCGAACAACTGACCCAACGCATTGCCTCCGGCCGCTATCCAAGCGGCGGCCGGATTCCACCCGTGCGGGACTTGGCCGCCGAAGCCGGCGTCAATCCCAACACCATGCAACGGGCCCTATCCCAGTTGGAACAAGAAGGTTTGATCGTGACCAATCGCACCGCCGGGCGCACCGTGACGGAGGATACCTCCATCATCTCTGCCGTGCGGGAGCGCCTGGCCCAAACCCATATCGATCAATATTTTTTTCAAATGACCACCTTAGGCTATGGTACCCAAGAAGCCATTGACCTGTTGGTAAAAAGGAGGAATACCCCATGACACAGACACCTCTCGTCCAGCTGCAACAGCTGACCAAACAATATGAAAAAGGAAAAGTGGCCCTGGACCATCTGGACTTGACCCTCTGTCGGGGACGCACCATCGGCCTTTTGGGCCCCAACGGTTCCGGCAAGACCACACTGATCAAACTGCTTTGCGGTCTGTTACAGCCTTCCTTTGGCACTATTCGCATCGACGGCCAGGCCCCCGGCGTCTATACCAAATCCATCATCAGTTATCTGCCAGACCAGATTTATTTTCCCCTTTGGATGAAAACGACGGATTTAATCGACTTTTTTGCCGATTTTTACACCGATTTTAGCCGGCAAAAAGCCCTCTCCATGTTGGATACCCTTTCCATCCCCTTGCAGCAACGACTGAAAAACATGTCCAAAGGGACATTGGAAAAGGTGCAACTGGTGCTGGTGATGAGCCGCCAGGCCCAGTTCTATTTGATGGATGAGCCCATCGCCGGCGTGGACCCGGCCGCCCGGGATTTCATTTTAAATACGATTTTAACCAATTATAACGAAGAAGGCACGGTGCTTCTTTCCACCCACCTGATTGGGGATATCGAGCGGGTACTGGACGAAGTGGTCTTTTTACAAAATGGCCGCCTGCTGCGCCATGACACCGTAGACCAGATTCGCGAACAAGAAGGCATGTCGGTGGATCGGTATTTTAGAGAACAATTTCGCACCGAAGCATTGGTAGGGGGGAACGGAAGATGGTAAAATTATTGCGTTATGAATTAAAGTCGCTGTTGCGAGGGTTGCTGCCCATCTATGGGGCCGTTTTGGCGGTGGCGTTATGCAACCGGGTTTTGTGGCTTTTTCCTCTCTCGCTGCATGCCGACGGACCACTCAGCGGCATTGCCGCCATCATTGCTTTGTCGGTTTATATTCTGCTTTGCATTGGCGTTGCCGTTTTGACACTGATTGTCATTGTCCAACGGTTTTATCAAGGCCTTTTGGGCAAAGAAGGCTATTTGATGTTTACGCTGCCGCTTAAAAGCTGGCAACTGATCGGCAGCAAACTTTTGGGCGCCTTTCTGGTCACCATGTTAAGCACCATCGTTGGGATTTGCAGTATTTTGATTTTACTAAGCTATCCAGAAATTTACCAGGATTTCCTGGCCATCCATTGGGCCGAAATCATCCATGATGCGTTTGTGAAAATGCCCTCTTGGCCGCTGTTCCTTGTGGAGTTTTTCTTCTATTGCTGCATTTTGACCTTTGCAAGCACGCTGCTGCTTTACGTTTCCATGGCCCTTGGCCATCTGTCCCATAACCATCGGATTTTGTGGGCCGTCATTTGGTATGTAATTCTTTCCACCGTTATTTCTGCCCTGGAAAGCATTGTGACAGCCCTCGTTCCTTCCCTCTCTTTCCTCTCTGTGTTGGAACACGCCACCACCACCTTTCAACTGCATCTGGTGTTTTGGTATGGCATCGGCTATTATCTGCTGCAAAGTGTGGTATTCTTCATTGGTACCAACTTCATACTGAACCGGCGGTTAAATTTACAATAATACAATAAGAAGAAAGCGCCCCGCAGCTTTCTAAAAAAGAAAAATAGCAGGAATCTTTGAAAACAAAGGATTCCTGCTTTTTTCTTTCGGATACACTTGGATTCTTGAAAAAACTGGTTTGAAACAGCTTTGTTACGATTTTTTGGTGCGTTCCCGTTTTTTTCTCCGTTTTTCCCTTTGGGCTGTCCGTTTTTGACGGTCCGGCGCGCCATCGATATACTCGATGTACTTCCCGGTGCCATAGGCCACACAGCTGACGGCATCTTCTGCAATCATGGTGTTGATGCCGGTACGCTGGGCAATCAGCTTGTCCAAACCGTATAACAACCCGCCGCCACCGGTCATCACAATGCCCCGCTCAAAAATATCGGCAGCCAATTCCGGCGGTGTCTTTTCCAGCACGGCATGGACAGCATCGGCAATGGTGTTGACCGATTCGCTGAGGGCCTCCAGCATTTCGTCACTGTTGACGGTGATGTTTTTGGGTAACCCCGTAATGAGGTTTCGCCCTCTGACATCCATGGATACGGGCATGGTACGGGCAAAGGCCGTACCGATATTGATTTTCAGCTGTTCTGCACTGTTTTCCCCAATGAGCACATTGTGTTTGCGGCGCATATAGCGGATGATGGCCTCATCAAAATTATCGCCTGCCACTTTAATGGAGGAGCTGACCACTGTGCCGCCCAAAGAAATCACGGCAATGTCTGTCGTGCCGCCGCCAATATCCACCACCATGGACCCGCAGGCACGGGAAATGTCAATCCCGGCCCCAATGGCCGCCGCCATGGGTTCCTCGATGACATAGACTTTCCGCCCACCGGCTTGTCTGGCCGCATCTTCCACTGCCCGTTTTTCCACCTCCGTCACCGCACTGGGTACGCAAACGGCAATGGTGGGCTTGACAAAGGAAGTTTTCCCAATGGCTTTTTGAATGAAATATTTTAACATCTGCTCGGTCATATCATAATTGGAGATGACGCCTTCTCGCAGCGGGCGAATGGCCGCAATGTTGCCCGGCGTTTTCCCCAGCATCCGTCTGGCTTCTGTGCCGACGGCTTTGATGGTGTTGGTGTCTCGCTCCACGGCCACCACCGATGGCTCCCGAATGACAATCCCTTGCCCTTTGACATACACCAATGTGGTGGCGGTGCCCAGGTCAATGCCAATGCTGTCGCCAAATCCAAATAAATGAAAAAAACCCATGACCATTCTCCTTTTTGCCTCATTGCGCTTTGGTTTCCATTTTATTGTATTATATTTCCCGAATTTTGTAAATACGAAACCCCGCCGCCCGTTTGACAAAAACCGTCATGGTCTTCTGCCGTACACCGTTTGATATAGCATTTGGCGGTTGGCGCAAAAGGTGTCTTGGTCTAACGGCGCAGGATAGCTCATGATTTTCATTTCCAGGGGCGCTTCCTCTGTGCGATAAGGCGGCTGGATATAATCATAAGGATTTAAGATACAGCCCATCCGCTCATAAAAACCGATGCGCCGTTTGGCAATTTCCGTTTCCGGTAATTCCACTTCAAAAAACACAGGGGCCTTGGCCTGGGCCAAAAATTCTTGTAACATCCTTGCCCCAACGCCTGTGCCGCGGGCAGATGGGTCCACGGCAAAATGTTCCAAATAAAGCCAATCCCCCAAAGACCAGGCCGTCAAAAACCCCCGTCTTTGTTCGTCCATCCAAGCATGAAACTGCTCTTTCTCCCAAACGGCCTTCTGCCCTTCTTTGGTGCGCATTTCCGTCGGCGGGAAGGACTGTTCCATCAAAGAAAAAAGCCAATCAAATGCGGTCTTTGGTACAGGTTTTAACATTGGTATCCAACTCCTTTCAAAATTCTTAAAGCGACAGAAATTTACAATTTCTTCATCTTTCCTACCAACAAACCATGGTATCATAAAAGAAAGGAAAGTCTGAAGGAGGTTTCTTCCATGAAAAAAAGAATCGTCGGGTGGCTGTTGCTGCTCTTTGTCTGGATCTTATCCTGGCCGGCCCTGGCCCAAGGGAATGCCATTTCTGTTTTTTATAATGGCACCCAGATGAGCTTTTCCACGCCGCCCGTTTTGCAAGATGGCACCACCTTTGTCCCCATGCGATCCCTGTTGGAGGCATTGGGATATGAAGTGGACTGGGACGATGCCACAAAAACCGTAACGGCCACCAGTCCCCAAAATCATCTACAATTGACTTTATACCAAAACCAAGCCACTGTCAATGGGCAGACCGTCCCCCTCTCCACCCCGGCTTATTTGGAAGATGGGGTGACGATGGTACCGCTGCGGTTTTTATCGGAGCACAGTGGCGCGCAAGTCACTTGGGATGCAGAAAGTAGCTCCATTTTCATTGAAAGCGACACAAGTACCACCCAGGCCAAAACCGAGGCCGTCACGTTGGCCGACTCTGTGGTGCAAATTTCCACCGGACACATCCAAGGCAGCGGCGTCATTTTGACCGACGATGGCTATATCGCCACCAACTTTCATGTCATGGAAGGGGCCGAAAAACTGACCGTCACCTTCAACGACCGCACCACCTACCATGGCGACTGGTATGTGGCCGGCTATGACTCTGCCCGGGACTTGGTGGTGTTAAAAATCGATGCCCAAAATCTCTCCCCTGTCACCATGGGCAATAGCAATACCGTCAAAGAAGGCGACGCCGTTACCTGCATCGCCTCCCCCGAAGGAAGGCTGAACGTGGAAACCATAGGACAAATCAACGGCATCAGCCAAGATATCCTTAGCTCCACCGCCTTTGTCACCGGCGGCTCCAGCGGCGGCGGTTTGTTTGATGCCAACGGGCTTCTTATCGGCATCATCAGTTCCTATGACACGGCCAACCACTATATGGCCATCCCCGTTAACCACTTGGCCAAAATCAAACTGGATGACCAGATTTCTTCCACCGATTGGCGCTCTGTTACCCCAAGCCTGGTAGCCCCCGAAAACTTCTCGTTTTACACCTGGGGCCTGGCTGCCAGCATTACTTGGTCTCCGGTCTATGGTGCCGATTATTATAAAATCTATACTTGCACAGAAAAAAATGGCACCTATCGAGAAATGAAACAGCCGCTGAGCGGAAAAAATGAATGGAGCTGGGGGTTCCCCTATTCCTTCACCATCTCCGCTTTTTCCGACTCCACCATCTATTTTAAAATTTCCACTGTCATCGATGGCAAAGAATCGGAATTAAGCCCCGCCTATGGCGTCACCTTCTAATCCGAAAAGAAAAACTGGAAAAGAAACTGACTTTCGGAACAAAAAAAGCAGGCATCCTTTGTTTTACAAAAATGCCTGCTTTTTTCATTGGCTTTTTATCTGCTTATTCTTCCACTGGCTTTTTCGTCAAACGGCTGTAATAGCTTTCGGCCTGATATAACGGCAGCACAGCACAATGCCCTGCCACACGGTCTTTAGTGAAAAGCACCGTCGAAAGACCTTTACAGTATTTGAAAAACAGCGTATCATGGCCCACACAAAGGCCCATCACCACATTCAAATCCGTCTTTTGTTCATCCAAAAACGCCGCCTGCATGATGGGGTTACAATAAGGTTCGTGGTTTCCGGGACGGATTTTATTTTCTTCCGGAATCCCGATTTGGGTTTTATCCTGGTTGCCTACCTTACAGGCCACACCCACAGCTTCAATGCCATTTTGTTCCAAAATCTTGGCAAAGGTTCTGGCTTCCCGGATGGTGCCGGCACAAGTGGCAATCCCCACTTTTTTTGCCCCAATGCGTTTGGCAAAAAGCACCACTTCTTCCACCCGCGTTTTTTTGCCATAAAACTGGCCTTCAATGGAAGCGGCCGCTTGGGCAATCCGTTGGTTTTCTTCTTTGTGGTACTCTGCCTCGGCCCAGGCCAGGGCTTCTTTGCTTAACCCCTCTGTCACACACCCTTGTGGATAGGGAAAGTTTTGACTGTCACATGTCACTTTCCCACATTTGACACAACTGAAATTCGTTTCTTCCATATGCTTCCTTTCCTCCCCATGGTTGTTTCTTATGATACCGTCAAGTCTGCCGTTTGGGCCTCGGTGAAGTTCAGTAAGTCCTCTGGATGCAGCAAAATCTGGCATCCTCGCACCCCTGCGCTGATACTCACTTCCTCCAACAGTTCCACCGTCTCGTCCACAAACGTGGGAAATTTTTTCTTCATCCCAATGGGCGAACAGCCGCCGCGGATATATCCCGTAAGTCCCAACAAATCCTTGACGTGAACCATCTCGATCCTTTTATTTTTTGATACCTTCGCCGCTTTTTTTAAATCCAACTCTTCTGCCACCGGAATCACAAACACCACCGGCCCCGTCTTATCCCCCTTGGTCACCAGTGTCTTAAACACCATCTCCGGCGCAAAGCCCAACACTTGGGCGGCATGTACCCCCGATAAATCCGATTCTTCATAGGCATATTCCTTCGTTTGATAGGAAATCTTGGCCAAATCCAACAGTCGCATTGCATTGGTTTTTGTCATCATTCTACTCCTTTATCTTCCAAACAGCAACCCTAAAAACGCCTGTACCGGTAAATAATAAAGCACCGGCACCACAATGGCAGGCAATAAATTTCCCACCTGAAACCGACGAATTTCCAACATATTCATGCCAATGGCCGCAATCAAAATACCACCAATGACCGAAATTTCCCGTATGATATCTGCCGATAAATAAGGCTCCACCACCACCGCCAAAAGCGTCAATGCCCCTTGGTAAAGCACCACCGGCACCGCCGAAAACAAGACACCAACTCCCAGCGTGGACGCAAAAATCAGCGCCGTAATGCCGTCAATGATGGACTTGGTAAACAGCGTCGTATGGACCCCCTGGATGCCGCTTTCTAAGGACCCCAAGATGGCCATGGTCCCCACGCAAAAAGTAAGGCTTGCCGTCACAAAGCCTTGGGAAAAATTGCCTCCCCCGTTTCCAAGCCTACTTTGCATCCAATCGCCAAAGGCCTCCAGGTGGCGCTCAATGCCAATGGCCTGCCCCACCAGGCCCCCCAGCACCAAACTGACAATAAATAACAATGGCTCCACAGCTTCATCCAATAACCCGCCCATAGCCGTGCTGATGCCGCTAAAAAGCACCGATAACCCCATCACACCAATGAGCATATCTCGATATTGTTCCTTTAACCCGTTTTTTAACACCAGACCAACGCCGCCGCCCACACAAATGGCCGCGCCGTTGACCAAGGCCCCCAATAATTGCATCTTTTGCCCCTTCTTTCGTTTTTCTTGAAAAAAAGGGGCTTCCAGCCTTTGGCTGAAAAACCCCTGTTTCCACCTTCTGCTCTTTTCGTCCCCTTGGGGCCGTTTCTCATTGATCCAAAATAATAAACGTCGGTGCCGACTTGCTGATGGAAAGCATCTTCCGCCGTGCCTCGTCGGGTGTGGAAACCATGACAATGTTCCACCCGCCGTCCACCGCCGTGCAAAGATATTTCACTTCGTTGTTGAGCACCACATACCCATAGGTGGAAGTGGAGCACATATATTTCACTTCCGTACTGATAGATACTTTTTGTTCGGCAATGAGTTGGTTAATCAGCTCCAGATTGCTGTTGTTTAAGCTATTGCGGTAATCATTGATACAGTAATCCGGTAACATATCCAAATTAAAGTCCGGCAGTGCCTTATTGACCGTAATCACTGCCCGCGGATCGCTTTCCAGTCCCGGCACAACCACTTCCCAAATGCTGCCACTGCGGCGCAGCACATACTCCCGCACATCGGCAGTATTGCCTGCCGGTGAAAGGGTGGCCACCGCATATTTGTTGTCGCAGACAATGCTGCGCACCGCATAATCTTCATATTGGCTTTCGTACATGCTAATGAAGCTGAGAATCCGGTTATATTCTTCTGCCCCTGGATACAGCCGCCCCACGGAGCCATGGTTTTGGTAATAACTGCTTAATAATGCCGCATACTGGGCGGAAGAAAGGGCCCCGCCGGCACTTTTGCCCGTGGTAAGCAAATACATATTTTCCGTCGGATGTTTCATGGCCGCAAACACAGCCAGCCCCGTTTCCGAAGGCTTGATCTGAAAGTCGTCATACCGGCGCATATCATCACAGTTGAGCAGCAAAATCTCAATGCCTTGATTGCGATAACTGCTGGGCAATGTCCCTTCGGCCACAAAGTAGTCCACCGTAATCTTTTCTTCTGCCGCTTTGTTATACAAATAGCCGTCTTTGGTGATGATCCGGGTTTTGGAAAAATTGTCGGTGTAATACCGCTGGGCCACCGTGGCCGTCTCATCCAGCATGGCCCACTGGTTACTTAAGGCCGGATCATTGATGTACGTCACAGGCCGGCCAGTCCCGCTTTCGACCGGCTCTTCTTTTTCCGTCGTAGTGCTTGGCGTCTGCGGCGTATATACCGTCGGCCAACGCTCTGTTTCCGGCAAAAGATTCTCTCCTTCACCCGTTTGTGGCGTCACCACAATTTCCGGTATCTGTCCAGACTCCGTCTCGCTTTGCGTGCCCTCTGGCACGGTTTCTTCTTGTTGTTGTGTGGATGGCTTGGTCTCTTCGCCCTGGGCGCTTTCTTCCGCCGTGGGCGCAGGCTTTGTTGTCGTCTTATCAGAAAAAAACGAGCAGGCCGTCAAAGCAGCCGTACAAAGCATCAACAGACACAGCAGCCATTTTCCTTTGTTCTTTTTTGTCAACGATACTCATCCCTTTTGTCGCTAATGGCTTCGTAAACCGAATACAGTTCCTCATGATGGGCAGTCAAAATTTGCTGCATCTTTTCTTCCATTGCTTCTTCCTCATCCAAAAAATCAAAGGTCACCTGCCAAGTTGGGTTAAAGCAATCTTCCTCTTCTTGGATAGACGTAACAAAAGGCAAAATTGTTTCCGTATCATAATAATCATAAATTGCCTCAAATTCCCAATCTTCCACGTCACGGTCAGTCGTAATCTTCATGGCCACTTGCATCCGTCCGTCTGCTTCAAAGGCAAAGGTGTTATAAAGCAGCTCTTCATAATTGGAAATTTTGTAAGAACCCAATTCTTTTTCCAAAAACCCGCTTTCCGATTCCTTGAGCATAATGACAATGACTGTTTCTTCCATTTTGGTCTCCTTCGCGCTTCGCATTCAAAAAAAACAACTTCTTTGATTATATACCGAAACGCCCCATTTTGCAACCTCTTGGCGCTGGCTATTTTCGGAAAGAGAGGGCTCTTTTTTCCCCTTCCACCGCCAAAAGCGGCAAGAACGAAAGACCAAACACCATCCCCCACTGGGCCGTGGTCAATGTCGTCACACCAAAAATGTGCTGAAGCGGTTTGCAGACCACAACCATGGCCTGAAGGCCCACCCCAACCAAAAACGCCAAGTCCAGCCAACGGTTTTCCAACATTCCTTTTTGTAACACCGTCTCTTCCTTTCGCATATTAAAGGCATGGACCAACTGGGAAATGGCCAAAACGGAAAACGCCATGGTCCGCCCCACCGTCAAATTGCCGCTTCTTTGTCCAAGGCCAAAGGCCGTCAAAGCCAAAAACCCAATCATCAACCCTTCCCATAAAATCCGCCATCCGTCGGAGCGACTTAATACGGCCGTTTCTTTGAGCCGGTGGCGCATGATATCCGCTTCTCCTTTATCTAGCCCCAGGGCAATGGCCGGCAGAGAGTCGGTCAAAAGATTTACCCACAACAGCTGGATGGGCAATAACGGCACCGGCCAGGCAAAACACATGGCAACAAAAATGGTCACAATTTCTCCAATGTTACTGGAAAGGAGGAAATGCACCGTTTTACGGATGTTGCCAAACAAATTGCGCCCTTCCCGTACGGCAGAGACGATGGTGGCAAAGTGGTCGTCGGTGATGACCAAGTCCGAGGCATTTTTGGCCGCATCGGTGCCGGTTTTTCCCATGGCGCAGCCAATGTCTGCCGCCTTTAAGGCCGGGGCATCGTTGGCCCCATCGCCGGTCATGGCCACCACATGGCCTTTTTTCTGCCAGGCCTTTACAATGCGCACTTTGTGTTCCGGCGAAACGCGGGCGTAAACGGAAACGTGCTCCACTTCTTTTTGCAGCTGTTCATCGCTCATTTGGGAAAGCTTTGGCCCTGTCAAACAGCCGTCGCCTTCTTGAAAAATGCCCACTTCTTTTGCAATGGCCACCGCCGTTTTCACGTTGTCCCCCGTAATCATCACCGGCCGAATCCCGGCTTCTTTACAGCAAAGCACGGCATTTCTGGCCTCTGGTCTGGGCGGGTCCATCAGCCCCACAAAGCCTAACAGCACCATATTTTCTTCCATCCGTCCCTTGGGCGGTTTTTGACTTGATGACTGCTCGCAAACGGCAATGACCCGCAGGGCTTTTTCGGCCAAGGCCGCAGCCGCCGCCAAGGCCCGTTCCTTTTCCGATGGCAAAAGGGGCCGCTCTGCCCCGTTTTCTTTTCGGAATCGGCAGCAAGGCACCACCACTTCTGGCGCCCCCTTCATCACCCATAAATACCGGCCATCCGGCAGACGATGGAGGCTTGTCATTTTTTTCCGCTCCGAAGAAAAGGGCACCTCGTCCACCATTTCCCGCTCCCTTTGGGTGGGGTAACAATGGCTATCATAAGCATAGGAGGCCAAGGCCTTTTCGGTGGCCATGCCAAAAAAGGTACCGTCCACCAACCGGGCATGGTTACAAAGGGCCGCCCGGTGCAGCAACTGTCGTTTGTCCCCTTCGGTCAGCGCTTTTCCTCCGGCATCCACAAAAGCCACCGGCTGCATATTGTTTTGGGTCAAGGTCCCCGTCTTGTCCGAGCAAATGACCGTGGCCGAGCCCAGCGTTTCCACCGCCATCAGCCGCCGCACCACCGCATTTTTCTGCGCCAAACGCCCCGTTCCCATGGCCAGCACAATGGTCACCACCGCCGTCAACCCTTCCGGAATAGCCGCCACCGCCAGCGAAACCGAGGTCAAAAACAGGGCAAATAAATCTCCGCCCCGTAATAGACCCAACAAAAAAATCAGTACACAAATGCCCAGCGCCCCAAAGGCCAGCACTTGTCCCGTCTTGGCCAATTTTTGTTGCAACGGCGTTTTCTTTTCCCCTTCCTGGTTCATCAAATGGGCCATATGCCCCACCTGGGTTTGCATTCCCGTTGCCGTCACCACCGCAAGGCCATGGCCATAGGCCACAAAAGAAGACGCAAAGACCATGTTCTTTTGCTCTGCCAACGGCGTATGGGGCCCACAGATGGCCTTGGCCTCTTTTTCCACCTCTTCGGCCTCGCCGGTTAAGGCGGCTTCTTTCATTTTCAAACTGACGCTTTCCAATAACCGCCCGTCGGCAGCCACCTGGTCGCCTGTTTCCAATACCAGAATATCCCCCGGCACCAGGCCCTTGGCATCGATTTGGCGAATTTCTCCTTCCCGCAGCACCTTGGCCTCCGGCGTATGGAGCGCCTTTAGGGCATCCATAGCCTTTTGCGCCCGGCACTCTTGCACCACGCCAATGATGGCGTTGAGCAGCACAATGGCCACAATAATCACCGTATCCCACGGTAGCTTCCCTTCCGAAAGGGAAAGCAGCAACGAAATGCCCGCCGCAGCCAGCAGCAATAATACCAAAGCGTCATTGAGTTGTCCCAAAAAACGGCACAAAAGAGAAGGCGGCTTTTTCCCCGTTTCCAACACATTTTCGCCCACCTGCTTCAGCCGCTCGTCCGCTTCCCGCTCGCTTAAGCCCCGGCTTGGGTTTGTCTTTTGCTCACGCACCACTTCTTCTGTTCTCTTTGTCCATTCTTCCATGTTCCTCACCTCACCACAGTCTATTCTTTCTAGCACCAACTTATGCCGCAGACATATAGTAAGAAAAAACGAAAGAAAGGATGCTGCCAAATGCTTCTTTCCTGGCTGATTTTTGCCCTGGCCCTGTCCTTGGATGCCTATGGCATTGGCATTGCTTATGGCATGCGCGCCATTCGAGTGACGGCTATGGCCCAGGTGGTGTTATGTTTGCTCTCTTTTGTACTGACAGGGGCAGCGCTGCTTTTTGGCCAAACCATTGGCTCTTTTTTGCCCGTTTCCTTTTCTGCCCGCCTGGGCCCCTGTCTCTTGTTGGGCCTTGGCCTCTATCAAATCTTAAAAGAATGGGGAAGCAAAAAGAAAACACCGGCCGATTTTGCCCATCCCGCCAGACTCTTGTCCTCTCCTGAAGAAGGCGACCGGGACCGCTCTTCATCCATCGATGGCCGCGAAGCCTTTGCCTTGGGGATTGCGCTCAGCATTGATGCCGCCTGTGCCGTTACAGGGGCCGGCATTGCCGGGCACGGTTCTTTGCTGCTTCCGGCGGCGACGGCATTGTTTCAGTTATTGTTATTGCGCTTGGGTACGTTTTGCGGCAAACGGCTGCGCCATTATCTGCCCTTTGATGCCGCTTTTTGGGGCCTTTCTTCTGGGCTTTTACTGGTGTTATTGGGCATTGCCTTGTTGTTGGCATAAAAAACTTCCCGCTTTCAAAGCGGGAAGCTTTTTTTAAAAGGACTTTCGTTCCGTTGCAAAAAAGGAGAGCAACGCCTCTTCTTGGGCTTTGGCATCGTGATATCCCTCCCAATATAGCTGGGTTAATTTTTCTTTGTCTTTTTCCAACCGTCTTAACTGCACCGGTTTTTGCGGCCGAATCACGAAGGCCCGGCCGGCTTTTTCGGCCCGGTCCACTTCTTCCAATTCTCGATTGTACATCTTCCATCTCTCTTCCATGGCCTTGCACAACGCCGGATAGCGGCCATAGAAAAAGGAGAGGGCCTTGGCCCCTTTGAGAGGCTTTTTCCGATAGGTTTCGTCCCTCGTCAATACCACCAGCGCCTTTTTGGCCCCGTCTTGCAGCGCCTTGGCCAGCGGAATGGAGTCACTGATGCCGCCGTCCAAATAAGGGGTGCCGTTTAAGTTGACCACACGGGCAAAAAAGGGCAGAGAGCTGGAAGCACGCAGGCGCATGATTTCCCGTTTCATATCGCGGATGGGTAAATACGCCGCTTCCCCCGTGCGGCAATTGGTCACCACCACCGTAAAACGGCCTGGATAGCGCTCAAACGCCTCATAATCATACAGGTCCAGCTCCTCTGGAATCTTGCGATAGGCCATATCCACGCCAAAAAAGTCGCCGGTTTTCACCAAGCTTTTCATGCTGGCATACCGGGGATCGTCCAAATAATCGATGGTGATACGAAAGGCTCGGCCTTTTTGGTTAGACAAATAGCTGGCACAGTGGCAGGCCCCGGCCGAAACGCCATAACAGTCAGAAAAAAACAGCTGTTTTTCCAACAAAAAATCCAATACCCCTGCCGTATACATGCCGCGCATGCCGCCGCCTTCTAACACCAGGGCGCCCTGCACCCAATTCTTTTCTTCCATGACCGTCAATCCTTTCTTCTTGCAGCCGCCAGCGTAAAGACGTGTACTTCCGCTGCACCGGCTTTCTTACAAACCTTGGCGCATTGATTGGCCGTTGCTCCTGTGGTGTAAATATCATCCACCAATAACACAATGCTGCCCGGCGCCAAATCTGTCACTGCAAAGGCGTCCTTCACATTGGAAAGCCTTTCTTCTTTTCTTTCCAATTCCATCTGCGCCCTTGTTTCCTTCACTCTGCGTAACACCGCTTCTTCCATGGGCTTTCCTTCTGCATCGGCCAACTCCTTGGCCAAAAGCGCCGCTTGATTAAATCCTCTTTGCCGCATTCTGCTTTTGTGGATGGGTACTGGCAAAACAAGGGTGGGCCGATGGAGCAAATAGGGAAACGAACGGCGCGCCACCGAAACCATCAGTTCTCCCAAACCCTTGCCCATGCCATAGGCCCCGTGAAACTTAAAGCGGAAAATACTTTCTTTGATGTCCTCATAGTCAAAGACCGCCATGGCGCTATCGATGTACTTGGCATCCAAAACGGCGCCATCGCCAAACCGCTTGAGCACCAACCCTTTGGCCTCCTCTGCCTTCTTGCGGCAGTCGGAACAATATTCCTTTTCTTTTCCAAGCAGTGCACCACATAATAAACACCGGGGCGGAAACAACAAATCCAAAAGCTTCATGTTCCCAATCCCCCTTGGTGCATAAAGTCATATAAACTGCAAAGCCGTCTGGCCAAAGAGGAATAGCGGCGCACCTGGCGATTATTATCCACCATCTGCTCCATGGTCCGCTCCAATCCCACCAGCACCACCAAACTTTTGGCCCGGGTCACGGCTGTATACAACAAGTTTCTGGTCAATAACATGGGCGGCCCGCTATGGATGGGGATAATGACCACCGGGTATTCACTGCCCTGGGATTTATGGATGGTGACGGCATAGGAAAGCTCCAGCTCATCCAGCTGGGTAAAGTCGTACACCACTTCCCGCCCATCGTCAAAGAGCACCGTCAGCTCCTCATTGCCCCCATGGATGTCTGTGATCACGCCACAGTCGCCGTTAAAAATCCCCAGCCCCTCTTCTTCCACCTTGCCCAAGGCATTGCGCATTTTCCAGGCCAGATTATAATTGTTTTTCACCTGCATCACCTTATCGCCCTGGCGAAACAGCGTCGTGCGAAATTCTTTTTCTTTTTTGGATGCGGCCGGTGGGTTTAGGGCCCGCTGCAAGCGCCGGTTTAATTCGTTGACGCCAAGGGGACCTTTGCGCATGGGGCTTAGGACTTGCATCTCCTCTTTGTCACAGCCGCAAAAGGCAGGTAATCTGGTTTGAATCAACGAAATGATGGTACTGGCCACCTCTTCTGCTTTGCCGCGACGGACAAAAAAGAAATCCTTGTGCTTTTCGTTTAACACCGGCAAAAGCCCTTGATTGATGCGGTGGGCATTGGTGATGATGGCGCTTTCTTCCGCCTGGCGAAAGATTTCCGTTAACCGCACCACGGCCACCACACCGCTGGCAATCAAGTCTTTTAACACATTGCCCGGCCCAACGGAAGGCAGTTGGTCCACATCCCCCACCAAAATCAGCCGGGTACCAGGGGAAACCGCTTTCAAAAAGCTATTCCAAAGCAAAATATCAATCATACTGGTTTCATCCAGTATAATCACATCGGCATCGATGGGGTCGTCCTCGTCTTTTTCAAAACGCTGGCTGCGGCTATCCTCCGACAAAAAGGAGGTGCCAAGCAACCGGTGGATGGTCTGGGCGGCAATCCCCGTAGCCTCCGTCATCCGCTTGGCCGCCCGTCCCGTGGGTGCCGCCAACACCACTTCCAATTCCTGGTCTTGGAAAATATCGATGATAGTTTTGATGGTGGTGGTTTTCCCGGTCCCGGGGCCACCAGTAATCACCAGCACCCCTTGCTCCATGGCGGCCTTTACGGCTTCTTTTTGTTTTTCGGCCAGATGGATGCCTTCCCTCTGCTCCGTCTGTTCGATGATTCCGTCCCAGTCCACCCCGGCCTGGTCCTCTTGGTCTTGCAATAGCTCCAGCACCTTTTTGGCCGAGGCCAGCTCTGCATAATAATAAAGATTCAAATAAACGGCCGTTTCTTCTTCGATCTTTTCCCGCCAAATCTGATGCTCCAACTGCAACTGGGTGATGGCGTTTTCCACCAGCACCGCTTCCACCGAAAGCAGCTTGCAAGCCTCTTCCACCAACACCGGTTGGGGCAGATAGGTGTGCCCGTCCATGGCCGCATGGCTTAACACATATTTCACCCCCGCCTCGGCCCGGAAGGGGGAAGTGGCGTCAATACCGGCAGAAGCGGCAATTTTGTCGGCCATCTGAAACCCAATGCCAAAAATATCATCGGCCAGGCGATAGGGATTGGTTTGGAGGATATCAAAGGTTTTGGACTGATACTTCTTATAAATCCGTAAGGCATACACCGGCGAAATGCCAAATTGTTGCAAAAACACCATGGCCCGGCGCATTTGATGCTGTTGGCGAAATTCTTCGCTGGTGCGCATGGCCTTTTCATAGGTGATGCCCCGAATTTCCACCAACCGGTCCGGCTTTTCTTCAATGACATAAAACGTGGCCTCGCCAAAGCGTTCCACCATTTTTTCCGCCGTTTTTTTGCCAATGCCCTTCAAAAATCCAGAGGCCAAGTATTTTTTCATCCCGTCGATGGAGGTGGGGATGGTTCTTTCATAACATTCCACCGAAAGCTGGCGCCCATAGGTGGGGTGGACGGACCAGTGGCCCTGTACGGTCAGGCTTTCGCCTTTTTGTAAATCGGCCGTCGTTCCCACGCAAACCACTTCCACTTTATCCTCTGCCAAGGTAAAGACCGTATACCCATTTTCGGCATTATGGAAAATGATTTCTTCCACCGTGCCGCGAAACGTAACCTGTGCTTCCAATCCGTTTTCACCTGCCTTTCCAAACATCAGTTCTAACGGTATATTGTATCACATTTTTTCCTCCGTTACAATCGGCGTCAGGTACGAAAAAAATGTTTTGCAGGCCCCAGAGGCCAAAGAGCCTTTGGCATAGACAAAGTGCATCTGGCGATAGAGAGGAAAATCCGGCACAAACACCGGCGCCAGTGTGCCGCTCTTACATTCTGCTTCCACCACCTTTTCATACAAAAAAGAAACGGCATCGCTTTCTTCCAACAGTTTTTTCAACAGCAAAAAACTGCCCGCTTCCATCTGCTTTTCAAAGGCCAACACCGAGCTGTTTTTGGACGCCAAATGATGCTCCAAAATGGCCCTGGTGCCGCTGCCTTTTTCCCGCAACAGTACTGGATAGGGATAGAGCGTCTCCAAAGGGACTTCCTGCTTAGCCAGGGGATGGCCGCCCCGCACCACCGGCAAAAACGCCGCCTGACAAAATGGGATGGCTTCAAACAAACTTTCATCAAACATCCCTTCAATGAGCCCGCAGTCCAGCTGTCCTTCCAACATGCGGTCCAACAAGGTTTTTGTATTGCCCACTTCCACCTGCAAACAAAACCCAGGCTGGGCCATGGCCCTTTTGAGCCGGTGGGGCAAATAATAATCGGCAATGGATAAGGTGGCCCCCACCCGCAGTGGGTGCACCATATGGGTCAGCTTTTCCCGCAGCCGCCGCTCGTTGGCCTTTTGAATCTTGGCATATTCCAACAAGGCCTCTCCCTCTGCTGTCAGCACAAAACTGCGGCCGTGAAACTCCACCAACGCGCAACCATAGGCTTCCTCCAGCCGCCGAATCTGTTGGGTGATGGCCGGTTGGGTAAAATGCAGCTGCTCTGCCGCCTTCGTATAACTGCCACATTGGGCCACCACCAAAAACGTTTCCAGTTTTCCATCCAGCATATCGTCGCCTCCTTTCTTTTACTATAACATAAATTTATAAAACATAAAATATCATCATTTGATTTTATGCTTCTTCCGTGCTATCCTACACCCAACAGACATGCAACAGCAAAAGGAGGATCTACATGAAAAAAGTATTTGAGGTTTTACCCGGGTTTTGCTTGGCCGTGGTTACGGCCTTTGTGGCGGTGCAAATCGAGACACTTTTGCCCATTCCCCTGATTGGGGCGTCAGTATTGGCTTTGTTTCTTGGCATGGGGTGTAACTATTTCAAAAAACCTTCTGCTTCTGTGGCCAAAGGGTTGAAATTTACATCCAAACGGGTGCTGAAATTTGCCATCATTTTGCTTGGCGCTTCCCTCAACATCACCACCATTTTAACCGTCGGCCGCCTTTCTTTGACGGTCATGGTCTTTACGCTTTTGACCTGCTTTGGCGGCGGCTATTTTGTCGGAAAGTTATTGGGTCTGGATTGGAAACTTTCCAATCTCATCTCCGCCGGCACCGGCATTTGCGGCGGTTCGGCCATCGCCGCCATCTCCCCCGTCATCGAAGCCGACGACCGGGACATTGCCTATGCCATGAGCGCGACGTTTTTGTTTGACATGGCCATGATTTTGCTCTTTCCACTGTTGGGCCGGGCCCTGGGGTTAAGCGATATGGCCTATGGTCTTTGGGCCGGCACCGCCGTGAACGATACCTCCAGCGTCGTTGCCGCCGGCTATGCCTTCAGCGAAGCGGCCGGGGATTTTGCCACCATGGTGAAACTGACCCGTACCCTTTCCATCATCCCCACCGTTTTGATCTTTGCCTTGATTCAAAATCGGATTTCCAAAAAAGAGGCCCTCTCCAACGGTACCGTGGCCAACAAAGAACAGGTGCATATCTTCACCCTCCTGCCTTGGTTCATCGTTGGCTTCATCGCCATGGCCCTCATCAATAGCGCCGGGCTTTTGCCTGCCGCCGCTTCTTTGACCATGAAAAACACCAGTAAGTTTTTGATGGTGGCAGCCTTGGCTGCCATCGGCTGGAACACCGACTTTGGCGAAATGAAACAATCGGGCGTGAACCCCATGATCCACGGCTTTATCGTCTCCCTGGCCGTTGTATTGGTGGCCATCGGCGTGGAATACGCCATTGGGCTGGTATAAAAAATAGAAATAAGCATCTCCACCCTTCCTCTTTACTGAAAAGAAAAAAGACATACCTTAGATGGAATTTTTCCTTGTGTTTCTTTCTAAGGAAAACAAAAAAGCTGGCATCCTTTTCCTACAAAGGGTGCCAGCTCTTTTCTTTTTGCAAAAGTGATTTTTTCTGAAAATCCTTTTTGCTGTGCGTATTTTTCTTTCTCTCTTTTTTTCTTTTCTCGCGATGATTTCTTCACAAATTGCCCAATTTTTCCGATATGCGAATCGCAATTCATCATTCCAAACAAAACGGCAATTCTAACAAAAATTCTCCGCTTTTTTCTACGCATCCACCATCTTCTTCAAATAATAAGCCACCTGATAATAGGCAATATCGTAACCATTTTCCTTTAACCGGGATGCAATCTTTCTGGCCCCCAGGCCTTCTTTGGCCAAAGCAGCAATGAGCGTGGCCGCCACATCGTCAATCTTCGTCTTCTGGGCCGGTTCGGCTTCGGCCTTGGGCGGTTCCGTTTCCATCAATTCAAAGGGCAAGTGCTCCATGCCCACCACCGTGGAAATTTCCTGCTGCCCTTTCACATCTTCGATCAGTGGAGAGCTGGCGTCGATGGAAAAGTTAATCACATCGCGAAACTGGCGGATATTGCGGGGATAGACGGCATTGAGCAAGGCCTCTCTGGCCTCCGGCGTAAAATGGACCGTATATTTGATTTTCAAGCTGTCCCAAACGGCCTGCTGATATTTTTCCACAAAGTGGTCCATCAACCGCTCCTTTTCCTTTCTCCCCCGCTCCCGCAGCGACGGCAAGTGCATGGCATACTGAGCCAAGCGCTGATACAGTTCCGGCAGCAGTACTTCGTGCAAATCCCGGGTGGAAGCGGCAATGATGATGACGTTGATGCTGATTTCTTTCACATCGCCAATGCGGCGGATTTTGCCGCTTTCAATGGCTTTTAACAACATATTTTGATAGTTTTCCAAGGTATGGGCCTCGTCCAAAAACAAGATCCCGCCGTCGGCCTGCTCAAAAAGCCCCTTTTTCCGCTTGGAGCCGGTATAGGCCCCTTCCACACTGCCAAAAATCTCCATGGCCGCAATGTCGGGATTGGTAAACTGGGCGCAGTTGATTTCGATAAACGGCGCATTTTCTCCCAGCACGCCAATTTTTTTGGCATAGTTATAAATCAGGTTTGCAAGCATGGTCTTGCCGGTGCCAGACTCGCCGGTGATGATACAATGGCGCGGCCCGCCCAAAGAGCCCACGGTCTTTTTGGCCTTGGAAAAAACGGCGCTTAAGGCCCCTTCTTCGTCCACCACGGTGCTGATGTTGTCCTCCGGCTGATTTAAGCGCACCTGTAATTCCAGATATTTCACCTTTTTATTCAGATCGTCAATCTCCTGCACATCGCGAAAGACGGAATAGGCGCCGATAAATTCCCCGTCGCGATAGAGGGGATAGCTGCTGCACATATACCGTTTTTTTCCGATATAGTGCATCTTTTCGTTTAGGCGTTCATTCTTATTCCGTAATACATGTAACAGCATGGCATCGGGGTAAAAGTCGGTGATGGGGCGGCCCTCCATCTCTTGAATGGAAGAGTTACAATAGTCGGCGGAAACCTGATTGACATAGACCAAATTCCCCGCCGTATCCACCACATTGACGCCCTCGCCGCTGCGGTTTAAAATTTCTTCAAAGAGCTGATAGGAGTAGAATTGTTCTCGTTCCAATTTCATTTTTTCTCACACCTCTTTTCTCACACTGTTCTTCTATTATAACATTTCTTCTATCAAAAATCCACTGAAATCCCCTTTTCTTTTTCTGTTTCATGACAAAGACGAAAAAAAGTTTTGCCCGCAAAATCAAGCTTTCCTGCCCAATTCCAAAAAAAATTGGGGGCTTGTCGTTTTTTGGCACGCCATTTGCTTTATAAATAGGCAAATCAAAAAAAACGATAATGAGGAGGTATCTTTCCATGGCAAAAACATTAGAAATTCGCTGGCACGGCCGTGGCGGTCAGGGTGCGAAAACCGCTTCCCTTTTGCTGGCAGACGTTGCCTTTAACACCGGTAAGTATGTACAGGGTTTCCCAGAATACGGCCCAGAACGTATGGGTGCTCCTATCACCGCTTACAACCGTATCAGCGATGATCCCATCCGCGTACATTCCAACATCTATGATCCAGAATTTGTTGTAGTGGTAGATGAAACCTTGTTGACTGCCGTTGACGTAACCAAAGGCCTCAAAGAAGATGGCGCCATCATCATCAACTCCGAAAAGAGCGGTGAAGAACTGCGTCCTCTTTTGAACGGATACAAAGGCAAAGTATATACCATCGATGCAAGAAAAATTTCCGTTGCTGCATTGGGCAAATATTTCCCAAATATGCCAATGCTGGCTTCCATCGTAAAGGTTGCAAATGTCATGGACGAAGCTGATTTCCTGGAAGAAATGCAGGGTTCCTTCAAACATAAATTTGCTTCCAAACCAGAAGTAATCGAAGGCAATATGCAGGCCCTTCGTATGTCCTTACAGGAGGTGAAATAAGTCATGGCAAAAATTTCCGATCAGTATAACGAATCTACCCGTTGGCAAGACCTCAGCCTTGCCTGTGACGTATTTGTACCAGCCACCAGCGCAGAATTCCGCACCGGCGACTGGAGAACCGATGTACCCGTATTTGATGCAGAAAAATGTAAACAATGTCTCCTTTGCACCCCAGTTTGCCCAGACAGCTCCATTCCTGTCAAAGACGGCAAACGTCTGGACTTTGATTTCGATCACTGCAAAGGCTGCGGCATCTGCGCTCAGGTATGTCCTTTTGGCGCCATCCGCATGGTAAAGGAGGAGAAATAATATGGCAATCAGAGAAAGATTATCCGGTAACGAAGCCGTGGCCATCGCCATGCGCCAAATCAACCCCGATGTAATGCCTGCTTTCCCAATCACCCCATCCACAGAAATTCCTCAGTATTTTTCTTCTTTCGTGGCTAACGGGAAAGTAGATACCGAATTTGTACCTGTTGAAAGTGAACATAGTGCCATGAGTGCTGCCATCGGTGCATCTGCTGCCGGTGCCAGAACTTTGACCGCTACTTCTTCTTGCGGTATGGCTTTGATGTGGGAAGAACTGTATGTGGCCGCTTCCAACCGTCTGCCAATCGCTTTGGCTTTGGTAAACCGTGCCCTGTCCGGCCCAATCAATATCAACGCTGACCACTCTGACTCCATGGGCGCTCGTGACAGCGGCTGGATTCAGATTTATTCCGAAAACAACCAGGAAGCATACGACAACTTCGTACAGGCTTTCCGTATTGCAGAACATAAAGACGTGCAACTGCCTATCATGATCTGCCAGGATGGTTTCATCACCAGCCACGCTGTAGAAAACATCAACCTGCTGGAAGATGAAGAAGTGAAAAACTTCGTTGGCGAACATGACCCAGAAAACTTCCTGCTCAACAGCAAAACTTCCATGGCTGTTGGTGCTTATGCAACCCCAGCTTTCTACATGGAAGCCAAAAAAGCACAGTCTGAAGCAATGAAAAACGCAAAACAGGTAATCTTGGATGTTGCCAAAGAATTCAAAGCCCTTTCTGGCAGAGAATATGGCCTCTTTGAAACCTACAAATTGGAAGATGCAGAATGCGCTATCGTCATCATCAACTCTGCTGCCGGTACTGCAAAAGACGCCGTTGACAACTTGAGAGCCCAGGGCAAAAAAGTTGGTCTGCTGAAAATCCGTGTCTTCCGTCCATTCCCAGCAGAAGAAATTGCAGAAGCTTTGAAACATTGCAAAGCCGTAGCTGTTATGGATAGAAGCGATAGCTTCAACGCACATGGTGGCCCTGTTTGCGCCGAAGTAAAAAGCGCCCTTTACGGCCTGGACAAAAAACCATTGGTGGTTAACTACATCTATGGTTTGGGCGGCAGAGATGTCAAAGTGGAAAATATCGAAGAAGTATATGCCGCTTTGGAAGAAATCGCTGCAGCAGGCAAAGTAGAAGACGATTATCGTTATCTGTCCGTGAGAGCATAAGAGAGGTGAAAGCAATGTATACCAGTTTGAAAGACACCATGAATAAAAAAGAACGTCTGGCTGGCGGCCACAGAATGTGCGCTGGCTGTGGCGGTACGGTAGCAGTTCGTAACGTGCTGCGCGGCCTTCACGACGAAGACCATGCTGTCATCGGCTCTGCCACCAGCTGCTTGGAAGTATCCACCTTCATGTATCCTTACACCGCTTGGCAGGATTCTTTCATCCACAACGCATTTGAAAACGCAGCAGCTACCATCAGTGGCGTAGAAGCTGCTTACAATGTAATGAAACGCAAAGGTAAAATCGACGATACCTATAAATTCATCGCTTTCGGCGGTGACGGCGGTACCTACGATATCGGCTTCCAGTCTCTGTCTGGTGCCATGGAAAGAAACCATGACATGGTTTATGTTTGCTACGACAACGGCGCTTACATGAACACCGGTATCCAGCGTTCTTCCGCAACCCCACGTTTTGCTGATACCACCACCACCCCAGTGGGCAGCGATTCCAACGGTAAACTGCAGGGCAGAAAAGACCTGACCCAGGTCATGGCAGCCCACCACATTCCATATGTGGCTCAGACCACCTTCATCAAAAACTTCTCTGACTTGCACAAAAAAGCAGAAAAAGCCATCTACACCCCAGGCGCTGCTTTCTTGAACGTGATGGCTCCATGTCCTAGAGGTTGGAGATATCCAGCACAGGATTTGATGAAAATCTGTAACCTGGCTGTAGAAACCTGCTACTGGCCACTGTTTGAAGTAGAAAACGGCAAATGGACTTTGAACTACAAACCAAAGAACAAACTGCCAATCGAAGACTTCATCAAACCACAGGGCCGTTTCAAACACCTGTTCAAAAAAGGCAACGAAGACCTGATCGCTCAGTTCCAGCAGGAAGTGGACGAAAGATGGGAACAACTGCTTCGTCTTTGCGAAGAATAAGCAGTTCCTTCGCTTGCATCGCAACTGCCTCCTATCATTTCTTCCTAGAATTTGCGATGCCGGCCTTTCTATAACATAGCACAACAAAAAGCACCAAATACCTTGGCGTCCTCCTGCGCCTGGTATCTGGTGCTTTTTTGTATGGGGATTTTGCTCCTTTGTTAAGCCGGATATCCGCAATCTCATCTGCTGCTTCTACACCAAAAAGGCCCTTGCTTTCCGTAGGGAAAGCAAGGGCTTTTTTCATTTCTTCTCTTCTTTCGTCAAACAAGAAATCAGAGCCACCACAAAAGAAACACCAATGGCCCAGCAAATGCCAAATAGTCCCAAATCTAGCGTATTGGCATTGGCCACAATCCCCGGCTGCAAACTTTGATTGATGGAAAAAATGCGATACAAAAAATAAAAACTGGCCCATGTGGCCAACACATGTCCCACTAAGTAACGTCTTGCAATCGGCCGCTTTTCCAGCATCACCCAGCCAAACCCCACTTCCAGAAGTGACACTACCACAATGCCGATCAAACATAAAACGCCTGCCTCTGCTTCCATTCCCATGGCCTCCTCTCCCTGTCCTTCCAATCCAGTATCTTTCCAAATCAAAACCGGCTTGCTGCCCACGTTTCCTGCTGCCAAACAAACCGCCGTCCATGTAAAAACAGCAAGCCTTTCGGCTTTTTGCCAAAATAGCTTGCTGCTTTTTTCATTTCAACTTCTTTTATTAAGATACTTGGCTATCATCACCCGGCTTTGGGCTGCGGCGCTGCAGCACCGGTTCGCCTTCGCCTTTGACGCAAGCTGCAGTGATGATACACTTTTCCACATCTGGCTCGCTGGGGATTTCATACATGATCTTGCTGATGAACCCTTCCACAATGGCACGCAGGCCACGGGCGCCGGTATTGCGGGCGATGGCAAGTTTTGCAATTTCCGTCAACGCCTCTGCTTCAAATTCCAGCGTTACATGATCCAACTCAAACAAGTATTGATACTGTTTTGTGATGGCATTTTTGGGTTCTGTCAAAATCTGTACCAACTGCTCTTCGTTCAAATCGTTGAGCGTCACCACCACCGGCAAACGGCCTACAAATTCGGCAATGAGGCCATATTTCATCAAATCCTGTGGTTGGATATTGGCAATGATCTTGTCAAAATCCGTATCCCGCTTGCTTTGTACCTTGGCGCCAAAACCAATCACCTTTTCACCCATCCGGTTTTCAATGATTTTTTCAATGCCGCCAAAGGCACCACCGCAAATGAAGAGGATGTTAGTGGTATCAATTTGCAGTAATTCTTGGTGAGGATGTTTCCGGCCGCCTTGAGGCGGTACGGAAGCCACCGTTCCTTCCAAAATTTTCAGCAAAGCCTGCTGCACCCCTTCGCCGCTGACGTCGCGGGTGATGGAAGGATTTTCGCTTTTTTTCGTAATTTTGTCGATTTCATCGATATACACAATGCCTTTTTCGGCACGTTCGATGTCATAATCGGCCGCCTGAATGAGCTTTAAGAGGATGTTTTCCACATCTTCGCCCACATAGCCGGCTTCTGTCAGTGTGGTGGCATCGGCGATGGCAAAGGGTACATGAAGCATCCGCGCCAACGTCTGGGCCAGGAGGGTTTTCCCCACGCCAGTGGGGCCCACAATCAAAATATTGCTTTTTTGCAGTTCCACGTCCCCGGTCGATTTTTTCTTGGCAATCCGTTTATAGTGGTTATAAACGGCCACCGCCAACACTTTTTTGGCTGCGTCTTGCCCGATGACATAGTCGTCCAAAAAGGCTTTCATTTCCTTTGGTGTCGGCAACTTCATGCCGTCGGCCATGGTTTCTTCTTCCATGCCGTCGGCAATGATGTCTGCACACAAATCCACACATTCGTCACAGATGTAAACATCTGGGCCGGCAATCAGTTTTTTCACTTCGTCCTGCGGTTTTCCGCAAAAGGAGCAGCGAATTTGTTTTTTGTCATCTGTTTTCGATGCCATTGGTTTTTCTCTCCCTTAACTAAAACCTTATACCGGCTTGGTGATCACCTGGTCAATGAGGCCATAAGCAACTGCTTCTTGGGCGCTCATATAGTTATCGCGTTCGGTGTCCCGTGTGATTTCTTCCAGGCTTTTTCCTGTATTGGAGGCCAAAATTTCATTGAGACGTTTTTTCGTTTTCAGAATATTTTCTGCCACAATCTGGATTTCCGTTGCCTGGCCTCTGGCGCCACCGGAAGGCTGATGGATCATAATTTCTGCATTGGGCAGCGCAAAGCGTTTGCCTTTGGCCCCACCGGAGAGCAAAAAGGCACCCATGCTGGCCGCAAGCCCCACGCAGATGGTGGATACGTCCGGTTTGATATACTGCATGGTGTCATAAATGGCCATGCCGGCTGTCACAGAGCCACCGGGGCTATTGATATACAAGTTGATATCTTTATCCGGGTCTTCTGCTGCCAAAAACAACAACTGGGCAACCACCAAATTGGCGCTGACATCGGTCACTTCTTCACCCAAAAAGATAATTCTGTCTTTGAGGAGGCGGGAGAAAATATCATAAGACCGTTCCCCCCGACTGGTTTGTTCAATGACATAAGGTACTAAACTCATCTCTGTTTTGAGCCTCCCTCTGTTTTGCTTTGTTTCTTCTTATTCTGCTTTTTCTTCTGCTTTTGGTTCCGTATAAACGGCGTTTTCTTCCACCAGTTTCAGTGCTTTTTGTACCAACAAGTCAGCTTTTACCATTTCTCTGTCTTCTGGACGGAAGATTTCGATCATTTTTTCAGGAGCCAGGCCATAACCTTCGCCGATTTTGCCAATTTCTGCATTCAATTCGTCTTCGGTTACTTCCAATGCTTCTTCTTTTGCAATCTGTTCCAGTACCAGTCTAGCTTTTACGCTCTTTTCAGCGGTGCCGCGGAAGGTGTTTCTGAGGCCTTCTACGGTGGTGCCCAAATACTGGCAATATACATCCAGTGTCAGGCCCTGACGGGATACGTTGTTGCTGAAGTCTTGCATCAACTGGTCAATACGGTTTTCATACATCACTTCCGGTACATCCATGGTTGCGTTTTCTACGGCCTGATCCAGCAGTTTGTCGCCCTGTACCTGTTTTGCATTGGCTTCGGCCGTCTCTTTCAGTTTAGCCCCAATGCTTGCTTTATATTCTTCCAAAGTTTCAAATTCGGAAACATCCTGTGCAAATTCATCGTTCAATTCTGGCAATTCTTTCACACTGATGCCTTTCAATTCCACTGCAAATACAGCAGCTTTGCCTTTCAGTTCTTCTGCATGATATTCTGCTGGGAAGGTTACGTTGACATCAAATTTATCGCCAATGTTGTGACCTACAATCTGATCTTCAAAGGTATCGATGAAGGAATGAGAACCCAATACCAGATTGTAGTCATCAGATGTACCGCCATCAAATGCAACGCCATCGATGGTACCAGCATAGCTGATGTTTACCATATCGTCCATCTGAGCAGCACGATCGGTAATGGTCAGCATTCTTGCGTTTTGATCCTGTACCCGTTTCAGTTCTGCTTCTACCGCTTCGTCAGAAACAGTGGTATCTACCTTTTCTACTTCCAAGCCTTTGTACTGGCCCAAGGTTACTTCTGGTTTTACGGTTACGGTTACTTCGAAGGTTACGCCTTCTGCTTTATCGATCACTGGTGCGTCGATTTCTGGTCTGGAAACGGTGTCCAAGCCCAATTCTTTCACAGCTTTTTCATATTCGGTGTTCAAGATGAAGTTCACTGCATCATCATAGAATACCTGTGGGCCATACTGGCTTTCAATCAATTTCCGAGGTGCTTTGCCTTTGCGGAAGCCTGGCAGAGAAATTTGATTTTTGTTTTTCTTATATGCATACTGCATGCCTTCTTCCAACTGGGCTGCATCTGCCTGGAAAGAAAATTTTACCACATTATTTTCTTTGCTGATTACCTTTGCATTCATTTCAATAGTTCCTCCTTAGCGTTTTCCATTTTCTTTGCGATTCCTCACCAAATATCTCATCGCATAGCTATTCGCTATTATACCATAGAAACCGGCTAAAATCTAGTAAAAATTTCGGTTTTGCCGCCTGCTCCTACAAAATTTCCTTCTCCACATGCTGTAGCAGGGCATCCGTATTATTTTCTAAAAAACGGACCACTTTTTCCACCATTTCATCGGCATGGGAAGCACTGTTGGAGACACAGGCAAAGCCAATCACCAACGTCTCATGACAGTCTTGACAGTCCACCTCGGCAATGGAAATATTAAACTTGTGCTTGGCCCGCTCCATCAAGCTTTTGATTACCATTCGCTTTTCTTTTAAACTTGTCACCCATTCGGCCCGAAACGTGACACAGGCACAGCCAATGACCATCCTTCTCCCACCTTCTCCTTTGAAATCCTTTGGTTTCTGTTTTGCTTAAGAAAAAAACAAATACCAAAAAAGCGAAAGACAAGTCTTTCGCTTTTGGAAAGCGCGAAACGAGATTCGAACTCGCGACCCTCGCCTTGGCAAGGCGATGCTCTACCACTGAGCCATTCGCGCATAAATATGGTGCCCAGACTCGGAATCGAACCAAGGACACGAGGATTTTCAGTCCTCTGCTCTACCAACTGAGCTATCTGGGCATATCATTTTGGCACATCCTGTTAAGGAAACGTGCCCGAGACCGGGATCGAACCGGTACGGGTGTTACCCCGCAGGATTTTAAGTCCTGTGCGTCTGCCAGTTCCGCCACTCGGGCAAACCTTACAGTCTTCAGGCTTCTGCCGTTTCGCCTTATTGGCGACTGCTTGATAATAATAACAAATCCGGCGGTATTTGTCAACACTTTTTTTCAAAAAATTTTACACATTTTTTATTTTTACGCCAAAGCCGCTTTTTGCCTCTCCCAGGCCGCCTTGCAAAAGCCAGGAGGCGCTGGTATACTGAAAGAAAAAAGGAGTTTTTGCCATGCAATATATTCTTGCCTTAGACCAAGGAACCACCAGCAGCCGCGCGCTGTTATTTGATACAACACCAAGCATTTGTTCCATCAGCCAGCGGGAATTTCCCCAAGGCTATCCCCACCCCGGCTGGGTGGAACATGATGCCATGGAAATCTATGCCTCCCAATATGCCGTCATGGAGGAGGCCGTCCTCAAAGCCGATATTTCTGTCCAGGACATTGCCGCCATCGCCATCACCAATCAGCGGGAAACCACCGTCGTTTGGAACCGGCACACCGGCCGCCCCATTGCGCCGGCCATCGTCTGGCAATGTCGCCGCACGGCGGCCCGTTGTGAAGAATTAAAGCAAAGCGCCATGGCCGAAACCATCCGCAAAAAAACGGGCCTGATCGTAGACGCCTATTTTTCTGCCACCAAAATCGAGTGGATTTTGGACCATGTGCCCGGGGCCCGGGCGGCGGCAGAGCAAGGCGATCTGCTCTTTGGCACCATCGACACCTGGCTGGTTTGGAAATTGACCGGCGGCAAAAACCATGTCACCGACTATACCAACGCCGCCCGTACCATGCTCTTTAACATCCATACCCTCACCTGGGACGAGGAGTTGCTTTCCCTGTTTCGCATCCCCAAATCCATGATGCCCGCCGTCCAAGACTCCAGCAGCATCTTTGGCTATCACACCTTCCACGGGGTGCAAATTCCCATCGCCGGCATCGCCGGTGACCAGCAGGCTTCCCTCTTTGGCCACACCTGTTTCCACCCCGGCGAAGCCAAAAGTACTTATGGCACCGGCTGTTTTTTGCTGATGAACACAGGCGATCGCATTGTGGAAAGCAGAAACGGGCTTTTGACCACCATTGCCATCGGCCGAAATGGGCATGTGCAATACGCCTTGGAAGGCAGTGTTTTTGTGGCCGGAGCCGCCATCCAATGGCTGCGGGATGAATTACAGCTGATAAAAACCAGTGCCGAAGCCAGCGATTTGGCCCTGACGGTGCCAGATACGGCAGGACTTTATCTGGTGCCCGCCTTCACCGGCCTTGGGGCGCCTTATTGGGACATGTTTGCCCGGGGCTGTCTCATTGGCATCACCCGCGGCGCCAACCGGGCCCATTTGGCTCGGGCCGCCTTGGAATCCATCGCCTACCAATGTCTGGAACTGGTGGAAGCCATGGAGCAAGACTGGGGTGCGCCCGTTTCTGTGCTGCAGGCAGACGGCGGGGCCAGTCAAAGCCAATTTTTGATGCAGTTTCAAGCCGATTTGCTGAGAAAATGCGTCATCCGTCCCCAAATTTTGGAAACCACCGCCTTGGGCGCCGCCTTTTTGGCCGGCCTAGCCGTGGGGATTTGGAAGGATACCGACGAATTGGTGCGCCGCCGCCGCTTAGGGGCCTCCTTTACTCCTTCCATGGAAGAAGAGGCACGGCAAAAACGTGTTTCGGGCTGGAAAAAAGCCGTCTCCAGAAGCCTTTCTTGGGTGGAACAGGAAGAAAATTAAGAAAAAGCAGCTGCGCTTTGGCGCAGCTGCTTTTTTCGTTTAATAGAAGTCTCCTTCTTCCACGGCCACAGGAGCACTTGCTACGCCATCGGCATACCCTGCTTCATAGCCTTCTGCATACCCGTCGTCTCGTCCTTCCAAACGGCCATCTTCCAATCCCATTTGATACCGGTTTTCCAGTTCCATTTCCCATTCTTGCTGTTTTTCTTCCCATGTGGAAACACCCCAGTGGTCGCCCACCAGTTCCTTGCCCTCTGCTTCCACCGGCATGTTGCCATAGCGCACCGCGCCATCAAAACGGAACGATGTGGCCCGATACCCTTGGATCTCTTCCAACAACAAATTTTCATCTGGCGTAATATAAAGCACCGCATCGGGATAATCCTGGATGGAAAAAGCGGCTTCTTCCAAAAGATCTGCCATATGGAATCTCCGGTCGCCAAACCGTTCCGATACAAAGAGGTCCGCCGTCGTTTCTTCTGTATAACTCAAGCCCACGTCGTTGCGGCTTGCAATGTCTTTATTATAAATTTCCAAATAACTTTCTCCCGTTTGGGACTGCCGAATCAAAACCTCGCCATAGGCCCCGCCGCTATGGAGCACCACCGTCGTCACCTCTGCCGGTATCGTCACCACCTCGGCTGCCACCGTCCGGCTGGACAATTCGTCCAATTGTTTCAATGTGCCGCTAATTCCAAGGGGAATGCAAACCAGAACGCCCACAAAGGAAACCGCCAGCACCAAAAGCAAAATTTTGCATAATTTTTTGCATTTTGTCATCATCTCTTACGCCTCCTGTTTCTTTTTGAAAATGCCCCCAAAGAGCTTTTTCCACAGTCTCCATAATCCCCACAGCACCATCCGTAACACCATCGCCAGTAACACCAGCACCAAAAGCCCCGCCGCAATCAAAAACACCGAGGCAAACACGCCGCCAATGCTGACCGAGGTTGTCAAAATGCCAAAGGAAAACGCCGCCGCCACCAAAAGCCCCAGACCGCTGCCGATCAGTCCAATACCGCACCCCAGTACCGCAAGCGCCGCCATGGCGCCAAAAAATACCAATAGCCCCAGCCCAAACAGCACCGCCATGGCCAACAACAGCCTGATACACGTTTCAATGAAACTGCCGGCCGTATCAAAAATGCCGGCAAAAAAGCCCTTTCCTGCTTCCATCTCCACATTGGGCACTTTTTCTTTCCAGTTGTTCCATTCTTCCGTTGCCTTTTCCCGTAATTGTTTTAAAAATTCTCGGCTTTTTTGTTTTTTGGTTTGAAAACTTTCGCCTTCCTCCTCCAAAAACTGGGCTGCAATCAATTCCGGTGCCCCCAGGCGGGCGCTGATTTCTTCGTCGGTTTTTCCCTGTCTGCGTCCGTCTTCGAAATATTCATCATAGTCCGATAAAATTTCTGTCACTTCTTCTGGTGGCATGGTCTTTTTCAAATACCCTTCCAATGCCTTCAAATATTCCTCTTTTTTCATCTTTGCTCCTCCCTTTTGGTCTGATTCAGCAGATGATTTACCATCTCAAAGAGCTGCTGCCAGTCTGTTTGCAAACTGTGTAAATACGCCTGCCCCTGCTCGGTGATATGATAGTATTTCCTGGCCGGGCCCAAAGTACTTTCCCTTAAATAAGTCACCAAATGGCCCTCTGTGGTCAGGCGACGCAAAATGGGATACACCGTCCCTTCGTTGATTTCTGTGTATGAGGCAATTTCCTGCACAATTTCATATCCATAACAATCCTTGCGGGAAATAGTGGCCAGCACACACATTTCGATGACGCCTTTTCTAAATTGTGTGTTCATGACTTCCCTCCTTTTTCTTCATGCTAGCACAGTACTGTGTAATGCACAATACCTTTTAAAAAATAGTAAGACAGCCTTAAGAATTTTGTAAACTTTCTTTTTCCCATCCATTTTCTTCTTTTTTTGGTGGAAAGATTTGCCTAACTTTAAGAAAAAATTCAGGTTTTCACCACAAAAATGTTCTTTTTTTGTGTTACAGTAGTTCCAGAAGAAAGGAGCGGGCCAAACCCAACGAAACCAACCTCATGCTCTCGCCCTTTGCTCGCAATTACCTCCACCCATAGGCGAAACGACACAAGCCATCTCCTCTTTTGTGTTGTTTGGACCAAGGCGAGACCAGGTACCAGCACGGCCCGTTTCTCTCTTTCTTCCCTTGTCCCCTCGCGAAGACTCCTCCCTTCGCTTTATAATAAAAAACACACCCATTTGGGTGTGTTTTTTTGCTTATAAATTGGGGTTCATATATTGGCCATGTTTTTTGGAGCGACTGCCATAGGAGATGGCATGGGTGGGGCAAGCATGGAGACAGTGCAGACACAAAATGCACTGGGGCTTTTTCCAAACCGGCTTTCCGTCTTCCATCCCAATGGTCTTGGCCGGGCATTCCCTTTGACAGCGGCCACAGCCAATGCAATCGTCGCTCACGGCAAAGTGGCGGGTTTTCCGGCGATGGCGATAGAAGGGATAGATGGTCTTTGTAATCAATTTTGGCGCCCTTCCTTTTAATTGGTTAAAGTCGCCGCATTCCTGTCGTAAAATCTGTGCCGCCACTTCGTCCAGCGCCACATCGGCCTCTTCCAACAGCCGGACAATCTCCTCCTTGGGCGGCACCGCAAAGAGCGGTACATAATTATCCACCATCTTCACCGCAAACGTGGCCGAAAAAGGCAAAGCACGTTCTTTCATCCACTGGGCAAACATGTTTCCCGCATCCCCTGTGCTTTGGCCACAAGTCAGCACCAAAAACACATACGGTTTTTTGCCCCATTGGCAAGCTAACCGGGTTAAAAATCCTGCCACCTGGATGGGCAGCCCCCAGTAATACGTGGGCAATACAAACCCCACCGGCTCCTTGCGGCAATCGTAAGCATACCGGCGGTGCCGAATGGCGTCCATCATATCAATGGCGTCCACCCCAAGCCGGTGGGCCAATTTTTCTGCCGCATACCGACAGTTTCCCGTTCCAGAAAAATAAAAGATCATGCCTCTGCCTCCTTCTGTGGTGCCTTTAGACGAATGGAAATCTGTACCACATAATTGTCATATCCTTCCACCGATAATTCGTCCAAAAGCACATCTTCATAAAAAAAGTCCCCCAACTGCAATTGCTCTTTGTTTGCATATTGCAATATCTTCTCATATCCTGCCCCAATGGAGGAATATCCATCCATGTGATAGTACACCAAGTACTCTCCCGATGGTCGAACATCGTTTTTTAACGAGCGCAAATGGTGGGGCAACAACGTATAATAGCTGGAATAGGCTTCCAAGGCCCCTTGCTGTGCCCGCTCCAAGGGCAAGGTTTGGCCTGTGGCCAGGGGAATCAAAAGTCCCTTTTGCCGGCATTGCTGCATGTGCCGTGCAAAGCCTTCCAAGATGGACTCCCTGCCGCCCACTGCCGTCTTTACCAAATATTCCTTTTCCTGGTGTCGCACAAAAATCGTTTTGGTGTCGGCCTGCAACAGCGCTCTTGTCATTTTGGCCTTGTGTAACAGCAACGACCGCATTTGGTTCATCTGTTCCATCTTTCGCTCCAACACCTGGGCCTGCTCTTCCAATAATGCCAACAACCGTTCCGGGCGTCTCTGGCATAAATAGGCCTTGATTTCTTTTAACGGCATCCCCAATTCTTTCAACGTTTGAATCACAAAAAACAAATCGCCCTGTTGGGGGGTATAAAACCGATAGTCCTTGTCCGTCTTGGCCTCCGGCGAAAACAGCCCAATTTGGTCGTAATAAAACAGCGTGTGTTTGCTTACCCCCAAAAGCTCGGCAAACTCCCCAGTGGTAAAATACGTCTTTCCCTGTTTTTGTACCATCTTTCCTTCCTCCTGCCAAAGATCCCTTCGGCTTTGCAAGTGCTCCTGATACATTGCCCTTATCATACCACATTTTTTGATGCTGCGCACGCGGAATTTCTACCAAAAAACCTGTAAAAAAAGCCGTTTGCCCCTTCTGGGCAAAACGGCTCTTGGTTCTTATAATACTTTTTCCAAAAAGGCCTTGGCGCGGTCTGTTTTGGGATTGGCAAAAAACAAATCTGGCGTCGTATCTTCCAAAATTTGTCCATCGTCAATGAAACAAATCCGGTCCGACACTTCTCTGGCAAAGCCCATTTCGTGGGTTACCAGTGCCATGGTAATGCCCGTATGGGCCAGGCCTTTGATGACTTCCAATACTTCTTTTACCATTTCCGGGTCCAAAGCACTGGTTGGTTCGTCAAAGAGCATGATCTTTGGCTCCATAGCCAAGGCTCTTGCAATGGCAATGCGCTGCTTTTGGCCGCCGGAAAGCTTGTTGGGGTAGGCGTCGGCTTTTTCTGTCAAGCCAACCAAGGCCAACAGTTCCATGGCTTTGGCTTTGGCCGCATCCTTTGCCACCTTGTTCACCCGAATGGGGGCATAGGTCATGTTCTCCATCACCGTCATGTGGGGGAACAGATTAAAATGCTGAAACACCATGCCAATATCTTTGCGGATGGATTGGATATCCACTTTGGGGGCCGTGATGTCCGTCCCTTCGATGAAGACTTGGCCGCTGGTGGGCTGTTCCAACAAGTTGATGCAGCGCAAAATGGTGGATTTCCCTGAACCAGAAGGACCAATGAGCGTAACCACCTGGCCTTTTTCTACGCGGAAATTGATGCCTTTGAGCACTTCCAGCTTACCAAAGCTTTTATGTACGTCACGAAACTCGATCACTTCTGTTCACCCACCTTTCCAGTTTGGCCGCAAAGAGCGACAAAATCATTACCATCACATAATAAATCACCGCTACCACCAAATATGGTTCAAAGAAGCGATAGGTCATAACCGTAATCTGGTCTGCGGCCCGCAGCAATTCCACGGCGCCGATATACGAAAGAATGGATGATTCTTTTAACAGCGCAATCATTTCATTGACCAAGCTTGGCAAAATGTGTTTGACTGCCTGGGGAATGATGATGTCTTTCATCATATCCCGGTATCCAATGCCCAAGGACATGGCCGCTTCATACTGGCCCTTGTCGATGGCCTGGATGCCGCCGCGGAAAATTTCCGAAATATAGGCGGCAGAGTTCAGCGAAAAGGTCAAAATCCCCGACTGGGTGGTGCTTAAGGGCATCCCCAACAGCTGGGGTAAGCCAAAATGGACAATACAAAGCTGTACCAATAATGGCGTGCCGCGGAAAATGGACGTATAAAACTGCCCAAACCATACCAGCGGCCGAAATTTACTCAATTTGATTAACGATAACAATACCCCTAGCGCAAAGCCCAACACCGCACAGATTGCCGTCATCTTTAACGTCAGCAAAGCGCCGTTATAAAGAAATGGCCAATATTGCCATACACTGGAAAAATTCAAATCCATTTGAAAACTCCTTTACCGGCTCATCAATCCAGAATAAACTGTTCGTTCAGATGGGAAGCGATGATTTCGTCCAATTCACCATTTTCCATCATTTCTTTCAATGTATTGTTAAAAGTTTCATAGTAAGGAGAATCTTTCGGGAAACCAATGGCAAAGCAGTCTTCTGTTTTGTCCAACAGGCTCATGGAAAGACCGTCACTTTGTTTCAAAAATTCCGTTGCACCGGCGCCGTCAACGATGCAGGCATCGGCTCTGCCGCTTTTTACTTCTTCAATACAAGCAGGGCTGCCCTGGATACCGGTTGTGGTGGCGTTTGGTACGCTTTCTGCCACTTGCTGATAGTTGGTGCCAAACACATAGGCAATGGTTTTGCCTTCCAAGGAAGCCAGGTCTGGATAGTTATCTTCGCTGCGGTAAACGATGGCATTTCTTGGGTAGAAGAAAATTTCGCTGAAATCCAAAGATTCTTTTCTTTCTTCTGTTGGAGCCATGCCGCCGCTGCAAAAATCGATCTGACCGGCTTGGATAGCGCCAATCAAGCTTTTAAATGGCATATCCTGAAATTCCACGGTACCGCCATTTTTTTCTACTACGGCTTTTACAATATCAATATTCATCCCTACATAAGTTTTGGTGCCGTCTGCTGCCATTTCGATGGATTCAAAAGGTACAAACGTAGCAGAGCAACCAACCTTTACGGTTTTCCCTGCAAATGGGTTTTCGGCGTCGGCCGTTTCGCCTTCTGTCTGTTCGGTTCCTTCTTCTGTGGTGGATTCTTCTGTCGTGCTTTGTGTCGTTTCTGCGCTTTCGGTTGTGGTGTCACTGCTGCTGCAACCAGCCAGCATCCCTACCACCAAAAGGCTGCATAAAAATAATACTACTTTTTTCATAAAAACATCCTCCTTGCCTTCGTGTTCCTTTATAAGAACGCACCTATCCTATAACTAAACCAATATAGCATAATCATGCAGAAAATGCAATCTTTTTCGCCCCCTCTTGTATTCCAAAAATGGTGTGTTATACTGAAAGGAACAGAACAAAATTCACAAAAAAGGAGTATGACGTATGAACCATCCCATCGACGGAAAAACCAACGGCCCTTCTCTCACCTGGCCTGGTGGCGCGAGAATTGCCGTCATGGTGACTTTTGACTTTGACGCCCAATACCTGCGTATTTCCCGTGCAGCCTCCAAAGGATGCACCATTGGCTTTACCGACTTTTCCCGCGGACAGTATGGCCCCCACGAAGGGCTTACCCGCTGTTTAGATCTTTTGGACACCTTTTCCATCCGTTCCACTTTTTTTGTGCCCGGCATCGTGGTGGAAGAATACCGCCCCCAGGTGGAAGAAATTGCCCGCCGGGGCCATGAACTGGCCTGCCACGGCTACCTCCATGAATCTAAACGGGGCATTTCTTTAGAAGAGGAAACGGCCATTTTGGAAAAAAGCGAAGCTCTGCTCATGTCCATCACCGGCAAACGCCCTGTGGGCCACCGCGGCCCCGAAAGCATCATCCACCCCTTTACGCCAAAACTCTTGGCGGAACGTGGATATTTATACAGTTCTTCCATGAAAGACTGCGATTGGCCCTATCTTTGGCAGCAGGATGGGAAACTTCTGCCTTTGGTGGAACTGCCCACCGATGTGATGATGGACGATTTTACTTACTTTTACTTTACCTTCAGCGACCCGGCCGTTCGCGCCATGTATACCAACCGGGAAGTCATTGGCAACTGGAAAGACGAATTTGACGCCTTGGCCCAAGAGGGTAACAAAATTTTTGTCTTAAAACTCCATCCCCAAATGATTGGCCGGGGTAGCCGCATCAAGGCCCTGGGCGAATTTTTTGGCTATCTACGTTCCCGCGGGGCCTATATCGCCACCTGTGAAGAAGTAGCCCGCTATGTATTGGAACAAAGAAAGGGGGACTTGGCATGAACATCCAATGGCCCAACAACAAACGCATTGCCGTCATGCTGGCCTTTGACCTGGACGCCGAAACCATGTGGACCACCCGCGGCGACGGCAACGCCGACCATATCACAAACCTGTCCCGCGGCACCTATGGCCCAAAACAAGGCGTGCCCCGCATTTTAGATATGCTGGACCGGCAACAGGTGAAAGCCACCTTCTTCATCCCCGGCGTCATTGCCGAACAATATCCCCTGGTGACAAAGGAGATTGCCGCCCGCGGCCACGAAATCGGCTTCCACGGCTATTTCCATGAAGAATTTACCACCACCACCTATGAAGAAGAAGACGCCACCATGCGCCGGGCCGAAAAAGTCATTTATGACTTAACCGGCCAAACCATGTGCGGCCACCGGGCCCCCGGCGGCGTCATCCATGACTACAGCTTGAAACTGTTTTTGGAGCATGGCTACATTTATAGCTCCAACTGGCGCAACAGCGACGGCCCCTTCCTCCATCAAATCGATGGCAAAACGGTGCCCTTGGTGGAACTGCCCAAAGACTCCGTCTTTGACGACACGGCCTATGACTTTTACACCGACTCGGCGCCGGAGCGTTATGAGCTGAAATCCCCTCGGGAGATGTTTGAAATCTGGAAAGAAGAGTTTGACGCCTTGGCCGAAGAAGGGCGTATGATGAATTTCGTCCTCCATCCCCAGTTTATGGGCCGGGCCAGCCGGGTGCAAATGCTCAGCGACCTCATCGACTATATGCGCACCGGCGGCGCCTGGTTTGAAACTAACAAAGCCGTTGCCCAATATGTGCTCAAACAACAAGGATTTCACCTAACATAAGGAGGAGCAAAGGGTATTTATGGAAGAACAACAAACGGCGCTTTGGTCGGGAAAAAGCATTCCGGAAACCATTTTCCGTCTTTCCTGGCCCGCCATTTTAGAACAATTTTTAATCTGCATGGCCACCTTGGTGGATACGGCCATGGTGGGGTCCATTGGGGCTGTGGCTACGGCGGCCGTGGCCATCAATATTTCCACCGTTTGGCTCATCAACGGTGCTTTGACTGCCTTAAGCGTGGGCTTCTCCTTTTTGGTCAGCCACGCCATCGGCGAACAGAACAAGGAAAAAACGGCCGCCTGTGTGCGCCAATCCATCACGGCTTCTTTCTTGCTGGGGCTTTTTTTGCTGCTGGTGGTACGGCTTATCCATCAAAAACTGCCCATCCTTTTGGGGGCAGAACCGGATGTCATCGGCCCGGCCCAATCCTATATGGGCATTTTGGCCTTCGGGTTTTTGCCCCAATCCATGGCCGTGGTGCTTTCGGCGGTATTTCGTTCTGCCGGTAACACCCGCTTGCCCTTGGCGGCCAATCTGATTTCCAACTGCTTAAACATGGTGGGAAACTTTTTTCTCATCTATCCCAGCCGTACCGTAACCCTCTTTGGTGCAGACGTGGCCATTTGGGGGGCCGGCCTTGGGGTCACCGGTGCTGCCATCTCCACGGCCAGTAGCCAGTTGATTTTGGCCTGTCTGCTGCTTTATCTCATTTACCATGCCAAAACACCGGCAAAAATCACCTTGTGGGGAAATTATCGGTTCCATAACGACCATATCCACACGCTGCTTCATATCTCCATCCCTGTTTTGTTGGAGCGCGCGACCCTCTGTCTTGGTCAAATTGCCCTCACCGCCACCATCAGTGGCTTGGGCACTGTGGCCTTGGCCGCCCATTATTTGACCAACCAAACGGAAGGGCTGTTGTATTTGCCGGCCTATGGCTTTGCCTATTCGGCCACCACCCTCATCGGGCAGGCCATGGGTGCTCGCGACCGACAGTTGACCCAAAAGTTTGCCTATTCCATCAGTATCATCGGCTCCATCACCATCTTTGTGCTGTGCATTCCGGTCTTTTTGCTGGCTAGACCCATCATCAGCCTCTTCAGTAGTGATCCCGGCGTGGTGGATGCAGCCGTGCTGCCGCTTCAGTTGGCGGCGGCCTTTGAGGTTTTTTTCAGCTATTCTATCATTGCCGGCGGCATTTTCCGTGGCGCCGGGGACGTAAAATTTCCCCTCATCGTCAGCCTCGTCGGCATGTGGGGAATCCGGATTGGATTGGTTTATCTCGTCGTCAAAATCCTACATTTTAGCGTCGGCGGCGTATGGCTTGCCATCGGCATCGATAGCTTCATCCGGGCCGTTCTTTGTATCTATCGCATCAAAGGAGGAAAATGGCTTTCCTCCTGGACCATGTAACCATAAAAAAATCCTCTGCCCCAAAGACAGAGGATGTTTTTATTTCCGTAACGCAGATGCTTCCTTGCCTGCGTTTTTTGGCTCTATCATGTGTTTGAAAAACAGCGTAAACAACGTGATGGTGGTTAACACCGACAAAGTGTCTGCAATGGGTTCTGCACAAAAAATGCCAAAAACGCCAAATCCCTTGGGCAACAAAATGGCCAACGGAATCAACAGGATGATTTTTCGAAGCGTTGCAATAAACACCGATATTTTGGCCTGGTTCAAGGCCAAAAACGTGCCCTGGCAGGCATCTTGCAGCCCAAAAATACACATCCCCAAAAAGAACACCGGCATCACCTCTTTGGTCAAAGCCGCCAAGTCCCCATTGGTGGTAAAAAGCTGCACATAGACCCCCGGGGCCAGCACCGCAAGCCCGCCCAGCACCAAACTGGTCAAAAGACAAAGCCCCATCATCCGAAACACGGCCCCTTTGACCCGGTCCTTGTTTCCCGCACCATAGTTATAGCTGATGATGGGCTGTACCCCTTGGGTAATGCCTTGGGTGGGTACGGCAATGAGCTGTAAGACGCTGGAGAGGATACTCATGGCCCCCACATACAAGTCGCCCCCGTAGGCCTGCAAGCCGGAATTTAACGTGATGGTCACCAAGCTTTCTGTGCTTTGCATCACAAACGGCGATACCCCAAGGGCCGCAATGCGGCCTGTGGTCTGCTTCTGCAAGCGAACATTCCTTCCTTTCAGTCGGATGACACTTCGTTTGGAACACAAAAACCATAGGATGATGGCGGCGCTGACGGCCTGGGAAACCACACTGGCTGCCGCCGCTCCTCGTACTCCTAACCCAAACCAAAAAATCAACACCGGGTCCAGCAACAAGTTTAAAAACGCCCCGCTCATCACCGACACCATGGCCACTTTGGCATTGCCCTGGCCGCTGATAAACGTATTGAGCCCCACACTCACCAGTGCAAAAGGCGTACCCAATAGATAGATGGAAAGATATTCCCTGGCATACCCAATCAGCGTATCGCTGGCTCCAAAGGCATACAGTAACGGCGTCTGAAACCCATAAAAAACGGCCATCAGTAACACCGCCGCCGCCAATAAAAACGCCGTACAAGTGCCCAAAATCCGCTCTGCCCCGTCATAGTCTTTCATCCCCAGGCAAATAGAGGCAAGAGGCGCCCCGCCCCGGCCAGAAAACGCGCCAAAGGCCGTCACCAGCGTGATGATGGGAAACGTAATTCCCACCCCCGACAAGGCCAAAAACCCAATCTCTGGAATATGCCCAATATAAACCCGGTCCACAATATTATATAATACGTTAATCACCTGGGCCGCCACCGACGGTATGGCCATTCTTGCCATCAAGCGGCCCAAAGGCTCTGTCCCCAACCATTCTTCCTGCGCCTGCATCCCCATACGCCCCTCTCTTTTGTCCCTTGCGCAAACAGAAAGCACAAAACCCGGGAAAACTCCTTTGCTTTGTGCTTTCTTTTTTTCTTTATTGTAGCAAAGCTATTCCCGTCATGCAACGGTGGATTGAGTCAATTTCCATTTCAGCAAGAAAGCCGAATGGATGATGACAAAAATGGAACCGGCATTATGGACCAGGGCCCCAAAGACGGGGTTTAAAATACCAGTCATGGCCAGTATGATAGCCAAAAAGTTAAGCAACATGGAAAACGTCAAATTCCACTTAATGGTACGGTGCATTTTTTTGGCCAGCTGCACCAAATGGGGCAACTCCTTCACCTCATCATTGACCAGGGCAATGTCTGCGGCATCCACGGCAATGTCGCTGCCCACGCCGCCCATGGCAATACCCACAAAGGATTTTTTTAAGGCTGGGGCATCGTTGATGCCATCGCCAATCATGCAGACCATTTCTCCCTTTTGTTGGGCCATTTCAATTTGCGCCAATTTATCCTCCGGCAGACAATTGGCGTGCACTTCGTCTATGCCAAGGCTCCCAGCAATGTGGTGGGCCGCCCGCTCGTTATCGCCGGTCAAAAGGACTGGTGTTACCCCCACTTGTTTCAGGCGGGAAATGGTGTCCGGCGCTTCCTTTCGCACCGTATCTGACAAAGCCAAAAATCCAATCCATTTTCCTTCTTGCGCCAAATAAATCAGCGTACAGCCTTCGTCCAAATACCGGCCGGCGGCCTCCCTTGCATGCTCCTGTGATAAAACGCCTTCTTCTTCCATCATCTTCCAGTTTCCGGCGGCAATCCGTTTGCCTTCCACCCAGCCGCAAACGCCGCGGCCCGGCAGCATCTCAAACCCCGCCACTTCGGCACTTTTTTTGCCGGTTTTCTGTTCATATCCTTTCACTACGGCCTTGCCCAATGGGTGCTCCGACCGCCCTTCTAGCCCAGCCGCCAAGGCATACAGCTGGTCTTTGGAAAAAGAATCGTCGGCCGTCTCCACCGCCACCACCTGGGGCACGCCATAGGTGAGGGTACCGGTTTTATCAAAGGTGATTTTTTTCACCTGGGCCAATCGTTCCAGGGCATCTCCTTCTTTTACCAAAAACCCATGTTTGGTAGCATTGCCGATGGCAGCCATAATGGCCGTTGGCGTCGCCAGCACCAACGCACAGGGGCAAAAGACAACCAATATGGTAACGGCCCGGATGGGTTCTTTCGTCACCAAAAACGTCCCCGCCGCCGAAACCAAAGCCGCCACCACAATCCAGGTGGCCCATTTGTCGGCCAGGCGCACAATGTTGGCCTTACCGGCATCGGCTGACTGTACCAGACGGATCATCCGCTGGATGGAGCTGTCTTCCCCCACCTTGCTGGCCTTCATGTCAAAGGAGCCATACTGGTTGACCGTACCACTGGCCACCTCATCTCCCACCGTTTTATCCACCGGTAGGGACTCCCCGGTCATAACGGCTTGGTTGATGGATGTGGTACCGCTTACAATGACGCCGTCCACCGGGATCGTTTCCCCCGGCAGCACCTGCAGCACATCGCCCACCTGTACTTCTTCGGCCCCGATGATTTCTTCTCTGCCTTCCACCAATCTTCTGGCCGTCCGCGGCGTCAAATGGACCAGTTTTTCAATCCCAGCCCTGGCCCGCTGCACCGTCAATTCTTCCAATAACGCTCCCAGCTGCATAATAAAGGCCACTTCCCCTGCAGCAAAGTCTTCCCCAATCAAGACCGAAGCCACCAGCGCCATGGACACCAATACGTCGGCCTTGATGTCAAAGGCCGTCACAAGCCCAAGGATGGCTTCCAGCACAATGGGCACACCACACAAAACAATGGCCACCCACGCCGCATCAAAGGGCAACGGTACCAAATCAAAAATACTAATCAGTAACGCAAAGGCCGAAATGACCAAACAGGTGACGTCTTTTTTCGTCCCGCCCCATTCCAAAAACGACTCCAATTTTTCCATAAAAATCCCCTTTCTACCCAAAGATAACGAAGACTAACTTCGGTTCTCATTATACCTATAGGGGTATAGGTTGTCAACAAAAAAATTAATCATCGCTAACTTTTTTTGTCAAAAAAGAAAATTCCTCTTTTGGCACAACTTTCAAAAAGAAAAAACCAAAAGCGATGTTTTTTTCTTGGAAAGCCGTTTTTAAATGTCGTTTTATTGCAACAAAAAAACTTCTGTACCCGTTTCTTTTCCTCCAAACGTACAGAAGTTTTTCCTGTTTTATCCCCCATGGTCACTTCATATTGGCAAATCGTTCCACTGCTTTGGTGAAGTTTTCCACAGTTTTATCCACGTCTCCGTGTTCGATTCCGTCTTTGACACAATGTTTGATGTGGCCTTCCAGCACCAGCTGTCCCACTTTATGCAGCGCCGATTTTGCCGCATTGATCTGGGAGAGCATATCTTCACAAGGCACATCTTCGTCCACCATCCGGTCAATGGCCTGCACCTGGCCGATGATTTTTTTCAATCTGCGATGAATATTATCCGCATCCATACATTGACGCATCTGATCCCACCTCCTGCTTTTCCCACAAAATCTAGGCTTATTATCCTCAAAAAACCTCCATTTGTCAATGCTACCTCCAAAAAACTCGTCCATTTTGGCGCATCTTCTCTTTTTCGTTCCAAAACATAGTTTTCAAAAAATGACATATACTACACCAGAACACATCCGGTCCTCCCATGGCTGTTTTTGCCATCGGTAGACTTGCAAAAGGAGGCACTCCCATGAAAAAATGGAACTTTTTGTTACTTCCTCTCTTGGCCCTTGGCGTTGGCTTTTTCTCCAGTTTTTTGGTCAAAGACCAAATCGCGGCCTTTGCCCCGCTCCAGGCCCAGATTCCCCTCTCTCCGCCCTCCGCACTGTTTCCTGTGGTTTGGACCATTCTTTACATCCTCATGGGCATCTCTTTGGCCCTGGTACTTTATCAACAACCGTCTTCTTCCAACGCCATCACCATCTGGGTCGCCCAGCTGGCCGTCAATTTCTTCTGGAGTCTTTTGTTCTTTGGCAAACAATGGTACTTGGCATCGTTTTTATGGCTCATTTTGCTTTGGTGGCTCATTGTGACCATGATTTCCGTTTTTTATACCTTCTCCCCCCTGGCCGCCAAACTGCAAATTCCCTATTTGCTTTGGGTCACCTTTGCCGGATATTTGAATTTTGCCACTTTTCTTCTCAGCCGCGCCTAAGCGGCTGTTTTTTTATTTTCCAAAACAATTCCACTTTTTGAAACAAAAATTTTACTTGAAACGAAAAAAACTCTCGCAAAATGATGAAAAATGTGGTATTACTATAATATGTTTTTTGTTGAAGAAAGGAAAGGAGTTTCACTCATGGAAAAAATCTATACTGGTAAAACGAAAGACGTATTTCAGTTGGATAACGGCAATGTATTGCTGAAATTCAAAGACGACTGCACCGGCAAAGACGGCAAATTTGATCCCGGCGAAAACGCCGTTGGTTTAACCATCGAAGGCATTGGCAGAGAAAACCTGAAAACTTCCATCCACTATTTTGAACTGCTCAAAGAAGCTGGCGTAAAAACCCATTATGTCAGCGCCGATGTGGATAACGCCACCATGGAAGTACTGCCAGCCAAAGTCTTTGGCCACGGCCTGGAAGTGATCTGCCGCCTGGTGGCCACCGGTAGCTTCATCCGCCGCTATGGCGCATACATTGCCGACGGCACCAAACTGCCCGGCGGTTATGTAGAAACCACATTCAAAGACGATGCCAAAGGCGATCCTTTGGTAACCAAAGACGGTCTGGTGGCTTTGGGTGTCATGAGTGCAGACATGTACGACAGCATGAAAGAACAAACTTTGGCCATCACCAAAGTGGTTGCTGACGATTTGGCCAAAAAAGGCTTGGATCTGTATGACATCAAGTTTGAATTTGGGTATGACAAAAATGGCGAAGTCATCTTGATCGACGAAATTGCCAGCGGTAACATGCGCGTTTATAAAGATGGCAGCATCGTAGATCCCATGGACTTGACTGCTATGATTTTGGGCAAATAAATCTTCTGATAAAAAACAGGAAAAACCACCTGTTCTTCCGTACCGCTTTCTGATAAAACAAAGAACGCTGAAATCCTTAAAGTTCCAAGGATTTCAGCGTTCTTCTTTTTCCTTCGGTCATTTTCTTTTTTTCTCAAAAAGCAGCCGTTTCTGCTTGAGAAACGGCTGCAAAGGCTTCTGTTTTTATTCTTCCATTGTCGTCACAGCGCCAAAGACCAATGTATTGACTTTTCGCTGTAGCGGTGCATAAAGCCCCAAAATTTTGCCCACGCCAAAGGCCGCAATGACAGTGCCTTCCCGAATACCGTGAAATTCCCGGAAATACACCAGTGAAAGCGCCAATGCAATGAGCGACACCGTAATGTCAAAGGCCATTTTCACTTTGTGTAACGGCAAATGCAGCTTTTGAGCCAACACCTGCATGATGCCTTCCCCCGGCAAAGAAATCAAATCCGGCGTCAGATAAAACAAAATTCCCAAAGCAATCAGCAACATACTGATGACCAAATACAAAAGCCGTACCCCGTACACCAACACAAACGTGCTGGCCACCGCCGTCGGTTGGGGTAATAGAGCAGCCGTCAAAGCATTGGTAAAGTCTGTAAAATACCCAAACAGCGTGGTGCATAAAATTTGCAACAACCGGGCCGGCTGGATATCCCTGCCCAAAATCACAAACTGAATGGCAATATACAGCGAAAAAATAATAATCACCCAAGTGCCCATGGAAAGCGAAGTGAAAATTTCACTGAGCACATAGGGAATGGAATTGACCGGCGACATGCCCAAATCGGCCACCTTGGAAAAAGAAACGCCAAGTGCCATGATAAAAAGGCCCAAACAATAAATGGCCACCCGCTTTCCCCATGTTTTTACATCTTTTCTGATTGCTTTGTTTCCCATACGTCCCCATCCTTTGTTTCCGTTTTTTCACATTTTTCCAGTAATTGATACAGTTGCTGCTTTTCTTGTTCCGTCAATGACGCCGTCATCTGTGCCTCCGCCGCCGCAAAAATTTCTGTCAGATGTACCGCCAAGGCCTCCCCTTTTTCCGTCAGCGAAACATAGAGCGAGCGCCGGTTGCCCGGCTTTTGGCGCCGTACCACAAGCCCCGCCGCCTCCATCCGGCTTAAAATATTGCCCACCGTCGCCGGCTCAATTTCGCAGTGCATGGCAATGGCCTTTTGCTCGTTTTCTCCGTGCAAAAACAAGTATTCCAATACCTTTGGCTGCCCCGGCGATAAGCCAAGCTTGGCCGTTTGCGTCAAAACCATCCGGTTTAAGCGCAGGTATGTTTTCATCCATAAATGGTGTAACGACTGCATGTGCGCCTCCAAAATAGTAAGTATTCTTACAATAACAATCCTTATTATATGGTTTTTCTTTCCTTCCGTCAAGGATTTCTCGTCATTTTTCTTTGTCTTTTTTCAAGCAGAACCCTTTCTTTTTTTCAGGGTCTTCTTTCACAGTTCGGCACATGGTACGCCTTGTTTTTCCTGAAGCGAGATGCGGATAAATTCCAAAATCATCTTCCATTGGTACGACTGTTTGCGGTAGGCAAAGCGCATGGGATAGGTGGCGCCGGAACGAAAATGGAACAGGCGCAGCTGTTTCATCTGTTCGGCATTTAAGAGGGTTGGCACAAAGCTGATGGGGCAAAAGCAAATGCCAATCCCTTTGGTGCAAAGAAAAATCCGGGTGCCGGCATTATCGGTCTGGGCCTTGATGATGGGCTGAAACCCTGATTTTTCAATGAGTTCCCGGCTGATTTGGCCCGACAGTTCATCTTTGCTGCCCAACACAAAAGGACAACTGCGAAAAGCCGATAAATCCTCCAAATAAGGCTCGGCCTCTATGCCGCGCTCTGCAAGCAACGTTTCCGGCACCAGCATCACCACTTCTTCTTCGTAAAAGTCGCAAATCTCCATGCCGTGGATGGATTCCGGCAAACAGGCAATGGCCAAATCAATGTCTTTGTTGACCAAACTGCGCTGCAACGACAAATTGTTTCCCTCTATCATACGCACTTCGATGTTGGGATACTGGGCCTGGAAGGCGGCCACCATGGACGGCAGCAAGGCACAGCTGCGGGCATGGTCCACCCCCACCAACAGCTTCCCTCTTTGGTTGCTGGTCAAATCGTTAAACTCGTTCCACATGGACTGATAATTCTCATAAAAAATGGATGCATACCGCAAAAACACCTCCCCGGCATAGGTCAATTCCAGGGGATTGCTGCGGATAATCAACTGGCAGGCCAACTCTTTTTCAATGGCCGCAATATGGGCGCTTAAGGTTTGCTGGGTGATGTGCAGTTCTTCGGCGGCCTTGGTGATGTTTCGTTTTGCCATCACGGCAATGAAGTATTCCATGCTCAAAAAGTTCATGTCCTGGTCCCCTTTCTCGTTGCGTTTTTCTTCAAACTCTTCTCTCTTATTACTTCATTATTTATGATATTTTTCTATTTCGTTTCCCAAATTTGCCAATAAATTTTTCTATTGCTTTTCTTCTCCATATTTTATTACACAGCATTTTATCTGTATTATACACTAAAATAAACAGTATTACAAATGTTATTATCTGTGCTAACATGGGGTTAGGCCAGTAGAACAGAATGATTTTTCCATTCCTTTCATAAAATGTTCAAAAACAATACAACATTTTTCTCTGGCAAAGGCTGTTTCCTTATTACCACAATATCATAATCAGTGAGGAGGAATTTGATATGGAAAGACATGACGGTATGAATTTTGCAACACGCGCAATCAAAGCAGGCGAAGGCGGCGACCCTACCACCAAGGCCCTGAACACCCCCATTTATGAAACTTCCACCTTTGTGTATGAAAACACCCGCGCCTTTGAACAGGGCATTGAAGATGCCATGAGTTGGCAGCCAGGCGCTTGCCTTTATAGCCGCTCCACCAACCCAACCACCATCGCCCTGGAAAGAAAAATTGCTTCTTTGGAAGGCGCAGAAGATGCAGCCATCACCGCCTGCGGCATGGCAGCTGTCAACTTGGCCCTGCTCAGTAACCTCAACGCCGGCGATCATGTCATCGCTTCCGATGATATTTTCTGCTGCACCCGTTCTTCCTTGGAAGACATTTTGCCATCCAAAGGCATTGAAGTGGACATCGTCAAAGTAACCGACATCAAAAACATCGAAGAAAAAATCAAACCCAACACCAAAGTGATTTATCTGGAAGTGCTTTCCAACCCACGTTTGGAGCTGGCCGACATTCCATCCATTGCCGACTTGGCACATAAAAATGGCATTACATTGATTGTCGATAACACCTTCCTTTCTCCGTATCTGCTTCGTCCATTGGAATGGGGCGCCGATATGGTGGTACATTCCGGCACCAAATATGTGGTAGGCCACGGCGATGCCCTTTGCGGTCTGGTTTCCGGCACGAAAAAAATGGTAGACCGCGTGCGCTATTACAACGATAACCTGGGCACCCACATCAGCCCCTTTGATTCCTGGTTGGCCCTGCGCGGGGTACGCACCTTGCCTTTGCGTCTGAAAAAACAATGTGAAAATGCCATGGCTTTGGCCGAATATCTGGAAGCAAAACCAGAGGTGGAATACGTATATTATCCAGGGTTAAAGAGTCATGCACAGCACGATTTGGCTTCGAAACTGCTCAAAGACGGCTTTGGCGGCATGGTTTCGTTCCATCTCAAAGGCGGCTATGAAGAAATGTCCACCTTCGTTGACAGCGTACAAATGATGCCCATTGCCACAAGCCTTGGCGACGTCGTTACCTTGATCCATCCAAAACATCATGAAGGCGATTTGATCCGTCTCTCCGTTGGTTGCGAAGACATCAACGATTTGATTGCCGATTTGGAACTGGGTTTTGCTGCATTGAAAAAATAAGCTAGACTCTACTGTTTCTACCCAAAACACCCATAACGAAACCGCATCGCGGCTTCTTGGCCAACGCCCTTTCGCGTTTGCCGCCCCAAAGGGACTATAAGAAAAGCCGTCGCAAAAGCTGCAACTTTTGCGACGGCCCTGTGGGTTTAACATACACTTGCCCGCGTACTCAAACCCACACCACTATATAGTATCCCTTCGCCTTTGTCAAGATGAGAAAACAGAAACTCTTTTTCCTCTTTCAATGGCAAAAGCCGTATGCTTTTGTGGCGCAAAAAAGATAAAAAAGAGCCCTCACCCCGGTTGACGCCCTCAGAGAAAAAGCTTTTTGTCTCCTGCGCCAAATCCTGCACTTATTGTTCTATGATCTACCCGTTTTCATCATCGATCCGCATCGCTTTTCAGGAAACAAGATTGTAACAAAAGGAGGGGACTATATGGAAATGATCATTACTTTCCTACAAAATGCCGTTAACTTTTTATGGGGAACACCATTGATTGTACTTGTTCTGGGTTCTGGTGCCATTTTCACCATTGGCACCGGCTTTTTCCAGTTTCGCCATTTTAAATTTGTCATGAAAAAAACCTTCGGTTCTTTGCTCAGCAAAGAAGAACGGGACACCGGTAAAGGCCACGTCAGCCCCTTTACCGCCATCGCCACCGCCGTGGGCGGCGCCGTTGGGGTTGGTAACATTGGCGGTGTGGCCACGGCCATTGCCGTTGGTGGACCTGGGGCACTGTTTTGGCTTTGGGTGGCCGCCCTGCTTGGGATGGGGTTAAAGTGCGCCGAAGTAACTCTGGCCGTATACTACCGCAGTGTAGATGAAAAGGGCGAACCTTATGGCGGCCCCACTTACTACATCCAGCGCGGCTTAGGCCGCCGGCTGCCAAAGAAATTTGCAAAAATTGCAAGCATTTTGGCCGCCGTCTTTGGCGTAGGCTTTGCCTGCAACTTCTTCTCCGGCGTACAAGGTTACACCATTGCCGAAGGCTTCACCTCTGCTTTTCCGGTAGACATTCTTGTTTTTGGCGTCATTTATAGCATCGTTGTCTGGATCATCGTTTGGGGCGGCGGCAAACGGGTGGTAGAATTTGCCGGAAAAATCGTTCCCATCATGGTTGTTTTCTTTATTGCAGCTGCCATTGGTATTTTGCTGATGAACATTACAGCCATCCCAGGCGCCATTGCTTTGATCGTAAAAAGCGCATTTACCGGCACTGCAGCCGTTGGTGGCTTTGCCGGCGCCGCAGCCAAAGTGGCCATCCAAAACGGGATTGCCCGTTCTGTATTCAGTAACGAAGCCGGCCAGGGCTCTTCCACCATGGTCCATTCCCAAGCCCATGTGGAACATCCCGTGCGTCAAGGCCTTTGGGGTATGTTTGAAGTATTTGTAGACACCATGCTCGTTTGTACCGTTATGTCCTTGGCCATCATCGTCAGCGGCCAGTGGTCTTCTGGTTTGGAAGGTGCAACCCTTTCTGTTTCCGCCTTTGCCACCGCTTACGGTTCCATCGGCGCAAAAATTGTGGCCATCTGTATTTTACTGTTCGGCTTAACCACACAAACCGGCTGGTTTATGTATTATGATGTATTGTTGCGCCATGCATTAAGTGGAAATACGGCATTGAAAAATAAAATCTTGTTGGTGTTCCGCGCCATTTATCCGCTGCCCAGTTTGCTGACCATTTTTTATACCGTCCATTATGGTCTGCCTACCGGTACCGTTTGGGTAATCACCGACTTCTTCTGTGCCGTACCTACCACATTAAACATCATCTGCGTGCTGATTCTCAGCGGTGACTATTTCCGTCTGGTCAAAGACTATAAGGCCCGCTATATGGGCATTGGCAAAGTAGACCCCAACTTCAAAGTGTTCTATGAAGAAGACGCCAATGTATAAACAACTATTGCCAGAGGAAAGCATGCTTTCCTCTGGTTTTTTATGGCAAGAAATCCACACCCACTGCAATGGTAAAGGCTAACGCAATCATCCAAACCCATCCCCAAAAGAAAACACCCACCAAGCGAACCCACCGTCGCTTGCTTTTGCTGAAAGGAAATTGTTTCCACACCGTTTGATAATTTCCAAACCACAGGGTCAGCAAAAATAGAAAGCAAAATAAACTAATCTTGGAATAAATCACCTTGGCCAGCGACCCCGTTTCCAGCTCTGCCACTCCTACCATCAATAGTAACAGTAAGTACCAAATTGCCGCCCCAATGCGCACCCCGATGTGTTTGCTCCAAAGCCCCGGTATCTTCCACCATTGCTTCTGCTCCATTTGCTCTATTTGCTCTATTTGCTCTTTTTGCCCGATGCCGTCTTTTCTTGAGGCAACGGCCAAAAGTGCCTGCTCCAGTTTTTTGGCGCTTGTATATCGTTTGGATGGGTCCATCTGTAAGCACTTTTGCAAAATCTTTTGATACGGCCCACAATATGCCGCTTCCTTTGGCATACTTCCCGTCAAAAGCCGATGGAATAACACCCCCACCCCATATAAATCGGCCGCCGGGCCAGAGGAGGAAAACCCATATTGCTCCGGCGCCGCATAGCCATCGGTGCCCAGCAGGACGGTATCTTGTTTTTGCATTGCCTTGGCCTGCCTTGCTGCATGAAAGTCCAATAAATAGACCTTTTTTTCTTCTGTCACCATCACATTGGACGGCTTGATATCTCGATGGATGATGGGCGGACACAACTGGTGCAAGGATTGTAAAATCCGGCATAATTGTAAGATATAGTCCACCGCTTCTTCTTCCGGCAACCGGTTTCGTTCCTGTAACATCTCCTCCAACGATTGCCCGGAGATATAAGGTTCGATGAGATAGGCCTTTCCCTCTTCCTCGATCCAATCCACAATGGCAGCAATTCCCGCAATCTTGGCCCGTCTCAGTTGGAAAAACACATCTCGCTCATACAAGTCCATGGTCTTTTTTACAAAAAAATGGCCTGTCTCCACCTGCTGCACCATAAATACCTGGTGCTTTTCATTGACCACCGCCACGTCTCGATAAAAAGATAATCGCATTTTCGTTTCCAGTTGCACACCTTCACCCCATATTGCTTCTCGGACAAAATTATAGTATATTTTACCATATACTCAGTTTATTGTAAATTGGAGGGATGAACCATCGAACAAAACACCTCTGCTCTCCTGCGCCTTTGTGCGCAGAGTACAAAAAAAGACATTGGTTCCTTGAAAAAGGAAATCTGCCTGCCCCAAAATCGGTTTTCTACCTATCTGGACGGCCTCATCGCCCAAAAGAAACTGAAACGGCAAGATATTTTCCAAAAAGCCGACTTGCCCCAAAAATATGGCTATAAATTGCTCAGCGGCGAAACCCATACCAAAAACCGCGATAAACTGTTACGGCTGTTTATCGCCATGGGCCTTACCCTCAAAGAAACGCAACGGGCCCTGGCCCTTTATCCCATGCCCACGCTCTATCCCAAAAACAGCCGGGATATGGTGCTGATCATCGCCATCAACCAAGGCGTTTCTTCCGTCGATACCGTCAATGAATGGCTGGAAGAATATGGCGAGCGCCCCCTCTCCGGCACCAAAGACCAGGACCTTTCTGACCAAGAAACGAAACATTCCCCCAAATAAGGGGAAAAACTTCCTTTTCTTCCCTTTATAATAAAAACCATCGATCACCGACAAAAAGAAAGGGGATACTGGTTATGAAAAAAAAGGGAATCTTGCTTGTTGTCATGTTGTTGCTGCTGTTTCTCCTCCTTGGGGCCTGTAGTGGCGAAAGCACAGACCAAAGTGCAACCAATGCCACTGCCGAAGAAACGGAGACCGAAGGCGTAGCAGAAGAGACAGCACAAACAGAAGAAACAGAAGAAGAACCGGAAACCATCACCGAAACCGTCTTGTTAGACGAAAGCGGCATCAAAATCACCGCCAAAAGTTTGGATCTGGATGGTATCTTTGGTCCGGAACTGACATTAAACATCGAAAATAACTCCGGCCAAAACCTGACCTTCCAATGCCGTGGCGCATCGGTCAATGGTTATATGGTAGAAACTTCGTTTTCGGCCGATGTGGTAAATGGAAAAAAAGCCAATGACGGCATCGTCTTTTCCGATACCGACCTGGACTTAAGCGCCATTGACACCATCGCCACCATGGAATTTTCTTTCCATATTTTTCACACCGACAGTTGGGATACGTATCTGGACTCGGCCCCCGTCTCCCTGTCCACCTCTGCCGCTGCTTCTTACACCGATTCCTTTGATCCAAGTGGCGATCTTTTGTATGAAGGAAATGGCATTCGAATGGTGTCTCAAGGGTATTTGGAAGAGGATTCTCTGTTTGGTCCCTCTCTAAAACTTTATGTGGAAAACAACAGCGATCAACCCATTACCATCCAAACAAGGGATACTTCCGTCAATGGCTATATGGTGGAAACCATCTTTTCTGCCGATGTTGCGCCAGGAAAACGGATCGTTGATACCGTCACCTTCTCTTCCTCTTCTTTGGAAGAAAACGGCATCACATCCATTGACACCACAGAGCTTTCTTTCCATATTTTCCAAACCGACACCTGGGACACCATTGTTGATACCGAAGCCATTTCCATCCCATAACAAAAAAGCGCAAAAGGCCTTTGGTACAGCTTCCTAAGAAAACAAAGATGGCTGCAATCCTTACCTACAAAGGATTGCAGCCATTTTATTTTTGCTAAGGTTGTTTTCTTCTTGGGAAACCACTTTTGCCGTTTTTTGTTTTATTCCGACAAAAGCCTTGGTTCCACCCGGCGGGGAAGTACCCGCTCACAGGCGGCCCCCAGTAAAAACAACGCATGGTCTTGGCCTTTTTGCCCAACCAAATTGAGCCCCACCGGTTTTCCCGTGTCATCCAACCCGGCCGGCAGTGTCAAAATGGGGTTGCCGGCCCGGGGCGCTATGCCTTGGCCCGCCACGCCGGGAAAAACAATGGCATCCAAATGGTATTTTTGAAAGGCCGCCCCAATGCCACGTCTATCGCATACGTCCAAATCTCGTTTTCTTGCTTCCCAAAACGTCTTTTCCAAAAGCGGATGTTTGCAGGAAGCAATTTTTTCCAAATAATCCTGTCCATAAGGAATCGTTTCTGGGTGGGCCGCATTCCATTTTAACAATGCTTCCAGACTATGGGCCGGTACATCGTCGCCCAAATGACCCAGATAGTCGTTGAGCCGAACCAAAAACCCTTGTTCCATCACCGTGCCCGTCACCGGCGCTTCTTGGCTTTCTCCGGCCAAAATGAGTCCCGGTAAAAAGTCTGGGATGTCGTCTAGCACCTCGGCGCCGCCTTGGCGCAAAAGGCAAAGGGCCTGCTCCATCCGTTCTTTTTCCCCATCCGTCAAGGTATCCCAATATCCTCTCCTGGCCACCGCCAGCCGTTTCCCGTTCAGGCTTGCCGTATCCAGACCTGCCAAAAAATCGGTTCCTTCTGCCGCCTCGGCCACCCAATGGCCCTCGTCTTGCTCATCCTTTTCCACCAACACATTGGCAAGCCTTGCCGCATCGGCCACCGAGCGGGTGAGGGTACCCGGCGTATCTTGGCAGTTAACCACCGGCAATATGCCCCGGCGGCTGATGAGCCCCACCGTGGGCTTCCACCCCACCACGGAACAAAAATAGGCAGGTTCAATGATGGAGCCAGAAGTTTCTGTGCCGATGGCCGCCGGCACATACCCGGCACTGACGGCCACGGCACAGCCACCGCTGGAGCCGCCCGGTTTCAAACGATCCACCCCATAAGGGTTTTTCATGGCGCCGCCTGCCATCCCGCTATAGCCGCTGGGCGCTTTGCTGGAGCAAAAGCCATACCATTCCGATAGATGGGCCTTGCCTAATAAGATGGCCCCGGCCTTTCGCAGCCGCTCTACCAAAAAGGCATCTTCTGTGGCATAATGGTTCTTCATCATCACGGCCCCGCAGGTGGTGTGCATCCTGTCTGCTGTATCGATGCAATCTTTCAGCACCAAGGGAATGCCGTGGAGCGGCCCAAGGCAAATACCTGCTTTCCTTTGGGCATCCCGCAAACGGGCCAATGCCATGGCGTCGGGGTTTATTTCCTGCATGGCATTGAGCTTTGGGCCCGCCTGGTCCAAAGAAGCAATTCTTTCTCCATAGGCCCACACCAATTCCTCCGATGTCACTTCTCCGCTTTCTAACATCTGCCAAAGTTCTCCGATGGTCTTTTCCCAAATGGCTTTGTTCCTCTCTGCCATTTTTCCCATCTCCTTTTTAGGCCTTGGCCTGTTTCTTCTTCCATTCTTCGTTCAATGCCTTCGCTTCTGCATTGGGCTCGGTTTCATAGAACAGTTTGAAATTGGTGTCCACTTTGCCAATACCCAAATACCGTGCCCGATAGTCTTTCAACAGTTCCACAAATTTTGGAGACAAAATCACCATACCAATGACGTTCCAGAACACCGGCAGAGCAATGATCACATCCACAAAAGCCCAGTATAACGTAAAGTCGCCGCCGGAATACACCATGGTTACAACGATAAAGATATTGGGCAGTGGGAACAAGATTTTAAAAATCAAGCTGCATGTTTCAATCACTTTCTTGGAGCAACGTTTGAGCATAAACCGCAGCGCTGCATCGTAATAAGCAAAGGCCGCCGCCGTGGTGGTTAACCCAAACAGCACCAGCATCAAATTCAAGAAATGAACCCCGGCCCCGCCAAAGTCGATTCGGAATGCTTCCAAAGCCAACGTCATAGACGTGGAGCCACTGGTCCATGCGCCTGTGCAAAGCACGGACAGAGCCGTAATGGAGCAGATAACAATGGTATCGATGAATACTTCAATGATACCCCATAACCCTTGCCGCACTGGGTGCACCGTATCAACGGTGGCATGGATCATAGGAGAAGTACCCATACCGGCTTCATTGGAGTTGACTGCACGGGCGATCCCGGCATGCATTGCCGTTTTCACCCCAACGCCTGCAAAACCGCCAACGGCTGCCGTTCCTGTAAAGGCATTGCTAAAAATAGAGGCAATAACGCCTGGTAAGGAGGTGATGTTCATCAAAATAATGATAATCCCGGCCAATAAGTACAGTACACACATCACAGGCACTGCCTTCGAAAGCACGTGGGCAATCCGTGGCACGCCTCTCCAAACAATATACATCATAAAAACAGAATAGACCAACACAAACGGAATCATCGGCACATGATAGCTGGCGTTCAAAGACTCTGCCAAAATGGAGGCCTGAGAACCGGACAGGAACATGGCAAAAAAGCCGATGGAAAAGCCCCAGGCCAATAAATAGCCCACTTTCCACTTCTTATCCCTGCCAATGCCTTCTTCCAAATAGTAATAAGAGCCGCCCACAAAGCCGCCCTTGCCATCGCTTTTTCGATAGTAAGACCCCAATGTGGCTTCACAAAACTTCACCGTCATGGCAAAAAAGGCCCATAACCACATCCAAAAGACAGCCCCCGGGCCGCCCAAGGACACGGCCGCCGCCACGCCAGAGATGTTGGCCGTACCAACGCAACCGCCAACGGCCACACAAATGGCTTGAAATGGTGTGATTTTTCCTCCTGCATTGCCTGTGGCGCCGCTCCCTTTGCGGATGGTACCCAATGTATGGTTCCAAATATGCCCAAAATGGCGAAAAACAAAACCACGGCTGACAATCATAAAAATAATACCTGCACCAATCAGCGTCGCCAAGAAAGGAGTACCCCAAATAAAACTATCTAATGTCGTCATAAATTCTGTTAATGTCATACTGCATGCCCCCTTTGTAAAAAACCACCGTCAATCGCTTTTATAACCCATCGGAAACACCTCCTTTTCGTTTCGTTGCTTCTAATGTTAGGGTATGCTTATTTTTCACTATTGTCAACATATTTTGATAAAATTATCATCGTTTTTTATGATAAACGCCATAAGAATTTCTCATTTTATCAAAATGATTCGTTTGATTTACATAATAAATTTCTAGATTTTTACAATTTTTTATCTATAAGAACTCCGCATTTTTCCATAAAAAAGTCTGGCCATGGGCCAGACTCCTGAATTTTCTTCTCTCTTTTTTCCTTTTTTGTATCGTGCCTTAAACGTTCTCCTTGGTATCTTGTTCTGTTTTTTCCACTTCTTTTAATACAAACAACTGGGCAAAATCAATCCGAACCCCATTGGTAAAACAAATCCTTTTTTCAAAAAAATCCAATTTGGCAAAAAAAGCCGTCATCGTTTCATAGTGGCCCCCGGCCTTTTTCTCATCCGGACAAAAATAAGTCACTTCCAGACAGACTTCCCCTGCCTTTTTTTGTGCCAATCGCTCCAAGGCCTCGTTTAAAAGGTCCTGCCGCTGCTCGTCCAGCTCCCGCTTGGGTTCCGTTTGCCTGGCGGCCTCTTCAATGGCCGTGTCATATCCCGTTAATGCTGCAAAGGGTGAAAACTGGGCCGCCCGCTCCAAGCGCGGCATGGGCGGATGGGTGCGGGATACGGGACGGGAAAGAGAGAGGATGTCTTCATAGGGAAACTGCTTTTTCGTTTTTTCTTCCTTTTCCATGTTCCACTCTCCTTTCCAAAACCTCATTTCTTTTTTTCACTTGATCGTTTTTCTTTTCCTATGCTTTATGCCCGCCAATTTGCCCATTTCGTTCCATGGCTGTGGCGCCTTCTTCCAGGTTTTTGCCCTTCAGCACGGCATTTTTTCCATACTTTTTCTTGATGGACAGCATGGCCTCTTGCAATTTCTTTTCCTTTTCCCGCTGGGCCTGCTTTTGGGCTTCTGCTTTGGGGTCGGTCAACAAGCTAAGCTGTTGCCCGCTATCGCTTTGTTGCCCCTCCCGTTCCGGCACCACATGCTCGGCCACCACCGTCAGCCGCCGCACCAAAAGCGCCGGATGCACAATCCGATCAAATAACGACTCCATGGCCTCCGTCAAGGCCTGGGAAGAAGCGGTGTGCTGTTGCAGATGGATGGTACCATGGGCGTGCTTTGGCACCGGGCGGCCATAGCCGTCTCTCGTTACGGGGCCATGGTATTGGCTCTTTCGCTTTGGGTCGGTCAAATTTTCCCGGTCATACCCCACCGTTAAGGTCAATTGCTTGGTGGTAAGCCCCTGTTCCACCAAATCCAGCGCCAATTGGTCCGTCATTTCCCATACCACTAACTTCGCCTTGTCATAGTCATAGGGTTCCTGTAACACCTGCCCCGCCCCCAAAGAATTGGACTGGGGCCGGTAGGCTTTGATATCGGCCATGGTGCAAGGCTCCACCCCCCAGGCATGGTCAATCAATAATTCGGCATTGACGCCAAAAAGCCGAAACAGCAGCTGTTCGTTCCAGGCCTCATGGGCCTGGCCCAAAGAGCAGCGGGCCACATCGCCCATGGTATACATGCCATATTCTGCAAGTTTTTTGGCATAGCCCCGCCCCACCCGCCAAAAATCGGTGATGGGCCTGTGGGTCCAAAGGTTGCGCCGATAGCTTTCTTCCGTCAGTATGGCAATCCGTACCCCGTTTTTGTCTGGCTCGCTGTGTTTGGCTTCGATGTCCATGGCCACTTTGGCCAAGTATAAGTTGGGGCCAATGCCGGCGGTGGCCGTAATGCCCGTTTCTTTCCATACATCCAAAATCATGGTCCGCACCAATGCTTCGGCCGTTTTTCCATAGGTGCGTAAATACCCGCTCAGATCCAAAAATACTTCGTCGATGGAATAAACATGGATATCCTCCGGCGCCACATAACGCAGGTAAATATGATAAATTTGGGTGCTGATGGCCATATACCGGGCCATCTTGGGCCTGGCCACCAAATAATCCACCGCCAGGTGGGGCGCTTGTTCCAGCTCTTTACAATCAAAGGATTTTCCCTGAAACTGCCGCCCCGGCGCCAAAAGCTGCCGCTTGGCATTGATTTTTTCCACCGCCTGCACCACTTCAAACAGCCTTGGCCGCCCACCAATGCCATAGGCCTTCATGGAAGGAGATACCGCCAGACAGATGGTTTTTTCCGTCCGGCTCTCATCGGCCACCACCAAATGGGTGGTCATGGGGTCTAACTGCCGGTCCATACATTCCACCGAAGCATAAAACGATTTTAAATCAATGGCGGCATACGTTTTTTCGCCCATCTGTCCTCCTCCTTTCTTTCCTTCTTATTATAAGCCAAGCCAAAAGAAAAAACCACTGCCTTTGTTTTCCATCCAAAACAAAGCAGTGGTTTTTTTTCGCAAAGAAAGAGGGGTGAAATCCTTTGCCGTTGTTATTTTACTTCATAAACAAACGTCTTTTTCATGATATCCGGCGCAATTTCTTGGCCGATGCCAGGCAGTTCTGGCACTTTCAGATAGCCGTTTTCCGGCAGGTAATCGTACACACAAGTGCTTCTTAAGCCTTCTTTGATGGCGTAAGAATGTTGTTCGTGGATCAAGAAATTGGGGATGACCGTTTCCACCTGGAGGGCTGCTGCGGTGGAAATCGGGCCGCCACAAACATGGACTTGCACTTTCACATCATAGGTATCGGCCATATCGCAAATCTTTTTCGTTTCAGAAATGCCGCCGCAGAGGCATACATCTGGCTGAATCACGCTCAAAGAGCGGTTTTCAAAGAAGGGACGATAGCCCAAGCGCGTATAAATGCGCTCGCCAGAAGCAATGGGGATATTGATTTTATCTCGAATTTCCCGCATGGAAACCGGGTTTAATGGATGCACCGGTTCTTCATAATACATAATGTTTAAATCTTCGATGTAATTGGCCAGCTGAATGGCGGTGCTGGTATCGGTAAAGGAGTGCAGTTCGATGATAATATCCAAATCGTCGCTGAGGGCCCGCACTGCTTCCAACCGTTTGCGCACCAGTTTCAGCACATTTTGCGGCATTTGGCCCCGCAACCGCCAGTCGTCTTCCTGTTTCGTCCGCTGCCAGTTGCCGCTGGCCGCTACGCCAACGGGGTCGATCTTCACTGCCGTATACCCTTGGGCCATGGCTTTTTTGGTGGCCTCGGCATATTCTTCTGGTGCATTCATGTTTTTGTCTTCCAAATCCCAGTCAAATTGCAGCTGGCTGGCATACGCCCGCAGTTTTTCGTTGGTCTTTCCGCCCAGCATCTGGTACACCGGCACATGATAATACTTCCCTTTGATATCCCAAAGGGCAATATCAATGGCACTCATACCGGCATTGATCACCGTGCCGCCGCCCATGCCCCAAAAGGTGGTGCGAAACAGTTTTTCTCGGATTGCTTCAATGTTCAACGGGTCCATGCCAATGATCAGTTGACCAAAGTCCCGTATAATGCCAACCCCGGCATAGTGGGCGTTGCCATAGGCCAGCCCCACTTCGCCAAAGCCACAAATCCCTGCATCGGTATTGATCCGAATACAAATGGGCGCGCAATCTTCATAATTTAGGCATTTTGCAAAATCAAACACATCAATACTTGTTATCTTCATAGGCCACCTCGCGTCATTCTCTACAGATATCCTTGATATCCACGGGGCACAATGGCCTCATGGACATACTTGATTAACCCAATGATGTCAAAGACCGGAAGCCCAGTTGCTTCCTGCACGACTTTGGTAAAAGGAGGCATGTTGGTGCATTCCAACACAATGGCGCCCACATCGGGGTTTTCTGCCACCATTTTCTTTGCCACCTTCACCATCTCTTCTTCGGCCAAATCCAAATCGATGGAATTGGTATCGTCAAAGAAGGTTTTGCCAAAGGCCGTATCCTCAATGCCATAAACCACCTTTTTGACATCGGAAATGCCCACACCGGCAAAATGTTTTTCGCCCAAGGCCGAGGCCTTGGCGGTGATGATGCCCACTTTTTTGTCTGGGGCCAACATGGCGCTGACCAGCTGGACTTGCAACAGACTGGATGCAATGACCGGAATATTCACCGACGCCGCCAATTCCTTATGGAAAATGGCCATAAAGCCACAGCTGGTGACAATACACTTGCATCCTTCTGCCTCCAGTTCCCGGGCTGCTTGGCAAAAAGGCTCGATGAGGGCCGGATTTGCCTGGTTTACCACGGTTTCTGCCGTGGCTTCTTTGATGGTGCGATAAACCACCGGAAACGGAAACGACGTTGCATTACCAATATCGCCGGGCACCCGTGGGAAATGGGTGCTCAACATCAAAATCCCAATTTTTTGACCATAGTTTGTGGTGTTGCCATAAACAATCGCCATAGACTTGCCTCCTTTTTATGCAAACGGAATGAACAACAACAAGACACCAAAGAAGAACAGGAATAAGAACCCTGGCAAAGATTTCATCATGGATTTCACATAGTCGCAATCCTTACCAATCACGCCGGCCACCAAGGGAGCCACAACGATGGTGCAAAGGTCGGTTGGCGGGAAGGCCTGGCTGCCCATGGCGATATGGCTACCGGCCAAAGCAACACTTTCTGGTGTCATGCCCGTTGCAACCAGTGCCGGTCCAAAGAAGGAGAGTACCACGTTTTGTACCGTCGACTGGGACCCGGTGATCATACCCATTAAGCCCATGGCTGCAGAACCGCCAAGTTTCAGTGCATGGGTATTCAAAGTGGTGGCCCATTGAGCGATGACGTCAATATAACCTGCTGCATAAAAGCCGCCCAGCATCAACGCACAGCAAAGATGTACAGCCCCGCAAGGGAGATATTTTTTCCAACCGTTTTTGATGACATTGCCCAAACCATATTCTCTGGTGCTCTTAAAGCAGCAAGCAAGGATGGTTACCGTCACCAAAGAAAGCACAATCATGTTACCAAGACCGTTGACAAACGGAATCGGTGCCACCAGTTTTTGCAGCCAGCCCCAAATGTAATTGATGACGTTGGTATTGACCGTGCTGTTCCAAGGGCCATAGGCCAAAATCATAATCACAACCAGCGTTAACATCGGGATCAGTTTTGTAAATCCTTGTTTTAAAATGGTACCAGCTTTTTCCTTTGGAATCAAATGCTCTGGCAGAGATTTGATTTTGATCCAGTGGATGGCATAAAACGCAATGATCACAGCACAGCAAAATGGCACCGTCAAGAAAGACCATTTCAGCACTTCATCATAGTTGGCGCCGCACAAGGAGGAGGCCAACACAATGCCGTTGGTCATTGGAGGACACAGAGAACCAAGCAGCCCCCCTAATACCAGCGAAGCCGATACTTGTTCTGGTTCCATCCCCAAGTCGATCAATGGCGGAATCAAAAGCACGCCCACCACGCAAGCAGCCGACAACCCTTCGCCCAACAGAGACCCAAATAAAATCAACGTAATCATACCGGCTACATACAATCCCTTGGGAGAATGTCCAAACGCCGAACGGCTTGCATTTAATACGACATCCATCGTCCCCATGGCAATCTGAGTTTCTGCGTAAATACTGCCAAAGACGGCAATCAAAATTACCCATGAGAGACGATTTAACCCATCTATGTAAGCCGTCACCCATGCCACAGGACTGACAATTCCGGCCGAAAGCAATGCCACAGCCCCCGAAAGCAATAACGCCCAATGTACCTTACCACCAATGAGAGGAATTTTCTTAATCACTACGACTGCTATCAATACAATAATCGGAAGAAGAACATTTATCATAACAGAACTCCTTTCATATCAAAGAAACCCAATCCAGTCCTACATCAATTCCGTCGGAACCGGCCCGGGGCCCTCATCGCCCCGGCCTGTTCCGCTACCCCCTGATTTTATTGCCGCAGTATTCTCTCTTTTGATCTGTTTCGCCCCAGATCAATCCTTCACCAATACACACAAAAAACCAATACACAAATCGATCTACCAATACACAAAAACCTTTTTCTTGTTTTTTATTTTGCTTCTTTTAAGTAAGCCACTGCCTCATCGGCCAACATCTGGTCTTCTTCCATGGCCCATCCACTGATGCCAATGGCGCCAATCAAATCGCCATCGTCGGTGAAAATAGGCGTGCCCCCTGGCAGATAGGTCATCTGCATATCGCCCATGGCATGGCTATCAAGACCCAGTTTTTTCATCTGATCCCACCAATCGGCCGTTCTTTTGCCCATCAAAGCTGCCGTATAGGCTTTTCTTGCCACAATGTTGGCGCTTCTGGCTGCCATGCCGTCCATCATGGTCAAAGAAATCACCGTCCGGGATTCATCCACAAAAGCCACCGTCAATGGTCTGCCGGCTTCTGTGGCCCGTTTGATTAAATAGTCTGTCATTTTCTGCCGTTTTGCAAAATCCAAATACTCCCGTTTCATCTGCCTGCTCCTTTCTCATTCCTTCTCGCAATTATCTGCAATGACGCCCATGGAGATGGGGCGGACTGGCGCCCGATAGGTGGCCGGCAAAAATTCTGCCAATGGCCGGCCCAGTTTTTCCGACAAGATTCTGGCCACCAATCTTTCACAGCTTTTGCCTTGACATAAGCCCATACCGGCCCGGGTGCGGCGTTTGATGCCGTCGATGGTGGTGGCCCCTTCGTCGATGGCTTTTTCAATGTCGCCTCTGGTCAGCTCTTCACAGCGGCATACCAGCTGGCTGGCCCGTTCCTTTTGTTCGGCCAATTCCATCGGTGTCTGTTTGATGACCCGTTTCATGCTGCGCACGTCGTCTTTGAAGGCATTGGGGATGGAAATGGTCACCACACAAGTATTTTTATACGCCACCGGGTTTCTCACTTTGGTCACGCGGCCTTTGCAAACCACTTCTCCGGCACGGTTGACGGCGTCCACCTCGTCGCCCACCTGGGGCAGAGGCCAATATTCAAAGGGGAAGGTGACTTCTGCCTCTTGCTCTGATAAATCGTTGACCAGGAAGATGGCTTGTCCTGGGCACATGGCCACGCAAGTGCCACAACCGGTGCAAAGCGTTTCGTTTAAATGAGGCAAATTGGTGATGGGGTCGCCAATGGTGATGGCCCCAAAAGGACAGGTCCCTTCGCAAGGGTTGCAAGGGATTTCCTGCACACATTCAATGACGGCCACCGGGCCTTGTTTCATCCTTGCGGCCGAAGGAATCCCAAAACTGTTTTTCAATTCTTCCTCACTGGCAATCCCAGTGTAACGTACCCCTTCTTTCATGGACGACGCCCTCCTTTCTCCTGTAAAAATGCTGCCATACGGGCCATTTGTTCTGTTTTGGCCGTTTGCCGTTTTTCGCCAAAGGCGCCGGTGCGTAAAGCCGAAAGCCGCACTTGCACTTCGTCTTTGAGCTCTTTTGCCTTTTCTTGATCCAAATATCCAAGGGAAGCCGCAGCCGCAATCCCGGCCAGTTTTCCTTCTTCCATGGCCGACGACGCTTCTTCCACGCCGGTGATGTCCCCGGCCACATAAATGCCAGGCACCGTCGTTTCCATATTGTCGTCATGGAGCGGTACATGGCCGCCCAAAGCCGGAAGGAAAGTAAAGCCGCATCCTGCCATATGGGCCAATTCTGTCATGGGGTTTAACCCTACGGCCAAGCAAACGGTATCGGCGGCGATGGCCCGTTCTGTGCCTTCTATCACCCGGAATTTTTCATCCACTTCGGCAATGATGACGCCTTCCACTTTGCCGTCACCATAGACTTCCTTGATGGTGTGGGAGGTGAGGATCGGTACCCCGGCCCGGCGGATTTTTCCGGCATGAACGCCGTAACCGCCAATGGCTGGCGCCGCTTCCACCAGCGCTTCCACGCAGGCCCCGGCCTGCATCAACTGATAAGAAACGATCAGCCCCACATTACCGCTGCCCAGCATCACCACATGGCGCCCAGGCAATACCCGGTTGACGTTAATCATGGTCTGGGCAGCCCCAGCACCCATAACACCCGGCAAGGTGCTGCCAGGAAAGTCCATATAGTTTTCCTTGCCACCGGCGGCCAGTATGATTTTTTTGGCCTGGATGGCATAATGATTGGTCTTTTGCACCACACCGATGGTCATATCACGAAACAGACCGTAAGCCGTACCGCTTAACATCACTTCTGCATCGCTTTTTTCCAATTCTTCCAATAACCGCGTGCCAATTTCGTATCCCCGCACACCGGCCAAATGTTCCTTGGAACCGAAAAATTTATGAATTTGTTTGAATAACTGGCCGCCGGGCAAAGCGTTTTCGTCAATCAGCGTCACCTTTGCCCCCAGCTTGCTGGCTTCAATGGCGGCACACAATCCGGCTGGGCCGGCGCCAATGATGGCAATTTCCGTAGAAAGTCGTTTCATTTGGCGTCACCTCCGTCCACTTTTCTTCTGCCGTATCCATCCTGTGGTTCCAGCTGCATCCCGTCTTCCACAAACGTCACACAGGTGCGCACGTTTGGTTTGCCGTTAACAATCATCATACAGTCGGTGCAGCGGCCAATGGCACAAAAGACGCCCCTTGGTTCATGACGGTGCACCGTTTTGCGAAAGGCTTTGATCCCTGCCGCCAACAAAGCCGCGGCAATGGGCTCTCCTTCCCGGGCCAAAATGGGCTGGCCCTGGTAATAGATGGTCACCATTTTCTTTTCTGGCAAATCCCCTAAAATCGGGTGGTTCATCACCCGCAGATCATCTTCCATGTTCACACGCCCCTTTCTGCTTCCATATCTTTGGGTAGGTTTTGTGCGATTTCTTCTGCCGTTGCCTTGCCATACGGTTTTACCAGGCGGTCTGGCTGCAAAGGTTCGTTGGTCACAGAAAGTGGCTCGCCACAGATCAATTCGCTGACCATTTTGCCGATGATAGGATTTAAGGAAAGGCCGCCGCCTTCAAACCCGGTGGCAAAGACATAGTTTTTCAAATATTTTGTCGTGCCAACGATGGGCAGATGGTCCGGCGTAAAGGGCCGTAACCCGGCAAAGCTGCGGATAAAATGGCCATCCCGGAGGGCCGGCATTTCTCGACAGGCTTCTGCAATGAGCCATTCAATGGCTTCGATGGTGTTGCTTTTATCAAAGTCGTCCCATTCGTTGGTGGCCCCAATCAAAATGGTCCCGGCTTCCGTTTGTTCCAATGCGGCCCCGTGGCCCAGTTTCTTTGTCGTTTCGCTAAAGAGGCTCATCAGTTCCGGCTGTAATTTGGCGCAGAAGTTGGAAGCGGTCGTGACAGGCCCCTTGATCATCGGTGCACAACCTTCTGTCACCACAATCTGTCCTTTTCTTGGCCGCACCGGCACATAAAGTCCGGCGGTTTTACCCAAGTAAGCGCTCCAAGAACCGGCGGCATCGATAATCACATCGCCATAAAACGCGCCTTTTGGTGTCTTAACGCCAACGGCGGTGCCGTTTTCGATGAGCACTTCTTCTGCCCCGGCGTTACAGAGGATGGTTGCGCCCCGCTCCTGTGCCTTTCTGGCATAGGCAAACACCAATTCAAAGGGGTCAATTTTCCCGCCCGGCGGTGCAAAGCTTGCGGCATAGATCTCTTTGGAAAGATAAGGTTCCCGCTCTCTTAATGCTTCCCCGGTGAGCATATAGATGTCGGCGCCGCTTTCTTGCATTTTTTTGGTGGCCGCCGCCACAATTTCATATTCCTTTTCGTTGTCACACAACAAATAGGAGCCACTGCCTTCCGTATACCCGCAGTTTTCGCCCAAGTCCTTCAAAATTTCCGGATACATGACCCCGCCGGTAAAACCAAGATTGGTGTGATAGCCCGGCATTTTTGTATTGTGATAAATATGTCCGTCTCCGGCGCCACTGCTGCCAGCGGCCAACGTTGCCGTTTTTTCCAGCACCAGCACGCTTTTTTGTTTCTTCGTCAGCCAGTATGCAATGGAAAGCCCAATCATACCACCGCCAACGATGATGACATCTGCATCCTTTTTCATAGCCTACTCCTTTCTCTCTTTTTGGAACATGTTCTCCAACAAACGGTCAATCGCAGTTACTGGCGTACGCCGTTGACGATGCGATTGACTTTTTCATATTCGCCTTTGAGATAGTAAATGATGTTTTCCACAGAAATCTTTTGGCACAGCGCCACCGACTCTGCCGAATAAAACGCTGCATGGGGTGTAATGATCACATTGTCCCTGCCCACGAAGGGGTTTTGGGTCAAATCTGGGTTTTCGTCTTGAAAGACATCCAGCCCGGCGGCACTGATTTTTCCTGTATCCAAAGCCCAAAGCAGGGCGTCTTCATCCACACTGGCCCCGCGTCCTACGTTTAAGAACATGGGCGCTTTTTTCAATGCCCCAAAAAAGTCTCGATCAAAGAAGTTTTCCACTTCTGCCGTTTGGATCATGTGGTTTGAGATGATGTCGCACTGTTCCATGATGTATTCCGGATCTACCAGTGTCACACCCACATCATCTGCCATTTGTTTTGGTAAATAAGGGTCATAAGCCACCACTTCGATGCCAAAGGCCTGGGCCCGCAACGCCACAGCCCGGCCAATTTTCCCCAGACCAAAAATACCCAATTTTTGACCCTTTAACACATGAATGGTACCGGCCTTTTTATAAACCCAAGCTTTCTGCTGATCCACGATATCCACATACTGTTTCAGCTTCCGGTTTAGTGCCAAAAGCAACGCCATGGCGTGGTCTGCCACTTCGTTGGTGCAATATTCTCCCACGGCAATGACCGCAATGTTCTTTTTCGTGGCCTCTTTTACATCCACAAAGTTATATCCCGTCGATGTCAGAGAAATCAGTTTCAGCTTCTTTGCATGGTCCAGCATCTCTTTGTCCAATACAATCAATGCCGTCAGCAGCGCGTCGGCCTCCTCCAACAAAGCCCAAAACTCTTCTTTCTTTGCCGCATCGTAGTTATAAACCACCGGTTCCACATCAGCAAAGGCATCCTTTAACAGATTGATTTCATAATCAATATCTCTGTTTTGCGCCTTTGGCAAATCCGCAATCAAAACTTTCACACACTTTCCTCCCCTCTGATTTCACATTTTTACAGATAAAGTATAATTTCATATATTTTTCATTGATTTCAGTTAAATTATATCGATTTTTTCAGGTTTCCACTATTACGAAATAAAAATCTTCATTCATAGGAAATAATTATGGATGAAATCCCCAATCTTTTCTGTCCAATTTATACAATAAAAAGCAGATTCTCTCCTTGCTTTTTCCAAATAAAGGAAATAAAAAAAGAGCCTTTGGCTCTTCCAAATTTTACAATCTCTTTTTTTGCCTTCCTTTTTCTGCCTGCCATTGACAGCTGTTGAAAAACTATACTATAATAGTGCTGATCTGATGAAATTTATTAGAAACGTCTAATTTTTTAGAAGAAAAAGCCCTGAAAGGAGGCAGTTCTTACAATGACATTACAACAAATTCGCTACATCTTAGAAATTGCTCGCTACGGCAGCATCAGTAAAGCCGCCCAGGAGCTTTATCTGACCCAGCCTTATTTGAGCACGACACTGAAAGATTTGGAAAATGAACTGCATATTACCATTTTCGACCGTACCCGTAAAGGCGTTACTTTAACCGAAGAAGGACAGGACTTTTTACAAAACGCCAAACCCCTGTTGGACCAGGAGCGGCGTCTATTGGAACTGTATAGCCAAAAACAGCGGGAGCTTCCATTTCATTTCCGCCTGTCCCTCCAACACTATCCCTTTGCTGTGGAGGCCTTTTACCATTTTTTTCAGCAATGTCATCCCGATGAATTTGAAGTCCACATCCGCGAATGCTGCATGGAGCAAGTGATCTGCGACGTATTTGAACAGCAAAGCGAACTGGGGATTTTGTTTGTTTCCAACTCCACAGAGCCTTTCATTCGGAAATATTTAAATTCCAGAAATTTGCAATTTCATCAACTGGCCACCCTTTTGCCCTATGCCTTTTTCCGCAAGGACCACCCCATGGCCTCCTACGAAAGCATTTCCTTGGAGGAGATGCAAAAATATCCCTTTGCCTCCTTCGAATCCCTTAGCAACGTATCCATCGACTTTTCCGAAGAAGCGCTTTTCCCCAACTTTACCGCCCTCAAACGCCGCTTCTATGTCACCGACCGGGCCACCATGATCAATACCCTCTCCCATACGGATGCCTTTTCCATTGGCAGCGGGATTTTGTCCTTTGGCTTTGCCGGCCCAGAATTGGTCAGTCGCCCCATCTGCAACAACACCGAAACCATGCAAATCGGCTGGATTCAAGTGGAAAATACGCTGCTTTCCGACCACAGCGTAAGCTATCTGGAGCATCTGCGCACCGTCTTAAAAAATAATGCCCGCCCCACCTATGGCGTTCATCCGGTACAAACCTTTTAAAAAAAACTTTCGTAAAAATAAGATAGCTGAAATCCTTTGTAGAAAAGGGTTTCAGCTATCTTTGTTTTCTTAGGAAGTGGTAAGAAAAGACAGAATGCTTTTTCTTTTACAGCCGTTTTTTCAGTTCTTCCACCAAAATGGTCATGGCTTGGATGCGTCCAAATTTTTTATCCTGGGATTGTATGATATGCCATGGGGCAAAATCGGTGGAGGTATTATGGAGCATTTCATCCACTGCCTGTTCGTAAAGCGGCCATTTGGCCCGGTTGCGCCAGTCCTCCTCTGTAATTTTCCATCGTTTTTCCGGCGTGTTTTGCCTCTCTTCAAATCGCGCCAGCTGCTCTTGTTGGTCAATTTGCAGCCAAAACTTGAGAATCACCGCTCCCCAGTCATACAAATCCTGCTCAAATTCATTGATTTCCCGATAGGCCCGCCGCCAGGCCGCCTCGCTGCAAAATCCTTCGATGCGTTCCACCATCACCCGGCCATACCAAGTCCGGTCAAAGATGGTGATATGCCCCGTCTTTGGCAGCCGTTTCCAAAACCGCCAGAGGTATTGATGGGCCAACTCTTCTTTGGTGGGGGAAGCAATGGGCACCACTTCATAGCCCCTGGGGTCCAGGGCCGCCGTCACTCGTTTGATGTTGCCGCCTTTGCCGGCGGCGTCCCATCCTTCATAACAAATGATGACAGGCACTTTTTTGCGGTAAATTTTATTATGGAGTTCTTCCAGCTGTGCTTGTAAGTCTTTGAGCCGTTTTTTGTACGCCTCTGCCTCCATTTTTTGATCCAGCGCCACCTGCGCCAACTTTGGCATGGGGGTCAAATGGAAAATGGGCGGCATCCAAATTTCCGTTGTCTGGGGTGGATGGGGCAATTCTTTTTTGGCCAAAGCCTTTTGGATTTCATTGCGCACCACACGCAGCATGGTCAGCCGGGCAGAAAATTTGTCCTGGCAAGGCAAAATATGCCAAGGCGCATTGGGCGTATCGGTGTAACTGATCATTTCGTCAAAGGCACGGAAATACGTTTCATAATTGCGGTTGCGCCTCCAATCCTGCTCTGTCACCCGCCACTGGGTATTCTTGTCCGCTTCCAAGGCTTCAAACCGTTCCTTTTGCTCCTTTTGACTGATGTGCAAAAAGAATTTCAGCACCAAATACCCATCGTCGGTCAGCTGTCGTTCCAACACTTTGATGCTGTGGATGCGGCACAATACTTCTTCTTGACTCAAGTCCTCTTCAATGCGGCCCACCGAGACGTCTTGATACCAACTGCGGTCCATCACACAAATTTTTCCATATTCCGGTAACTCCTGCCAATACCGCCATAACCAGGGCCGCCGTTTTTCCTGGGGCTCGGCCGCCGCATTGGTATACACGCGAAACCCGCGGGGATCAAAATTTTCAATCAGCTTGGCAATCAAATCGCCTTTGCCGGCCGCCCCCCAACCGTCAAAGAGGATCAACACCGGAAGCTTTGCTTCTTTGATTTTTTGTTGCAAAAGAGAAAGCTCCTGTTGCAAGGGGTCCAGTTCTTTTTTATATGCTTCTTTTTCCATTCGTTTTTCGAAACTGATTTTTTCCAGCATCGCTTCACGCTCCCTTTCTCTTTTGTTTTACTTTTTTATCGTATCATATTCCTTTTTTAAATTCAAACCAAGAAAAACTTCTTTTACATCCAGCTATTGATATTTTACAAAATGACATTCTTTATGTAATCTGTCTTATACCAAAAACTACATAAAAATATAAAACTTATAAAAGAGCATTCTATTATGAATGCTCTTTCTTTCTTAACATATCATTTTGTTACTCTTTGACCTATTGCATTTCCAACACAATGTCTGAAGATTCTCTTCTACTGTGCAACCGCCTTTTGATACCGGAATGATATGGTCGATTTCAAGCAGAAGATTTGGTTCTGAATAGATGGAATTTCCACAACTACAGCAAGTATAATTATCTCTCTTTTTGATAAACTCACGCAGTTTTTTGGTCATCAGTAAGCGTTGTTCTTTTGCAAAAGCACTTGCAGTAAGTTTGCTTTCCAGTACTTTAATCAATTCTACAATCGTTTCTTCTGTCATTGGTACCGTAAAGGATCTCTGGGCCAGTCCACCACTAGAAGTATATGAAAATTTATATTCTACCGTAAGCACACTTTCATCAATGTTTGCAAAACCAAGCCTTGAGTAAAATCCAGCCTCGTCGTTTTCCATAATAAAATCAGGAACATCACCAAGGTACTGTTGATATTCTGCTTTGTAATTCTCAATAATTTGCTTTGCGTCTCTTAACGTTTCCAGTTCTTCCACAAGACGATAAAGCTTCTGGATTTGCTCGGGATATGCTTTTTTATTCGGGTAAAAGTTTTTTACGACATACTCTAAAGGATTATTTTCTGCACTTGCAAATACCGTTGAAGAAACCTCTGCTGTAAAAGGTGTAATTGTTTTTTTATATGGACGAATATAATTATATTCATCTTCATTAATCGTTTCGTTTCGAACCACTCTCGTACCAAAAAGCTGAGAGATAGATTGTACTTTCTCTGTAATATATTCATTAAATTCTCTCTGCGTACTCATCAATACTTCACAAGTCTCTTTAATCTTTAAAAAATCAGGAGATTCATAATAGTCAAGTATCCTTTGATTGATCGCAACCAATTGTTCAACTTCTTCCTTAAGATGAGACATAAATCTTCCAATCACATCCCATTCCTCACTATCAACAGTTTTAATTTTTTTAATACTGTTAACCGTTCTATCAAATAATTGAGCAATCAAACCATCTAACTGCTCCCGACTTCCTTTCATCACCAAAGAATTTCTGTTCTCATTCGCATAATCAATAAGGTTGTTTATGCTTTCATAATATTCATGCTGCTTTTGACTCAAGGCCTCTTTTTGCTGTTCTTTCAGATACTTATTATATTCTCCTTTTCCCATTAACAAAGACGGATCTTCTTTTAGCCGGTCTATCTCATATTGATTTATAATGATTTGTTTTGTACCCAAATTTTTCCCAGCGGTTGATATGTAATTAACACAAATTCGATATGCACCCGCATTCTTCAAAACTGTATCCATTTGTTCTTTAAGCCGTCGATATTGTAGATCAGATTTGTATTCATTATCCTCAAGAAAACTCTTTAAAGTCGTTGCTACATCATTTTTTCTTTTAAGAATATTTTCTGCCACCATAAGTTTTTCTTTGTTTTCCTTAAAAAATTTGATATCATCATATTTTTCTAATGCCGAACGACTTTTGACAACCACTCTCTCATCAAAATAAGAAACTACGTCCCAATTTGAAAACCCTAATATTTCCAAGACTTCTTTTTCTAACTTTTTATATTTATGCTCTAATATAAATTTAACTACAAAGAATACTACTATGATTGCTATAATCCAAAACATTTTCCAGTTACCTTCCTTTCCAATTTACCATAATATACTTTTTCAAAAGTACTATATAAATCATCATAGAAACTTTATCATTACTAATTTAAGTTTTAAATTCTAGGTTTTCTCCTTTTATTCTCTCTTTCTATTTTCTGTTCACCTCCATCCTCTTTTTCATAAACTCCATTCTTCTCCCCTGAACCACTTTGTTTAAACATCAATAAATGTAACAAAAATGAAAAAATCCAATTATTTTACATGTATATTATACAACCAAATATTACAAAATTCAACCTTTCTCAACCCAACTTAAAGAAACAGCTTTTCTAAAATTCTAGACAGCTCCTCCTATCTATAAATAAATTTTTGGGGGGTCCTTTATCAAATCATATTTTTGAACTCAAACGAAGAAAAACAAAAACAGGACTGCAAGCAAGACCAAACCAGTCCCCGCAGCCCTGTTGTTTCATCGGATTCCTACCAAAAGTCCTTCTTTTTCCTTCTTGTTCCTTCCAAAAGCCCCATTGAAAACCACCCTTAGCGTTGGTCGCTGATATTGGCGTTACTGTTACTGGCCTGTAGGGCCGAAAGGGGATCATAGGGCGCTCCTGCTGTTGTGCCTGACAGTAAGGCAATATCCACCGCGTTTTCCGGAATCCCCCAAGCATTTCCCGAAAACAAAAAGCTAGCCTGGTCCACCACAAACCCACGGGTATTGTAGACCACATTTTGAATCACCGTTCCTTCGGAACCGGGGTTCAGATACGCCGGCTGGCGCAGGGAATGAAACACATTGCCTTGGACCAACAAATTGGCGACGTTCCCTTCTGTCACAAAGCCACGATTGACCACCCAAGTGGAAGAATCGCCCTGTTGCTGCGGGCCGTAAATTTGACAGTCCAAAAGCTGGTCCCCCTCTCCCGAAAGCTGGACAAAAGCAACGGGGTAAGGGGAATCGCTGGTCATGCGAAGGCCTTTTAGGGTGGTATTGGGTGCCGTACATAAAAACGGCACCACCGGCGCCTGGAGTAAAAGGAACGCGCCGGCCTTTCCCTCAATGGTTAACCCCGGCGTCGTAATTGCCATTTGTTCTGTAATGGGGTATGTGCCCCGCAAAACGTGAATGGTGCCATTGGGTTTTGCCACGGCCAAGGCCTCTGCTATGGTTGCAAAGGGATTGGCCTGGCTGCCATCTCCGCCAGCCGGGGCGTCTGCCTGCACATACAATTGATAGGGGTTTGCCTCGATGCTTCCTGTTGCTCCCGTTGCTCCCGTGGCGCCGGTAGGCCCTGTGGCGCCAACTGCACCTGTATTTCCCGTTGCACCCGCGGGCCCGGTGACTCCCGTTGGTCCGGTGGCCCCGTTGGGCCGGTTGCTCCTGGCGTCCCGGCGGGGCCTGTGGCCCCAGTTTTTCCTGCGGCGCCTGGTACCCCTGTGGCACCGGTCGCTCCTCTCTCGCCCGTTTCCCCTTTTGCTCCTGTGGCTCCGGTCGCTCCTGTGGCGCCAGTAGGCCCTGTGGCGCCCGTCTCTCCTGGAGGACCTGGCGGTCCCGCAGGGCCTGGCATACAGCAAACGGTAGGACATGGCACACAGGACCGTTTCACAAATCGATTGCAAGTATTGGAATCCATGGCCTCCTAGACCTCCCCCATCCGCTTTCTTCTATTCTATGTTGCAAGTTGCCATCGGTGCCCCCTTTGCCCCAAATGGTCCAAGCCGTGTCAAAAAACGCTTTCTTTTTGCCAACCATCGGCAAAATAAAAAAATCGGGGAGAAGGCAAAAATACCTTCTCCCCGATTTTTTCCATCGCTCCTTCCCGGCCAAGCCAGGTTCCAACCGTGCAATGGAGTAAAGACGGAAGCGGTGGGATTCGAACCCACGTGCCCCGGAGGGCAAACTGATTTCGAGTCAGCCCCGTTATGACCACTTCGATACGCTTCCTTATGTTATGACTCGCTCACAGAAAAATCCAGATTGGCAATCCGGCGCAAATCGTCTTTCAACCGCGCCACTTCCTCCTCCGAAAAACTGCGCAATACCTGCTCATTGACTTCGTCAATGATGCGGGAAATGGGCTCTTCCAAGGCCTTGCCTTTTTCGGTGATCATCACCTGCACTTCCCGGCGATCTTCTTTATTGATCACCCGGTCAATGAGGTCTTTTTTTTGCATCCGATCCAGCACGCCGGAAATGGTGGAAGTTTCCAGACTCAGCACTTCGGCAATCTGTTTGGGCGTGGCATGGCTCTTTCCCCACAGGCAGGCCAAAACTCCGTACTGAGACGGCGTAATGTCATAGGCTGCAAGCTTCGTACTCATCAACTGAAATACGTTGTGCTGTGCCGTGGTTAATAAAAAATTGATGCACTCTTTCAGTTCCATGCTCCACCCTCATTTCTTTAGTCACCATATCATTATATAACACACTTTTCTTTCTGTCAAACAGTTTCTGATTGCTCCTTTTCAGGGCAGCAGTTCTTTTTTTGCTGCTGCCCTGCGGCATTACCGAAAATGAAGCTGTGGCAGCACCCAATTGGTCACCATCGTCGTCACATCCCCATGGGGTCCGGCAAAGGGGGAAAGCTTCAAATCCACAGCGTTTTCCCCGTTCCAGGCCACGGTGATGGTTTTCTCCCGGTTATCCCGCTGGTCTTCCAGCACCACATAGCCGCCTTCTTTGGCAAACACCACCACAAACGGCCCGCCGTTTTCTTCCCGCAACACACAAACGGTGTAGGCTTCATTTTCTATCTGACTTTCCAGCTGATCGGTTTTGGTAAAAAAGGCATAGGCCTCGGCATAGCTTTTTTGCGGCGTGCGCACCTTTTGCATCTGCGCGACCACCGGTTCTGTTTCTACAATAGAAAGATAGGTTAACGCACTGCGCCAAGGCGTTGCCGGCAGAGTCACCGTCTGCCCAACGGCTTCTTTCCCCTCCCCGGTGGAAACCCAAAGGGGCTGGATGGTCCCTTGTTTCTCTTTGGGGTAGGATGCAGAAAAGGCATAGGACTGGGTTCCTTCTCCTTGGCTTGGCTGTGGATTGCTGCCATCGGAAGGCAAAAGCGCCATCCGGTAGCGCAGATCATTGGGCCAAAAATAAAGGGTGTCGTCCAAAAATGTATAGTCCAACCGGGTGGCCTCCGGCCCTTGCAAGACTGCCGTCTGGGAAAGGAAGCTGTCAAAGGAAAGTTCTCTCTTTTCCCCATCCCAGTTGGTCTTTGCCAAATAGTTGGAATAGCCATAGGCCTCGTTTTTGCTTCCGGCCACTTCCCCCAGCTCCTCCAAACAAACGGCCACCTGCCCCTGCAACAAGTACTTGGTCACCGGCACGCCGTTAAAGGAAACGGGATCGTCTGCCACTTCCACCGGCCCCAGCGGAAGCTTCGCCTCTTGTTCCACGTCCTGGCTTGGCCCATAGCCGGTGGAGGCAATCTCCAAGATGCCCTCCCCTTTTACAGAAATCCAACAAGAAAAACCATAGTCCAGCAAATCCTCTGCCAGCACCAACGTCTTTCCTCCCATGTTGTATCCGGCAATGGGTACCCCGTTGACCTTTGTTTGGATGTCCGTTTCATAAGTCCGCCCCACCACTTGGTTGGCCCAAACGGGAAAGGACAAAAGCAAACAAAACCCCAGGCACCATCCGCCAAGCCATCTTCCTTTCATACCATGCCACCCCTTTCTCATTCCTGCTTTGCCCTCTTTTGAAAATAGCCCATGCCCCTTAACACACTGTTGAGCTCTGCTCCCAAAATCAAAATCACCGCCACCGCATACAGCCAAATCAGCATGATAATCATGGCCCCCAGCGATCCAAACACCACCGAGTAATAGGCCACATGTTCCACATAATAACTAAACCCAATGGAAAAAGCCAGCCAAAGCACCATCGTAAATAGCGCTCCCGGCAGCACTTCCCGCAACCGTACCTTGCAGTTGGGCGCCATCACATACAAAAACAGCACCACCAAAAACGTCAACACCGCCAAAATCAAAAACCGCAGCGGCGCCCATAAATCAATGAACCCTTGGGTAATGGGAATATATCGCGCCACCAGCGTCAAAATCTTCCTGCCCATCACCGTCAGCACCAGTGTCCCAAATAACAGTGCCACCAAAAACAAACTGAACACAAAAACTAAGATGACTTTCGAAATCACCGACCGGTCTCTCTCCACCCGGTAGGCAAAATTGATGGCACGGATCACCCGGCTCATGGCACGGTAAGGAAAATAAAAGGTAAAAAATAAGCTGACCATCAGCAAATTGGTACTGGTGCCACTGGTGGCATAGGCCACATAGGCTGCAATCATGTCAATCATTTCTTCTGGCAAAATGCCATGAAGGCTTTCATACAGCATCTCTTGGGAAATATTGGCAAACCCCAGCAAACTGCTGCCAAACACCATCAGCGGAAACAGCGAAAAAATCAAGTAATAGGAGAGGGCCGCCGCTTCGTTACCCACATTGTCCCCAAAATATCGCCGAGCAACCCGAATCACCAATTCTGCTCCTCGTCTATGCCCCATCTTTGTTCTCCTTTCCGCAGTTCTTCTTTCTTTATTATACCAAAGATGGGCACAGGATTCACGGGTTTCTTGTCAAAAAAAAAGCCGTGGACTTGAAAACACAAGTCCCGGCTTTTTAGAGCATTATCGTTTGGTGGCTTTCTTTGCCAAAAAATCGCCAAAGTTTTGTGCCACTTGCACCACAACGACCAAAATCAACACAGTGATGATCATGACGCCTGTTTCATAGCGGTAATAGCCATACTGGATGGCCAAGTTCCCAATACCGCCGCCACCCACCAGACCGGCCATGGCGCTAAAGCCAATGAGGTTGACAAAGGTGACCGTAAAGGCCCGCAAAAGCCCTGGAAAGGCTTCCACGAACACCACTTTTCTTAAAATCAACGGCAACGAAGCGCCGGTGGAAAGGGCCGCTTCAATAACACCCGTATCCACTTCCCGAAAGGCGCCGTCCACCAGTCTGGCCAAAAAGGCAATGGCCGCGATGCTTAAGGGAATGGCCGCTGCCTTTGGCCCAATGTTGGTGCCAACCAAGGCCTGCATCAGCGGAATGCAAAGTACCATCAAAATCACAAAGGGGATAGAGCGGATGACATTGACTACCACTTCTGCCACGGTGTTGACCACTTTTTGTTTCACAAACATCTGGTTGGATGTGATATAAAGCAACAGCCCCAAAAGCGTGCCTAAAATCAAAGCAGAAATCATGGAAATGGCCATCATTTGGATGGTTTCTATCACGGCCTTTCCAAGCTCCCGCTGTAAAATTTCGAATGTTTCTGCCAGCATGTGGGTTCCTCCTTTATTTCAACTTTTCCAACCGGTAAACATGGTCGGTAATGTACTGCACCGCTTCTTTGCGGATATCGTCTTTCCCTTTGACTTTGATGACAAGAATACCCAAGGCCTGACGGTGGATATAGTCGATCTTCCCATGAAGGATACTCACATCCACGTCAAACCGTTTGGCCACTTCGTTGATGACCGGGTCATAGGCCTTTTCGCCTACATAATAAATTTTATACAGTTCTTCGTCGGCCTGGATGGCATCGGCCACAAAATCCGGCACGTCCAGTTCAAAGTTGCGGTTGACCAGCATTTTGGTGACAGGGTGTTGCGGGTTGGCAAAAATGGAATAGGTATCGTTGACTTCCACAATTTCGCCTTTGTTCATGACGGCAATCCGGTCAAAGAGTTTTTTGGCCGCATCCAAGTCATGGGTGATAAAGACGATGGTGATGTTGGATGTTTCTTTGATTTTGCGCAACACGGAAAGCACTTCTTCGGTGCTTTCCAAATCCAGTGCGGATGTGGCTTCGTCACAAAGGAGAATGTCCGGCGTATTGGCCAAGGCCCTGGCGATGGCCACCCGCTGTTTTTGGCCGCCGCTGAGGCTTTGGGGATAGACGTCAATCTTATCCGAAAGCCCCACCATCTGCAACAGCTCTTCCACCCGGGCCCGTTGTTTTTCTTTGGGATATCCCCCGGCCGTTAAGGCGAAGGCCACATTTTCGCAAACGGTTGCGCCGCTGATCAAATGGAAATGCTGAAAAATCATGCCAATGTTTTTGCGTACCTGCCGCAATTGGCTGCCTTTGGCTTTTGTGATGTCCACACCGTCAATGAGCACTTGGCCGCTGGTGGGCTGCTGTAACAGATTCATCACCCGCACCAGTGTGCTTTTCCCAGCACCGCTGGGGCCAACAATCCCAAAAATTTCGCCTTTTTCAATTTCCAAATTCACATTTTTTACGGCATGAAATCCGTCTTTTCCCTTTGCGCCAAAGGAAACGGAAATATCTTTACAAACGATCATGTTCCTTCACCTCAACTAAATTTTCTTATTCGTCGGCGCCGTATTTTTCTACCCACCACTCTGGCTTGTCAAAACCAGCATAGAGGCTGCCATCTGCCATAATCACATCATAAAATGCCTGGCTTTCTACAATTTCTTTCAGCTCTGCGCCCAAAGTATCCACATCTTCGGTCCGAACGGCAATGACATTTTTAAAATCTTCGCCCAATTTTTCTACACCCAGTGCATCGGCAAAATCCAATTCTGCGGCGATGGCATAGTTGCCTGGGATGACGCCGATGGCAACGCTATCGAGGCTTCTGGAAATCTGGGCTGCATCCATGGTCACAAATTCCAAGTTTTTCGGGTTATCTGCAATGTCGGCTACACTTGCTTTTGTTTCGTCAATTTCACCATTTAAGGTAATGACGCCAAGGTCGCGCAGGAAACGAAGGGAACGAGCCAGGTTTACGGCATCGATGGGGATGGCCACGGTATCGCCATCTTGCAGTTCATCCAAAGAAGTAATGGAGTTAGAGAAGACGCCAGCGCCTGCCGTTGGCACGTTGATGACAGCAGAAATATCCAGGTTGTTGTCGGCGGCAAACTGGGTTAAGTAGGCGGTGTGCTGCATCAAGTTGGCATCGATGTCGCCGCTGGCCAATGCTTGGTCTGGCTGTACATAATCAGTAAATTCAATGATTTCTACGGTATAGCCTTTTTCTTCCAAACTTGGGGTAATGGCATCGGTGAACATATCGCCATAAGGGCCGGCGCAAACGCCAACTTTCAATTCTTTTGCTTCGGTGGTTTCGGCGGTGCTTTCTTCCGTTGTTTCTGTACTTTCGGTGGTTTGGGTGCTTTCGGTGCTTTCTGCACTATCGCTGCCAGAAGCACAACCACTCAAGGCCAATAAGGCCGCTGCCGTCAATGCAATTACTTTGCTCCAATGTTTTTTCATAATCCGATCTCTCCTTTATCCCATTTGTTTTTTGTTTTTTTGTTTTTTGTTTTTTCTTTTTTTTGATTTCATTCTGTTTTTCTGATTTGTTTTTTGCTCTGTCTTTTGCGTTATGGCCGCTTTGGGCAACAAAAAAACAGCTACACTCATCTGCTGTGTGTACCTGTTTCTACTCAAAGAAAACGTGTCGTTTCCGTTTCAAACCCACAGGTCACACAAATTGCGATGCACACCAAAAACAAACCATAGAACTGCGACATCCTACCGCTTTTTACGGTGACAAAGATAAGTGAACCTGCTTGCTTTTTTCCATGTTGCCAAGTGGTTTATCTTATCCCTGCCACCTTGCACATGGTCATGTTGTTTGAAATCGTAACGAACATAACGCTTTCTCTCCTTTCTGTGTTGTTGTCGTTTATGATACTGCCATTTTTTTCGATTGTCAACACTTTTTTTGAATTTTTTTCATTTTCCCCGGTGCCGATTTCTCGCCAGAACGAGACAAAGCCTTGATTTTTCTGGCTTTGTCCCGCCGTTCTTTGGCGTAAACTTTTTTTGCTCCCCCTGTCAAACAAAGTGGAACGATGGGCGTCTTTTCCAAAAAAAGTGTATTATTTCACCATTTTTTCTCTGATTTTTTCACCCATTTCTTTGGTGCCCAAAGCCGTTTCTCCTTCGGAGGCAATGTCTGCCGTGCGGAAGCCGGCATTTAATACATTGGTCACGGCCTGTTCAATGCAGCTTGCTTCTGCTTCCAGTCCAAAGGTATAGCGTAACATCATGGCCATAGACAAAATGGTGGCAATGGGGTTTGCTTTATTTTGTCCGGCAATATCCGGTGCAGAGCCATGGATCGGTTCATACATCCCAAAGGCCCCTTCGCCCAAGCTTGCCGAAGGCAGCATGCCGATGGAGCCGGTGATTTGGCTGGCTTCGTCGGCAAAAATATCCCCAAACATATTGCTGGTCACAATGACAACAACCTGTTTTGGATTGCGCACCAACTGCATGGCGGCGTTATACACATACATGTGTTCCACCGTTACTTCTGGATAATCTGCAGCCAGTTCGGTGATGATTTTTCTCCACAGACGGCTGGATTCCAGCACATTGGCCTTATCGACGCTGACCAGATGTTTTTTTCTAGCCATGGCCGCTTCATAGGCCGTTTTGCCAATGCGGCGAATTTCCGTTTCACTATAGCTTTCGGTGTCGTAAGCTTCGGTGCCATATTTTCCTTCCCGATAGCCCCGGTCGCCAAAATAAATACCGCCCGTTAATTCTCTCACAATCAAAATATCCAAGCTATCGCCAATGATTTCTGCCTTAATGGGAGAAGCGGCGCTCAAGGCCTGATGGATGATGGCCGGACGCAGATTGGAAAACAGACCCAACTGGTCCCGTAACCCCAATAAGGCCCGTTCCGGACGCTGATTCCCTGGCACATTGTCCCATTTTGGGCCGCCCACGGCACCTAAAATCACTGCATCTGCCCCTTTGCAGGCAGCAATGGTTTCTTCCGGCAGGCACTGGCCGGTGGCGTCAATGGCGGCGCCGCCTGCCAAACATTCGGTAAATGCAAAGGTATGACCAAACATGGTACCGATTTTTTCCAAAACCTTCATGGCCTCTGTCACAATCTCGGGGCCAATGCCGTCGCCTTTGATGACGGCCAAGTTGTAATTACCCATACTGCGCCCCTCCTTATTGTTTGGCAATTTTCTGTTTCGTGTATTCCACCAGGCCACCCTGGTTCACCAATTCCTGCATGAAAGGCGGAAATGGCTGGGCCTGGTACTGTTTGCCAGTGGTTTTGTCGGTGATGGTGCCAGTGGCAAAGTCGATGGCCACTTCGTCGCCTGGCTGAATTTCTTTGGCTGCCTGTTCACATTCCAAAATGGGCATACCAATGTTGATGGCATTGCGGTAGAAAATGCGGGCAAAGTTTTCTGCAATGACGCAGCTGATGCCGGCACATTTGATGCACAGTGGTGCGTGCTCTCTGGAGGAGCCACAGCCAAAGTTTTTGCCTGCCACAATGATGTCGCCTTTTTTGATTTTGTTGACAAAATCCTCGTCAATATCAATCATGCAATATTTTGCCAGCTCGTCGCCGCTGGACACGTTCAGATACCGGGCTGGGATGATGACGTCGGTATCGATATTATCGCCAAATTTGAATACGCTTCCTTCTGCTTTCATTTACTGTTCGCCTCCTGCCATTTTTTCTGGGTCTACGATATAGCCAGCCAAAGCCGATGCAGCCGCCACGGCCGGGCTTGCCAGGTACACTTCACTGGTCACATGGCCCATGCGGCCCACAAAGTTCCGGTTGGTGGTGGAAATGGCTTTTTCGCCTGCGGCCAAAATACCCATATGGCCGCCTAAGCAAGGACCGCAAGTAGGGGTGGAGAAGATGGCGCCGGCTTTGATGATGTCTTCCACATAGCCCAGACGAACGCTATCCAGATAAATCTGCTGGGTACCAGGAATCACAATGGTACGCACATGAGGGTTCACTTTTTTCCCCCGCAGGATGTCTGCCGTCACTTTCATGTCTTCCAAACGGCCGTTGGTGCAAGAACCAATGACAGCCTGATCGATCACCACATGGTCTTTTTCTGCTTCGTCAATGGTTTTGGTATTTTCTGGCAGGTGTGGATAGGACACCGTTGGGCGCAGGGTGCTCAAGTCAATGGTGATGGTTTCATCATATTCGGCATCTTCGTCTGCTTCAAAGATGCGGATTTCTTTTTTGGTGTGGGCCTTGGCATAGGCGATGGTGATGTCATCCACAGGGAAAATGCCGTTTTTGGCCCCGGCTTCGATGGCCATGTTTGCCATGGCCAGACGGCTATCCATGGTCAGGTATTGGATACCGTCGCCGGTAAATTCCATGGAACGATACCGGGCGCCGTCTACGCCGATTTTGCCGATGATATGTAAAATGATGTCTTTACCGGTCACCCATTTGGCCGGTTTTCCCGTCAGTACAAAACGGATGGCCGAAGGCACTTTAAACCAGGTTTCGCCGGTGGCCATACCGATGGCCATGTCGGTGGAGCCGACGCCGGTGGAAAAAGCCCCCAGGGCCCCATAGGTACAGGTGTGGCTGTCGGCGCCGATGATGACTTCGCCGGGGGCCACAATGCCCTGTTCCGGCAACAGGGCATGTTCAATGCCCATGGTGCCTACATCATAAAAATGCTTGATTTGTTTTTCCCAAGCAAAAGTACGGGATTTTTTACATTGTTCTGCTGCTTTGATGTCTTTATTGGGGGTAAAGTGGTCCAAAACGATAACCACTTTGTCTTTATCAAAAACTTCTTTTGCCCCTGTTTTATAAAATTCAGGGATGGCCACGGCGGTGGTGATGTCGTTGCCCAACACCACATCCAGTTTGGCCTGAATCAACTGTCCTGCTTCCACATGATCTAACCCGGCGTGTGCCGCCAGAATCTTTTGTGTCATTGTCATTCCCATGAGTTTCGTACCTCCTTAGTCGATGATTTTGTTGACGGCGCTGACTACAGCCCGCAGGGAAGATTTGATGATGTTGCTGCTGGTGCCTGCCCCAAAGCCCACCTGGCCTTTTTTGTTGGCAATTTGCACATAACTGATGGCGCGGGCTTTGGTGCCGTATTCCATGGAGTGTTCTCGGTAGTCTACGATGTCCAGTTTTACTTCAAAGAATGTTTCGATGGCATGGGTGAAGGCATCGATGATACCATTGCCTTTGCCTTTGATGGTCTGTGGTTTGCCATAACAGGTGATCTGTGCTTCCACTTCCACCACATCGCCCGTATTGCTGATTTCTCGATAACTTTCGATGGAAACCGGGGTGCGGACATCCACATAGTTTTTGAAGAAAATATCGCGAATCACGCTAGGCGATACGTCCTGATGTTTGTGGTCGGAATAGCCGGTGATGACATAGCTGAAGTCTTGCTGGAAAGCTTTTGGCAAGAACAGGCCATAATTTTGTTCCAATACGAAGGCGACGCCGCCTTTGCCGCTTTGGCTGTTGATGCGGACAATGGGGTCGTAGGTACGGCCCACATCTTTGGGGTCGATGGGCAGATAGGGTACTTCCCAACGGTCCGGATGTTCTTTCATGCGGTCCATTCCTTTGCGGATGGCATCCTGATGGGAGCCGGAGAAGGCAGTGTAAACCAAAGCGCCGGCATAAGGATGTCTTGGATGCACATTCATGCGGGTATTGTTTTCATAAATTCTCACGGCATCGTCAATCTGGCTAAAGTCCAGTTTTGGATCCATGCCCTGGGAGAAGATATTTAATGCCACGGTCATAATATCGGTATTACCGGTCCGTTCGCCGTTACCAAATAAGGTCCCTTCCACTCTCTGGGCCCCGGCCATGATGGCCAATTCCGTTGCGGCCACAGCCGTGCCCCGGTCGTTATGGGCATGCAGGGACAGGATGATGTTTTCTCTATTGTTCAGTCGTTCGCTGCAATATTCAATCTGGTCGGCATACACATTGGCCGTTGCCATTTCCACGGTGGATGGCAAATTGATGATCAATTTTTTCTCTGGGGTAGGCTGAATCACATCGATGACGGCGTTACAGATTTCCACGGCGTAATCCATTTCCGTTCCCGTATAGCTTTCGGGAGAATATTCAAAGAAAAATTCCGTTTCCGGGATTTTTGCTGCTTCTTCCAACAACAACTTAGCGCCGGAAACGGCCAATTCCGTAGTCTGTTCCATGGTGTTACCAAACACCACATCCCGCTGCAAAGTGGAGGTGGAGTTATACAGATGAACGATGGCTTTTTTGGCCCCTTTCAGTGCCTGGAAGGTTTTTTTGATGATGTGTGGACGGCTTTGGGTCAACACCTGCACCACCACGTCGTCGGGAATCAAGTTTTGTTCAATCAACGTTCTGGCAAATTCATATTCCGTATCGCTGGCGGCGGGGAAACCGATTTCAATTTCTTTGAACCCAATCTTCACCAAGAACTGGAAAAATTCCAATTTTTCTTCCAAACTCATGGGGATTTCCAAACTTTGGTTACCGTCTCTTAAGTCTACACTGCACCAGATGGGTGCTTCGGTGATGACATTGTTGGGCCATTTTCTGTTTGGCATATTCATTGGTGGGTATGGTCTGTATTTGGTATAGTTCATCATGTCGCTTCTCTCCTTTTTTTGTTTTCCCATAGATTCTTTTTGCGCCGTTTTTTCGATCAAAGTGTGTGAAAACAAAAAACCCTTCGTCTTTCAAAACGGCAGTGACAGTTGCTGCTGCTTTGAGAGACGAAGGGTAACATTCCTCCGCGGTACCACTCTACATTTGCTCCCCAAGGGGAACACACTCTTTCACGGAAACGGGCAAACTGCCGATCTCCTGCCATCTGATAACGGTTGGCCTCCGGTTTTACCTAGCGTTTGATCCCAAACGGTTCAGCAAACCACTCCAAGGCGAGTTCCAATCCCCATCCCTACCATCTCGCACCAACCGATGGCTCTCTGAAAGCGTCCGGACATTGTACTATTCCTCTTCATCGTGTTCTTTTCCTGATTGGATTGCACTCAATTTATCATATTTTCCCGGCTTTGTCAACGGGATTTCTTAAAATTTTGTGTTATTTTTCTATCAAAGCTTGCTCCATTTGCACAGGAGGCAATTCTTTGCGCACTTCTTCTGCTTTTCTTGTCCGGCTAGGTGATGGCTCGGCATAGGTGTTTTCTTTCAAGAAATGATGGAACACCGGGTAACAAACCACCGATACCACGCCGCCGCAAAAACCGTTGTTATAAAGGTTGGCCCCAGAATACCCCAGGCCGCTTTGCAAAATGGCCGAAGAATGGACCACCCCAGCCAAAATACCGGCCACAATGCCATAAGTCCCACTGATGGGCGCCAATGTGGTGCCCAGGAAAATGGCCATCTGCACCCCATGGTGATTGGGTGTAAATTCTGTACTAAAGGAAGAGCCCAGGTAAATCCCCAGCATAATGGGAACAATGTTTCTGGCGTGCTTGCCGTTGGCGCTAAAGCCGGCCACGGTGAAAATCCCGCCCAGCGTAGGCCCGTTCAAATCCCCTTTGGTGATGAGCACATAGCTGGTGCAAATGGCAATGTTGACGCCCATGTTGATGAGCACGGCCCCCATGCCGTCCAGCTGCGTAAAATCATCCTTGGCCACACCAGGGCGCCGCAGCAAATTGCGGTAATTCGTCCAGGCATATTTCGGGTCCGCCTTATACCCACTGGTGATGCAAATTAAGGATGTTACATACAAGAACACAGCAAATTTGGTATTATTCCCCGTGGACCAAGTGCTGGTATTGGAAAAATCAAATCCATACCCCGCCATCACCGGCACCATAATCAACGCCAAAAGCCCCACGGCAAACCCACCGTTATAGAGGCTCAACCCCCGCAAAATCCCGTTGGTATGGGCCGCCAAAAGCGGCACAATAAAACCAATGACAATCCCTGCCAAAAGAGCATAGGTCATGGAAATGGGTGTCACCCCATGATGGAGATAGGCCACGCCGATAATCGGCCCCAAAGAAGTGGCTAAAAGCCCACTGATCAAGTTTTTGCTGAATTTTTCTTTGTTGACAACACTTAACAGCCAAGTACCCAACAAGATAAACCACATGGTATAAATATTTTTCCCGAAAAAGGAAAACCCACTCATCAATCCCAGCGTAAAAATGCTTCGCCCATGCATAGGCAAATGGTTCATCTGCATCAAAAAGGCCGTTGCCCCCGTCACCAGCGCCACGTTAAAAAAGGCGCCGGCAATGCCCGCAACCGCCACATAATCCGTAATCAATACGGCATTGTTATAAAAAATCGCCTTCATTCCCGATGGGATTTCTCGGTAATCTCCCATCAAGATCCCTGCCACAAAAATGCCCACAGCCACTGCATAAACATAACGATAATTTCTTCTTGACGCGCGGTCCAATTTTTTTGCCTCTTTTCCCCAAAAAACTTTTTTACAACCTTTTTTTATTGTAGTATAATATGAAATACCAGTCAACAACTGACATAGAAAAACAAAAAATAAGGAAACATCAACAAAAAGCAGTCAGGAGGAATGCCAATGGCTTATGTAAAAATCCCATATACGAAAATGAAAGACTTTAGTCATGCCGTCTTTTCCAAATTCGGCTTTACCGAAGAAGAAAGCGCTATCATCACCGACGTCCTATTAACCAGTGACCTTTATGGCATTGAAAGCCATGGGGTACAGCGGATGGTGCTGTATTATAAAACCATCAAAAACGGCCGCATCCACATGGATAGCCATTGGGAAATTGTCCACGAAACGCCTTTGAGCGCCGTCATCGATAACCACTTTGGCGTGGGCCAGTTGGTGGGCCATTTTGCCATGACAAAAGCCATCGAAAAAGCCAAAGAACACGGCATCGGCATGATTTCTGTCCGCAATTCCAACCACTATGGCATTGCCGGTTATTATGCCAAAATGGCTTGTGACGAAGGCCTCATCGGTATTTCCACCACCAACAGCGAAGCCATCATGGTTCCCACCTATGGACGTCTTGCCATGCTTGGCTCAAACCCCATCGCCATTGCCATGCCGGCCGAGCCTTACGACTTTTTCTTCGACGCCTCCACCACCGTGGTAACCCGCGGCAAAGTGGAAGTATACAATAAAAAAGGCGAACCTTTGCCCGAAGGCTGGACCTTAAACGCCCAAGGCCTGCCTTCCACCGATGCCCCAGACATTTTGAAAAACATCAACGAAAAACGGGGCGGCGGCATCCTGCCCCTGGGCGGCGCCACCGAACAGTACGGCGGTCACAAAGGCTATGGCTATGGCATGGTGGCAGAAATTTTCGCCTCCATTTTGTCCCAAGGCTTAACCAGTAATCATACCCATATCGGCGCAACCGGCGGCACTTGCCATAGTTTCATTGCCATCAATCCCAACCTCTTTGGGGACCCGGAAGCCATCAAGGCCCATTTTTCCACCTTCCTGGAAGAACTGCGCCAAAGCCCCAAGGCCGAAGGCCAAACCCGCATCTATACCCACGGCGAAAAGGAAGTGGAAGCCTCTCAACGGATTCTTGCAGAAGGCATCCCCGTCAACGAAAATACGCTGCGGGAAATGAAAGAAATCTGTGCCGACTTGGGTGTCGATATGGCACATTTTCTGGGCGAATTTGATATTCTGTAAAGAATGCAACGAAATCACATTGCCTTTTCCCCAAAAATAAGCTATGATAAAGGTGAATGCATTGGTTCAAAACCAATAAGGAGGGATTTATATGGCATATTGTAAAAACTGTGGGGCTCAGATTGACAACAACGCACCCAGCTGCCCATTTTGCGGCACAGCACAAAATGCACCTGCTACCAATGGAACCGACAACGGCGGCATTGGTTGGGGACTTTTGGGTTGCTGTATCCCCATTGTTGGGTTAGTGCTCTTTTTGGTATGGAAAGACACCAAACCAAAAACGGCAAAAGCAGCCGGTATTGGCGCTTTGGTAGCGGTGATTCTTGGCGTTATCTATTATATTTTAATGTTTATCATCGGCATCGGTTATGCCTCTATGATTTAACAACATGAAATCATTTCTTTGGAAATGGCTGCCCATTTGCTTTGGCTGCCATCAAAAAGAAAGCCGTACCATCCATATCCATAACAAGCCTTTGCCCTTATGCGCCCGCTGTACGGGAGAATTGATCGGTATTATTTTTTGTATCCTTACCTATTGGTGGGCGCATCTTTCTGTGGGGCCCTGCTTTTTCCTTTTGCTGCCCTTGGTGGCGGATGGTACCATACAACAATGGACCTCTTATGAAAGCACCAACATCCGTCGCCTTTGGACGGGATTTTTGTTTGGCTATGGTCTTTGTGCACTCTTTTTCCATTCCAGCCAGTTTATGTTTGCTCTTGGCGTGTCCATGGGAAAAGGGTGAGCCATGATTGGGGGAGGGATTCCTGTGGCCGGTGGTCTTTTTTATGGTGGAAAGCGAAACAAAAGGGCTGGTGTTTATCCCGATAACAAAAAACAGCAGCCCTTTGACCAAGAGCGGGCCGATTTTGGCGGAAAACACTGGTGGCTTTTGGGCTTTCTTTTGCCGCCCATTGGGTTTTTGCTTTTTGCCTTTTTGCGCTGCAGCCGTCCAAAAACAGCCAAAGACTTGCTCCATGGTGCATGCTTTGGTCTTCTTTTCTATGCGTTTTGTTATGGCTGCTTTTTTCTGTCCCATCTCAAAACCAGTACAGGATACCGATATTGGCAATAAAAAACACGAAGGATTTGGAATCCTTCGTGTTTTTTTGGTTATCCTTCTTCTTAACAAAAGAGAAAAAATTTTTTCGGCAGGCCCATTGACGAGCTTTGGAAAACCTGCTATACTTTCCTCGATAAAGGGGAGTAGCCGGCGCTTTTTGGCGTTGATTGATTGCGACAATCTCGATGGCCGTTGGCCATCCGCATCTTTCAGAAATTGGCAAGACTTTTATTGTGGCAAGGGGCACAATGGAAGTCTTTTTCTTTTGCCCTAAAGACAACAAAAGAAAGGGGTTTTCTCATTGTTATTGACCATCATTTTCTTGGCACTTGGCTTTTTGCTGCTGATCAAAGGGGCCGACTGGTTTGTAGGCGGCGCTTCAGACTTGGCAAAAATATTGCGGGTGCCCACCATTATCATCGGTTTAACCATCGTCTCCATCGGTACCAGCTTACCGGAAGCCTGTGTCAGCATTACGGCCTCTTTAAAGGGCATAGACGATATTGCCACCGGTAATGTCATCGGGTCCAACATTTTTAACTTGTTGGTGGTGGCCGGCCTCAGTGCTGTCATCAAACCCATCTCCATCGACCGCGACACCATCCGCCGCGACTTTCCGTTTTCCATCGTTTGCGCTGTCATTTTGACCTTCTTTATGGCCACTTTATTCTTTGGGAAAACTTCGCCATCCATCGGCCGCGTAGACGGTTTGATTATGCTGGTGATTCTCATTGGGTATATGATTGTTTTGATTCGGGACGCCTTAAGCTATCGCCAAACGGTTGGTGGAGAAGAAACGGCTGCCGTCATTTCTTTACCCGTTAGCCTTGGTCTCATCGTACTGGGGGTTGTCTGCATCATCCTGGGCGGTAACTTGGTTGTGGATGCCGCCACAGAAATCGCCCGCACCTTTGGTCTGAGCGAAAACTTGATTGGTTTAACCATCGTGGCCTGCGGCACTTCTTTGCCAGAACTGGTGACCAGTATGGTGGCCGCCAAAAAAGGCGACAGCGATATTGCCATGGGAAACGTTGTCGGCTCCAACATTTTCAACATCTTGTTTATCCTGGGTGCCTCCTCTGTCATTTCGCCTTTGAAAGTGGGCGAGACGGCTTTGGTGGATATGAGCGTTTTGATTGTGGTCAGCCTCATCACCTGGGCGTTCATTGCCAAGAAAAAGAAAGTCACCCGTCCCTTCGGCGGTCTGATGTTTCTCACCTATGTTGCTTATCTGATTTATATCATCGGGCGTTAATCAAAAAGACCTGTTTTTCCATAGCGGAAAACTGGTCTTTTGTTATATTCGTTCGCCAACCGTCAGCTTTTCCATGGTAAAGCCGGCATCAAAAAGCCGCAGGTATACATGGGTGCATTTTTCAAACCGGGCAAACTGCCTTTTGGCCTCCTGCTCATCGCCATAGACCTTCCAGTACCCGCTGCATTTGCAGTTTTGACCTTTCTGTTCCATAAACCCTTTCACATCAGAAGGCGGATAGCCCAAAAACAGGCCAATCTCATGGGGGAATCCCTCGTTTTGCTGTAACTTTTGCGCCAAACGTCGCATACAACATGGCATGGATCCGCAGTACCCACAGCCATGAAGCAGGCATTTGGCCTCTTTTCGCTTCATATCCGCCTCCAGGCGCCCTGGCCGGTACACATAGACCAAGGCCCGGCTTTCTTTGCGACAAAGCACCGTCACCCGTACTCCTTTGGGATTGAGCACCGCATTCCACCGGCACACATCCTGCTGCAGCCCGGCCTCATTGGGACAAGGAAAGAGGCTGGCCGTCTTTAATCCTGCCAATGTTGGCGCACACTGGCGAATGACAATCAAATCTGACATGCCACTTCCCCCTTTTATCCCTGGGCCACGTGGGTATCTAAAATTTGTTTTAACGCCGAAAGGGAGCTGGAATGGGCACGGGCCACCACCGTATCGCTGTTTTTAACTCCACCCAGCGCGCAGCGAACCATTTTATGAGACACTGTGCCGGTAAACAGTACCAATAAGTCCGGCGTACCAATTTTGTCGCTCATCGTTCCCGACATCTGGGTAAAGACCTTGGCCCGGCAATGATATTTTTTACAGAGATTTTTATACTGGCAAACCATGCAGTCGTTGCCACCAACAATGACAATACTCATTTGATACCTCCTTTTCTGAAGTTAGTTTAAGCTAACTATAAGAGAAATAAGAAGGCGCCCTGCGGCACCAATTAGTTTTTACTAACCCTTCTTATTTCATAATATTAGCACGCACTAATCCACTTGTCAACCAAAATCAGAATTTTTTTCGCTCCGAAATTTGCTTTTTTGGTTTTTGTCTGGTATACTATTAAGGGCGAGTAATCCAGAAAGAAAGGAAGGAGGTGTTCCCGTGCAAATCAAAGAATCTGCTGAAATGTATTTGGAAACCATTTATACGTTGGGGTTACGAGGTGGTGGTGTTCGAGCAGTGGATGTGGCTGCACAGTTGGAATACAGCAAACCAAGTGTCAGCGTTGCCATGAAAAACTTGCGTACCAATGGATATGTTGACATCACATCCGAAGGCTTTTTAACACTGACCGCAAAGGGGAAACAGATTGCAGAAACGATCTATGAGCGCCATATGGTATTATCCGCCTTCCTAACTGCATTGGGCGTAGATGAAAAAACTGCAACCGAAGATGCTTGTCGAATGGAGCACGTCATTAGCCCAGCCAGCTTTGACGCTTTAAAAGCCCATTACGAAGCAAACTTCAAACAAGAATAATCCAAAAAGCCAAACAAAAAAGCGCCTTATTTTTTCTCTTTTTGGCGCTTTTTTTGTTTTCCAAAAACAAAGAAATAAAATTCAAAGATTTCCTTTCTTTTGAAAAAAACGCACGAACGTTTTTACCGTCCGTGCGTTTTTTCTCGTTTTTTTCTTCAAGAAAAGTGAAGGAAAGGATTAGCACAATGCTTTTACCTTTTCGGTCAAATCCAACAACTGTTCTTCCGATGGAATATACTGGATTCTCTGTGCTTCCAGACAAATGTCAAATCCGCAAGCTTCCAATTCTGCTTCCACCTGTTTGATGCTTTGTCCGCCCCAGCCATAGGAACCGAACGCAAAGGCTTTTCTGTTCTTTGGAGAAAGACCTTTCATGTAGCAGCAGAAGGAAGCCACCGTTGGCAGCATGTTGTTATTGAGGGTAGGCGAACCAACGGCAATATATTTGGATGTCAACAAATCCGGCATAATATCGGAATTGTGATTTTCTTTCAGATCAAACAGCTTGACAGAAATCCCTTTTTGGGTAAAGCCTTCCACAATGGCTTTGGCCATTTTTTCGGTGGAGTGCCACATGCTGTCATAGACCACAATGGCGCCGCCTTCTGGCTCATTGTTGCTCCAGGTACGGTAAGCGTCCAAAATGGTTGGGATATGTTTTTCGCTCCACAATACACCATGGCTTGGGTAAATGGCTTCCAAATCCAAGCCGGATACGATTTCCACAGCGCCCTGGGCCTGTTTGCCATAGCACATGATGATGTTGGCATAATATTTTTTGGCTTCTGCCAAAATCACAGGCAGGTGTGCATCGTCGGCCACCCGTTCGCTGGAAGCATAATGCTGGCCAAAGGCATCATTGGAGAAAAGAATTTTTTCTTCTGGGCAATAGGTTACCATATTGTCTGGCCAGTGGAGCATTGGTGTACCTACAAATTGCAAGGTGCGTTTGCCAATGGAGATGCTTTCGCCGGTTTTTACGGCCTGATAGCCCAAGTCTCCATAATGTGCCGTCAAGCCTTTCAGGCCGTTTGGCGCACTGGTCAAAATCACGGCATTGGGGCAGGCAGCTTTTAACATAGGCAAAGAGCCGGAGTGGTCCATTTCCACGTGATTGCTTACAATATAATCAATCTTGGCAGGATCGATGATGCTTTTAATCCGCGCCAGTTGTTCTTCTACAAACGGTGCTTTTACCCCGTCGATCAGCGTGATTTTTTCATCTAAAATCAAATAAGAATTGTACGTTGCGCCTCTGTTTGTGGTATATCCATGGAAGTTTCTCAAATTCCAATCCACAGCGCCAACCCAATAAATATCCTCTCGTAATTTCATTGCTTGCATGCTTTTGTTCCTCCTTTAAAACCAAATCGATGTTTTGTTCTCTCCTTTGTTGTCTCAGATTCTCTCCGTCTTCCATCTTACCAATGGCAGCAAAAAAATTCAACCTTTTTTGCCGATGGGTGACCGAAAATTTTTTGTTCCTTTACGAAAAAATTACATTTTGGTCACACAAATCACATCTTTGCTGCATATAATAACGTTATCAACCAGAAAGGAGGGAAAACCATGAACAACAACGATTTGTTATTAGAATTAGAATTGATCGAAGAATGCCTGCTCCTGTTAGACTAAACGGTCTTTGGCATATTCCTTTTCAAAAGAAGAAGGCAGCAGCCCCACATTGGTCCGGGCGTGAGCTGCTTTTTTGTTTTCTTTTTTTCACATCAACGGCGCTAAAATGCGCATCACCTTTCCACACATGCGAACCCTGAGCGGAAACTCCTTATATTCTTTCATGGTGATCCGGCGGCACAATGCCAATGTTTTTTGGAAGTCTGCCTCCACATCGGCCACCGCCGCCACTTCTTCCATATACGCCGCACACTCAAAATGATGGTAGAGGCTGCGAAAATCCAAATTGATGGTCCCAACCACCGCCCGCACATCGTCGCTGACAAAACTTTTGGCATGGATAAAGCCCGGGGTATATTCATAAATTTCCACGCCGTTTGCAATCAAAACGGGATAGAAACTTTTGGCAATGGTGTTGGGTAAAAACTTATCGGGAATCCCCGGTAAAATCAACTTCACATCCACGCCGCTTTTGGCCGCCACCAAAAGTCCCTGGAGCAAATGATCATCGGTCACCAAATAGGGCGTTGTGATATGGACATAGTTTGTGGCCTGGTTTAAGATGTGCAAATACACCTCTTCCCCCTGTAAATCCCAGTCCAAGGGGCTATCCCCATAGCCGATGACATAGCCTTTTGCTTCCACCGGCTGACTGTTTAAATACGGCGTAAAGTCTTCCAATTTCGTTTCTGTTACATTCCACATCTGTAAAAACATCTGGGTGAAATTTTGTACGGCTTCTCCCCGCAACAAAACTGCCGTATCTTTCCAGTGGCCATGGACGGAGATGGCATTGATATATTCGTCGGCCAAATTGATGCCGCCGGTAAAGGCCATTTGGCCATCGATGACGGCAATTTTGCGGTGATCTCGATTATTCTGGTGCGTCGAAAGCAGCGGGATCACCGGGCTAAAGACTTTGGCCTGAATTCCCTTTTTCCTTAATTGCTGCTCATAATGGGTCGGTAAGGTCATCAACGTGCCAATGCCGTCAAACATCACCCGCACTTCTACCCCTTCGGCCACCTTTTGTTCCAGCACCGATAAAATTTCCTTCCACCAGATGCCTTCCCCAATGATAAAGTATTCCAGAAAAATAAATTTCTTTGCACTTTTCAATGCATCCAACAAGGCCACCCGTTTTTCTTCCCCCGAAGAAAAATAGGTCACCGCCGTATTGGTATATAACGGCGCTGCGGCCGTCGAATAGAGATATTGACTGAGGCGATAGAGGCCAGGATTCTTCTGTTCCAACTGGTCCAACAGCGCCTCTTTTTGTTTTACATTGGCTTTTGTATTGGTGAAAATCAGGCTCATCCGCTGCCGCATGGCCCGGATGCCAAAATTGGCTTGCACAAAAAAGTAAAGCCCAATACCCAAAGCCGGCGCCAAAATGATCGGCACAATCCAAGCCAATTTCACCGTGGTGGTGCTGGTGTCCTTGTTGAAAATGCCAATCACCACCGCCGCCTCAACCAAACCCATCAACCAAACCATCATATGCAGCCGCTCTGCCAAAGCCAGCCAGCTTAAAAACAATAACCCCAGCTGGATCAACAGCAACGCCACAACAATGCCGGTTCGGCCAAACACCATCCGAAAAAACACCCGTTTTTGTTTTTTCCCTTCCATTTGGCCCCTCCTTTTGGTCAGTTCTTCTTTTGAAACTGTCTCTTCCGTTCCTTTTGCTTGGCCTCTTTTTCTTGGAGACGGGCTTTGGCCGCCTCTTCCCGCGCCTTGATTTCTTCCGGCCCTTCCAGCGTCAGCCGCCCCAGCTTGCCGCCCCGGTATTCATCCAATAACACCTTGGCACAGCGCAGCGTATCGGCCTGGCTGCCCTTTGTTTTCATGCCGCGCGCCAGGGCAATTTTTTCCAAGACTTGATCGGCCCGTTCTCCTTCTTCCCATGTCACTTTGTATCGCTGGGTCAGTAAAGCAGGATAACGCCGCATCAAAAAGGCCACAAATTCCGTTGCCAATGTCTCCACGTCTAAAATTTCATCGTTGATGGCGCCGGTGAAGGCCAACAACAGCCCCGCCGTTTCGTCTTCAAACTTGGGCCATAAAATACCCGGTGTATCCAATAACTCAAAGTCTTTTTTCACTTTAATCCACTGTTTGCCCCGCGTCACCCCCGGTTTATCCCCGGTTTTGGCCGTACTTTTCCCCACATATTTGTTGATAAACGTGGATTTTCCCACATTGGGGATACCGCAAATCATGGCCCGGATGGGCACAAAGAGCCGTCCCCGCTCCCGCTGCCGTTTGATCTTTTCTTCCATCAAGGTCTTCGCCGTATCGGTCACCGCCTTCATGCCCTTTCCGGCCAAAGCGTCGGTCAAGATCACGGCAAAACCCTGGCTTTCATAGTAACTGGCCCAAAGCTTGGTGCCCTCCTCATCGGCCAAGTCGCTTTTATTGAGGAGCAAAATCCGGTATTTGTTTTTTGCCAAGGCATCAATATCCGGGTTTTTGCTGCTGTATGGCACACGGGCATCCAATAATTCAATGACCACATCCACCAGGGCCAAGTTTTCTTCCATCATCCGTCTGGTTTTTGTCATATGCCCCGGATACCATTGTATATTCATGTTTGTTCTCCTTTCTGTCCCTTAGGGAATCAGCCCAAAGTCCGAAAAGGGCCACAGCCGAAGTACCACCTTCCCCATCATGTCTCCTTTTTCAATGACGCCGATGGATAAAAAGCGGCTGTCGTTACTTTGATCCCGATTGTCGCCCATAACAAAATAGCACCCCTCCGGCACGGTATAGGGATAGGTTTGATCGCCTTTTTGGTTCATGGGCCCATTTAAATACGATTCTTCCAACAACGCACCGTTGATGGTCACACCATAGGACAGGTCCTCCAGCTGCACCATGTCGATCACATCACCGGGTTCCCCAATGACACGCTTGATGATGTTTTCTTCTCCGGTGGAGCGGGTATAGCTGCAAACCACCACGTCCCCTTGCTTGGGGTCACCCAGGCGATAACTGATTTTGCTTACCCCCACCAAATCCTGGTGATGGAAATTGGGCTCCATGCTGGTGCCTTTGACTTGCACGGTGCCAAACAAAAAGCTGCGGACCAAAAATGCCGCCACCAATACAATCGCCAGCGCCTTCAGCCACTCCAACAGCTCTTTTCTCCGTTTTTCTTCTCTTGTACTCACGTTTTGGCTCGTCCCTTTCTTTCTTCCAAAAACACAAAAGCCTGACGATACTCGCTTGCGAGTTCGCCAGGCCAATTTGCGTCCATTATCTCAGCACTTCTTTTACCTTTGCGGCTTTACCAACTCTATCTCTCAGATAGAACAGTTTCGCACGTCTTACGACACCTCTGCGAACCACTTCGATGCGGTCAATTCTTGGAGAGTGCAGAGGCCAGGTTCTTTCTACGCCAACGCCGGAAGCAATTCTTCTTACGGTGAAGGTTTCACGCACGCCACCATTTTGTCTTTTGATGACAATGCCTTCGAACATCTGCAGTCTTTCTCTGGTCCCTTCCACTACTTTTGCATATACCCGTACGGTATCGCCTACGTTAAATGGAGTGACTTCGCTTTTCATCTGTGCGCTTTCAATGTTTTTGATAATGTCGTTCATGGTTTTTTCCTCCTAAAACACTCAAAACGTTCTTGCTACATCCTGACAGTAACAGCGGACCGTTCCCATTACATACCAATCGAGTATAGCATAATTGGCCTTCGATTGCAAGTCTTTCTTTTAATATTTTATCACGCTGGAAACGGGAATTTTCCCCAACTGGGCACGGCCATTTAAGCCTTCCAGCTCAATCATAAACACGGCCTTTTGCACCGTTGCACCCATGTCTTCCAGCAGCTCACAAATGGCCTTTGCCGTGCCGCCGGTGGCCAACAGGTCGTCCACCAGCACCACCTTATCTCCCGGACGGATAGCATCGGCATGGATTTCGATGGTCGCCGTACCATATTCCAAATCATAGGTTTTGCTCACCGTTTCTGCCGGCAGTTTCCCTTTCTTTCTGGCCGGGATAAACCCTTTTTTCATATACACGGCCAAGGGCACGCCAAAAATAAAGCCCCGGCTTTCTGGCCCCACCACATAGTCAAAGTCCACATCCTTGAGGGTTTCTTCCAAGGCGCTCATGGCCTCCTGCAACGCCTCTTTGTCTTTCAACAATGTGGTGATGTCGCGAAAAATAATGCCTTCTTGTGGAAAATCGGGAATATTTCTAATGGTATCTTTCAAATTCATCCTTCGTTACCTCCCCCATAGACTCGTAGGTCTTTGATATTTAATTGGGCCGTGGTGCGCCCTTGAAATTCATTTTTTTCGATGCTATAAACAAGATCCAAATAGACGCCTTCTCGGCCCGCAAACACTTTTTCTGCCATATCCGGCCCAAAGTGCGTCTCTAACTGTTCCAAAAACGAGGCATAGCCTTGAAAATCCACGCCGTCGCGGCAAACACCCGTCTGCGTATCCCGCAGCACAAAGCGGAGCATGTCTTTCTTTTTGCCCATCCGGTACACCCGCTCGGCATAGAGATGGCGGCTGCCAAATAACGGCGCCGGGTTTTCTTTTCCAAAAGGCGAAAGACGCTGTAACTCTTCGGCCGTTTCCACCGTCACCTGATCCAGTGTGGCCACCGCTTCCAAACGCAATAACGGCGTCAACTGTTCTTCTGTCAGTGTGCAAGCTTCGTTCAGTTTTTGCCTTAAGACAGGGATGTGCGCTTTCGGTAACGAAAGCCCTGCCGCCATGGTATGGCCGCCAAAGCGGGTAAACAAACTTTGTACCCGGCACAATTCCAAAAATAAGTCATATCCTTCAATGCTGCGCCCGGAGCCTTTGGCCCCGCCGCCTTCGGCCGCCGTCAGCACCAGGGTGGGCCGGTAATACGCTTCTTTCAGCCGTCCGGCCACAATCCCCGCCACACTTTCATGGACCGTTTCATCATAAAGCACCAACACCCGGTCCTTCTCATAGCCTTCTTCTTCCACCCGTTTAGAAAGGCGCAAGAAGGCTTCGGCCGTCATTTCTTTTCGTTCTTCATTGAGGGCGGCCAAGTGGGCGGCCAGCTCTTTGGCCTCGGCCCAATCGTCGGTGGTCAAAAGCCGAATGGCTTCTGCGGCCGTTTCCAGCCTTCCTGTGGCGTTGATGCAAGGCCCAATGACAAAGCCCAGGGCATATTCATTGATTTTTTTCCCCTGTAAGCCCGTTTCTTCCAACAACGCCTGTAACCCCAAATTGGCAGTATGGGGGAGATGGGCCAAACCCTCTTTGACCAAAATCCGGTTATCTCCGGTCAAATCCACAATGTCGCAGACGGTGGCAATGGCGGCCAAAATCAATAACTCTTGTTCCAGCGTGCGCCGAAAGGCTTCCCCGCGACCAAAGGCTTCATACAGGGCCTGGACAAACCGAAAGGCAAGCCCTCCGGCACACATGGCCTTAAACAGGAACGGACAGTCCGGCCGTTTGTGGTCGATGACGGCTTCGGCCTTTGGCAGCACCACTTCCATGGTGCCGTCTTCTTTGGCGCGCTGCACCGGCTCATGGTGGTCCAAAATCACCAGTTGCATGCCCAGCTCATAGGCCAAGTCGGCTTCTTCCAAGGCCGCAATGCCGTTGTCACAGGTAATGATCAGCTCCACCCCGTCTTTGGATAGCTGTTCCACCGCCGCCTTCTGTAATCCATACCCATCCTTTTGCCGGTGGGGTACATGAAAGGAAACCTGATCGGTAAACTGACGCAAGGAACGGTATAAGATGGTGGTGCTGGTCACGCCGTCCACGTCATAGTCGCCATAGATGGCAATGCGCTTGCCTTGTTTGAGGGCCATGAAAACGGTTTCCACCCCTTGGGGCAAGTCTTTTAACAAACGGGCATCGGAAAGCTGGCTCAAATCTCCATTTAAAAACGTTTCCGCTTCCCTTTGGCTACGAATGCCGCGGTGCAGCAATGTGGCTGCCGTCAAAGTGGAAATACCCATATCAGAGGCCACCTGCGCCACGTCCACTTTGCTGCGCCGAATCATCCATTTCTTTTGTGCCATGGGCCTACCTCTCCTTACCGAAAGTCCCGATGTTTCTTTTTGGCATAAGGATCTTCATAATATGCGCCTTCCTCTGCCTCATGGGGATATTCATAGGTATTTTCTTTCAAATGTTGCAACAAAAAGTACCAAACCGACGAAGATAAGAACACCGACGAGTACACCCCGCTGATAATCCCCACCATAATCGGTAACGCAAATTCCCGCACTGACTGCACACCAAAGACATACAACGCTCCGATGGTGAAAAAGGTGGTCAAAGAAGTATAGACAGAGCGGCGCATGGTTTGAGAGACACTGATGTCAATCCGCTCTTCCACCTCCAAATCGGGCAACAGCGTTTTGTTCTCCCGAATCCGGTCGAAAATCACAATGGTGGCATTGATGGAATAACCCACCACCGTTAACACCGCCGCAATAAACGCCGTATCCACCGGAATCCACAGCAGCGCATAAAAAGTCAGCATAATCAGCACGTCATGCACCAAGGCCAAAACGGCGCTTAACCCCATCCGAAAATCGTTGAACCGAATGGAGATATAGACCAGCATCACAAGACAGGCCGTGGCCACCGCCACAAAAGAGGTTTTTTGCATCTCGCTGCTGATGGTGGCGCTGGTGTCGGCCATAGAGAGGATTTGGTCTTCGGTCAAACCAAAGACCTCTTGGAACACTTGTAACAACTGGGTTCTCGTTTCGCTATCCACCGATTGGATTTTGATGGAAACTTCGTTGGTGCCCAATACCTTTTGAATCTGGGGATCTTTTTGCCCCGTCACTTCTGTAATGACCGCCGCCACCTTGTCGTTTTCAAAGGGCGCGCCCATATCCAAGGTGATGGCCGTGCCGCCGGTAAATTCAATATCAAAGTTTAAAAATCCGTCGCCGCGCACACCATGATAAATCATGGCACAAAGACCAATGACAATCAGCAACAGGGACAGGCCAAAATATTTCTTTTTGTTCTTTACAATGTGTAATTGCCCTCTACTCATTGTTTTGTCCCCCCTTCGGCCATGGCCTCTTTTTTCACTGCAAAAAATCCGGGACGGTCCACACCCAAGTCCACAAATCCTTTCAAAATAAACCGGGTGACAAATACAGCCGTAAACATCGATAATACAATCCCAATCATCAACGTCTGGGCAAAGCCGCGGACACTACCGGTGCCCATAAAATATAACACCAGTGCCGCAATCAATGTGGTGATGTTGCCATCCAAAATGGCCGGAAGCGCCCGGGAGAACCCTTTTTGTCCCGCCAAACGCACCGATTGCCCGGCGATGATTTCTTCTTTGATCCGCTCAAAAATCACCACATTGGCATCCACCGCCATGCCGACCGATAAAATGATACCGGCCACACCGGCCAACGTCAGCGTCACCCCAAAGAGGCTTAGCACCATCACTTCCAGCGTCATATAAAACACCAACGCCCAGTCAGCGGCAAACCCTGCCCCGCGGTAAGCCAAGCACATAAACACCAGCACCAGCGCAACGCCAATGACGGCGGCTTTTAAACTGGTTTCCAGGGAGTTTTCCCCCAATCTGGCCCCCACGTTTTTCATATCCACCACCGAAAGGGCAAAGGGCAGCGATCCTTCTCGGATACGCACCGCCAGTTCTTCTGCTTCTTCCGGCGTGAAGTTTCCGGTGATGGAGGCATTGCCGTCGGTGATGGCGGCCTGCACCACAGGGGCGCTGACCGCTTCGTCATCCATGACAATATAAATGGGTTTTCCCACATTGGCTGCTGTGGCCTGGGCAAATTTTTCCCGGCCCTCCGCCGTAAAGCGCAGCGCCACATAAGGTTCCGATACCCCGTTTTGACTGACTTGGCCCACTTGCTTTTGGGCATCTTCCACATCGGCACCAGTCAAAAGCACCGTGCCGTCTTCTGCCACAAAGGATAGCTGAGCCGTAGCCCCCAGTTCCTCCACGGCCGTTTCCACGTCTTCAATGCCTGGAATTTCCACCCGGATGCGGTTATCGCCTTCTTTGGACGCTTCCCCTTCGCTCCAGCCTTTGCGGTCCAGACGGCGTTGGATGAGGGAAACGGCGTTATCCATTTCCTCTGGCGTCACATCTTCCTTTTCGGCCTGATAAACGATATAGGCGCCGCCACTTAAGTCCAAACCAAGCTTGATGTTGGCTACACTCAAATAGCGCGCTTCTCCCACGCCAAACACGGCAATTCCCACCGCGATCACTGCCAGCACAGCCATCAACAACAGCCGCGCCACTCCCTTTTGTTTCATGATATCACGCCTCCTCCAACGCTTTGGCTTTGATCATGATGGCACATTCCACTCTCTTTCTTTGCATTTCGCACCCCACTTCATAGGGTTTTAAGATATCGCCTTCCAACTGATAGGCATTGGCGGCGCAGCCGCCGCTGCAATAAAACCGGGCCCAACATTCTTTGCAGCTTTCTTTGGCATAGACATTGCAGGAAGCAAATTTTTCCCGCAAGTCCCAATTTTCAATGCCGTCAAAGACGGTTCCCATCCGAAACTCTGGCAAGCCCACAAATTGATGACAGGGGTACAGCTCCCCTTCTGGTGTCACAGAAAGGTATTCCGTGCCGCTGCCACAGCCAGTCAGACGTTTGGCCACGCAAGGCCCGCCGGAAAGGTCGATATTGAAATGGAAGAAATTGAAATCGTCCTTGCCGCCTTTTTTGTGCCGTTCGTAAAGTTCTGCGGCCAATGCTTCATATTCGGCAAAAATTCTTGGCAAATCTTCTTTTTGAATGGCATAAGGGTCAGTATCTTGGCCCACCACAGGTTCCACAGAAATTTGTTTAAAGCCCAAATCGGCCATGTGCAGCACATCTTGCATAAAGTCCAGATTGTTTCTGGTAAAGGTGCCGCGGATATAGTAATTGGTCTGATTGCGGCTTTCGGCCAATTTTTGGAATTTTGGCACAATCACGTCATAGCTACCCTGGCCACCGGCACGAGGACGCATCTTGTCGTTGATTTCTTTTCTTCCATCCAAAGAAATCACCACGTTATGCATGTTTTCGTTGATGTATTGCTGGATTTCGTCGTTGAGCAAAATACCGTTGGTGGTGATGGTGAAACGGAAGTTTTTGTTGTGTTCTGCTTCAATGGAGCGGGCATAGGAAACAATTTCTTTCACCACGTCAAAATTCATCAGCGGTTCCCCGCCAAAGAAGTCCACTTCCAAATTCCGTCTGGAGCCGGAATTGGCAATCAAAAAGTCGATGGCCGCCTTGCCCACCTCGGCGCTCATCAGGCTTCTATGGCCATGATATTCGCCTTCTTCGGCAAAGCAGTAGACACATTTCAAGTTGCAATCGTGGGCAATGTGTAAACAGAGGGCCTTGACCACCGGATTGCGGGCCGCAATTTGGCCCAACACCGGCTGATATTCGTCTTTGGTATACATCATTTCTGCTTTGCGCAGCTCGTCCAGCTCGTCCATGGCTTCATCCAGACTTTTTTTGTCATAGGATGCACCAAAGGCTTCATAAACGGCCTGCCGGTCGCCTGCCTCATAGGCTTCCACAATGTCATACAGTACGCCATCTACCACGTGAACGGCACCACTGAAAATATCCATGACCACTTTCACGCCATTCATGTCAAATTTATGTATCATAAGAAAAAACTACCTCCCAAATCATGAAAAAAGCCCCGATTTTCTTGAAAAACCGAGGCCGTTTGCTGCCGTTTAAAAAAAATAGGCGCAGAAAGTTGTTTCTGCACCTCATCTTCGCTCTACTCCGGCTTTCCAGAGCCTGAAGGTCTTTGGACCCTTCGTCTGTTGGAGTGCTTATCTGTTTTCACAAGACTGGTTTGCCACGGTGCAGCTTGTTTTGCAAGCAGACTGGCAAGAAGTCTGGCATTCGCCGCAACCGCCTTTTGCCATGGTGTGTTTGAGCATTGCAGTTTTCAATGTTTTCACGTGTTTCATGCGTATACCCTCCTTTATGTATCAATTGCATTCTGCGTTTATTATAGCAGAAAAACCCTCGTTTGAAAAGTCATTTTTTTGTATTGATACCCAAAATTCCCCCCAGGCCGCCGCCACCGATGGCACACAAAAGCCCAGGCAGCCGTCCCAGCGTAAAAAGCGGGGCATTGCCGCACAAAAATAACAGCGCCACCACCACGCAAAAATAGATCAGTGCCGTCCCAATGCCCCACCAAAGGCCGCCTTTTTGCTGCTCTTTGGCTGCCGTAAATCCGGCCAAAAAGGAGGCCACCGCCGTCACCACCAGCGAAATCCAGCCCACAGCCCCCTCCGACAAATTGGTCTGTACCAAAAGCACTGCCGTCACCACATAGCACACCACCGTCACAAGCAGTGCCACCAAAACACCCTTGGCCACCCCCATCCAAATGCCCTGCGTACCGGCTTCTTGTTTTTTGTCTTTTTTTCTCCCCACCGATTTTTCCATACACATTCCTCCAAAATGAAGTTGATTCTCTCAACGGTTTATGCTTAAATAATATGCGAAGGGGTGACGACCTATGAACAAAGAAGCGCATATCGATTTACATACCCACTCCACCTGTTCCGACGGCACCTGGACGCCCACCCAGTTGGTGGAAGAAGCAGAGCGGCTGGGGCTGCGGGCCCTGGCCCTCACCGACCACGATACCGTAAGCGGCATTCCGGAGGCACTTTTGGCCAAAGAAGGAAAACAGGTGGAAGTCATTGGCGGCATAGAGCTGGCCGCCTATTATCACTTTCCCTGGGCGGCCGGGGAAAAAGTGGAAATTCACATTGTCGGTCTTTGGGTGGACCATACCAACAAAGCCTTGCTTGCGGCCACCAAAGACTTTGGGCTTCGCCGCCAAAGGCGAAACCAGCAAATGACCGCCCTGCTAACCAGTCTAGGCTTTCCCATGACCTATGAGGAACTGTTGGAAGAAGCGGGAACCGATAACTGCACCCGGGCTCATTATGCCCGCCTGATGGTCAAAAAAGGCTATGTGGCCGACAAAAAAGAAGCCTTTGCCACCTATATCGGCCACGGCAAGCCGGGCTTTGTGCCCCGCGACTTGCCAGATCCTGCCACCTGCATTGACCTCATCCATCAAAGCGGCGGTGTGGCCGTTTTGGCCCACAGCACCCTCTATGGCCTAAACTATGGGCAAATCACCCAGATGGCAGAGGAATTAAAAGCCCTGGGCCTGGACGCCATGGAAGTACGCTATTCCACCTATCGAGCCGAGCAGGAGCGGGAGATCACAAAAATTGCCCAATCCTTGGGCCTGGCCTTTTCCGGCGGCAGCGATTTTCACGGAGACAACAAGCCGGATATTTCCCTCGGCATTGGCCGGGGCCATTTGGCCGTACCCGAATCTTTTTTGGAGCCCTTGCGCAGCAGACGGCCGCAAAAGGGATAAAAAACAAAAAAGCGTTTCGGCGCAGCTGGAAGGAAAAACAAAAATAGCTGGAATCCTGAAAAACAAAGGATTCCAGCTATTTCCTTTTTTTTAAACTTTCTTGTCTTTTTAGAAACCGCTCTTCCAAGGCTGTTTTTTTAGCTTTCTAAAAACCGTCTGATCTTGGCTTTATCCAAGGCATAGCCCAGCACGGCAAAGATGATAAATCCGCCCACGGCCTGCACGCCATTGGATGGCACCGATGTGAGGGAAACGGCAAAACTTCCTTCCAATACCGTCCCTGCCAGCAAATACCCCACAATCATCCATAACAGCCCAACCACCGACGCCGCCACATTGCGTAGCGATACAAAGGCGTGTTCCGTACCGTCATACTTGGCCAATTTCCCAATCAGCGCACCCATCAGTGCCTTAATCACCAACGTAAACGGTGCCCAATGGGCATATCCGCCCAACACATCGGCCAAAGCCGACCCCAGGCCCCCGGCCACCAAACCATATTCCCAGCCAAACAATACGCCGGAAAGCAAAATCATACTATCTCCCAAATGAATATATCCGTTTGTCGCCGGCACCGGCACCCGAATGGCAATGGTGCAAAGGGCCACCAGCGCTGTCAGCATCCCTTTCAAACAAAGTTCTTTCGTTTTTTTATCTCTCATTTTTTTCGCCCTCTTTCCTGTTTTGTTGCAGTCAGTATACCGCAAGCAAGCCGCTATTTCCATAAGGTTTGGAAAGAAAAGCATAATTGTATGGATACAATTTTCCAGGCGCCGTACAAAAAAAAGCCTCTTGGTTCCAAAAGGCCTTTCGATCTCCTGTTGGGCTAAACAATCTGCTAACCCTCTGCCTAGCCATACAGTTGTACCGCCCATTCTTTTTTTACAACGAAAAAAGGATGCCGAAATCGACATCCTTTCAAAGTGGGAGTTATAGGGCTCGAACCTATGACATCTTGCTTGTAAGGCAAGCGCTCTCCCAGCTGAGCTAAACTCCCAAGTTTTTTTGGCTCGTCCTTCACAGAAGAAACAGGCATTGACCCGTAAGGGAATCGAACCCTTGTTTCAGCCGTGAGAGGGCCGCGTCTTGACCGCTTGACCAACGGGCCAAAAAAGAAAAAATAGCGGAAGGGGGATTTGAACCCTCGACACCGCGGGTATGAACCGCGTGCTCTAGCCAACTGAGCTATTCCGCCATAACCAGTTACTTGACCTATTATAATCACCCTTTCCTCAAAAGTCAAGGGCTTTTTGAAAAATTTTTTAAAAAATTTGATTTTCTTGGAAAGAAAGACAAAATCACACAATGGACCCCTTGGTTTCTTTGCCATCAAAAAAGCCAGGGCCCTTGGCCCCGGCCTTTTACTCCTGATTTTTAAACACCACTTCGTCCGGTTTTACCAATCCCAGCTGTTCTCTGGCTACTTTTTCGATGTAGCTATCGCTGGTATAGTATTCCTGCTGTTTTTCCAGCTCAATACTTCTGGCTTGTTCTTCGGCCAACTGTTCTTGCAGTGTGGCTTCTTCCGCCTTTAAGTCTTTGAGCACCCGGCTTTGGTTCCAAACATGAAACCCCACCGCCGGAATGAACACCAGCATAAACAAAACCACCACCCAGGACGATCTGGAACGTTGTCTTTTGTTTTCTTCTTTTTGCATCGGCCTCACCTTTTCTCTTCTGCCGTCCGTCTTTTCTTTTTTATTTTGGCACAAACAGAGGAAAAATGCAACGGTTTTGGCCAAAGATTTGAAAACAAACCGATCCAAAATTTTCCAAAGCTTTTCACAAGAAGCCAGAGAAGTCGAAACGGCATGCAAATTGCCGTCCAAAAAAATCGTACCACTTGCCGGATGGCCTGGGTCAGCCGACAGGCTATGGCAAAAAACGTGGGACTAATCAACATGGCATAAAGCCCCATGCCAAGCAATACCCCCACCAATAAGTATCCGCGCACTTCTCCTGCTGTCATCTGCTGCAATAGCCAAACCACAACCCCCACCGCAGCCAGCCAGTAAATCCCGTCCTCCAACGCCGTCAGCCGCTTTTTCTGCCGCACCAATAGATGGACCGTCCGCAAAATATCGTACCCCAAAGCCAGCGCAAACCCCGTCAGCACCGCCGTCATAAACCATCCCGCCTGCACCTTGGCCGACAAAATCATTGCCTTTGCCCCCTTTCTTTAGCGAAAGATGCGGCCAAGCAAATTTCCCTTGCCGCCTCCTGCACCTTCGTCATAGCTGAGGCTTCCAATTTCGCCGCCCACCACCAGCCGTCCTTCCTCCACATCCAGCTGCTCCACATGCATCTCCTCCCCCTGCACCGTCAAAGACCCCTGGCTGGTCTCCAACAGTAAACACGTTTCATCAAAGGAGATCACTTCCTCCACGCCTTCTAGCAAAAGCCGCTGCCGCCCTTCCAATAGCAGCCGGTGCTGTTTTTCTGCCATATGTGTCACATCCTTTCTTCTCCTTGGCAGTATATGCCGCCAAGGAAAAAAACAGGACAAAAAGAACGGGAAAAAAAGACGGCCGCCGCCTTGTTCCTTTTTTTCAACAAAAAAAACGCCCTTTGGCATCACTTGCTCCAAAAACAAAAAGAACAGGATTCCTCAAAAACAAAGGATTCCTGCTCTTTTTTGTTGAAAGGTCGTTATCTTTTCTAAAACCGTTTTTTACGCCCGGTTACGACAGACTTTCGTACATGCCGGCCGCTTCTTCCTTGCGTGGATTTTCGTTTAAAGAGAGCACCCGCACTTTGGTGGTGTTGCTGCCAAAACGGATCTCAATTTCGTCGCCCACCTTCACATCCACACCGGCCTTGGCCACTTTTCCGTTGACGCTAACCCGTCCGGCGTCACAAGCCTCGTTGGCCACGGTGCGGCGTTTGATGAGCCTGGATACTTTCAAATATTTGTCTAACCGCATAATTCCTCCAAAAAAAGCCCATGCGCTTGACGCATGGGCGGAATCTTTTTTATTCGTTTACCGCATCTTTCAAAGCTTTGCCGGCTTTGAATTTTGGTGCTTTGGAAGCAGCGATGGTCATATCTTCGCCGGTCTGTGGGTTTCTGCCCACTCTGGCTGCTCTTTCGGCTACTTCAAAGGTGCCAAAGCCAACCAGCTGGATTTTGCCGCCTTTTTTCAGCTCTTCCGTTACCACTTCTTCAAATGCCTTCAGGGCTTTTTCAGCGTCTCTTTTGCTGATATCAGCTTTTTCTACCATAGCCGCAAGTAATTCTGCTTTATTCATTCTTGTTCCTCCTTAAAGAAAAGATAATAAATCCTGTGGTTCAACCGCCTGCACCACCCATTCTCCCCGGTGCGTTTGCCCAAACCGTCCGACACTTTCCAAGAGAACGTCGTCTTTTGTCGCCCCTGTTTACCAGCGCCGCCTCTGCAGGGCGCAAAAAATGGGACCGATTGATACACAAAAGGCAGTCTTTCCAACATACCTAATTTTATTTATAAACTGTTCCGGCCTATTTGTCAAGCAATTCTGTGGAAATTACCCGAAAAAACGCCGTTTACTCCACTTTCCCATAAAAAAAGGGCATTTTGCATCTCTGCCGCGCCCTTTTTTTATGGAAACCGAAGCTTCCTATCTGGTCAATTTATCCAACATATCCACAAATTCCTGGATTTTTTTATCCTCGTCTCCTTCGGTGAAAGCCGCCTTGACACAGCCTTTCATGTGTGCTTTGAGCACTTCTTTATTGGCTTTGCGCAAGATGGCATCGGCCGCCATCAGCTGATTGGAAATGTCCATGCAATAGCGGTCTTCCTCCACCATCTTCAAAATCCCATCCAGCTGTCCACGGGCCGTTTTCAATAACCGCTCTATGGTTTCTCTGTCTGCCTGCATTGCCACTCCTCCGTCATTGAATGCCTGTCACTTCATAGCCGGCCTCTTCCACGGCGGCCTTCAGCGTTTCGTCCAAAACGTCTTTGGTCAGTTCCACCACGGCGTTTTTGTCTTCCAAGCTCACCGTCGCCGTGACGCCTTCGATGGCGTTTAATGCCTTTGTGACATGGCCGGTGCAATGGGCACACATCATGCCTTCAATGGAAATGGTTTTTTTCATGGTCAATTCCTCCTCTTCTTTTTTGGGTACTAATTGGTTTGGTTCTACAGGAATGGGTGCTTCCTCCAGTGTTTCCTTAGGCGCTTTCAGCATAGCGCTTTCTGGAAGCACTGGACTTGCCGCCTTTTGAAACGACGGTTTGAAAAACCGCAGCCGCAAGGCGTTACTTACCACAAAGACCGAGCTGCAGCTCATGGCCGCCGCCCCGATCATAGGGTTTAGTTTTAGGCCCCAAAGGGGATACAAAAGCCCCGCCGCCACAGGAATCCCAATGACGTTATAGAAAAAGGCCCAAAACAGATTTTCTTTGATATTGCGAATGGTGGCCCGGCTTAATTCAATGGCTTCGGCCACAGAAAAGAGACTGTTTTTCATCAACACAATATCGGCGCTTTCCACCGCCACATCGGCCCCGGCGCCAATGGCAATGCCCACATCGGCCCGGGCCAAGGCCGGTGCATCGTTGATGCCGTCGCCCACCATGGCCACTTTCTTGCCTTCTCCTTGAATCCGGCGCACTTCCTTTTCTTTGTCCGCCGGCAATACCTGGGCCACCACCCGGTCTACGCCCACCTGGCGAGCCACGGCCTTGGCCGTCCGCTCGTTATCGCCGGTGAGCATCACCACTTCCAGCCCGTCGGCCTTCAACTGGGCAATGGCGGCGGCACTATCGGCCTTCACCACATCCATCACCGCAATGAGGCCCACAAAGCGGCCATCTTGGGCAAAAAAGAGCGGTGTTTTTCCTTCCTCTGCCAGTTCTGCCTCCCATTGCTCCCCTTCTTGTAAGGCAATGCCTGCTTCTTCCATGGCCTGGCGGTTTCCGCCCAGCACCGTTTTTTGTTCTATGGTACAACGAATGCCCCGGCCTCCGGTGGCCAAAAATTGTTCCACCGGCAACAGAGAAATATCATTTTCCTGGGCATACTGTAACACCGCCTGGGCCAGGGGATGCTCCGAATGGCGCTCCGCCGATGCGGCCAACTGCACCAAGTCCCGCTTGGTAAGGCCCCCTGCGGCACGCACATCGGTCACCACCGGTTTTCCTTGGGTGATGGTGCCCGTTTTATCCAACACCACCGTCTGCACCAAATGGGCCGTTTCCAAACTTTCTGCCGATTTGATCAAAACGCCGTTTTCAGCCCCTTTTCCGGTGCCCACCATAATGGCCGTCGGTGTGGCAAGGCCCAGGGCACAAGGGCAGGAAATGACCAATACAGCGATGCCAATGGAAAGGGCAAAGGAGGCGCTTTGCCCCGCCAAAAGCCAAACGATGGCCGACAAAAGCGCAATGGCCATCACCACCGGCACGAACACACCGGCCACTTTATCGGCCAGCTTGCTGATGGGGGCTTTGCTGGCCGAAGCTTCTTCCACCAACGCCACAATTTGTGATAACGTCGTATCGGCCCCCACCTGGGTGGCCCGAAATTGGAAACTACCGCTTTGGTTGATGGTGGCGCAAACCACCCGGCTGCCCACTTCTTTTTCCACAGGGATACTCTCGCCGGTGATGGCTGATTCGTCCACCGAAGAGCGGCCTTCCACAATCACCCCGTCCACCGGGATGCTTTCGCCGGGCTTTACCAGCAAAATGTCGCCCACGGCCACCTCTTCCACTGCCACTTCCTGTTCTACGCCGTCTTTGATGACCGTGGCCGTTTTGGGCGCCAAGTCCAGCAGGCGGATGATGGCCTCGCTGGTTTTGCCTTTGGAGCGGCTTTCCAGATATTTACCCAGTGTAATCAGGGTTAAAATCATACCGGCCGATTCAAAATAGAGGTCCATAGCCTTGCCATGGGCCAGCTCCAGCTGTCCATGACCTAAAAAGTAGGCCATTTCTAACAGCGATAACGTGCTGTAAAGGGCGGCCGCCCCGGAGCCAATGGCAATGAGGCTATCCATATTAGGCGCCAGATGAAACAAACTGGTCAATCCTTTTTGGAAATAGCTTCGATTGAGAAACAAAATAGGGATGGTCAAAAGCAGCTGTACCAGGCCAAAGACCATGCTGTTTTCTGCCCCCAGCAATACAGATGGCAGCGGCAGGCCCATCATGTGCCCCATGGAAATATAAAATAAGGGCACCAAAAACACCAGCGACCAGCCAAGCCGATGGCGCTTTTCTTCCATCTCCGCCTGGGCCACATTGGTCTTTTCTTCCGTCTTTTCCTGATTTACACCGGCTTTTTTGGCTCCATAGCCGCCTTTTTTGACGGCCTCTATGATTTCTGCCTCGCCGGTTTTCGTTTCGTCAAAATCCACCACCATGGAATTTTGCAGCAAATTGACCTGCACCTGCGTCACACCTTCCACCTTGGAAACGCTCTTTTCCACATGGGCCACACAGGCGCTACAGGTCATGCCGGTCACATCAAATTTTTCTCTCATGGGAAACCTCCTCTAAAAACAAGTTGGTTTTTCATCTTACCACCACACCCCCGGGGGAGTGTATACTTATTATAACAGTCTTCCCCTTTTTGTCAAGAACCATTCCTCATTTTTGTCCGTTTCCCTTTTTTTGATCCACTTCCGCCTACTATTTTGTTGGGGCGTCGGGTAAGAAACAAGGGGCGAAGAAAAGTCGGTTTCTAAAGCGATTTCCAAAGCAGAAAATATCTTTTTTTAAAGCAAAAAAAGCCGGAATCCATGGTTTTCCGGATTCCGGCTTTCTTCCTTTTCTTCCTGAGGCAGCCTTTGCTGCTTTCCAACAAAACGCTAATGTGTTTAGGCCGCTGCGTCTGCCTCTGCGGCAGATGCTTGGGCGCAGGCCGCTTCCATCAGGCGATGGAGTTGGGCGGCGGTCATGGTTTTGGCCTTCGCCATTTCTGCCACTTCTTCTACCCCCAAATCAGACAAAAACACTTCTTTCAATGCTTCTTTTGCCCAAACCGGTGCCTCTTCCAGCACAGCCTCTTCCTGTTTGGTCAATGCTTCTTTCTTTTGGGGCAAGGGGCCAAAGGCCCGCGCCAACATGGCCAAGGCCTCTGTCCCGGTGACTGGCTGTTCCTCCAACCGTTCTCTGTTACCATAGCCTTGCAATATATCGCTTTGCTGTACCTGTGGGTGGATAGGCAGGGCGGCGGTAAGCAACATCTGGGCTGCTTCACCCCGGCTTACTGCCGGGTCCGCCTCTTTCCCCTGGGCCACCTGGTCCAGCAAGGCTTCCAGACAGGTGCCAAATTCTTTTTCCACCGGTGCCGCCGCCAAAGCAGGGAAATCTTCGCTTTCGGCCACATATTCGTTGGTGGCCACCGTATACCTCTGCTCTGGCGCCAAAGCCTGACCGCCCACCAAAACATCGGTCAGGCCCGCTTCTTCGCTCCACCCCGCCGTGATGCCCGCAAATTGGAGATAGGACCCACTGTTGTCAGGCCAGGCATATTGATAAGGGTCTTCGCCTTGGGCCACAGCTTCTTTTTGCAGGGTATAAACGGCGTCACATACCGCGCCAATGGCAAAGGATTGTTCCAATACTTCCAACAGGTCACTGCCGCTGATTTGCTTGGTCACAAGGCCGTTTCCATAGGGCGAAACGGCAATGACATCGCCATAAGTCACGGTGCCTTTCGTCAAGCCGCCGCGAATCCCGCCGGCATTTTCCAGCGCCACATCGGCGCCGGTGGCCGTCAGATAGCTTTCTGTCACCAAACGGCCAATCTCCTGCTGGCTTATGCGGATTTCTTCCCAGCTATAAGGACAATCTTGCGCCACCGTCCCCACCGGCATCAGCAGCTGTTCTTCCTGGCTTTTTTCCAGGGCCGAAAGGGTCTGGGATACGCCTTCGTCCTCTGCCATGTCTGCCAAAGCCGCCTGGTCGTACACCGTTTCCGTCACCTCTGCCACTTCTTTTTCCTTTGTCAGTGTCACTTCCACCACACCGGCCTGCAAAAAGTGGGATCCGGATTCGGCCACAAATACGTCTTTCCCCTCTGCGTCGGGATAGGTGGTGTCAAAGACCAAATGCTCATGGCCGGCCAACACCAGGTCAATGCCCTTGGTGGCGGCCACAAAAGAGGCACAGTCGGCCTGGTGGGTGATGGCAATGACCAAGTCACATCCTTCTTCCTGCCGCAATGTGGCGGCCAAGGCCGTGGCCGTTTTAGCTTCTTCGGCAAAAGAAAGTCCTGCCACGTTTTTCGATGGCGTGGAAGTATAGAAGGCATCGTCAATGACACCCAAAACCCCCACTTTCACCGTCGTGCCATCTTCGGCCGTCACCTCTTTGACCAAATACGGCGTTTCAAAAAAGGCCTCTCCCCCTTCGTCCACCACATTGGCGGCCAAAATGGGGAATCCGCCTGTTTCTTCCAATGTTTTTAACTGCTGGGCGCCATAGCTCCAATCGTGATTGCCCGGTGTCATGGCATCATACCCCACCTGGCCCATCAGCGTTGCGATGGAGGCCCCTTCGGTGAGGGTGGCAAAGGTTTGGCCATGGAACGTATCGCCCACATCCAGCACCAAGTCCGCCCCGCTTTCTTTTGCCAAGGTCTTTAGCTTGGCAAAGCCAATGGCCCCGTCTTCGTCAGTCTGGGCTGTGCCATGGATGTCATTGGTATGCAAAATTTGGATGGTGGTCGATGGCGTTTGAGCAAAAGCCATCTGGGTTGGCACCGCCATGCAAACGGCTAACGCCAATGCCAAAAACCCCTTTTTGTTTCTGTTTCCTTTCATGTCTTCCTTCCTTTCAAAAAAAGGGCCGTCCCTGCAAAACCGCACAGGCCAGCCCATCTTTCCATTCCTTACGCCTTTGTTTTGTCAAACAAAATCAAAGCAACAATCACCAAATCTTCTTCTCCGGTGTTTTCCAGTCCGTGCCACTGGCCGTTGGCGCAGTATGCCACATCTCCAGGGCCCACTTCCACCAGTGTTCCGTCGTCGTTATAGACACCTTTGCCCTGTAACACCATATAGGTTTCCGTTTCGCCCACATGCTGATGATAGCCAATGGAGCTATGAGGTGGGAATTTCACCACATTATACAGCCGGCCGGCCCCGGTAAATTCGTCGCCTTCCAAAATCATGGTTGGATGGATGGTGCCGTTACCGCCAAAGGCATTGGCCTGTTCCAACTGTTTGCGCTCTGCTGCTTTTTTTACCATAAAAAAACCTCCTTTGCATCATACCCTTTATTTATGATACGGCTCATGCCGCTCAATTTTGATGGCACGATAAATCTGTTCCAATAAAATCACCCGCATCATTTGATGGGGAAAGGTCAATTTGGAAAAACTAAGGCGATAGTTGGCCCGTTTTAATACGCTTTCGCCAAGACCCAAAGAGCCGCCAATGGCAAAGACCACATGGCTATCGCCCCGCAGCGCCCGCTCCTGCAAAAACGAAGAAAATTCCTCCGAAGAGAGGGCTTTTCCGCCAATTTCCATGGTCACCAAATATGCCTGTTCCGGGATGGCTTTTAACATCCGCTGGGCCTCTTTTTCCTTCACCTGTTCCTCCTGGGCCAAGCTTAGGGTCTCTGGCGCCTTTTCATCGGCAAAGGCCACAATGTCCAGCTGGACATATTTGGATAGACGCTTGGTATACTCCGCCACGGCCTCTTGCCAATACCGCTCCTTCAGTTTTCCCACACAAACAATGGTTATTTTCATAAAAACCTCATACTTCCACCAAGGCACTGACGCCACACCGCTCTGCCAACTGTAACGCCACGTCTCGCCCTACGCGGATGTGATTTTGATACAGCGTTTCCGATACATCATGATAGGCCAAAGGCGGCGTATTGTTTTCCGCGCTTAAATGGCCCAAAAAAACCACTTGCAGCCGTTCTGTCATCATCTCTGCCAACAGCATCCCCGCCGTCACATTGGCCATATGGCCATGGTCGCCTAAAATCCGCTGTTTGAGGGCATAGGGATAGGGACCGCGTTTGAGCATTTCAATATCATGATTGGCTTCCAACAGCAGGGCATTGCAGTCACAAATGCCATCTTTCACCTCTTCGGAAGGGTGCCCGATGTCGGTGGCCACGGCCACTTTGCTTTTGCCATCCAAAAACGTAAACCCCACCGGCTCTGCCGCGTCATGGGGAATGGCAAAAGGAGACACCACCAAGTCGTTGATGACGGTTTTTTCGCCACAATAGAGCATCTTTTTATTTTTTGGGGCAATCTTACCCAAATCGGCCTCCATGGCCTGCCAAGTGCCTTCTGTGGCATAAACCGGCAGGTCATATCGTCTGGAGAGGACACCAATCCCTTTGATATGGTCCAAATGTTCATGGGTGACAAAAATCCCGTCCAGTTGATGCCCACTGAGGGAAAGCTTGGCCAGCTCCGTTTCTATTTTTTTGCCGCTGACACCGGCATCCACCAGCAAATGGGTGTGCTCTGTACCCACATAGGTGCTGTTACCGCTGCTGCCGCTGACCAAAGGACAAAATCGCATCTGTCCTCACCGCCTTTATAGGCTCACCCGGCGGATGTTGCCGCCCAGGGCCGTAATCTTTGTTTCAATTTCTTCGTACCCACGGTCAATGTATTTCACTTCGCCAATGGTGGTTTCCCCCTTGGCACAAAGCCCGGCCAGCACCATGGCGGCCCCGGCCCGCAAGTCCGTGGCATCCACACTGGTGCCGTTTAGCGTCGTCACGCCGGTGGTGATAGCCACCCGGCCTTCCACATTGATCTGGGCCCCCATGAGTTTCAGCATCTGGGTATACTGATACCGGTTTTCCCATACGTTTTCTGTCACCTTGCCAATGCCTTCGGCCACCGTCAAAAGGGTGGTCATCTGGGGCTGCAAGTCTGTGGGAAAGCCGGGATAGGCCATGGTCTGCACGGCAACGGCGTGCAGCTTTTTCTCCACGGCATTGACCCGAATGGCATCGTCAAACTCCGTAATCTCCGCCCCCATTTCTGCCAATTTGGCCGAAAGGGAGTCCATATGGGTGGGGATGATATTTTTCACTAAAATATCTCCGCCGGTGATGGCGGCGGCGATCATATAAGTACCTGCTTCAATTTGGTCGGGAATGATGGTATATTGGGCGCCGTGAAGTTTTTCTACGCCGGTGATGCGGATGACATCGGTGCCGGCGCCTTTGATTTTGGCCCCCATGATGTTTAAGAAGTTGGCCAAATCCACAATATGGGGTTCTTTGGCCGCGTTTTCAATGACGGTGCGGCCTTCGGCAAGCACAGCCGCCAACATGATATTGATGGTGGCCCCCACGGAAACGGTATCCATATAGATGGAAGCGCCGGTCAATTTTTTTGCTTCCATTTTGATGACGTTTCTCTCCACCGTCACTTCGGCCCCCATGGCGCGGAAGCCTTTCAAATGCAAATCAATGGGGCGGGTGCCAAAGTCGCATCCTCCGGGCATGGCCACTTCCGCCTTTTTATAGCGGCCCAAAAGCGCCCCCAACAGATAATAGCTGGCGCGCATTTTGCGCACTTCCTCAAAGGTGGCAGAAACATTTTCCACGCCGCGGCTATCAATTTTTAATGTGTGTTTATCTAAAAACTCCGTTTTCGCACCCATTTTGGAGATGGTGGCGTTGAGACTTACCACATCTTCAATACAGGGCAGGTTTTCAATCAAACAAATATCGTCTGCCATAATGGCGGCCGGAATAATGGCAACGGCAGCATTTTTTGCACCGCTGATGGAAACTTCACCCTTCAGACAGCAAGGGCCGTTGATGATAAGTTTGTCCATGAAACTGCTCAAACCTTTCTAGTAATCCTTCTGCAATAACCAAAGCCATGCAGTAGTCGTAACGAACCAATTTCTTCACAATAGATTGATTATACCATAGTTCCCACGGGGAGGAAAGACTTTTTCGACGGAAAAAAACAGCTTTTTTCACAGGAAAATTCTGCAAAAAACAGCTGTTTTTTGGTCATGGCATCATTTCGTTGGTATAGGCGTTGATGAAATACGTTTTTCCGCCGGTGGCGGTGATGATACGATAGCAAGGGATAAACCGTAAGCTTGCACCGTCTTCCACCCGGCCGTCTTCTTGCAGCCGGTAACCCAACTCGATTTTTTCAATATACACATTTTCTTCCACGCCTTCTTCTTTCATTTTCTGTAAAAAGGTCAACAGCGCTTCATCACAACTGCAAATGGGCAGGGATTCATCCACATAGTTTTCCACCTGATAATAGCTGGCCGTGGCCAAAATCACCCCTTGGGGCGAGACGGTGATGGTTTTGGCGTTGCTGAAAATTTTGTAATCTTTAAACCGTTGGTTATATTCAATCACAAAATTATCCCCCACCTGCTCCACCTTTTCTGCCTCCAAATTGGGCTGGTTGTAGATATTGATTTTCTCTAAAAAGGCATCGGCTGCTTCCAGGGCCGTCTCCCGGTTATAGTTTTCCATGGGCCCATCGCCATTGGGGTTGAGGTATTGCACCGTGTTTCCTTCCACAATCAAGCTTTTGGTATCACTGGCCAAGACCGTTTTATCAAATTCCAGCGTAATTTTCACCTGTTCTTCCGGGGAGAAAAAAATGCTGCTTAAAACAGACGTATCCAGCGAAACCGTCGAAGCGCCAATGCTGCGCATGGGCGGTGTATCGTAAATCAAGTCAGTGTAAATGCCAATATGGTTATCGCTTAAAAGCTGAAAAATGGCCGCCTCTTCTTCCGCCGTCATATGGTACTGACTGCCCTGGAAGTGATTGGCTGCAAACAGGCCACCATTGAGGGCCAGGAGCAGCATGATAAAAAATCGTTTGATCTTTTCCCAATCCAAAACCCATCACCTGCTCTCTGTCGTCGTTTCCTGCTCTGTGCTGCGTTTGGTGTCCACCTGGTGCTTGGTGCCATCGGCCACCACAAACCAGCAAAGCCCCAAATCGCCGCTGCCATCTTCCACATAGCCCAAATAAATATCGTCCATGGCCGTAATGGTCTCTTGGGCGGCCGAAATGGTTTCGTTCATGGCATAGACAAAATCCACTTCCACCCAATCTTCCTCATCGGCTTCATATTGCACCACATAGCGGCGATAACGGGTCACCTTGTTTTGCTCCACCATCACTTCAACGGCATGGCTGATATTTTTTTCTGTACAAAGGCTCTCGCTCAGTTCAATGGGCATTTCTTTCCAATAGTAATCAAAACAGAACAAAAGCCCGTCGCTTTTCAGCTGTACATCGCTCAAATAAATCGCTTCCGGCAGCGTTGCATCCCGTTCCATAAACTGTTTGCAAACATAATAGGCCGTGCTGAGGGTTTGACCGTCGGCATTGCTTTCCCCATACCCATAATATTCCAGCATGCCGTCGGTGCCATAGCGCACAATGGCCTCTTCTCCTGTAAAGACGTACATGCCGTTTTCGTCTATGGTTGCCACCGGCGTATCATAGGTGGCAAAAAAACCGGCTGCGGCCGTGGCCGCCTCTTCGGCCATCTCTTCTGCCTCCGCGGCCTTTTTCACCTGCTGCAAGCGCTGATACGGATAGGTGCTTTGGCTCCATTGGGGTACAAAGACATTGTTTTGGAAAATGTTGAGCCCGCTTTGGGCCGAAGAAACAAACCGCAAATCCTCCAAATGGGCCTGGCGGTAGGTATCGATGGCATTCCAAAGCTGCTGCGCCAACTCTGTCTGCGTGTTTTCTGTCATCACAGCCTGCTTGGCCGTACCATCCACCAAATAAAGCTGGCTTTTTTGCATAGGCCCGCCGCTGGGCACGGCCACCAGATAGTTGATGTATTCCATTTCCGGCCAGTTGCCCGCCTGCTCTGTAATGGCTTCCAAATATTGGGGCAACGAAACGTCAAAGGAAAATTCATACACCACGCATTTTTGGCTGAGCAAAGCGTCTATACCCACCCCTTCCAACGTGCTCCAGTCGGCTTCTTCCACCATCTCTGTCACAAAGGCGTCCACCCTCTGCTGGATTTGGCTGCCTTGGATTTTGCCATAGGTCAAATGAAAGGCGTTGGAGCCATACCCCACCACGATGGTCTCGGGGTCAATCACTGCCTTTTCCTGACTGGAACGGCCGGCGCTGCTTGCGCTATGGTCGAACAAAGAATAAAAAAAGTTATGGCCGGAGTCGTTTCCCAGCCATAACTGTCCCGTTTGCATCACAGCAAGCACAATCAGAGCCAGGATCATCAGGTTTTTCCATCTGCTAAAACGCACTGTTCTCATTGTGTTCACCATTTCTCACTTGTTTTGTTGGATTAGTACCCGCCGGGAATGCAAATCATCGTTTCCAGTTCCCGTTTGATTTCTTGTTTCTTCCGGTTGACTGTCAGTGTTTCTTCCACCGATTCTTTGCCATAGGTTGCATCCAGTTCGATGACATTGTCGCCCACATACAGCGAAACAACTTGGCTAAATAACCCGGCGCTGCCCACCGTCACTTCATAACAATCCCGTTCTTTCAGCCGTCCCAAAAAGCCGGACGTGTAAACGGTGATGGTCACTTGGGTGCCTTCTGGCGCCGTGCCGGAGATGGTTTTTTCTTCATCAAAAGTGGATACTTTTTCCTCTGTAAAATCCAAATCACCGGATATGGTCAGAAACGACGCTGCGTCTTCCCCTTCGGCGGCGTATGCCGGCACCGATAGACAAAGCAGCATCAAACCAATCAAAAAACAAATGATACCCTTTCTGCTTTTTTTCATTTACGCAGGCCTCCTTTCCATCCAGATTTCCTATTCTATGGAAAGATTATACTGTATAATTGTTACAATTTGGTTACATTGCCCTTACACTTACATTACACTTTTTCCCTTTTTTTGCGCACCGGGAAAGAGAGGATCATGGTGGTGCCTTGGCCCAGCTGGCTTTCGGCCTGGATGCTGCCGCCGTGCAGTTCCATAATTTCTTTGGCAATGGCAAGCCCAAGCCCCGTGCCGCCCATGGCCCGGCTTCTGGCTTTATCCACCCGGTAAAACCGCTCAAAAATACGGCCAATGTCTTCTTTGGCAATGCCCATGCCTGTGTCTTTGACATAAATTTTGTCAAACCCTTCGGCTTCTTCCAGCCAAACGGTGATGGAGGCCCCTTCGCCGCTATACTTAATGGCATTGGTTAAGACATTATTCATCACCTGGGTGATGCGGTCCTTATCGGCCCGAATCACCAATGGTTTTGGATAAGGAGTAAAGGAGAGCGTCTGCTTTTTATTTTCTGCATGAATCCGGCTTTGACGGATATTTTCTTCCACAAAACCGTTCAGCTCAATTTCCGATACATTCAATTCAATTTGCTTGTTGTCAAAACGAGAAAGCTGGAGCAAATCCCGGACCAAAAAGCTCATCCGGTCGGCTTCGTTGTTGATAATTTGCAAGAAATCCGTGGCAATTTCCTTGTCTTCCATGGCGCCATCCAGCAGCGTTTCCGTATAGCTTTTGACGGTGGTTAACGGGGTACGCAATTCATGGGAAACATTGGCCACAAATTCCTTGCGCATATCGTCCAGTTTTTTCGTTTCCGTGTTATCCTGTAACACAAGTACCATACCGTCAATGCCGCCTTCGCCGGAATAGGGCGAAAAGGCCGCCGTGATATATTTTTTGCCCACCCAAAAATTCACTTTTTTGGTCAACGGCGTTTCCATCAACTCCACATAAAGCCCAATGCCAATGCCATATCTCTCCAAAAATTCTTTGAACGTAAAATCGGCGGCATCAGTATCCAGCATTTTCAAACTGGCGCTATTATAGTGCATCACTTTGCCATCCAGGTCAAAGGAAATGACGCCGTCGGTCATGTTGTGGAGGATGATCTCAAACTTACTTTTTTCTTTCGTAATATCGCTTACGGTGCGGCTCAGTTCCCTTGCCATATAGTTAAAGCTATCGGATAACTGCCCAATTTCGTCGTGGGAATACACCCGCACGCTTTGGTTCAGTTTCCCCTGGGCCAGTTCCTTGGCCTTTCCCGTCAGGGCCACAATGGGACTGGTCAGGGTTTTGGCAAAAATATAGCCCATGATGGCAGAAATGATCAGTGCAATGCCCACGCTGACAAAGATGGTGCTTCTCGTCTGACCAATGCTGTCAAAAATACTGGTGGCATCCATCTGGGCATAGACCACATAGGTGGTTTCGTCGTTGAGGATCACGGGATAGGCATAGCCCAAAAAAACGCTGCCGCTGCTATCGACAATTTTGTTTTTGGAAAAGGTGGGTGTCCCGCTCATGGCCCCGATGATGACAGAGTTTTTATACTGGGGGTAGGGCGGTTTGCTGGTGGTGGTTGTGGCCAACGTAACCCCGGTGCGGTCCAGGATGCTGCCTTGGATTTGGCTTGTGGTGCTGCCGCTTTTGGCAAACTGAATCAGCCCCGACTGGAAACTGTCCTCTTCGTATAACAGCACCACCTGCTCGCTCACCTTTTGGGCGTACACTTCCAGCTGATTGCGGGCCTTGTCCATTTCAATGGTTTGCAGCCGCAGCAAAATAAAACTGCCGCTGACAATCATGACAATAAACACCAGCCCCAGATACATCATAATGAGTTTCCATTTGATGGTTTTCATTTCCCTTCACCCTCAGCCGCCAAAATAGTACCCAACACCGCGTTTTGTCAAAATATATTGGGGCTTTCCAGGATCCGTTTCAATTTTTTCCCGCAGCCGGCGCACCGTCACATCCACCGTGCGCACATCGCCGAAATACTCATATCCCCATACTTTTTCCAACAACACTTCCCGGCTAAACACCTGGGTTTTCTGGGAGCAGAGAAATTTCAGCAATTCAAATTCCCGCAGCGTCAACTCGATGTTTTTTCCATTTTTTTTCACTTCGTATAAATCTAAATCCACTTCCAGCCCGTCGCCAAACACCAGCACATTGCCTTTTTTTACCGTCTCCTCTGCCACCGGCGCTTTGCGGCGCAAATTGGCTTTCACCCGGGCCATCAACTCCCGCACCCCAAAGGGCTTGGTCACATAATCGTCGGCTCCCAGTTCCAGCCCCAGCACCTTGTCCACCTCTTCGGCCCGGGCCGTCAGCATGATGATGGGCGTATCCAGTTTTTCCCGGATTTTTTTGCAAGCTTCATATCCGTCCATCACCGGCATCATAATGTCCAACAAAATCAGGTCCGGCTGTTCCAAAAAGGCTTTTTCCATTCCTTCTTTCCCGTCGGAAGCCGTCACCACGTCATACCCTTCTTTTTTCAAATTAAACTTGATGATTTCAACGATGTTTCTCTCATCGTCCACCACTAATATTTTTCTATTCATCCATCTCGTCCTCTCAGTTGGTGCCAACCACAATAATTTCGGTCACCGGCTCTACGGTGGTTTTTTCGGAAATCACTTTTTGCTCTGTTTCAAAGCCATTGACACGGATGATTTGGCTGGTCACTTCTTTTTGTCCATCTTTGCCCTGCTGTACCACTTTGCGATAGCCGGAAGGCTTGGAGGCGTCTTCCCGATACTCCACTTCCTTTTCCTGTACTTCTGTATAAACCACGTTTTCTGCCGTTTTCACCGATAAATAGGGCACCGTCACGTTCAAATTCAGTTTATCGCCAATGTTTAACGTAGTGGCAAGGGTGATGGTCGGGTTTGCCTCCAAAATTTCTTCGACGGTCACTTTGTTTTTATCGGCAATTTTCGAAAGTGTGTCACCGCTTATCACCGTATAAGTCTGTGTGGCCGGCGTGCCGGCTGTCAATGTGGCATAGGCTTCTTCGGTAGAGACAATTTCGCTGCTATCGACAAACTGCTGCACCACTTCCACGTTTTCCACAAACCCTTTTTCTGCAATTTCCGTTCCTTCCGGCACGTATTCACTGATGATGCTATCCAAAACGCTTTGGGCCTCGGCCTGAGTGGCCAGTGCCTGTACCTGGGCGCCGTCTACGGTAATTACGGCCGCCTGCACCTGATAGGTCACCAATTCACAAACCCGGCTTAAGGCATATTCGGTGGTGACCAAGTCTTTTTTGTTGGCCCGCACCGGTTCAAAGCGAATTGTTTCGTTGACCTGTACCGCCGTACCTAGTTTTCCGGCCAACTGGGCTTCCACCGATTTGGTAAAGTCTTCTGCCGTCACCGACGACTTTTTCATCACCACCGCCGCCGTATCGCCCACATAAATTTGCTGGCCGTTTTTGCCAAAAAGCGCCGTTAGCAATAAAAACACCACACAAACAGCCGCCACCACAAAGGCAATTTTCATCTGTTGTTTTTTCCGCTTTTGCTTGGCCGCCCGCATTTGGCGGCGTTTTTCCAGGGGCATCTGTGTTTCTTGTGGCAAAGAGGATGCTGTCTGCTGTTGTTTTCTCGTTCGCCGGGAGGAAGAAAGCGTTGCTTTTTCGTCCTTCTGTCTGCCCAGGCGATCGGAGGAATTTGTTCCTTTTCTCCTGCTCAAGGTCCCACCTCCTTTTTTGCCTTATTTCAGGGAATCTAAAATCACCTGGGTCTGATGGGCAATGTGGTCGGTCATGGTTTTTACCCCCAAAGCCTCATCATGGGTTTCAATGGCCCGTACAATGTTTTGATGATGGTTTACCACAGCCGTTCTCGTTTCAAAGACTTTTAAATAGGCCATGCGATACCGATATACCTGGGCGCGCATGTTGCTGACAATCAGTTCCAGGCGGCGGTTATTGGCCGCACGGAAAATCACGTCATGGAACATTTCGTCGGACTGTGCCACATCTTCATAATTTTTTTCTTCAAAGGCCCGCTCAAAGCGGCCGTTTAATTCTTTTAACAGCGCAATGTCCTCCTCGCTCATGCCGTCCTGGCAGGCATGGCGAATGGCCACCACTTCCAACGCCTGGCGAATCTCCAAGACGCTGCGAATATCATCGGCGCTTAAATCCAACACCTGGGCCCCTTTTCTTGGCACCAGCGCCACCAAATTCTCCTGTTCCAGCATCCGCAGTGCTTCCCGCACCGGCGTGCGGCTTACCCCCAGCTTTTCAGCCAACTGGTTTTCCAACAGCCGTTCCCCCGGGTGCAGCTGTCCGTTTAAAATGGCATCCCGCAAGTTGTTAAAGACCACTTCCCGCAGCGGCAAATATTCGTTGACGTTGACATTAAAGCGATAATCCATAACCCTGTTCTCCTTTGTCCACTGTTTCTGTCACCAATACCGTTCGCATTGCAAATGCTTCCTTCGTTTTTTGACATGCCTCTTCTGCCGCTTCTTTTTGGGTAAAAAGGGCAAAAATGGTGGGGCCACTGCCACTCATCAACACGCCCTCTGCCCCTTGGGCAGCCAAAAAGCCCTTGATTTTTTGCACCTGTGGCTGCATTTGAAACGTCACCGGTTCCAACACATTTTCTAGCCGCGCACAAATGCCCGCCCGGTCTTTGGCCTCAATGGCCCGCAGCATGCCGGCCGTATCGGGGTGGCGCCCAATTTTTTCCGCCTGGAGCGCCCGAAAGACAGCCCCCGTCGAAACACCAAAATCTGGCTTGGCCAACACCACATAAAAATGGGGGCAGTCCGGCAGCTCTTCCAAAATCTCGCCCCGGCCTTTGGCCAACGCCGTCTTTCCAAACAAACAATAGGGCACATCCGACCCCAGCGTTAACCCCAGCTTCATCAGTTCCTGAAGCGAAAGATTCAACTCATAAAGCTCATTCATGGCCGCCAACACCGCCGCCGCATTGCCGCTTCCGCCAGCCAACCCGGCCGCCACCGGAATCCGCTTGGTCAAACAAATCTGAACCCCGCCCGGCAGCGCAAAGGCTTCTTGCATCTTCCTTGCCGCCCGATAGGCCAAGTTTCGCTCATCCGTGGGCAAAAAAGGGACATCCGTTTGCAGGAAAACGCCTGCTTGGGCCGTTTTTTGCACGGCAATGCTGTCGTATAATTTCAGTGACTGCATCACCATCTCCAACTCGTGAAATCCATCCTCCCGCCGGTAAAGCACATCCAGCGTCAGATTGATTTTTGCCCTGCTTTTCACTTTCACCGATTCCATGCAGTCCACCTCCGCCTGTTTTTTATATACTGTATACATCGATTATAGCTTAGTTCGCCTTCCCTTTCAATCCGTTTTCGTCAAAAAAAGTGGAAAAACGGTCCCTATTTTCTTACATTTTTATTACATTATTTTTTTCGCTCTTTTCATGGGCCCACAATCTGTTGCAATAAAAGGGAATCTATCTACATTGAAGGAGGTAATGAAAATGAAACGTTTTACTCGTTTATTGGGCATTGCGATGGCTGGCTTGCTTGCGTTGTCCCCAGCAACCGCATTTGCCGAATCCACACCAGATGTTACGGTCAGCGACGTTGTGGCCACCCCCATTGCAGAAGACAGTGCGCAAGTGGAAGCCATTGAACTTCCCGCACCAACGCTGGGGGTACAAGTTAACGGCGATATGCTGGACTTTTCTGATGCCAGCCCTGTGATTGAAAACAACCGTGTTTTTGTACCATTCCGGGCCGTTTTTGAAAGCCTTGGCGCATCGGAAATTGCTTATGTGGCCGATAGCCAGACCATCTCTGCCACCAAAGGCGACACAACCGTCACCTTTACCATCGGTGACCCAGAAATCACCATCACCGACGCCGCCGGCACCAGAACCGAAACCACCGATGCCGCTTCCTTTGTAGAAAACGACCGCACCTATGTGCCCGTCCGTTTTGCTGCACAGGCTTTGGGCTGCACCGTGGGTTGGGATGCCAACACCACCACGGCCATTTTGATCGATAAAGAAGCCCTGGTACCAGCAGACATCACCTTTGAAACCATGGGCCGTTTGGCAGAGTTTGAAAAACAATACACCGAAACCAATCAGGCCATCACCGGCACCATGACCATGTCGGCCACCGACTCCATGGGCCAAACACCAAAAGAAGTCTTCAAAGGCACCATGACCCTCAACGGTATCACCAGCATCAGCAAAGTGCAGATGAATGCTGATACCAAACTGGATCTTTCTTCCTTGAAAGCCGATATGACCGAAGAAGATCTGGCCGTGATGGGCGAAACCATTGCCGCTTTGGAAAGCTTTGATATGACCTTCTTGGCCGATATGGAAAGTGGCAAAATGTACTTTGCTTCCCCACTTTTGACCACCTTTGCCGATCTGGAAGAAAACACCTATCTGGAACTGGATTTCAAAGAACTGATGGGTAGTATGGGCATCGACTGGACCAGCCTGATCCAGGTGGCCAAAGACTATGACTATGCGGCCATGATCGATAGCCTGGTGGAAAATATTCCAACCGACAGCGCCTTTGGCGCAGCCACATCCATCGAAACCATCGAAATGATGGTAGGTCTTTACGGTGACCAAGCCTTCACCAAAACGGACGACGGCTACACCGCAACCTTTACTTCCGAAACAGACGGTCTTACCACCGCTTCCACCATCCGTGTGCTGGGCGATGACAAAGCCATCACCGGTTATGAAATGAACGTAACCAGCAGCGTGGACAACGAACCTATGATGACCATGGATCTGAAACAAGACGGCGCCGACATCACCATGAATATGGACATGGAAATGCTTGGCTTTGGTTCCTTTACCATGGATTGCACCATGAACTATGCCCCAAGCGACAAAGCACCACAGGTAACCCCTCCATCTGGTGCAAAAGTTGTGACTTTTGAAGAACTGTTGGGCTTGTAAAAAAATCAATCCAAGAAAAAGCGATGACTTCTTTTTCTGATCCAAAAAACGCTGGGACCTAAGTTCCCAGCGTTTTTTCTTTTTTCAAAAAGAAAACGGACCTTTATATCGGTCCGTTTTTGATTTTATTCTGCCCCACAAGGCACTTTTTCTTCATCTTTCTTTTCAGACACTTCTGCTTTCTCTACGGCCACAGCAGGAAACACGTCGTATTTTTCCACCATTCTGGCCGGGAAATAGGAAAGCTTTGCCTTGCGCAATCCTTCCAGGCCCATATCCTCTTCCCGGTTGATCCACTGGGCGTTGGTGCAGGCGTGGGACGCATATTGCTGGCTCATGGTTGGATAGAGCCCGTCAATTTCCTTTTCTGCTTTTTCAATATGAATCTGGCACATCCAAGGCAGCGTTTGTTCACCCACCGTAAAGGCTTTTAACACGCCATCGATGCGGATAATACCGCCGGTGAGGCCCAATTCTTCCAAATTCAGCAACGCCCGTTCCACCGAAGAACGTTCGTCATATTGGGTGATGGTTGGCTCTTTGTGGTCCATCTGCCATAAATCATACAGCGCCATACACTCTTCATAGTGGTCCTTGGTCAATGGCTCATACTGAAAATCGGGGTGTTCCTTTTTCAGTTTGTTGATATGGTTGCGTTTGCCATGGAGTTTTTTGCCCTTGAGGGTAATCATGGCTTCGCTGGTATAGATATAGTCGAAATTTTCTCTTTTTTCTGCAAACTGCATCTGTGGGCACTGTTCTTTGATCCAGTCCACAAAGGGGGCGCTGACAGAACGAAACAGCGGTTTCCAGCCCGTTTCTTCCATATACTGACACGCCAATGCCATCCCTCTGGCATAATTTTTTTGCACCGTTTCATCGGCCGGAAAAGGTGGCCAAAAGAACAGCGCTTCGCCTGGAAAATGCAGTTTCAAAAACAAAAATCCTTCTGCCTCGGCATACTGAATCTTGCCATCGCCGCCCCACATATAGATATGAGCAAACCCAAATTCCGCATTTTCACTTTGCCATGGCTTGATATATTTTTCTAATTTTGCTTTGCTGCTCAATGTAACGTCTTGGAACTGTAATTCCATAAAATTCTAACCTTCTTTCAATATTCATCCACAATATGGCAAGGCACAACCGGCAAACAAGCATCCATTCTCTTTGCCGCCCCTTCGTCTAAAATCGTTGCATTTCCTTCTTGGGCCAATTGGGCCAAAGAACGGTATCCCATCAAAAACTGTAACAAATGGCCTTGCTGTAAGGAAACGGCAGGCTTTTGTTCGCTGCGCTTGCCCGAAAGCAAAAACACGCCGTCGTTTTGTGCCACCACGTCATCTTTGATTTCCACTGCTTCTGTCAAATCCACCGAAAGAGCCGAAAGCAAGGCCTCCACATGGCAAAGCCCCAACACATTACGGGGAGAAATGGTCTTTTGGGCCCCAGGCAACGTGGCCTTCGTATCAGGCGGCAATTTGATTTTCACCTTTTTGCCCTTTGCCACATTGGCCAATCCATTGACCACCTGTTGCTCATCTTCTTTTGTCAGCGCCATCACCTCTTCGGCGTATACCATTTCCTCTGTGTCATAATACACACCATAGGCTGCAATCTGGCCTTCTTTCCAAAGGGCCAAGGCCTTTGCGCCATCGGCGCCATAATCGGCCATTTTTAACACCATGTCGGCAAAGCTGCGGCTTAAAATGCCGCTGTAACGAGCACCGGATTGCTGATAACAGGCCAAAAGCGCCGATACCTCTTCTTGCATATCCACCGGACCGGCTGCGCTTTCTTGTGCCGCAATCCCTTCTCCTTCCAAAAATGCCGTATCACTCACCGGGAAATGGCCCACATAAAAATAAGTGCCCAACACCGCCGGCGTATGCGCTGCCAACACCACGCCCATTTTGGCCATCTCATTCATATAAAACGTGTATAATTCTTTCATATAGCCCCGGCGTTTATAGTCCGGATGGGTGCAGGCCCCCACCATCACCGCCGCCGGCAAAATCTTTCCCCGTACTCGAATATGACAAGGTACGCTTTGCACCGCCGAAACCAAACGGCCGTCTTCTTCGATACAGCAGGAATAGCCGGGCACAAACCGATGGGAAAAAAACCAGTTACGAAACGCCTGGGTATCGGAAAAACTGATGTCCCACAACGCGCGAAATTCTGCTAAATCCGACGGACGTGCCATACGAATTTGTTTCATGGCCATTCCTCCTTTGTCTTTTCCGTTTCTTTTTTCTTTGGCAGAGACCCATTGCTTTTTTCCATAGTTATTTTTATTATACCACCAGAGGCGAAAAAAATAAAGGGAAAATTATTATCTTTTGATAATTCTTATCTCTTTTCTTACTGATTCCTATGGATTTTTTTAAAAAATAACCATAGGCCGACTGTTTTTGTTTGTTTCTTTGTATAAAAACAATGGGATGATATCCATTCTCATTTTTCCTCTATGCGGAATGAAAAAAGTCCCTGGTTTTTCCCAGGGACTTTCCACTATATTGCCAAAAAGCTGCCTTCTAATTGCCTTTCTTATCTACCTTGATATCGACGGTATACTTGTTGCAAATAAGGAACCTGCACTCCTTTTGCTTCCGCTAAACGGCAAGCCTGACCAATGATGCCTTCCAGTTCCGTACTGCCTTTGGAAAACTTCAAATCTCGATATAGGGATGTGGTGGTTTCTGGGTCCAGCGCTAAAAGAGATTTCATATTTTTATCCACCACTTCTTCGGACAGTGCCACTCCGTTGGCACAAGCAATGCTCCAAAGTTCTGTATAAATGGCGCGGGCTGTTTCCAATTTTTCTTGCGATGCTTGAATCTCACCAGCCGGTCCATCAAAAAATAAAAATGTGGTGCTATTGCCGCACATAGCACAGAATTTTTCCCATACCATTTCCTGCACATTTTTTGCGTAGTAGGTCTTCATGCCGCCCTCTTGCAATAACTTCACCAAGGCAAGTTCCGTTTCTCCTGGTTCTTCCTGTGCAAAGCCAAACACCAGCTTTCTGCCTGGACCAATATGTCTTACCTGGCGCAATCCGTCCAACATGGAGATACAGTAAATACAACCTTCTGCCACTCGACCTTTATGAAGGTGTTCCTTCACCGCTTCTCCCACACCAATGCCATTTAATAACGGAATTATCAATGTGGTTTCCCCCACCAAAGGCGCACAGTCGGCGCAGGCCTGTGCTAAGCCATAATGCTTGGTACAAAGAAACAGTACATCCACCACACCCACATCTTCCGGCCGTTCCACCACATGGGCCCGCACCAATCGTTCACCCAGCGTGTCACTTTTTAACAGCAATCCTTCTTCTTGCAACGCCTGCTTTTTGTCGCCTCTGGCCAACAAATACAAATTCTGCTCCTGTTGCGCCAATACACCTGCCAACAGCCCTCCTACGCCGCCGATACCGCAAATGGCAATTTTCATGCTGCCGCACCTCCTTTTTTGTTCCATTTTACCATGGAAAAACCGGCTTTTCTACGAAAAAAAGGCAAAAAAACTGCTTGTATTTTGGATGGGTCTATGCTATAATAATCCACTGTAGTGTAATTTCCTTGTTCTTGCTTCGTGCAAGGGCCATATGTCCAAAAGGAGGTGTAGTTCAATGAACAAATACGAAATGGCAGTCGTACTCAGACCAGATCTGGACGAAGAAACAAAAGCAGCCGAAAGTCAGAAAGTATTGGATTTGATTACCAGATTTGGTGGTACAATCGAAAAAATCGACGACTGGGGCAAAAGAAGACTTGCTTACGAAATCAAAAAAGTAAACGAAGGTTTCTTCAGCTTCATTTCCTTCGATGCAGAACCATCCGTTCCTGCTGAATTGGAAAGCCGTATGCGCATTATGGAAAATGTGCTTCGTTATCTCATCATCCGCAAAGATGCCTGAGGTGCAGGAGGTTTTGCTGAATGAACAAAGTCATTTTGATGGGTCGTTTGACTCGTGATCCGGAAGTACGTTATTCCCAAGGGGCAACCCCTGTGGCCGTTGCCAGATTTTCTCTGGCCATCAACCGCCGTTTTAAGAGGGAAGGCGAACCAGAGGCAGACTTTATCGACTGTGTGGCCTTTGGAAAATCCGGTGAATTTGTGGAAAAATACTGGAAAAAGGGCCAGATGGTAAGTGTAGTCGGCAGACTTCAGGTTCGTTCTTGGACGGACAATGAGGGCAACAAACGCCGCAGCACAGAAGTGGTGGTGGAAGAAACGTATTTTGCAGAAAGCCGTTCTTCCTTTGAAAGCCGCGAAGGCAAAGCTCCCGCTTCTTCGGCACCGGCAAAACCGGCCGCCAGCGACGGCTTCTACCCCATCGACGAAAGTTTGGAAGACGATGATTTACCCTTTTAAAATCTAAAAGGAGGAAGTAAGCAATGATTCAGAAAAGACGTGGACGCAGAAAAAAACGCGTATGCCAGCCTTGTGTAGATAAACTGACTGTCATCGATTACAAGGACGTAAATAAACTGAGAAGATACGTTTCTGAAAGAGGCAAAATCCTGCCTCGCAGAATCACCGGCAACTGTGCAAAACATCAGAGAGCTTTGACCACTGCAATCAAAAGAGCAAGACATGTCAGCTTGATGCCATATTCTCAGGATTGATTTGACACACACAAAACCACCGGCTTTGACCGGTGGTTTTTTTCTGCCCAAAAACAGATCTCTTCTGATTGTCCCTGTTTTTCTCCTTCCTTTTCCTGGTTGCGGATCACGTCGTCCAGCCGGTCTTGCACTTGGGTTTTCCATGTTTCCTCTTTTTCCAGCAATGCCCTCAAATCCGCGCCAAACCATTCCTCAAGCGTGGCTCGGTCATGAGAAATTTCCCGGTCATCAAAGACAAAGGATACCTGCTGCAAATTTTCCACCGCTGCACAAAGGGCCACGCTTTCATAGAGCAGATTACGCTTGACCGTTTCTTCCTCTCCCGCCTGTGCATAAGTCCCGTCCAGCACCAGCCGCAGCAAAAACTGGTCTGACTCCAGCTCCATGGTACCCGATAAATTTGGCAAGGGCAAAACGCCAAGCAACGCCGCCAAATTGACTGCATCGCCCATATAAGGACTTTCATGGGGATAAATGGTGGTTACATCGTGGGTTCTGGCATCCTCCTGGGCCAGGCGCCAAGCTTCTTGCTCCCTTTCCTTTTGGGGTAGATAAACACCCAAAAGCACGCCATAGACCGCCAGCACCAAAAGGCCAAGAACCGCCGCCTCTTTCCATCGCCGTCTCATCCTTCCATCTCTCCCCGTTCCACTGCTCGCACAAAGCTGGCCACCGCCAGAGGCAAAAGACACCCAAGCGCCACCCCATAATAGGGCGCCAAAACCCGGCCCAGCTGATACATCCCGTCAATGGCTACGGGATAGCCAAAGAACACATGGTTTCCAAACTGTATGGCGCCAATCAACGCCCAAGAGAGCACCAAAAACACACCATAGGCCATCCAGACCCGTTTGCGCAGTTGTTTTGCCCGGCGCAGGGAAACCGTCTTTTTCTTCTGGCCCGGCAGTACCAAGGCCGACAATAAAGCCCCGCCCAGACCAAAGAGCAATAGCCCAATCCCAAACAACACACCAAGCCGTTGCCCCAGCAAAAACAGCGGTACAGAAAACAGCAAAAATACCAGCGCCGCCATCACCACCTGCCAAAACAGACGGACAAAAAAGGTACAAAGCCCCACTTCCCGCTCCTCTTGATAAAGCCCACATAATGCCTCGATATCCGGCAGCATCTCCTCTAACGCCGTTTCCTCCGTCTGCCCTGCGGCACAGGCATCGGCCATTTTTTCTGCAAAATGGGCGGTCATTTCTTCTTTCCATTCCTCCCAATCTTTTCCCTTTGGTAATTGCTCAAAGATGCGATCCAGTTCCGTTTGCAGTCGGTCCATGGCTCAATCCTCCTTCCAACAATACTTCTAACAGCGCCTTGCCTTCTTTCCATTGGCGCAACGCCTGGAAAAAAGCTTCCACGCCTTCTGGCGTAATATGATAATATTTTCTTCGCCCGCCCTGAGATTCTTCGCCCCAATAGCTCACGATGAATCCTTGTTTTTCCAGTCGTTTTAAACTGGTATATAACGAAGGCTCTTTTAATGTAAAACGGCCGCCGCTGCGTTCTTTTAGGTCTTTGATCATTTCATATCCGTAACTATCCTTTTCCGCCAAGATACGCAACAGCATGGTGTCAATCTGGCCGCGAATCAAGTCACTTTGTATGGGTTCTATCATAGGCCTTTGCTCCTTTCGCTTTTAGGATAGCAAAAATTACTATGTGTGTCAATGTACTTTGTCTTACAGAATTCTTAACAATCCTTTTCTTTTCCAACCAAAAACCCCCATGGAATCCTTCCATGGGGGTTATCTCTTTCTTAGTCTTCTGCTATTTTCCTTCTGGCCGTGATGCCAATGGCGCCAGGCCCGCCGTGGATACTCATGACGCAGCCAATTTGAAACACGTCCACCTGTAAAAACCCGGCCTCTTTCATCCGCCTGGCGGCCCCTTCCACCACCGCCAAATCACACCCGGCGGCATAAAACACATAGCCTTGTCTTTTATCCAAATCTTTAGCCAAAAAATCCTCCAATAACTTTGGCACCACTTTGGCCATGGTGCCACGGTATTTTTTCCCGGCAATTAGTTTTCCATCCAAAATATCAATGCGGGGTTTGATTTTCAATAACGCCGCCCCCAGCGCCGCCGGATTGGACACCCGGCCCCCGGCCGCCAAATAATCCAGCCGGTCTGGCACAAAATGGGTCACCACCAAGGGCACCGCCTGCTCCACGGCCTGGGCCAATGCTTCCAACGTCATCTTTGGGTGTTGTCCAATAGCTCTGCCGCGTACAGCGTTAAACTGCCCACCCCCACCGACACATTGCGGCTATCCACCCAACCGCACCGTAATGTCTTTGCAGGATTCCAAGGCCATCTGGGCACAAGAAAAGGTGGCCGAGCACTGGGAAGAGTAGCCAATATGTAAAATTTCCGCACCCGTCTTTCGGGCCACCCGATGAAAAAAGTCGGCAAACTCCGTCGGATTGACGGCGCTGGTGCCGGGGATTTTTTTCGTCCGGTCATAATAGGCATAAATTTCCTCCACCGGAATGCTGCCATCGGCACAATCCCGGTCGGGAAAGACAATGTGCATCGGTACAATGGGAATCTTTTTTTGTTGGCGTACTGCCAAAGGCAAGTCCGAACAGCTTTCTGTGGTGATGACGATGGCCATAGCAACCTCCCGTTTTTTCACACAAGAACATCTCGTTTTTTATACTACATCTACTATATCCAAAAAAAAGATTCCTGTCAACGTGTGTTTGCTTGGTTTTGCAACCGCTGTCCAAATTGCCAAAAAAAGACGGCCAGCTCTCCCCTGGTTATGGTTTGTTGGGGATAGAGACAGGCAAAGTCGTTTTCCGAAATCAAATGCTGCCGTAAGCACCACCCGGTCCCCGCCTTTGCCCAGGGCGAAAGCAAAGCCCCATCGGAAGCCACCTGCCAAACATCCGTTTCTTCGGCCCCCACAAAGCGACCGGCCATGGCCCAAAGTTCTTCCCGCCGGATGGGCTGCTGTGGCAGGGCTTGTCCTCCTTCGCCTGCCAAAATGCCACTCTGGGCGGCCCATCCCATCGCCTGTGCATACCAGGCCCCTTCTGGCACGTCCGAAAAAGGCGCCGCCGCCCCTTCTCCCTGTGCCATGCGATAGAAAATCGCCACCGCCTCGGCCCGTGTCGCCATCCGCTGTGGCGCAAAGGTCTCTCCCTCGCCCACCCAGTAGCCCGCTTGAACCCCCAGGTCAATCACTTCTTCACACCAAAGGTCCTCTGTATCAGAAAATGCCCAAACGGGCTGTGGTCTCAACAATAAAAAAATAAGAAAAATGCCAATTATTTTTTTCATTCTCTCCCTCCTTTGTCTCTCCTTTCTACTTTATGCCGCCCAAAGGGGAAAAAGAACAAAAAGAAACCGACAATTATTAAGAAAAAATGAAACATTGGCCAAACCGATTGCAAAATTGGGCTATTTCGGCTAAACTAAAAGTAGCAAAGAGGCAATTCTTTTTGCTAAGGAGGAATGACTTATGAAAAAAAACAACGATAAACAACTGTGGATTTGTATGCTTTTGATCCTGGTTTTGGCTCTTTCCATCACCGGATGTCAGAAAAAAACAGAAACCACCCCAAGCGGCACCACCGAAGAAACCCAAGAAGAAACCAAACAAGAAGAAGAAACCACAACCGAAGAAAACGCCCAAAAAGAGGATACCCAAACGCCTCAAACCGGCGAGGAAGAAGCCATGGAAACACTGGAAGTATCGTTGGGAAATGATATGGGAAAAACCATCACCGCCCTGCGGATTCGCCCTACGGCCGATGACGAATGGATTTCCATTACGTTACAAAACAACACCTGGGCCTCCGGCTTGATGATCCCGGTGGAACTGAAAGCCGAAACCATCCCCAACCCGGAAAACGGCTGGGATTTGGAAGTGGAGTTTGCCGATGACGGCACCAGCCAGCTTTTTGAAGGCGTGCCGCTGAACACAGAAAGTACGTTAATTTTAACCTCGGACGGTGTCATTGCCGGTTCTTAAGCCCATTTTTGAAGTAATCATAAAAAAGTAGTTTGTTTTCACACCGTTTCCTAAAACATAAAAATAGCTGGAATCCTGAAAAACAAAGGATTCCAGCTATTTTCTTTTTCAAAAAGTTCTTTTCCTGAAAATCGGTTGGTTTATTCCTCTTCGATTTCCACCGGCTGCAACTGCCAAATTTCCTTGGCATATTCCCGGATGGTACGGTCACTGCTGAATTTTCCGCTGTGGGCCACGTTTTGGATGGCCATTTTGGCCCAACGGGTTTTATCTTTATAGGCCGCATCCACAGCCAGTTGGGTTTCGGCATAGCTTTCAAAGTCGGCCAAAACAAAATATTCGTCGGCTCTTCCGCCGTCCACACCGTTTAACAGCGATTCATACAATTCCCGGAACACTTCCGTGTCCTTGCAGAACGTGCCGTTAATCAGTTCCATGACGGCCAAGCGGATATTTTGGTCCATATTATAAAGCATCCATGGGTCATAGCTATGGTTGCAAACTTGTTCTTGAATTTCTTCTGCCCGCAGACCAAAGATAAAGATGTTTTCTTCGCCCACTTCTTCATACATTTCCACATTGGCCCCGTCCATGGTTCCGATGGTGACGGCACCGTTGAGCATAAACTTCATATTGCCAGTACCACTGGCTTCCTTGCCGGCGGTGGAAATCTGCTCGCTGACATCGGCGGCCGGCATCAATTTTTCTGCCAAAGAAACCCGATAGTTGGGCAAGAACACCACTTTCAGCTTATCTTCAATGGCCGGGTCATGATTGACCACATCGGCCACAGCATGAATCAGCTTGATGATCAATTTTGCCCGCCGATAGCTGGCGGCGCTTTTGGCCCCAAAGATAAACGTCCGGGGCGCAATATCAAGGCCAGGGTTTACCCGCAGACTATAGTAAAGGTGAATGATGTGCAATACATTGAGCAACTGCCGTTTGTACTCATGCAGACGCTTTACTTGAATATCAAAGATGGAATCGGGGTTGACTTGAATGCCCGTCTCTTCTTTGATATAGCGGGCCAAAGCCAATTTGTTTTGCCGCTTAACTTCCATAAAGGCATCCCGGAAGGCCGCATCTTCTGCATAAGGCGCCAAACGCTCCAACTGGGACAAATCGGTGATCCAGCCGTCGCCAATGGTTTCGGTAATCAGCTTTGCCAAAGGCTGGTTGGCATACAAAAGCCAACGTCTTTGGGTGATCCCATTGGTTTTATTATTGAATTTTTCCGGGTAAAACTCGTAAAAATCCTTCAATTCTTGATGTTTCAAAATTTCTGTGTGCAAAGCGGCTACGCCGTTGACGCTGTGGCTGCCCACAATGGCCAAATAAGCCATCCGCACTTGCCCGTCGGCCACAATGGCCATATTCCGCACCTTCTGCTGATCTCCCGGATACCGTTCCATCAGTTCCATGCAGAAACGGCGGTTGATTTCTTCCACAATCATATAAATCCGGGGCAACAGACGGCTGAAAAGCTCAATGGGCCATTTTTCCAGCGCCTCGCTCATGATGGTATGGTTGGTATAGCCACAGACCTTTGTGGTAATCTCCCAAGCCTCATCCCAAGGCAGGTCGTTTTCGTCCACCAACACCCGCATCAGTTCGGCCACGGCCACCGTCGGGTGGGTATCGTTGAGCTGGAATGCCACTTTTTCCGGCAGTTCCTTCCAGTCGGTATGGTCTTTTTTAAACCGGGCAATCACCCGCTGCACAGTGGCAGAAATGAAGAAATACTGTTGTCTTAGCCGCAGCTCTTTGCCGGAGATATGTTCGTCCGCTGGATAGAGCACATCCGTTAACGTCTGGGCCAGCACCTGTTCTTCCATGGCCTTTTGATAATTGCCGGCATTGAAGCTTTGCAGGTCAAACCGGTTCATGGGCACCGCATCCCACAGCCGCAGGGTGTTGACCACTTGGTTGCCATAGCCCACCACTGGATAGTCATAGGGCACAGCCAACACCGAATTATAGTTTTCCTGGATAAACCGGTATTCCCCGTTTTCTTTGGGTACGGCCCGCACGGTGCCGCCAAATTTGACTTCCACGGCATATTCATTGCGGCGGATGCTCCAAGGGTCCCCATTTTCCAGCCAGTTATCCGGTTTTTCCACCTGATAACCGTCTTCAATCTGCTGTTCAAAAATGCCATAATGATACCGAATGCCACAGCCATAGGCCGGCAGGTTTAATGTGGAAAGGGATTCCAAAAAGCAAGCGGCCAGACGGCCCAAGCCGCCATTTCCCAGACCTGGGTCCGGCTCTTGGTCCTCAATTTTGTTATAGTCAATGCCCAGCTCCTCAAAGGCTTGGCGGAAAGGTTCGTATAAGGATAAGTTCATGATGGTGTTACCAAAAAAGCGGCCCATCAAAAACTCCATGGAAAGATAGTATACCATCTTCACATCTTTTTGGTAATACGTATCGTGTGTCTTCATCCAGATGTCGTTGACAATTTCTCGAATGGAATACGCTGCTGCCTGATAGATTTCCTGTTCCGACGCCGTCTCCAGCGTTTTGCGGCTCAATGCCTTCAGGTTTTCACGGATCATGGTTTGAAATTGATCCTTTGTCACATGCAGATGTTCCATGCTCTTTGACCTCCTTCAATCAAAACTGAAAAAGAATGCCCACAGCCGCCGCAATGGCGATATAAAAAAGCGGATGCTTTTTATAGCAATTGGTTGCCACAAGCAAAATCAAAAACAACACCACAGCCTTCCACTGAAACATGGCAAGGCTGATTCCTTGACTTTCATACACCGAAGAAGAAATGACTTCTGCCACCACCAGCGACACAGCCACGGCCCCAATCAAACCCGTCACCGTCGGCCGCAGGCCAGAAAATACTCGTTTGACCACGGGATGATCGGAAAAGCTTTGTAAAAACCGGGCAATGATGATGATGATAATGATCGACGGCGAAACGAGACCCAGTGTGGAGACAATGGCGCCGATGATACCATAATTTTGGAACCCGACATAGGTGGCCATATTGACACCAATGGGGCCAGGGGTGGATTCGGAAATGGCAATCATATCCCCCACCATTTTTTTGGTAAACCAGTCGTATTTATCGGCCAAATCATACAAAAACGGCAATGTGGCAAGCCCGCCGCCAACGGCAAACAGACCCACTTTGAAAAATTCATAGTATAATAACAATAATCCAGCAATCATGCCTTACCCTCCTTTCCTAAAGAAGGGAATACCAAACCGCAAACGGCACCCAAAAGCACAATGGCAATGGGCGAAATGGGTAAAAACATGCTGGCCAAAAACGCAATGATGGCCAAAACCATCGCCATTTGGTTTTTCACCGAACTTTTCCACATCTTTACCACGGTGTTGACCACCATGGCCCCCACGGCCACTCTGACCGCCGCAAAGGCATGCTGTACCGTGACATTATCGGCAAAGGTGGTCAATACGCCGGCAATGATACTGATAATCACTAAACTGGGGAAAATCATTCCCAGTGTGGCCACAATCCCGCCTTTGATGCCGGCCTGTTTATAGCCAATGAAGGTGGCCGTATTGACGGCAATGACTCCTGGCGTACATTGGCCAATGGCATAATAATTCAACAATTCGTCATCATCGGCCCAATGATTTTTTTCCACAATCTCTGCCTGTAACATTGGCAACATCGTCAGGCCGCCCCCAAAGGTAAATACCCCTATGCGCGCAAAGATCCAAAACAAATTCCACAACAATCGCATCCTGCATTCCTTCTTTCCGTTCCTGTCTCTTTCTATTTTTTCCTCCCCATGAGGGATTATATTAGTTATTCGACACAAACTTTAAGATTCCTGCTCTTGATTGCGCAATTTTTCTGCCTGATCGGTGGTGATAAGGGCATCGATGATCTCGCCCAGATCGCCATTAAGCACATCGTCCAACCGATGGATGGTCAGCCCAATGCGATGGTCTGTGACACGGCCTTGGGGGAAATTATAGGTACGGATCCGCTCGCTGCGATCGCCAGTACCCACCTGAGAGCGCCGCTCGGCGGAAATTTCGCTATCATGGCGGGCCCGTTCCAATTCGTAGAGTCTGGCATAAAGCACTTTCAGACCCTTTTCTTTATTTTTCAGCTGGCTTTTTTCGTCCTGACAGCTGACCACAATGCCGGTGGGGATGTGAGTGATCCGTACGGCCGAGTCTGTGGTATTGACACACTGGCCGCCGTTGCCGGAGGCCCGGAACACATCAATGCGCAGGTCGTTTCGATCAATTTGCACATCCACTTCCTCCGCTTCCGGCAATACGGCCACCGTCACCGTGGACGTATGAATCCGGCCGCCACTTTCTGTGGCCGGAATCCGCTGCACCCGGTGCACACCGCTTTCGTATTTCAAGCGGCTGTAGGCCCCTTGGCCCGAGATTAAGAAAGAGACTTCTTTAAACCCGCCCAAATCGCTTTCATTGGCCGTCATCAATTCTGTTTTCCATTTTTGCCGTTCGGCATAGCGGGCATACATCCGGTATAAGTCGGCAGCAAACAGCGCCGCTTCATCGCCGCCGGCCCCGCCGCGGATTTCCACAATGACGTTTTTCTCGTCGTTGGGGTCCTTGGGCAGCAGCAACAGTTTCAGCTTTTGGGCGCATTCTTCTTCCCTTTGCTTGCTTTCGGCCAATTCTTCTTTGAGCATCTGCTTCATTTCTTCTTCATCGGCTTCGGAGAGCATCTCCAACGCCTCTTGGGCCGTCTGCTGCGCCTGCTTCATCTGCTGATACGTTTCCACCAGCGGCGTCAGGTCGCTATATTCTTTCATCCATTTTTGCCACTGGGTTTGGTTTGCAATCACTTCCGGATCGTTGATGCTTTCTCCCAGTTGCTCATGCTTTCGCACCAAATCTTCCATTCGTTCAAACATGCTGTTCTTCCTTCCCCTCTTGGCCCATCCAACAGCCCCGCACCACACGGTCCAGCCCGGCCAAATCCTGTCTTACTTCCACCGCCAAAAAACCGGCTTCTTTCATCAAATCCGCCACGGCCTTGCCTTGGTCATACCCAATTTCCAACAACAGATGACCGCCCATCTTCAAATAATCCCGGCTTTGGGGCACAATCCGCCGATAAAAATCCAATCCGTCCACACCGCCATATAACGCCAAATGCGGTTCATATTCTTTCACATCCACCATCAGCTCTGCCATATCCGCTTGGTTGATATAGGGCGGATTGGCCGTAATCAAGTCATATCGTTTGGGTGGACAAGCGGAAAACAAATCGCTTTGTAGGCAGATGGCCCGCTGGCTTACGCCCAGGCGTTTGGCGTTCTCTTTGGCCACCGCAAGGGCTTCTGGGCTGATATCGGTCAGGGTGGCTTCTGCCACGCCCTCTATCAGCAAACTGATGGGAATGCAGCCGCTGCCGGTGCAAAGGTCCAGCATTTCTTGCACCGGTTCGTTTTGATGGATGGCCAAGGCTTCTTCCACCAAAAGCTCCGTATCCGGCCGAGGGATCAGCACCTCTTTCGTCACCCAAAACGGCAGGCCCCAAAACCAGCAACGGCCGATGATATACTGTGCCGGTTCTTTTTTTACCCTTCTTTTAATATAAGAGAAAAATTTCTCCTCTACTTCAGGCAAAACGGCCTCGTGTTCTTGTAACAACAACGCCTCTCTGGAAAGGCCGGTTGCCTCTTCCAAAAACAGCCGGCTTTCCAAACGGGTCTCTTCAATACCGGCTTCCTGTAACAGCCTTGTTCCCTCTTGCAGCAATGCCTGCATGTTATTCTGGCTCATCTTCCAGAACCCCTTTCATGGCAGCAATGGCCGCTTCGATTTCCCGCGGGCCAGGTTCCGCCGTCGTAAACATTTGCAGTGCAAACCCAGGCTTACTAATCAGCTGGACCAACTTGTTTTCGCTGCGCCCAGCCCACATAATCACCTCATAAGAAATCCCGGCCACAAAGGGCACCAACAAAATGCGGCTGACCAGACGCAACCAAATGGTGTCCACCCGCACAAAGAAAAATACCACCATGCTGATGAGCATCACATAAATCAAAAAACTGGTCCCGCAGCGCTTATGAAGCCGGGTGTGCTTTTGCACATTTTCCACCGTCAGCTCCTCTTCATGTTCAAAGCAGTTGATGGTTTTATGCTCGGCCCCATGGAAACGAAACACCTTTTGCATCTCTTCCATCCGCGAAATCAGATAAATATAGCCTAAAAAAATGGCAAGCCGCAACAGCCCTTCCACAATGCCCAAAGCCCAAGTACCCGGCAAAAAAGGCCGAAAGAAATTGCCAATCACCACCGGCAGCACAAAAAAGAGCCCAATGGAAAAGACAAGACTGATGGCCACACTGAGATAAATCAAATAATCGGCCAACTTTTCTCCAAACTTTTCCTGGAAAAACCGTTCCAATCTTCCCGGTTCTTCTTCTACTTCATCTTCCAGCCCCGCCAACTGGGCCGAACGCATGATGATCTTTACCCCCAGCACCATGGACTGGAGAAAGGCCGCCATGCCCCGAAAAATAGGAACACGAAAAAGCCGAAAGGTGTACAGCCCGCCATTTAATGGCGTCTTTTCCACTTCCAGCGTGCCATCCGTCTTCCAAACGGCCATGGCATACATCTTTTTGCCGCGCATCATCACGCCTTCAATGACAGCCTGCCCGCCGATTTTCGTTTGTTTCATGCCGCTTTTCCTCCTCTCAAACAATCTATGAGGAAAACGAAAAAAAGGGTTGGTCAACTAAAAAGCGAACCCAACCCTTCCCATCGTTTGTTTTATTTTCTGCCGTATTTTTTGTTGAATTTTTCCACTCTACCGCCGGCTTCTACCAACAGTTTCTGGCTGCCAGTATAGAACGGATGGCATTTGGAGCAAACTTCCACGCGAATTTCTTCTTTGGTGGAACCAGTTACGAATTCGTTACCACAGTTGCATTTTACTTTGCACTGATGGTACTCTGGATGGATACCTTCTCTCATTTTTTTCACCTCATTCAAATATTTGTTGATCAATAATCCACGAACAATTATTTATAGACAACAAAAGGATTATATCATACCGCTTTCTTCTTTGCAACCTAAATTTTGCAAAGTTTTCATTTATTTCAGCCCGCCTTTGAGACTGGGAATGAGCGCCACAAAAACTTGGTTATTCTTGGTTTTGCGCATCAAATCCAACAGCGTTTCGGCGCTTTCGGTCATGGGTTGGTTTTCCCAAAGCTGGCGCAGCAAAAAGCCGGCTTCCAGTTCTTGTTGCCCCAGCAGCTTTTCTTCCCGCCGGGTGCCGCTTTTATATAGATCGATGGCCGGAAAAATCCGCCGCTCCGCCAATTTCCGCTCCAGCACCAGCTCCATGTTGCCGGTCCCCTTAAATTCTTCAAAGACCACATCGTCCATCTTGCTGCCCGTTTCCACCAAGGCCGTGGCCAATATGGTCAAGCTTCCGCCACCTTCAATGTTGCGGGCGGCGCCAAAGAATTTTTTAGGCATATACAACGCCGCCGGGTCCAGCCCCCCAGAAAGGGTTCGGCCGCTGGGGGCCGTAGTCAAATTATAGGCCCGGGCCAGTCTTGTGATGCTGTCTAATAAAATCACCAAGTCCTTGCCCTGTTCCACCAGCCGCTTGGCCCGCTCCAACACCATCTCGGCCACCCGTTTATGGTGTTCTGGCTGTTCGTCAAAGGTGGAATAAACAATCTCCACCTTTTCGCCCTCAATGGAGCGCTGCATATCGGTCACTTCTTCTGGCCGCTCGTCAATGAGCAGCACAATCAAATGCACGTCTGGATGATTTTTGGTGATGGCATTGGCCAATTTGGTCAATAACGTCGTTTTGCCCACCTTGGGCGGCGCCACAATCATGCCCCTTTGGCCTTTACCAATGGGGCAAAGCAGGTCGATGATGCGGGTGGAAAGCTCTTCTTGTTCCGTCTCCAGCGTCAGCCGCTCCTCCGGATAAATGGGCGTCAAGTCCTCAAAATTCGGTCTGTGGCGGCAAATTTCCGGATGGTCGCCATTGATGCTTTTGACATACAGCATGGCGCCAAACTTTTCCCCATCGCGCGCCGGACGGATGCTGCCTCTCACACAATCGCCTGTCTTTAAATTAAACCGCTTGATTTGGGAGGGAGCGATATAAATATCGCCGTTCCCCGGCAAAAAGTTTTCTGCCCGCAAAAAACCAAACCCATCGGGCATCACTTCCAAAATGCCCTCTTGCAATAGCTCGCTGCCATCGGGGTGCTTGAGCACCGGACAGCTTTCTTCTGCCACACTTTCTGCCTGCTCCTCTGCGGCCTTTGGTTCTTCTTGCCAACAAGAATCGGTTTCTTCTGGCTGTTCTTGCGATAAAATCAGGTCAATCAGTTCTGCTTTTTTTAAAGTAGAACTGGATTGGATGCCCAGTTGTTTTGCCCTCTTTCGCAACTGCACCAATGTTTCTTTCTGCAGTACCTCCCACACGAAATGGCCCCCCGTTTCTTTGTTGTTATCTTGGAATTTTCAATACTTGTCCTGGCTGCAAATAATCCGATTCGGTCAAACCGTTGGCATCCAGGATTTTTTGATACTGGGCGCCATTGCCATACACTTTTTCTGCAATGGTCCAGGCAATATCGCCTTCTTGCACGGTATAGGTATCGCTGGCAGAAGAAGAAGTATTGGATGCAGTCCCTTGGGTGCCTTCGGTGGTAGTGGTCGTTTCTTCTGTTGTGGTTTCGGTGGTGGTTTCTCCGTCTTCCGTTGTAGCAGGAGCACCTTGTTTCAGTTGTTCTTCCAGGGAAACGATCTGCAGTTTCAAATCTTCATTTTCCTGCTGCACGTTTTGCAAGCTTTCTAATTGCTGTGTCGTTTCATTGAGTGCAGCCGTCACCGATACGTTGCGGATGGCCAAAGCCACCACAGCAATGACCAAAATGGCCACCAGTACAAAACCAATCACTTTCAGCACCGGCCGAGGTTCTTCGTCATAATCATAGTCATGCTCCTGCTGGTTTTCCTTTGTAAAGGTATCCAGCACCCGCTGCCGGTCTTCTTCCGATTGAATATCAAAAAAGTCTTCTTCCGACCGTTTTTGTTTTGGCATTTTTGGTGCCACTTCCTCTTCCATCTCATCCTCTTCTTCTACAGAAGCCTGTTTTTGGATGGCATGGAACAGGGAATGATTGTTTTTCTTCTTTTCTCTGCCCCGCTCTTCTTGGCGCTGCACTTCTTCTGTCACAGAAGAAAGGTCTGCCGTATAGCCCCGCTGTGGCCGTTGTTTATGGCGCACCAGCTGCACCAAATCATCCTCGTCGTCTCCCACCCAGGCCACGCCATTTTCCTCCTCTGGCCCATTGGCTTTGGCGGCTTTTTGTTGTTCTTTGCGGCGCATTTCGTTTTCTCTGGCCATCCGTTCGGCTTCTTCTGCCTGGCGGGCATGTTCGGCCCGGCGGGCCATTTCTGCCTGGCGGGCAATTTCTGCCTGACGGGCGGCGCGTTCGGCCTGGCGCTGTTGTTCGGCTTCTTGCATCAGCTTGGCCTGGCGGGCTGCCTCTTCTTCGGCCGAAAGCTCAGAACGGCGGGCTGGACGCTGTTGCGGCTGTGGACGCTGTTCTTCTTGGGCCTGTCTTTGCTGGTCGGCCTGCTGGCGGCGGCGCTGCAATTCTTCTTGTCTTTGACGCACTTGGGCCTGGTAGGCTTCTTCTTGCTGTCTTTGGGCTGCCTCGTCGGCCAGTTCCACTTGCAGCTGTGACTCGGTGCGTTCTCTCAAAGGCCGGGGCGGCAAATTTTCTTTCACTTCTACGCCCTGGCGTTTATTTTCTTCCATTTTTTTCCGCTTTGCAATGCGGGCCATCTCATGGTTAAATTCTTCTTCGTTATAATCCTTTCCTTTGATGGGGTGGCTTTTCATCAACATTTGCACCACTTCTTTGGGAAAATCCTCATAGCCTGTGGGAATGTGATTGGCACTGTCGTGTCCCATCTCCAGCTTATCGTCACTCATGGTTAAACCTCCTACTTTGGTGTTTCTTCTATTTTTTAATCAGATACAAAATACGCCTATCGTATCTATTTTATAGTGGGAGAGAAAGGATGTCAACCTTCCAAAGGCGCAAAACCAGGCCTTTTGTCCGTTTCTTCAAAAAAATGTAAGAAAAGCAGTTCTCCTTGGAAAGGAAAACTGCTTCTTGTCGATTTCTGCTTAACACAAGCGTCCTTCTGCATCAAAGGTCATCTCTAACCCGCCTTCCACCAAGTCCACCTGGTCTTTGATTTCTTCGTATAACGCCTCCGAAACCAAAACGGTGCCAATGTGCAGCGTGTTTTCAATGACCATCACCTTGGCCTTGGCCGCCTCCACGTTTCCTAACGTGCGAAAGGCCACGGCAATGGCTTCTTCTTCCGTCTTTAGATGCACCGGCACTTTGCCCCGTTCCAAAAACGTGGTGGTAATCAAATTGGAGTACATGGCTTCATAATCAATCTGGTCCACCAGCTGTTTTACCGTCAAGTCTGCCAATCCAATCCCCAAGGCATTGCCATAGGAGTCTTTGGACAGGCGCAGCGTCACAATCTTTTTGATCCGTGGGCTTTCGGGCTCTGCTTCGCCCAAAATTTTCATCCGTCCAATGACTTTTGTGTCCATCCCTGTGCCGCTATACTGCTTGCCCATTTCTTTGACAATCAGGATATCCATCTCTTTGGCCGGCAGTTTTGGCACCAAGGCATAGCTTTCTTTTAACAGCGCCGCGTCCTCTTCCAAAAAGTGTTCCGGCAAAATGCCCCGGACGATGGCCGTTTCGTCTTTGGCGTTTTCCACCACGCCAAGCCCGGCCAAAATGGGGGCATGAGCCAAAATCACCTTGGCCGCCGCGGGGATGGCCCGCCCCAGGCCGTTATCGTGCATGGCGCTGGCGCCTTTTTGTTTGCCCAAGCCCACCGAAAGCATTTTTACAACGCCGCTTTCGTTGTGGGCCGTAAAATCGGTATGAGGTTTGACGCGGTTGATGACCAATACGCCGTCGGCCTCCATGGCCGTTTTGCTCACATAAACAGGAATCCCTTCCGGCGTATCCGGCAGCTGCACCACGTCCATGGAAGAACGGATGGGGCAGCCCACATAGTCCTCGGTGACGCCAAACTTTTCACACACATGGGCCTGTCCCTCGGCGGTAGCACCGCCGTGGCTACCCATGGCCGGCAAAATAAAGGGCTGGCCGCCGGCCAAGCGGATATAATCACAAGCCGTTTTGATGATCAAGGCAATATGGTTGATGCCGCGGCTGCCACAGGTAACGCCAATTTCCATGCCGGGCTTAATTTTTTCTTTGAGGCCAATCCGGTCCAGTTCGGCAAAAATGGCCGCCGGAATATCCAAGATTGCTTCTTCTGCAAAGCGTTGTTTGACACGGTACATCACGGGATACTTTGCCTGTGTTCTTGTCTCACCCATTGAACTGCTCCTTTCGAAAAAAGAGAAAAGGGGAAGTTCGTGCCCTCCCCTCTCTTTGTTTATACTTCGACGCTGACCACTTGTACCAATTCGCTGGCTTTGAATTTTGTTGGATTATCAATACCTGGAATAATGGTATCGGCATTGGCCAAAATTTCTTCTTCTGTCATCACCGGCACCTGTTCCAACATCCATTCCTTGGTGCAGCCAACGCTTTCCAGTTCTTCCAAGGCCCGCTCGGTCATGTTTTCGATATCGGGGCGAATGCCCATGGCTCTGGCTACCCCCAGCACGGCCGGAGAAGCACCCAAGGTGCGGCCTGGCACACAGCCGGCTTTTAACGCACGGATGATATATTTTGCCAAAATGGCTTTATCTGCAACAATACAAGGGATGTGGGCTTTCAGGGTTTGGGCATAGATGCCGCTGCCGTGGGCCGTTTCCCCGGCCGGGAACTGTCTGGTTGGGAACACGCGGCCAAATTTTTCTGGCATAATCATACCGATACCCACGCTCATCACGCCGCCAGTCATGCCCAAAAGCACATCCCCGTCGGCAATGATCTGTTGCTGGCCCAAAATTGGCAGCAAAATTTCTTCCATGGTCACAATATTCATCATCTCTGTGGCGGAGTTATTATTGCTGGCCCGGCCGGAAATGCAGACATTATGCACAGGAATGATTTTCGTGGCAGGGTCTGGGCCGCGGAAGAGACGTTTTCCTTTATAATTGGCATCCCACTGCAACAGGTGGGGTTCTTCTTTAATCAGTTGTTCCGAATAAGGCATTTCGGCCATTTCCAAATACCCAAAGTCGGGGTTGATTTTTCCCCGGTCGGCGGCGGCCATAAACACCGTCGTGCCGTCCACCATCACGCCATCGCTGGTGGTGGTCACCACATCGGGGTCAAAAATATTCATCCCCACCGGGCCGTCTACGGTTTTGGCCACGGCTTCAAAGGCTTCCCTTGGCGTAATGCCGCAGGCTTTTACGTCGCGATAATTGATAAACGCAATATTCAATGGGACATATTTCCCCTTCAACATGCCTTCCGGAATCATTTTATAGGTCAACTTTGCCATAGTCCTCTTCTCCCTTCTTTAGTGACGGCCAATGCCAGGACGTCTGTCTTCCACATCATCACAGCCCAACAATTCTGCTTCTTCCGTTGGGTGAAGGATATTGACAATTTCCAAAATGGCATGTTTCACATTGCCGTCTTTGTCCATCCCCTTGATGATAACCGTATGCATGGTTTCTGGCACCCGTGGAATCACCACAAAGTCGATGCTGGCCACATCTTCTTTCATGGTCATTTCGCCCACTGCATACTCAATACGCCCCGTACGCAGCGACTGCATTTTGGCCGAGGACAAGTTTTCCAGACCGCGAATGGTAATTTCCATGGGCCGCGGACTTTCGTTGGCAGCAATTTTCATCTTTTTCAAAAATTCCGGCAGCTTTGTGTGCATCAATTTCATATTGGTCACCCTTTCTTGCGTTCATCGCAACATCCATGTTCCCTCTTTTTTGGGGAGATTGTTCCTCTTTGTTTCAGAACAAAAGTAGGCGGGTTCGATTTTTATAGAACTTGGTTTGTATATAAGAACCCATAACCCCTGTTTTCTCTGTCCTTATCTTAGCAAAGGAATGCCCTTTCGTCAACTAAAAATCCCAATTTTCCGGGCTTTTTTCAAAAATCTTTTTCTCGTTCCGATTCTTCTTGTGAAAGAAAAAACGAAAAAATTGGTCTATTTTTGCCGGTCAGACCTGTCAGACCACAAGAAAAGCAAAATGAAATTTTTCTTTGTTTTTTTCCCATTATTTTATACAAAAATCTTTCTGTTTGCCTCCGGCCTGACCAGGATTCCCCAAAACAAGCCATTTTATTCCCCCAAACCATTCCTTTCCCCTAAAATCATACCCAAAAACAAAGCCATTCTCTCATCCTTTTGCGCCTCCATCCCTGCCACAGGCAAGAAAAAAGCAGGTACTTTTTGCAAAAAGTACCTGCAAAGACTGTCAAAAACCTGCCATTTTTAGGCAATCCCATCTTTATACTGGGTTTCCAGCCGATCCTTTCTTTCTTTCCAATCGGGCAGATAACGAGAAAGGGTATCATAAAAATCTTGGTTATGCCGCGGCTCTTTGAGATGAATCAATTCATGGAGCATCACTTGGTCGATACAATCGCAATCGGCTTTCATCAACTGCAAATTGAGGGTAATCTTCTGGGCCGAGATCTTACAACTGCCCCAGCGGCTTTTCATGTTGCGCACAGCCAGGGTGGGCGTTGGAAATTGTTCCGGCGCCGCCAAAGAGAGCATTCGTTGCAGCGAAGCAGCAAAAACATCGTGGCTTTCGGCCATCAACCAGGACAGATACTGCTTTTTCATGGCGTCTTCGTCTTCAGGATAAGGCGTCTTTAGCAACAGTTTTCCCTGGGGCAAAAGGGAAATGGCCTCCTGCGGATGTTCCAACACCTCCACCTCATAGGCCTTGCCCAATACATAGACGGTTTTGCCCGTATAAAGCTCCTCATCGGGCCGCATCCGGTTATACCGGTCCACCTCCGCCAAATGGCGGATGATCCATTCCGCCTTTTGGGTGACAAAGGCGTCAATTTCGGCCACAGTCATTCGCTGCGGCGCCGAAAGACAAATTTCCCCGTCGGGGTGAATCCGCAAATTGATGTTTTTCACTTTTTTTCGTGTCAACGTGTATTCCAACACAATGCCATAATAACGAATGCTGCGTTTACTCATACCATTCTCCTGCTTTCTGTTGCCATTACATGAGGGTGCGGATGGAAGCAAACCGCCCTTCTTCTCCCTCCAACAATGCGCCGTTTCCATAGGTACAACAAGCGGCATCTTCTTTGGCCTCCTCTACCCATGTGACAAAGGGCAGCAAATCTTCGGCCGTCATGGCCAGCATCTCTTCCCGCTCCTGTTGCATCTGTTGTGGCGTTACGCCCAACAGATAGCGGTTTAAAGCCAACGCAAAAGTATCGCTGAAACTCTTTGGCCGGTCCAGCACATTGATGGCACCCAAAATATATTTGGTCATATCTTCGTTTGATTGGGCAAATTGAGCCAAAAAGGGAACCGTCTGGGCAAAGCCTTCATAGGTTTTGGCCACATTGGGGTCTCGATAGGAATAGAAGGAGACATATCCCTTACGGTTGACATTCATGCCACAGCCATAGGCCCCGCCTTTGACCCGGATTTCATTCCACAAATATTCCGTATTCACCAGGTTTTTCACCACATTCCACCGGCCGTCAAACCGATCGCTTGTAAAGTGGCCCACCTGGGCGTTATAGACAATCTTGGCCCCTATGGTCACGGCTTCACTCTTTCCGCCAGAAAGCGACACCGTCTTTGCTTCTCCCACTTCTCCCTGGGGCAGTTTTTCCAGCACCGGTTTCACCTGGGCACAAAACGCATCCAAAGCCCCTTCTTCTGCGCTTAAGGCCACGGTACATCTTGCCTTGCAAAGAAGGCGCGCCGCCAAGTGCTGTAATTTTTTGGCCGTCTCTTCCACTTCGACCAAGGCTTTGCGCAGGGTATCAAAAAGGGTGATGCCCTCTGTCAAGTCTCTGGCCCGGCCTTCCAAATCTACCATAGAAGACGCCCGCTGCACGGCAACGGCATGGCCGTCGTTGTCATAATACCGCTCCCATTCGGCCTTCCATTCCAGTAAAATCTTTTCCAAATGTTCTGTTTGGGTAAAATCGGTATGCTGCAAAATTTCCTGCCACAGCCCGCAAAGCATTTCGCCATTGCGCTCCAGCGCCCGTCCCTGCAACAGCAAAAACGGTTCATAGCCTTCCACCGTGGAAAACACCGCCGTTTTCCCATACACACCGCCGGTATACAAATCAATCTCCGTGGCCAATGCTTCATAGCTATATTGCCGTGTATCCAGTTTCCCCAGCGTTCTGGCCAAAATGGCGGCATAGGGCAATTCCTCTTCCGTCAAATCTTTTAACGTAAACATCAACTTTCCATAATAAATAGCGTTGGTCTGCTGGGGTAATAACAGCCAGCCGTCTTGTTCTTTCATCCATTTGGACGTATCGTTTTTGTTGATGTCTTCTCTTTTGAGGCAAGGCACTTTTTGAATGTCTTCTACCCGGTCCGGCGTTTGCTGATAAGCAATCAAATCTTTGGTGCGGGCCACCAAATGGGCCACTTCTTCTTTGGTCATGGCTGCTTTTTTTGCGGCCAGTTGTTCTCTTTCCTCGGCTTCTTCCCGTTCCTGACGGCCTTCTTCTGCGGCCACGGCGGTCAAGGACACATGCTTATTTTCCAAGAAGCATTCCTGCACCAGTCGTTCAAAATAGCCGTTTTCCACGCCATCGCGAAGTGTATCAAAATGCCGCCATACTTCCAGTGCCTCCATCGGATCGCCGTCATGGAGCCAAGCCTTCATCATCTGCATGCCATAGGCCAAGCCCTTGGGGCGATAGCCATAATCTTCTTCCCGCAGGGAAAATTCATAGGAATTGATGGCCGAGCGCAGCTGTTCTTTGGGGAAACCATGGGCCACCAGTTCCCGCAATTTTTCATACACCGTATGTTTGAAGCTGCCCAATTTTTTACAGTTGGCGTTTTTGGCCACAAAACTGAAGACCATTTGATAGCAGGAAGAATCAAACCAGGCCTCGCCGCTTTGGCATACCTTCCGTTCCAAAAGCGCCTTTTTCACCGGAGACGCCCCCGTTTCCATCAACACATAGCTGAGGATGGTAAGGGCCAAGGTTTTCAGCCGGTCCGTGGAGAGGCCCACCACAAAGTTCAGCGAAAGCATGCTTTCTTCCCCCGTTTTGGTCCCCACCGGTACCGAAAACGTATCGGTCAAAAAGCCCGGCACCGCAAGCTCTTTCTCCAGCTGGATTTGGCTATCCACTTCGGCCTTTTCAAACTGGCTTAAATAGGCCTCATCCAAATAGGCCAGCCGTTCCATCAAATCTAGATTTCCATATAAATAGAAATAACTGTTGGAAGGATGGTAGTAAGTGCGGTAAAAGTTGCAAAAATCTTCATAAGTTAAGGTAGGAATGGCTTTGGGATCGCCGCCGCTTTCCTTTCCATAGGTGCCATGGGGGAACAAACTGCGGTGGATCAACCCGTCCAGCACGCCGTCGGCCGAGGCCAGGGCGCCTTTCATTTCATTATACACCACACCTTTGATGGTCATGGGCGCATCTTCTGCCAGCAGTTCATAATGCCAGCCTTCTTGCTCAAAAATGCGCCGTTCCTTGATGACATTGGGGAAAAAGACGGCATCCAAATAGACATCCATCAAATTGCGGAAATCTTCCTCGTTGCAGCTAGCCACGGGGTACATGGTCTTATCACTATAGGTAAGGGCATTGAGATAGGTATTGAGAGAACCTTTCATCAATTCGTTAAAGGGATCTTTGGCCGGATATTTTTTGGAGCCGCATAACACCGAGTGCTCCATGATATGGGCCGTGCCGCAATCATTGTTGGGCGGCGTCCGAAAAGAAACAAAGAATACCTTGTTTTCGTCGTCATTTTGGGCATAAAAAAGCCGTGCCCCGCTTTTTTCATGAACAAAAACGCTGCACCGGCTGCGAATGTCTGCCACTTCTTGCTGTTTCACCAAGCGAAACCCATGATAAACCTGATTGATTTGCAAAGTCATGAGACTCGTTCAGCTCCTTTCCTTTTTCTTTTCTCAACCAATTCATTTCCAAAGAACGTTTCTTTGGAACTAGTATACCCAAAATCGGGCCGTTTGGAAAGAGGTTTGTAAATTTTTTCCCAAAAAACACCTTCTTTTTCCGAAAGATTCCATTTTCTTTGGAAAGATGGTGCACTTTGAATGAAATTGAAACGATATTTTTTCCATCATTTTCCCCATTTTTTTCATTCTCGAAAAACCGGGCATCCCACTTAAAAAGCGGCCAATTTCGTCGCAAAAGGGAAAATATCCTTGATTTTTCCTAAAAAAAGAACAAAAAAACCCTTTCTTTTTTCCTATAGGTTAGTTTAAACTAATAACTTTTCTTTTTTTCCTTTCCTTGTGAAATTTTTTTCGTATTTTTCCCTTTCAAAAAAGAATGAAATTTTTTTGGAAAAGGGCTTGACAGTTTGTGATTATTAGTTTATAATGATTATCAGTTAAGAACAAATAATATTTAAAACACGATTGTCTTTTAAAGGAGGATATTGCAATGAAAAAATTTGTATGTTCTGTATGTGGCTATGTACATGAAGGTGAATTCCCACCAGAAAAATGCCCAATCTGCGGCGCTGGCGCTGACAAATTCACCGAACAGGTTGGCGAAATGACTTGGGCTTCTGAACACGTAATCGGTGTTGCTCAGGGCGTAAGCGAAGACATCCTGGCTGACCTGAGAGCAAACTTCGAAGGCGAATGCACCGAAGTTGGTATGTACTTGGCTATGGCAAGAGTAGCTCATAGAGAAGGCTATCCAGAAGTTGGTCTGTACTATGAAAAAGCTGCTTGGGAAGAAGCAGAACACGCTGCAAAATTTGCAGAACTGTTGGGCGAAGTGGTAACCGATTCCACCAAGAAAAACCTGCAGATGCGTGTAGATGCTGAAAACGGCGCAACCGCTGGCAAAACTGACCTGGCGAAACGTGCAAAAGCTGCTAACTTGGATGCAATCCATGACACCGTGCATGAAATGGCTCGCGACGAAGCTCGTCACGGCAAAGCATTCCAGGGCCTGTTGAACAGATACTTCAAATAAGAATTTCTGACAAACCCAAAAGGGGGAACTACGAAAGTAGTTCCCCCTTTTTTGATGCCAACCCCACCGGGTGCATCGAAAGTCCTTCTTGTTTTGCATAGGAGACGGTATAGGCCGTGCCGCCTGTTTTCTTCCTTTGGTAATATACACACCAAGCGGCATGGTCCACCAAATATCGGTCCCTTTGATGATAACACCCGCGGCCGTAAGATTCCCGCAGGGCCAGCACTTCATCCGCCTGCTGATTTTGCCATTGGTGTAGTGCAATCTCTTCTTCGCTCCAATCCCCTTCCACCTCATACGGCCGCCAGAAGGGAAGCACCACCCAAAGCTGCACCTGGGGAAACGTTTCTTTCACCGCCAGCACCGCCTCTGCCGCCAGTGCATCAAAACCCCGGGCGCCTCCTGTCAAAAAAGAAATGGCTCCCGCCTTTGCCAGTGCTTTTACTTGCTGCACCACTTGGTCATACAGCGCCTCTTTGTCCCCACGGATCAGCCGATGGCCTGTAAAACAGACTGTTTTTTCTCTCTCCACCCCAGAACACCTCCTATATATAGTTTACTATATTCTATTTAGAGGTATTTTGCAACAAAAAGACCTCTCCCATTTCCAGACAGAGGTCAAAAATCCAACAAGTCTTTGGGTGCCACATCCAACGCCTTGGCGATTTTAAACAACATCTTTAACGAAATGGGTTTATACATCCGGCTTTCAATGGTTCCAATATTGGAGGTACTGGTTCCCACCAACTCTGCCAGCTGTTCTTGGGTATAGGGCGGGTTATGGGCTTTACGGTAATAGGCAATCTTCAAACCAATCATTCGAAATTCATGCTCAAACTCCTGCAAAACAATCACCTCATCTCTGGTAATCATTTTACCCGTTTGCGCATCCGATTAGTATTTTCTAAAAATAGGTATATACCTTTTATATAGAGGTAAATATATCTTTTTTGAAGATTACACCTCTTTTCTTCCTGATAAAAAGCCATCGTTTGACTGCTTTGCGTCCGCTTGCCTTTTCCACTCTTTTGAATTCAATAGTATTACATATAAATATTATATAGGTAATACTATGTTTTGTCCAGTAAAACACTCTTCTAAAATAATAGAAAAGATGGGAGGCGGCAGTATGAAAGAGCGAACACAAAAAGAAATCAATATCATCGTAGGCCAAAACATTCGGCTCCATCGAGAACAAAAGCGATATACCCGAGAAAAACTGGCGGAACTCATTGACGTTAGCCCCGGCTTTCTCTATGACGCAGAACATGGCTTTGTGGGGATTTCTCTTACCACCTTAAAACGCCTTTGCCAAGTACTGGGCGTTTCTGCCGACGCCATCCTTTGGGAAAACCATTCCACGGACACCACTCTGACCCAACGCCTTGCCCATGTCGATGAAAAGTATCTCCCTTTCATCGAAGAAATCATCCAAAAACAACTGGAATTGATTGCTCTTTTTGAAAAAGAAACGCCTCGTAAAACTAGAAATTAGCCATCTATGCCACCTGATAGAAAGGATTTAAAACATTTTATGGGCCAAAGAAAAAAGAAAGACATCAATCTTCTGGTGGGGCAAAACATTCGTTTCCACCGGGAACAACTGCATTATTCTCGGGAAAAACTGGCAGAGCTGATTGGCGTTTCTCCTCGGTTTCTTGCTGATGCAGAGCTGGGCTTTGTGGGAGTTTCTCTTACCACCTTAAAACGCCTTTGCCAAGTACTGGGCGTTTCTGCTGACGCCATCCTTTGGGAACAACAACCAACAGAGCCAACATTTGCAGAAACTCTTTCTCATATCGACCCAAAATATCATCCTTTTTTAGAAAAGCTCATCCATGACCAACTGGAATTGATTGCTTACATGGAGCAAACACCATCCAACAAAACCAGAAATTGACCTTCCTCCCGCCCAAAGACCGGGAGGTTTTCTTTTTTCTTTTCTCTTTTTTGTATGGTTTTCAACAAAATATTGGATTTGTCGGGTTTTTCACGCTTCCGCTTCCCTTTTTCTCTGGTTTTTGCTATGCTGATACCAAAAGAAAGGAGCGAAGCAGCCATGACCACCTCATCTCTTATCGATAAATGTTCCCATGCCATGTTATATTTTTTTGCCTATGCCGTCATTGGGTGGCTCTACGAAGTATTTTTAGAAGTGGTGGTCTACCGCTGGGGCTTTTCCAACCGCGGGTTTCTCTTTGGGCCTTATCTGCCGGTATACGGGTTTGGGGCGCTGCTGCTTTTGGCGGCCTTCGGCCCTTTGCGCCGCCGGCGCATCCTCCTTGGGCCCGTCTCCATCACCCCGCTTTTACTCTTTTTTGGCATTATGCTTTTAACCACGGCGTTGGAACTGTTCACCAGTTATTGGATGGAATGGACCGCCGGCGGCTGGCAATGGGATTACAGCACTTATTTTTGTAATTTTGAGGGCCGCATCGCCTTAAACCCCAGCGTCCGCTTTGGCCTTGGCGGTCTGGTCTTCCTCTATTTGTTGCAGCCCGTCCTAGAAAAAGGGGTATTGCGTTTGGGCGTACAAAAATCCCGTCTCCTTGCCCTGTTCCTCTTTGTGCTGGTATTGGCTGACTTTTTGCGGGCTATGTTTTTCCAATAAAAGAGAAAGCCGTCCTCTTGGATTTCCAAAGGACGGCTTTTTTCATACAAAAAAAATACGAACCGCCTGACCTTTGCCAAACGATTCGTATGTTCGGATGCACCTGACTGGGATCGAACCAGCGGCCTTTCGGTTCGGAGCCGAACGCTCTATCCACTGAGCTACAGGTGCAAAATCCATTACCCATCTATTTTACCTTGTTTTTTGCTCCTTGTCAACACCCATTCGTTTTCCTTCCACCGCCCCTTGACAACAGGAAAAAAACGTGCCACCCTAAAGAAAAGGAGGTATGTCAGATGCAAACCATTGGTCTTTGTGGCGGGCAATTTTTCGACGGTACGGAAAACGCGCCCATCGCCACCGATGTGTTATTGGAAGACGGCCGGATTGCCGCCATGGGAAACGGCGTAGGAAAAGAAGCCGAGGTTCAGCTGGACCTGCGCGGCCGCTTCTTTTCTGCCGGCTGGGTGGACGTACACACCCATTTATTCCACCGGCCGGGATACTTGGGTTTATCGGCTGTGCCCTTTTCGTTACAGCAAGGCGTTACCTACGTCATCGATCAAGGCTCCGCCGGGGCCGACTGCTTTGCTTCGTTTTCCCAACAGATTTTAAAGCCGTTACCCATGGGGCACAAGGCATTTCTCAACTGTTCCAAAATTGGGATTCCCCTCTCCTCCCTGGACGGGCCAGGGGAATTGGCCGACCGGGCCAACTTGGACGAAGGCGCGCTTTTGTCTGCCTATGAAGCGCAAAAAGAGGAAGGGGAAGTCATTGGACTTAAAATCCGTCTGACTCCTTCCGTTTGTCCCGACAATCCTTTGGGCGCACTGCAAACGGCTTCCCGCTGGGCCAAAGACTTACATCTGCCCCTGGAAGTCCACCCAAACTTTGCCCCCATCTCCACCGAAGCGCTGCTTTCTTGCCTAAAGCCGGGCGATATTTATACCCATACCTATCACCCCTCCCCCGTCGGCATACTGGATGAAAAGGGAGCGGTGAAAGACTGTGTTTGGAGAGCCAGAGAACAAGGCATCTTTTTTGACCTGGCCCATGGTGTTTCCAGTCTTTCTTTCCCCGTCATGGAACAGGCCTTTGCCCAAGGGTTCTACCCCGATTTCATCTCCACCGACTTGCATAACGGCAATTTCTGCGGCCCCGTATACTCTCTGGCCCACACCATGACCAAATGTCTCGCCTTCGGTCTCTCCCTACCACAAATCATCCATCGGGTGACTGCTGCGCCGGTCCATGGCTTTGGTCTGAAGGATAAAGTGGTTGCCCCTTCCGTTGGCGATTGGGCCGATTTTACGGTGTTCCATTTGGAAAACACCCCGCAAACCCTTTCCGACGGCCGTGGCCATACCCATACCGCCCAACAGCAAATCGTGGTGGATGCTACATTCTATCACCAACAGTGGTACCCCACCCACCCTTAACCTTTCCCCGCCCATCTCTTTGGCGCGGGTTGACAAAAAAGAAAGAAAGCGGAACGCCTTGATATACAAGGACTTCCGCTTTCTTTCTTTTTAACGATTTGCCCAAGCCGAACAGGGACAAACTTGGTTTTCTTCTTGGAAAACTGCTTTTTGAAAAACTTTTTATCCAAAAAACCACAGCACCACCCAATAGGCCGCCACCATCCCGGCCAAATTGGCCAACAGCGCACCCCAAAGGGTGTACCGGGTGTCGGTGATATGGACTTTTCCAAAATAGACGCTCATGGTATAAAGCACCGTTTCTGTGGCCCCCATCATCACCGCCGCCACCCGTCCCGTCAGCGTGTCCGGGCCAATGTTTTGCAAAATATCGAGAAACAATCCCGTGGCCGCCGAAGAAGAAACCACCTTCATCAACCCCAGGCCAATCAGTTCCGGCGGAAATTGGGTCCCGGAAAAAAGCCGCGCCAAAAGCCCCTCCAAAAACGGCAAAAACCCGCTCCCCCGCAGTACCCCCACCGCGCACAATAGCCCAATGAGGGTGGGAAGCAGGGAAAAAGCCACGCGGATGCCTTCCTTGGCGCCCTTACAAAAGAGGGAGAACACCGGCAAGTCCTTCAATAACGCCTGGACCACCACCGCAAAAACCAATAACGGCAAAACCATTTGAGAAAGATACGCCGCCATGCCCATCCTATCTACCCCCTTTTCCCTTTTTTCTTTCTTCCAGCCATCCAAACACCTGCGCCGCCAACACCCCCGTCAGCGTGGAACAAGCCGTGGCACACAGCGTCGGCAACACCACATCCATGGGCGAGACACTGCCGCTTTGGGCCCGATAGGCAATGACGTTCATACACATCAATTCGATGGAAGACATATTGATGATGAGAAACAGGCACATTTCCTTGGTGGCCCGTCCCGGGTGCGGGTTTTGGGCATCCATGGCCTCCATGGCCTTTAACCCCGCCGGTGTGGCCGCAGCCCCAAGGCCCAGGAAGTTGGCCGTAAAATTCACCGCCATATACTGCAGTGCCGGGTGATCTTTTGGAAAGGCCGGAAACAATTTTCGCAACAGCGGCTGCACTGCCCTCGTTAGCCCATCCAACATTCCATTTTCCTTGGCCAGTTCCATGATTCCCATCCAAAAGGCCATCACGCCAATGGTGGAAATGGTCAGCGTCACCGCCTGTCCTCCGCCAGAAAGCAGACTTTCCGTGGCCTGTTGCCAATTGCCGCTGACCGCGGCCCAAACCAACGCCAACACAATCATACCGCCCCATAATCCGTTTAACATCATTTCGCCCCCTTGACCAAAACCAAACGGCCCTTTGCCGTTTTTCTCTTTCTAGTCTATGCGGCCTGTCCGTCAAACAGAAGAAAAAAGCACCGGCCCGTGCAGGCAAGCTGCGCGAACCGGTGCTTTTGAGGCTATTGTATATCTTTTCTTAAGGGAAAAACAATTATCTTTCGTCGAAGTGATAACCAGCTTCCAATGCTTTGATGTTTGCTTCTACCAAAGCTGGTTTCATTTTTGCTGCAACCACTGCTTTTGCATCGTCCAGGTCAACGATGTGCAAAGTTTTTACTACAGCGCCCAAAGCTACCATGTTAGCAGAACGAGCGGTAGCAACTTCCGTTGCAATTTCGGTAAATGGAATTTCCATTACTTTGATGTCGGTTCTGCTTGGTTTTTTGTTGATCATGGAGCTGTTTACAATCAGGGTGCCGCCAGCTTTTACTTTGCCTTCATAGTCATCGAAGGATTTTTCATCCATAACCAAGATGGTGTCAGCTTCGCTGATGATTGGGGAACCCATTTCTTCAGAGATTACTACCTGGCAGCTAGCGCGGCCACCTCTTTTTTCCTGACCATAAGCAGGGGAAAGAGTTACATTCAGACCTTTTTTAGAAGCAGCGGTGCAAACCATTTTGCCCATCAAAATGGTACCCTGGCCACCGATACCGGAAAAAATAATTTCACTTTTCATCTTATTTTTCCTCCTTTCCCAAATCCTTGAATACGCCCAAAGGATAGGTGCTAATGACACTTTCAGACAACCATTCCAAGGCTTTCACTGGTTTCATGTTCCAGCCGGTAGGACATGGGGAAACAACTTCAACAAAGGTCAGGCCTTTGCCTTCCATCTGATATTCAAATGCTTTTTTGATGGCAGCTTTCATTTTTCTGATGTTGCCAGGGGTGTTTACGGTAACACGTTCGCTGTAGTAGCAGCCTGGGATACCAGCAATGATTTCAGCCATGTTCACTGGATGGCCGGTGAATTCTTCGGCACGACCATAAGGAGAAGTGGTGGTGTGCTGGCCCATCAAAGTGGTAGGAGCCATCTGACCGCCGGTCATACCATAGATAGCGTTGTTTACGAATACAACGGTGAATTTTTCGCCACGGATGGCAGAGTGCATGATTTCGCTCATACCTTCGGAAACCAAGTCACCGTCGCCCTGGTAAGAGATAACCAGGTTTTCTGGGGTAGCACGTTTTACACCAGTTGCAACAGCAGGAGCACGGCCATGCAGTGCGCAGATGCTGTCTACTTTAAAATATTTATCAGCGTATACAGAGCAGCCGATTGGCCATACAAATACGGCCTTTTCCTGCCAGTTGTTTTCTTCAATGAGTTCGCCGATTACTTTATTGATGATGCCGTGACCACAGCCACCGCAGTATTTCATATATTCGTCCGTAAAAACTTCGGGTCTTTTATAAACGATGCTCATCAGTTCCACCTCCTATATTATTTCATGTACAGTTCGCAAAGTTTGTTGAACAATTCTACTGGAGTTGGGATCATACCACCCAGACGGCCATAGAATTCCACTCTGTCTTTGTCTTTGACAGCCAGTTTCACATCTTCTACCATCTGGCCAGAGTTCAATTCGGTTACGAAGAAGTCTTTGTTTTCCAGGTTTTCAAATGCTTTTACTGGGAATGGCCACAGGGTGATTGGACGAATCAGACCAACTTTGAGGCCTTTTTCTCTTGCCATCTTCATCGCAGCCATAGCAACTCTGGAGTATACACCGAAAGCAACGATGATCACATCAGCATCTTCTGTCTGATATTCTTCCCATCTTTGTTCGTTGTCTCTGATGTTCTGATATTTTGCTTGCAGACGCAGGTTGAAAGCTTCCCACTGTTCTGGACCGTCACCGCAGGTGGTGATGTCGTTGTGTTCTCTGCCTTTTGCACCGTCAACAGCCCAAGGTTGTCTTTCTGGACCAGCAGATCTTTCTGGAAGCACTACGTTTTCCATCATTTTTGCCAAAGTACCATCGCTGGCAACTACAACTGGGTTCAAATATTTTTCAGCCAGTTCGAAAGCCAAAGGTGCAAAGTCAGCATATTCCTGTACAGAATAGGGAGCCAAAACGATGGTTCTGTAATCGCCATGGCCGCCGCCTTTGGTCAACTGGAAGTAGTCACCTTGAGAGCCAAGGATTTCACCGTCAGCTGGGCCTGGACGCATAACGTCAACCACTACGGAAGGCAGGCTTGCTGCGGACATATAGCTCATTGCTTCGCAGCCAAGAGAGAAGCCAGGGCCGCTGGTAGCGGTCATACCTCTTTTACCGGTTGCTGCAACACCGGCGATCATATTGAAAGCTGCAACTTCTGTTTCAGCCTGAATAAATGTCAAACCTTCTTCTGGAGCTCTTTTTGCATAATATTCCGGCATTTCACTGGATGGAGTGATAGGATAGCCGAAGAAAAATTTACATCCGGAACGAATCGCAGATTCAGCAAAGGCTTCATTACCTTGCATAAAAACTTTTTCACCCATGTTCTTTCCTCCTTATACGTCTTTTTCAACCATAATTGCGCCTTCCGGACATACGGTAGCACAAATGCCGCAGGCGATACAATCTGTCATGTCAACTGCTTCTACTGCATAGTAGCCTTTTTTGTTTACGGTATCGCTCTTTTTCAGGATCGTTTTTTTCGGGCAAAAATGCAGGCAATATTCACATTCTTTGCACATTTCGCGGTTCACTGTCACGCGGTTCATATGTTTCACTCCTTTTTGATCTGTTTCCCTTACTGATTTTTCATAGCCTAGTAACAAAAACGGCGATTTGTTCTAATATTTGGAACGGCTTTCTACGTTTTTGTTTGATTTTATTATAGTAATCCTGTGTCGAATTGTCAATGCTCTATTCCTCAAAAATTCCAAATTTTTTTCTTTACTTTTTTGTCAATAATCTATATAATGATATATACATTCTATTATTTGGAATATTCAGACAATACACCTTTTGCTTTCCGACCCTGTTTCAAAAAAGGAGGTTCTTTCATGGAGTCTTTTGAACACATCCCAAAGTACCCGGTGCAAACCCTGGCCAAGGCGCTGGATATTTTGCAATATTTAAAAGAAAACACCTCAACGGAAGGGGTTTCCATCAGTGAAATCAGCCGGGCCCTTTCCATCGGCAAAAGCGGCGTTCATCGTACCTTGGATACCCTCATGGCCTATGGCTTTGTGGAAAAGGCCGGGGCCAATTCCACCAGCTATCTTTTGGGCTGGGGCCTCTTTGACGCCGGCAATGCCGTGCCCAAACAACATACCTTAAACGGCGCCAATTACATCCCACAACTGGAAAAGCTTTGTAACCGGTTCAGCGAAACGGTGAACATGGGCGTTTTCAATAACTACGAAACGGTCATCATCTGTAAAATCGAGCCCAACATTAAATTGCGCACCAACACCCAAGTGGGGGAACGGGAGCCGTTGTACGCCACGGCCTTGGGCAAACTGTTTTTGTGCGACTTTACACCGGAAGAACTGCAGGGATATTTTGAAAACATTGAAATTTCCCCCTTTGCCGCCAACACCATCACCACCTATGAAAAAATGAAAGCCGAGCTGGCCAAAATCCGCCATCAAGGCTATGCCCTGGACAACGAAGAATATTTCGACGGCATGATTTGCTTTGCCATGCCCATCAAAGATTTTACTGGCAAAACCGTTTCCGGTATCTCTGTCAGCGGCCCATCCCGCCGGATGACTGCCGAAAAACTGGAAAATATCAAAGAAAGCCTTTCCACCGTTTGCGCCCAGCTGTCTTCTTTCTTGGGCTACAACAACTAAACAGGTTTGCCATTTCTACCTTAATTATGTTATTTTCTGCGCTCCGCTATGGCGGTAGCAAAATCGCAAAACCACACACAAAGAAAAACACGCCAAGGACTTTTTCCTTGGCGTGTTTTTTATTTCTCATTTAAAAAGCGCAATGTGGCACGCAATAATAACTCTAATCCATACCGCATCACCGATTCGTCGATGGTAAATTTCGGATGATATTGGGGATAGATTGCTGTAGGCAATTATCTTCGTATTTAGGTTATCAATAGAATCTTTTTACCCATACATTTATTACCATTTATAGGATAAAATAGTATTTTTACCCCTCCTTTTTCTGTTGATTTTTCTACTTTTTCTGCTATTTTGTTACAAAATAGTGAAGTTTTCTCTTTTTGGATTGACATTTTTTTACAAATATGATATAGTTATCACGCTGTTAAAGTTTCCACTAGCAAAAGGAGGGTAATCAATGAAATCAACTGGCATTGTGAGAAAAGTAGACGAATTAGGACGTGTTGTTTTGCCCATTGAACTTCGGAGAAACTTGAATATTGAAGTGAAAGATTCCTTGGAAATTTTTGTGGATGACGATAAAATCATCCTCAAAAAATATGAACCAGCGGACATCTTCACCGGTAGCATGGACAATTTGATCGACTATAATGGCAAAAAAGTATCCGTCGAGTCCATTTTAGAAATGGCCAAAATTGCAGGTTTGCATATTTCTCAATAAAATAGGTCTCTGACAGCTGTTTTCCATCCATCCCATGGAAAGCAACTGCCCGTCTCCGTGGCAGTATCAAAAAAGGCACGAAACCTCTTGTATTCACAAAGGGCTTCGTGCCTTTTTTAATAGCTTTCAATCTCAATTTTTTCTGCTTCGTGTACTTCGCCCAGGGCCCGGCGGCAGATACTTTCAAACATGGCCGTCTGGTCGCTGACATAAAACCGATGGGACGGCGGTGTCTCTGCCTGGCGCAATAATTGCTTTTCTTCCAGGGCCTCTTTCACCAAAAGCGACGTCTCTCTGGCCGGGTCGATGAGGGTGACATCGTCCCCCATCACTTCTTGAATACAGCGACGCAACAGCGGATAATGGGTACACCCCATCACCAGCGTATCCACCTGCTGCGCTTTTAACTCTGTCAAATATTTTTGCGCAGTCAAAAATGTGATTTCTTCCTCTGTCCATCCCTCTTCGGCCAAAGGAACAAACAGCGGACAGGCCTTGGCCAACACGGCAAAACCACGATTTTTCTTCAAAATGGCCTGTTGATAGGCGCCGCTGGCAATGGTGCTGCTGGTGGCAATGACGCCAATGCGTCCATTTTTGGTTGCCCGCGCCCCGGCCGCAGCCCCCGGCTCCACAACGCCAAAGATGGGCAGGGAAAAGGCCTGCTGCATGGCAGAAAGACTGTTGGCGCTGGCCGTATTACAAGCCACCACCACAGCCTTCACTTTTTTACTGAGCAAAAAACGCACATCCTGCAACGAAAACCGGGTCACGGTCTCCCGCGATTTGGAGCCATAAGGCACCCGGGCCGTATCCCCAAAATAAACCAATTCTTCATTGGGCAGCACATGCATCAATTCCCTGGCCACCGTCAAGCCACCCACACCGGAGTCAAACACACCAATGGGACGATTATCCATGGATGCGGCCCATCCTTTCTCCCTTTTCCAGCCCCAGCGTAATCAGCTGGTCAATCAGTTCTTCCAATCCAATGCCGGCTGCTTCCCACAGCTTTGGATACATGCTGATGGACGTAAAGCCAGGCATGGTGTTCAATTCATTGAAAATGACGCGGTTGGTATCTTTTTCCACAAAGAAATCCACCCGGGCCAGACCACTGCCGTCCATGGCCGCAAAGACTTTCACCGCCAAACGGCGAATTTCTTCGATGGTTTCTTCCGACAAACGGGCCGGGATAATGGTGCGGCTTTCTTCGTCTTCATATTTAGAATGATAGTCGTAAAACTGGCCGGCGCTTAAAATTTCGCCTACAGAAGAAGCTTTGGCCTTGCTGCCATTACCCAGTACGGCACATTCCACTTCCTGGCCAACGACTTCTTTTTCCACCAAAATTTTTCTGTCATGCGCAGCAGCCAGTTTCAATCCTTCTTCCAGCTCCTGCCGGTTGGTAGCACGGGAGACGCCCACAGAAGAACCGGCGTTGGAAGGCTTGATGAACACGGGATAGCCCAATTTCCGTTCCACTTTGGTGAAAACAGATTTTTTGCCCAAGTCCTCTTGATAGACCACCACCGATTCCGTTTGGGGAATCCGGGCCTGTTTGGCAATGATTTTCGTATATACTTTATCCATGGAAACGGCCGAGGCCAACACGCCACAGCCCACATAAGGCACCTTCGCCAGTTCCAGTAACCCCTGCACCGTGCCATCTTCGCCATAAAGCCCATGGAGCACCGGAAATACCACGTCCACCGGAATTTCCTTGCCCTTGCCGCCCACCAATTTCAGCAAGCCGCCTTGGGTGGCATCGGGACTTAAAATGGCTTGCGTCCCAAATTTTTCCCATTCCCCTGTTTTGATATTTTCCACCGGACCGTTATAAATCATCCATTGGCCCGCTTTTGTAATTCCCACCGGAATGATGTAATATTTTTCACTGTCCATGTGGAACAGAATGGTTGTTGCAGACATTCTGCTGACTTCATGCTCTGACGACTGACCGCCAAAAAGCACTACAACGGTTTTTTTATTCAATGCAGCTCCCTCATTTCTTCGGTCAAAAAATAACTAACGGTATTATTATATGCCTTTGCCTTCCACTTGACAACTAAAAAATGGCCAAAACAAAGGCTTTTTTTCCTGTTTTGACCATCATTGATACCCAAAGACATGCCGCCCGATTTGGCCTGTAATATTGATGCGCCAAATCCAGGGACTGGTGGCCGTTGCCGGGTTCCAATAGTACAGGGCCCCACCGGTGGGGTCCCAACCGTTGAGGGCATCTTCTGCTGCAAGAAAAGCCGTTTCGTTGGGTGTTAAATTGATTTGTCCGTCACTGACGGCATCAAAGGCGCCTTTTTGATAAATCACTTTCCGAATGGTGTCGGGAAAATCGGGGCTTTCCACCCGGTTTAGCACCACGGCCCCAATGGCCACTTGCCCTTCATAGGGTTCGCCGCGCCCTTCCCCATAAATGAGCCTTGCCAAAAGCAGTTTGTCTTCCAAAGACGCTTCCGATGTAATGCCCAACGCTGCCAATGTGGCACTACCCACAATGCCGTCGCTTTGCAGGCCATTGGTCTGCTGAAAAAATCGCACGGCCTCCGCCGTGCCGCTGCCATAAATACCATCTACATTGCCCGTATAATAGCCCCAGTTTTTCAGCCTTTGTTGAATTTCTCGCACCACGGCCCCTGTGGAACCAATGGTATAAACGGCCGCCCACAGCACGCCTTCTCCTGTCGTTGTTTGCTGCCAGTAGCAGACAAAAGCCAGCACCAGCAGTAGGCCCAAACACACTTCTCTTACCAGTTGTCTTCGCCCCATTGTTCCTGCCACCATTCCACCACCTTCCATTTGATTTCCACTTCATCACTTGTTACCATACTATATGCTTCCGGCGAGAGAATATGCCCCATCTTTTTCACATCCAGCGTCTCCTCCGTCCCTTCTTCCACCAGGCAAAGGGAGGGATAGAGCACGCACCAAAAATTTTCTCCCTCTGCCGCGCCCAGGCGGATGTTGACGGCGTCATACACCCCGGCCGGCAGCGTAATGTCTCCATATTGTTTCACCGGAAAGCGGCAAGGCGCCACTTTCACTTCCGCCCCATAAGGGGCCTGGTTTTCTTCCAATACCTCTTCTGCAATGGCTTTCATTCGCGGCGCTTCTTCTTTTGCCACTTGAAACGCCTCTTCTTTGGAGGAGGCCGCCGAAAACAACGGTTCCATTTCCGCCAAAACGGCATTTCGTACCTTCATCTTCAGCGCCTGATCCGCCGATGCATTGCTGTTGGCCACCACATGAAACCGCACCAACTCAGCGGCAATGTCCTGCTGCATCTGCTGTGCATAAGACGCCGCCGATGCCGTCAGTACAAAAAACGCCACCATCATCCCACAACCAAACGAAAGCAATCCTTGTTTCCATTGTCGTTTCATTTCCTTCACCTCAAGGCTCAGTCTGACCCACACCACTGCTTGCCATACCTGCCGAGGAAAAAACGGCATCGGTTTTGACCGCAAGTTCCACGCCCTTTCGTTCCTTTACGCCAATTTCTTCCAAGGCCGAAAGTCCTTCGGTTGCTTGTTTTGTCACCGTTTGGGAAAAGGCGTCTAAACAAAGCTTTTCCTGGGTGGGGTCGGTCAGGTCAAAGGGCCCACTTTGCAACACTTCCCCTTGGACGAAAATGGATACTTCCATCTGTTCTCCTTGGGCCACATGGGCACTGCGCCGGTTTACCCGCACCGATAGGGGCTTTCCTTCCACCAAAAAAGTCACCACGCGGCCACTGCCTTCCTTGCCACACCAGGTGAGATTGGCCGTTTCTTCTCCCGTCAACTGCCCCAAGTATTGCCCGTCGGAGCGCACCGCACAGCCAGAAAGCAACACTCCGTCTTCTTCCACCTGGGCCCAGGGCAAAAGTAGCGTCGCCCCTTCTGCTGCCTTCTCCTCCAAGTCTTTTAAATAAACGGGAAATGTCTCTTCCCAGTCCCCTTTGTTGTTTTGATAAAACTGGTCTATGGTGCCACTTTCTCCTTCGCATAAGGCCAGTACCACTTTCCCCGCATCTTCCGCCGCCGTCACATACGTCTTTAAGGACAGCACCTGTTCGGTACAGAGGGTTTGAGCCACATCTTTCAGTGCCCGTTCTTCTTTTAGCAGTCCTTCCCCCAATACGATGGTTTTCGTATGTCCATAATAAATGGTGCGGCTCTGCTTGGCCTCCTGCGCCGCCATGGCCCGGGCCAAGGTTTCTCCCTGGCCTTCCCGGCTGGTCATTTGTCCGGCATCGTCGCTGATCCCCAACGTCACTTTCAGCGTTCCGTCGGGCAGTGCATCAATGGCCATGGTCTGCACAAAATCCCGCTCGTCAATCTCTCTGGCATCATAACACCCACAAAGCAACACCATCGCCAGCCATACAAACACCCATTTTTTCATGCCCTGCTCCTTTCTTTGAGAAACAGTCCCAAAATCAAGATCAAACTAAGCCCGTTCATCCAAAGCAGCCCTTGCAAAAAGAACATGGCCGCCGCCTCTGTCACAACCAACTGGGCCAAGGCCAACATCACCACCGCCGCCCCCAAGGCGTACCAGCGTTCCTTTCCCCGCTGCACCACCTGGGCAAACTGCCAGCCGCAAAAAAACAGACAACTCCACAAAAACAAAAACACACTCCAAAGCCAGACCCCCACCATCCAAACATCCTGTCGCTCCACAAACAGCAACGGAAAATCGATGGTGTCCATCAACTGTAATAAGGGATAGCGGCGAATGGTCATTCCCGTGCCGCCAAAGACCGCATAGGATAACGCCGTTAAGGCCGCCAACACCAGCGCCAATAGCACGCCAGACAAAGCCACGGCCTTGCCTGCCTTTTTCTGGCTACAAAACGCCGATGCAAACAATATATTTTCCACTCCAAAACCGGAAAGTGCCACCAGTCCAATGGTTTTGCCTGCGCCCACCGGCGCCGAAGGCACCAGTTTTTCCAGCTCCACCCCCGCCATGCTAAAGGCACAAACGGCAAATAAAATCAGCACCACCGGCAACAACAACACTTCCGCCGCCCGCCCCCGGCAGGCCGGGCCCTTTGTGACGCCATACCATAACAGCAAAACCATAGCCCCTTCCGTCAAAACCAACGGCGTCTTGGGTAACAGCAGCACCGATAAACTGCCCGCCATCAGCCGTAGCCAAACAGCGCCCTGCAACAAGTTCTTCCCTGCAAAAAACAACAGTAAAACACGCCCTAAACCGCTTTGAGCCAATTCCTTTCCAGAACATTCTGCCGCCATGGCGCCAAAGAGCGCCCAAACCAAAACCCCGCATCCCAGCCAAACGGCACAGTAACCCCCGCCCCATTTGGCCACCATGGAAGGAAGATAAAGCATGGAAATGCCCAGCAAATCCAAAAAGAACAATACCTGTATCTGTCGTACCGAAAGGGAATGATTGGTCATAGAAAATTCCTCCGTTTTTCGCCTGATGGCGGCAACTGTTTTTCTTGTTCCAGTTTTTGCTGTGGGTGTGGAAAGGAGCGAATCCTTTGCCGGCTCTTTCTTTTTTTCCCTCTCATTTTTGTCTCCTCCCCACACGCCAACGGTTTTTGATGGTGGCAAAAATCGGTCTTCTTTTCATCCATCCCAACGGCGCACGCCAAAACGTATCCTGCCAATCGGTGCCGTCGTTGGCTTCGCCGCTGCAAAAGGGGTATAAATAAGGAATGCCAAAGCTTTCCGTTGCACAAAGGCTCACCAAAAGGGCCAAGCAACCCAAATAAAAACCATACAGACCAAAAAAAGCCGCCGCAAACAGCAATCCAATTTTCATCACCCGCAGTGCATTGACCAACGCCAAATTGGGCACCGCAAAACTGCAAATGCCAGAAAAAGCCGCCAAAATCACCACCGCCGGGCCAACCAGCCCGGCCTCCACCGCCGACTGACCAATGACAATGCCACCCACCACGCCAATGGTACTGCTGACAGGCGATGGCAGCCGAATCCCCGCTTCTCGCAGCAATTCAAAGGCCAGCTCCATCAACAGCACTTCCACCACCGTCGGAAACGGTACACTGCTGCGCCCTTCGGCAATTTTTAACGCCAACGGCGACGGAATCAAGTGGGGATGATAGACCACCAGCGCCACATAAAGCCCCGGCAGCCCCGCCGCGGCTACAGCGGCCACAAACCGCAATAGCCTGGTCAAAGACATGACTTCCCACCGGGCATAATAGTCATCGGCGGCCTGAAAAAACACATTGAGGGTAGCCGGTACTAGAATCGCCGTGGGCGAATTATCGGCCAGTATGGCAATGCGCCCTTCACAGATACTGGCTGCCGTTTTGTCTGGCCGCTCCGTCAACTGCATGGTGGGAAAAAGGCCCCGCCTCCCCTCCATCCATTGGACAATCTGCCCGCTGTCGGTGACGGCATCCACATCAATTTCCTGTAACCGGCGCATGGTTTCTGCCAAAATTTCCGGCCGCACCACATCTTTGAGGTATAACACCGCCACGTCCGTTTGACTGCGGCGGCCAATGCGCATCCGCTTCACTTGCAAAGACGGGTCTTTCATCCGGCGACGCACCAAAACAATATTAAACGCCCCCACTTCCGTAAAGGCGTCTTTGGCCCCTTGCAGCGCCACTTCGTTTTTTGCTTCGCTGACGCCACGATTGGGCCAACCCTTTGTGGTAATCTCCAAGGCCGCATCATCGCCATCGGCCAAAAGCAGCGTATCTCCCCAAAGGATGCCCACCACCGCTTCTTCCACCGTCCGCACTTGTTTGATCTCCCCAACGGCAATGGCATTTTCCTGCAAAAATGTGGCGGTGCCGCCAAACGCCTGCCGTTGCATCAAGTTGGTCAGTACGGCCTGCTGCACGGCCTCGTTATTGACCATATTATCGGTATAAGCCAGTAACAGTTGGGTTTTTCCACACCATAAGTCTTTCAAAACCACATCTTCGGCACCGGAAAGGGCCTCTTGTAACCGGCGCTTGTTGTTTGCCAAATTTTTTTCGAAATTCATTTCATCACCCTTCGATAGTTTGCCACTTCGAAGTGGGGATTATGCAAAAAAAGGAAGGCCAAAAAGCGTTTTCCCAAGAAGAAACCATTGTTTTTGTTTTCTTCTTCCCTTCTTAGAAATTGCGATAGTAGTCTTCAGAAAAAACAACCTCAGCAAAAAGAAAATAACAGCAATCCCTTGTATATAAGGATTTCTGCCATCTTTGTTTTCTTAGGAAGCTGTGCCGAAAGAAATCTTCATTTTTATTCTCCTTCTTTTCTTATGTTTCCACACAAAAAAAGACGGGGACTTGCGTCCCCGTCTCGTTTGTGGTTTTGGGTATTGCGTTTACTTCGCGCTTCTTACGGAACTAACAATTAGTTCAGAGTAGCGGTCTTGGTTGCATCGTCCCAAGCGATCTTGCTGTCGTTCAGGCCCAGTGCATAACCCAGGTCTCTCAGAGGAATGAAAGCTCTTTCGCCAGTGATTTCAACAGCTGCCTGCATCTGAACAGGTACACCGTTGATGTTCATGGTGTTGGAACCAACAGTCATGCTGATGACACGAGAACC
>CALWGC010000021.1 GCA_944378105.1 uncultured Clostridia bacterium
ACTTTAAGTGGCTGCCTGTGATTGTAATGCGTTGCCAAATCTTCGATATTCCCTTTTAGGGAATACGCACGCAATACCCCTTCTAGGGGTTGTTCAAACCACTAGTTTACTAGTGGTTTTGATTTTTTCTAAGGTTGTTTTCTTCTGAAGGATGCTATCGCAATTTTCAAGAAGAAAAGAAGAAAAACAAACACAAAAACAATGTTTTCTTCTTGGGAAATCGCTTTCGTTCGCTGCTCTTTTTTGCTCTTTTTTCCCCAAAAAAGAGGGGATGCTGTTCTTTTTTTTAGTCGAAAGACGGGACTTCTTTTTTGATCGAAAGAAAAAAAGTTTGAAATTTGTTTACAAAATCCGCCGGGGACGAGCCTTGACGAACGGGTGGAAATGGGGTAAGATAAAATGGAAAATAACTGCGGTGCAGTTATTGAAGATGTTTTTTTACAGCACAAGAAACAAAGCCTGTCTGAAAGCAAGGGCCAAAAAAGAGAAGAAAAGGAAACAAAAAAACGCCAGAATTTTTGTTTCATTTTTTTCGGGCAATCGGGCAAAGGGCGCACTCCCAAATCCATGCGTTTTCTTTGTCCTCCAAACCAGCCGGTGGAAGCCTTACTTGTTCGCCAGAAAGCAAGGACGGTCTTGGAACCGGAAGGCGTCTTTTTCTGTTTCCTTTGTCGCCAGAAACGAAGGAAAACAGAAAAAAACACATTGCTGTTTTTGCCGGAAACAAAAACACTTGGCATTTGCCAACGGACGGTGTGTTTCGATGGTGTATGGAAAAATGCATCATCCAAAGCAAGGCACAGCCCGTGTTTTGCTGCAACCGACAGCAAGGAGAGACAGAAGGCCGTTTGGCCAAAGCGAACAAAAGCAACACCACAAGAGAGGAACAGACGGCATGCAACAAGCCGGAAGGAGGCCAAAATGCAACACGGTCTCAAAAAGACACTGCCAGGCCATGGTAGTGTTTTTTTATAGCAATGGTTTTTGTGGGGCATTTCGGCAATGGGAAGAACAGGAAAAAAGTCCAGAAAGTGCCGTCCGATGGACAAACAGAAAAGAGAGATAGGAGAAGCAAAACAGGAATGATTCATGGGATTTGTGGCAGTGAAAGGTTACCCAAAGCGGTTTCCCAAGAAGAAAATTTGTTTTTCTTCCTTTTTTTAGAATTTGCGATAGCATTCTTCAAAAGAAAACAATCTCAGTAAAAATAAAATGGCTGCAATCCTTTGGATGTAAGGATTGCAGCCATCTTTGTTTTCTTAGGAAGTTGCGCCCAATGGGTGGACTTTTTTTAGATTCAAAAAAGGCTGTCGGTGGGGGCCGACAGTCTTTTAAGAAGGGGTTGCTGAATGGATCAATTAGGGGGTAACCCAATCAGCGGAGTTAGGAGAATATAGGATAGCATCTTGGATTAGATGCGATCAAAAGCCTGTTTCAAATCAGCAATGATGTCTTCGGCATTTTCCAGACCAACGGAGAGACGAACCAGACCTTCTGGGATACCAGCAGCAGCCAGTTCTTCTGGAGAATAGGTGGAGTGGGTCATGGAAGCTGGATGTTCGATCAAGGTTTCTGCATCGCCAAGGCTTACAGCCACGGTGCACAGTTCCAGGCTATTTACCAGTTTCATACCGGCTTCTTTGCCGCCTTTTACTTCGAAGGAGATCATTGCGCCAAAATCTTTCATCTGACGAGCAGCAACTTCGTGGTTTGGATGGCTTTCCAGACCTGGATAGTATACTTTTTCCACTTTGTCGCAAGCAGTCAAGAAATCAGCAACTTGATGTGCATTTGCGCAGTGTTTCTGCATCCGGATTTCCAATGTTTTCAAACCTCTGAGGATCAAGAAAGCTTCCTGTGGGCCCAAAACGGAACCGGTCATGTCTTTGATACCAAACATTTTTACTTGGTTGATGAATTCTGCATCGCTGACAACGAATCCGGCGATAACGTCGCCATGGCCATTGAGGTATTTGGTTGCGGAATGAACCACAACGTCAGCGCCCAGTTTCAAAGGCTGTTGCAGATAAGGGGTTGCAAAGGTGTTATCGCAAACCACTTTGATGTCTTTGTTGTAGTTATGGGCCAATTCAGCGATGGCTTTGATGTCTGCAATTTTCAAGTTGGGGTTTGCTGGGGTTTCCAGATAAACGGCAACGGTGTTTTCTTTCAATGCAGCTTTGATTTCGTCCAGGTTAGAAGTATTGACGAAAGAAACTTCTACGCCATAACGGGTCAAACCATGAGCCAACAGAGCGAAAGTACAGCCATACAGTGTACCATCGGCGATGATGTGTTTGCCGGCCCCTGCGATGGTCCACAAAGTAGAGGAGATGGCGCCCATACCGCTGGCCGTTGCGGCAGCAGCTTCGCCGCCTTCCAAAGCAGCTACTTTGTCTTCCAGTACGTTACTGGTTGGGTTGCCCAGACGAGAGTAGATATAACCAGCTTCCTGGCCACTGAAGCGACGGCCGCCTTGTTCGCAGCTGTCGAAATAGAAAGTGGAGGTCTGGTAGATTGGCATTGTCAATGCACCATAAACGCTATCTTTTCTGTTTCCAGCGTGAATTGCTTTTGTTCCAAATCCTGCATGATTCATATTTTCCATAGAAGAACACTCCTTTTCCTATTTACATTCCTGCGTTTGACATCTCTTTTTTTCTTTGACAGGCAGTTCGTTTTGTCTGCCTTGTTTTCCTTTCACCTTTACTTTACCACACTGGCTGGAAAAGTGTTAGTAGTTAATTTGTATATCTGGTTATCTGTTTTCCCGATAACACAGCAGCAAGTTTTTCTGTTATATAGGTAGAAAATTGGAAAAACAGAAAAAAATAGATAATCATTATCGGAAAAATCGATAGCCAGTTATCCGATTTACCAACTAACAAATATGGTAGAAATGTGGTATGATATAGTTAAGTTAATAAATAACAAAAAACAGCGGAAAGGAGGAGAAAAACACAGCGTTATCACTGTGTTTTTGATGTACCGGTACCACAGGCATTATTCATTTTAGTGGGATTCATGAAAAAGGGAGGTTGTATTATGGATCAAAAGAATAACCCGAAAGCCAACGGCGCGGCGCTCATACCATTTGCGGTATTCATTTTACTTTACTTAGGCGTCGGTATTGTATTGCAGATGCAAGGGGTGGATATGGCATTTTATCAACTGCCATCCCCAGTTGCTATTTTGGTGGGTATCATTGTTGCCTTTCTTATGTTCAAAGGCACCATTGAAGAAAAATTTTCTGACTTTGCAAAAGGCTGCGGCGATGAAAACATTTTGACCATGTGTTTCATCTACCTGTTTGCAGGGGCTTTTGCCACTGTGGCCAGCGCCATGGGCGGCGTAGAAAGTACGGTTTATCTGTGCTTGTCTGTGATCCCGATTGAATTTATTACGGCTGGTATGTTTGTAATTGCTTCTTTTTTGGCTGTTTCTACTGGTTCTTCTATGGGTACCATCGGTACCATTGGACCAATCGCCATTGCAACGGCTGACACGGCTGGGCTGAGTATGCCTTTGATGGTAGCCGCTGTTGTTGGCGGGGCTATGTTTGGTGACAACTTGTCGATGATCTCCGATACCACCATTGCAGCAACCAGAACGCAAGGCGTAGAAATGAGAGACAAATTCAAAGTTAACTTCTTTATTGCATTGCCTCCTGCTGTGATTACCTTCGTATTATTGCTGATTTTGGGTCGTCCAGAAACAGCAACGGCAGTAGAAATCATGGACTTTAACATCATCAAGGTTTTGCCTTATGTTGTTGTTTTGGTTTTGGCTCTGTTGGGTATGAACGTATTCTTAACCCTTGGTTCCGGCGTTGTTTTGGCTGGTATCATCGGTATTATCTCTGGCGATTTGACCCTGCTTTCTTTCAGCAGCAACATCTATGCTGGTTTCTCCGGCATGCTGGAAATCTTCTTGCTGTCCCTGTTTACCGGCGGTTTGGCACATATGGTAACCAAAAACGGCGGTTTGCAATGGGTACTGGAAAAAATCCAGGGCATGGTACACAGCAAACGCAGTGCAGAAGTTGGTATCTCTGCCATCTCTGCCATTGCTGACTTGGCGGTAGCCAACAACACCATCGCCATCATCATCTCTGGCCAGATTGCAAAAGGGATCTGCGAAGAATATGAAGTAGACCCTCGTCGTAGTGCATCTTTGTTGGATATTTGGTCTTGTATCTTCCAGGGTTTTATCCCTTACGGCGCACAGATTCTGTTGGCCTGCAGCTTGACGGCCGGTGTAAGCAGCGGCGCCATCAGCCCACTGGATCTGTTCCCACTGTTGTGGTATCAGCAGTTGCTGGCAGTCTTTGCCATCATCTCCATCTTTGTTCCATTTGCCGATGGTGTCATCCGCAAACGTCCTTGGAACTTCAAAACTTGGAAGGCAGAAGATGCAAAATAAATCGTTGCAACATTTCCCCCATCCTTTGATGGGGGATTTTTTTTGCCAAAGGGGCTTACTGAACTTGCAATTTGATTCAAAATATGGTAAAACAGATAAAAATGCTTCTTCGATTATGGGTGGCAATTCATTTGGAAAGGAACGTGACTATGGAAAAAATTTCTTTATCCGAAATTTACGGCATGAACGTGTTTAACGATGCTGTGATGCAGGAACGCTTACCAAAAAAGATTTATGTGGAACTGAAAAATACCATCAAAAATGGCACCACACTTTCAGCCGCAGTGGCCGAAGTTGTGGCCAACGCCATGAAAGATTGGGCCATCGATAAAGGGGCAACCCATTATTCCCACTGGTTCCAACCAATGACCGGCATTACGGCAGAAAAACATGAAGCCTTTTTGACGCCAGATGGCATGGGCGGTGCCATTGCGGAATTTTCTGGAAAGGAATTGATCAAAGGCGAAGCAGATGCTTCTTCCTTCCCATCTGGGGGCCTGCGTTCCACCTTTGAAGCCAGAGGGTATACGGCTTGGGACTGCACCTCTCCGGCCTTTTTGAAAGAAGATGCTTCGGGGTTAACTTTGTGCATCCCTACAGTGCTTTGCTCTTACACCGGCGTGGCCCTGGATAAGAAAACGCCGCTTTTGCGTTCCAATGATGCGTTAAATGCACAGGCTTTGCGTATTTTGCGTCTCTTTGGCGACACCACAACCAAAAAAGTAATCACCTCCGTTGGTGCGGAACAAGAGTATTTCCTCATCGACAAGGATATGTATAAAAAACGGAAAGATATTATCTTCACCGGTCGTACCCTCTTTGGCGCCATGCCACCAAAAGGCCAGGAACTGGACGACCATTACTATGGCGCACTGCGGGAGAGAGTTTCTTGCTTCATGCATGAACTGAACCGGGAGCTTTGGAAACTGGGCATCCCAGCCAAAACCCAGCACAACGAAGTGGCTCCTTGCCAGCATGAATTGGCGCCCATTTTCACCGACACCAATACAGCCACCGATAACAACCAGTTGATTATGGAGACCATGAAAAAAGTGGCGCCACACTTTAATCTGGTTTGCTTGCTCCATGAAAAACCATTTGCCGGCGTCAATGGCTCCGGTAAACACAATAACTGGTCCATGACCACCGATACCGGCAAAAACTTGTTGGACCCTGGCAAAAAACCACACGAAAACAAACTGTTTTTGCTGCTTTTGGTGGCTGTCATCAAAGCCATCGATATCCATGCCGACTTGCTGCGTGTTTCTGCCGCAAACCCAGGCAACGACCATCGTCTGGGCGCCCAAGAAGCGCCTCCGGCCATCATTTCCATCTTCCTTGGCGCACAGTTGGAAGATATTTTAAACCAAATCGAAGCAGGTCACCTTTCCAACAGCATCCAAGGCAGCGAAATGTCCATCGGGGCCAGCGTATTGCCTTTCTTGAAAAAAGACGTTACCGACAGAAACCGTACTTCGCCTTTTGCCTTTACCGGTAATAAGTTTGAATTCCGTATGGTTGGTTCTTCCGATTCCATCGCTTGTCCGAACTATATCATCAACACCATGGTGGCAGATACGCTGTGCGAATTTGCAGACCGTCTGGAAAAAGCCGAAGACTTTGATGCAGAAGTAATGGCGTTGATCCAAGAGACCATCAAAGCCCATAAACGGGTGGTATTTAACGGCAACGGCTATTCGGAAGAATGGGTGGAAGAAGCGGCTCGCCGCGGCTTACCAAACATCAAAAGCATGCTGGAAGCCATTCCTGCCATCCGCACAGAAAAAGCCATTGCCATGTTTGAAAAACACGGCGTGTTGACTCGGGCCGAATGTGAAGCACGGGCAGAAATCTTGTATGAAGAATATGCAAAACAAATCATCATCGAAGGCAAGACGATGGTGGATGTGGCCATGAAACAGATTTCTCCGGCCGCACTGGGCTATAGCCAGAAAGTGGCACAGACGGTGCTTTCTCTCAAAGCAGCCGGCGTGAAATATGATTCTGCCGCAGCGCTTTTGCAAAGCCTTACCGAAACCCAAAACGAACTGGACGTTGCTGTGGCAAAGATGAGCCAGGCGTTGCAGGTGGTGAAGGGGATGGAAGACCTGGAAGAAGCAGCAACCTATTGCCGCAATACCATCTTCCCTCTGATGAGCGAAATTCGTACCCCTGCCGACCGGTTGGAATTTTTGGTGGAGAAAAAAGACTGGCCATTCCCAACCTATGGCGATTTACTGTATTACATCGATTAAAAAAGACAAAGAAAAACCCGAAATTCCGCAATGGAATTTCGGGTTTTTTTGTGCAACAAAGGTTATTTGCCGGAGGCCGCAACGGTTTTGCGCAGCTCTTCGCGGATGGCTTCTTCTTTTGCAGCAATGGCCGGATCGTCTTCATAGAAAACATAGAAGGAAGGATCTACGGTGCCTTTGCCCATATAACGAGCCAGATAGTCTTTGAAGATCACAAAGAATTTGTTACGCAGCAACGCCAAGGCAATCAAGTTGAAGAACACCGGTCCTGCCGTTACGAGGCTAACGATGGTCCAGAAGATGGTGGCATCCTGGCCGGTCAGAACGATATAGGAAACGATGATGATGTTCATCAATGGGAAATATACCTTGAAAAAGGCGATGAAGCGGTCACGCAAAATCGGTTTATGCCGCAGGATATAACCGATAACGGTGACATAATACACATACCAGCCGGTGGTGGTTGTCATACCAAACAAGATGGCCATAATGCCGATATAGATGGCGCCAAAATTGCCAAACAAGGTTTGATAAGAAGCAATGGTCAACGTAGCGCCGGTGATACCGGTATCCCAAAGGCCGGTGCAAGCAACGGAAAGGGCTGTGATGGTGCAGACAATCAAAGTGTCTACAAAAACTTCAAAGGAGCCCCAAAGGCCTTGACGAACGGGATGGATGGTTTCGGCAGAACCGTGTACCAAAGGCGAAGAACCCATGCCGGCTTCGTTGGAGTTCATGGAACGAGAAACGCCGGAGTTCATGGCCTGGGTAACGGTGGCGCCCAAAAAGCCGCCGGTGGCCGCGGTGCCGGTGAAGGCATCATGGAAAATGGAAACAATGGCCGAAGGCAGAGTGCCGATGTTGGCGGTGATTAACACAACGCCGCCCAATAAGTACAACACGCACATGAAAGGCACGCATTTGGCTGCAAAGTTAACGGCGCGGCTGGAGCCTTTGCAAATCAGATAAAAGGCCACGGCACTATAAATCACAGCTACAACAATCATGTTCCAGCCAAAGGATGCATGGAGCACTTCGGCAATGGTGAAGGCCTGGGAACCTTGAATGGACTGGAAAACGAAGAAGAAAGAAAATAATACCGCCAAAGGCATACCAATTTTCAAGCCCATTTCACGGGTAATCCCTTTTTCCATGAAATACATGGAGCCGCCAAAGTAGTTCCCTTTTTCATCTTTACTACGATAATAACAACCAAGCGTTACTTCCACCAGTTTGACCATCATACCGAAGAAGGCCCAAAGCCACATCCAGAAAATGGAGCCTAGGCCGCCGGTGGCGATGGCCGTTGCCACACCGGCAATGTTGGCACAGCCAACGCAGCCGCCGATGGCAACGCAAACGGCTTCGAAAGGAGAAACCTTACCGGTTTGTTTCCGGTTTGCTTCTTGACTGGTTAAGCTACCCAGCGTATGTTTCATGACATGCCCAAAGTGGGTGAAGGTGAAAAATCCGCCGCGGGCAGTAAAATAGAGGCCGACTATCATGACGAACAAAATAAAGGGCATACCCCAAATAAAATTATTTAAGTTATTTAATAAATTGCCCATAACAACATACCTCCTTTTTTAAAAAAAATTTTTTTATAAAACGCGCGTTTTTATATAAATATTATAATAAAGAAGGAGATATGCGTCAATTGATATAAAAAAATAGATAATATAATGTTATAAATAGGCAATAAAATAGACAAAATAAATAAAGTAATATGCTTCTATCTATTTTTGGGATTCATATCGTTGAATCAAGGATTCTAAGGTAGCAATACAATCGGCCTGTACTTTATAATCGGCCACCTGAAAAATGGGGGCATGGGGGTCGGTATTGACGGCGATGATGGTTTCGGCGCCGGAAATACCGGCCAGGTGTTGGATGGCGCCGGAAACGCCCAGGCTTAACAGGATTTTTGGATGTACCGTTACCCCCGTTTGGCCAATTTGATACCGATAATCGCTCCAACCGGCTTCCACCAAGGGCCGGGAAACGCCCACTTGGGCACCGACCAGTTGGGCAAACCGATGCACCAGTTTCATATTTTTCTTTGTACCAATCCCCTTTCCGGCTACCACCAGCAGTTGGGCAGAGGGGAGAGAGGAGTTTTCGGCTTGGATCTGGGTTTCCAGAACATGAAGGCCAGGTTTCTTTTTGGTTGGAAAAGGCAGCAAAACCTGGGTACCGGTGCGGGAGGTATCCCGCTTTGGTGTCGGGAAAATACCGGCGCGGACGGTGGCCATTTGGGGGCGGGCATAGGGTGTGGCGATGGTTGCCATCAAGTTTCCCCCAAAGGCCGGGCGGGTTTGAAGCAGCAGGCCTTGCTCTTTGTCGATTTCCAGCTGGGTACAGTCCGCCGTTAAGCCGGTGCGCAGCCTTGCCGCCAGGCGAGGCGCCACGGAGCGGCCAAAGGCGGTGGCCCCAAAGAGGACGATTTCCGGTTTTCTGCGTTCGATTTCTTCGGCCAAAAGGCGGAAGGTCAGTTCCTCATCCTCAGCAGCCAAAGAGGAATGGGACAGAAGCAGGACTTGGTCGGCGCCGGAAAAAATCAATTCCCGGGCCAGGGTTTCCGCCTGGTTGGAAAGCAAAACGGCGCTGAGGGGCACTTGTTTTTGGTCGGCCAGTTGTCTGGCCTTACCCAGTAATTCCAACGTCACAGGAAGCAGGCGGCCCTGGTCGCACTGGGCCACCACCCAAATGCCGCAATAGGCCGAAAGGTCTTCTTTGGCTGTTTTTTGGGGCAAGGAAAGGGCATGAAAGGGACAGGCATCGACACAGATGCCGCAAAGGGTACAAGAATCCTTGCAAAAAGCTTTTTTATTTTCTAGGAAAAGCGCTTGTTGGGCGCAGGTTTTCACACAAAGGCCGCAACCACGGCATAAAGCAGAATCAATGGAAATCATCGTTTCACCTCCTCAAACAAAGCGGCAATTTCTTTGGCCGCCTGATCTGGTTTTGCACTTAGGGTTACGCCGGATTGTTTGGGTGGCGGCGTAAAGGTTTTGACCACTTGGGTGGGGGAACCCAAAAGACCGGTGCGCGTGGTATCGGCTTGGAGGTTTTGGGCGTTGCGGACGGTGCAAGGGGTCTCTTTTGCATGCAAGATGGAGGCAATGGAAGGCAGGCGGGGCTGGGCAATTTCTTTGACCACCGTCAAAAGGGCCGGCAGTGTCACTTGCACCAGTTGGCTTGCGCCGTCTATCTTTCGAGAGACAATCAATTCTTTTTCCGAGGCAAAGACAATCTGGGTGACGTCGGTGATATGGGGAATGCCCAAGGTTTCGGCCAATTCTGGTCCAATTTGTGCCGTGTCGCCATCGACGGCCATTTTGCCGCAAAGAATTAAATGATAAGGCCCAATCTCTTTTACCCCAAGGGAGAGGGCATAGGAAGTGGCCAAGGTGTCGGCGCCGGCAAAGGCCCGGTCGCTTAATAACAACGCCTCATCGGCACCACAACTGATGGCTTCTTCCAACAGCCGGGACGTATCGGGAATGCCCATGCTTAAGGCCGTGATATGGCCGCCCAGTTGTTCTTTGAGTAAAACGGCCACCTCCAGCGCGGAGCGGTCGAAGGGATTCCAAACGGCCGATTTGGCATCGCGGATGATGGTTTTTGTTTTGGGGTCCATGCGCACTTCATTGCTGGAAGGCACTTGTTTCATACAAACAATCAGGTTCATGCTTCTGCCTCCTTTCGAACGGAAGGAAAGAGGTTGCCGTTTCCAAGGATGGAATGGGGGTCCAGCGTCAGTTTCAGCTGTCGCATTTCTTCGATGGCTTCTTTCCCATACATCAAAGCCAAAAAGGGCGCTTTGATTTTGCCCACGCCATGCTCCGCAGAGACGGCGCCGCCCATGGCACTGATTTCTTCGGCCCAGCGGGCATACAGGGCCTTGCCTTTGTGAAAGTCGGAAAGGTCACGGGGCAGGATATTGACATGAAGGTGGTTATTGCCCAGGTGGCCCCAGGTGGCCGATTCCAGATGGGCTTCGGCCAAAGTGGTGCGGTAAAGGCGCATCACATCAAAGAGCCGGTCGTCGGGTACGGACATATCGGCCCCCAGTTTGGTGATTTCCGGGTATTCTTTTTTTCGCTCGTCGATGATGAGATTGGCGCTTTCGGGCACGGCGTGGCGGAAGAAATGGAGCAGGGAAAGATCGGTCTCATTTCTGGCCACCCAAGTGCGGCTTTGGTCGCCGCCACATTGTTCCATCACGCGGCCCAGGCGCACCATTTTTTCCATATTTTCTTCGTCTGTATCGCTATGTAGTTCCAAATAAACACAGCACCGGTCGGCTTCGGCGATGGTGGGCAAGGCGGCAAAGGCCAGGCCCGTTTCCTTTTGCTTTCGCAGCAAGGTCAAAGCAGCATCGTCAAAATATTCCACAGAAGCCAGGCCCGGCATTTGGTGACGCACCGTATCGGCAAAGCGCAGGGCCGTTTCCTCTGCCGAAAAGAAAAAGCTGATGCCCCAGATGGAGGCAGGCAACAAGGTCAGCTTCAGTTCCAAGGCAGTGATAACGCCCAAGGTGCCGTCGCTACCCAAAAACAGATCGATGGCATCCAGGTTCTCTTTGATATAATAGCCGGAGGCGTTTTTGGTGTTAGGCATGCGATATTGGGGCAGGGCAAGGGCATAAGAGGTGCCTTGCTCCGTGGTCAGGTGCAGCTGCCGATGGCGGGCAAAACAAGTGCCGCGGCGCAGCGCCAAGGCCTCGCCGCTTGGTAACACCACCCGCAGCGCCGTGATGTGGTTTCGGGTGGGGCCATAGAGAAAACTGCGGGCGCCGGAGGCATTGCAGGCCGCCATGCCACCGATGGTGCAGGTGGTTTCGGTGGGGTCGGGGGCAAAGAAAAAGGTTTTGCCTTCCATCTGTTCCAAAACGGCCAAAGAGGCAGCAGAAAACGCAGGGCTTTGCAGTTGATGGCTGGCCAGTTTTTGGTTACATTCTAATAAGGTAAGGCCAGGCTCCACGGTCAAAAAAAACTGGCCGTTTTCTTCTCGCAGCGACAACATCTGTTTCATTTGGGACAGATTCATCACATGGCCGCCAAAGGGTACGGCCGCGGCCGCCAGGCCCGTTCTGGCCCCTTGGATGGTGACGGGAATGTTGTTTTGGTTACAGTAGGTCAATATAGTAAGGACCTCTGCCTCGGATTTGGGAAAAGAAATACTATCGGCAAAGCCAATGGTACGAGATTCGTCTTTTAAGTAGGCGGAAAATTGTGCAGAAAATGGCTGCATTGGTTCCATTTTGTTCCCTCCTATGGTAATATACTATCATTCAATACAGTATCACATTTTTCGATAAAATGTTGAACAATATTCTTAAAATGTTTGCGAATATTAAGAAAATATAGTATGATAGAGAGAGAGCCTGCAGCTTGATTTGTAAGAAATACGTCAATTTTTGGGAAAGGCAGGCAATTCCCATTCAAACGAGGTGAAACGATGAAATATTTTTTTGACATTGAGCTCAATGAAGATTATGCTTTTCAAATGAGCCAGTTCCACTTTCACGATGCTTACGAGGTGACGGTGGTGCTGGAAGGAAAGGGAGAAATCAGTGTTGGCTCCCACACCTACACCATGGAAAAAGGTGCTGTGATGGTGTTGGACAATGCGGAAATCCACCGCAGCAAAGTGGAGGAAAATTCGGTCTACCGGCGCTATGTCATGAAATTTCCATTGGAATACATCACGGCATTATCCACGCCACAGACGGACTTGCTGAAAATTTTTCAGGCCAAAACGCCCTGTATTTTGCTCAACGAAAGCCAGCTGGAAGTGGTGGAGAAGTTATGCGAAAAAGCCAGCGCCGGGGGAACGGAGTATGGCGACGATCTGCGCTGCCAGGCGGCGTTTATTGAAATTATGATTTATTTGAACCAATTGGTGGGCACCATTCCCGCAGCAGAACCTTATCACTCCAAAAACGTGGACCGTGTGACGCCGATTATGGAATACATTGCAAAAAATGCCGATAAAAACATTACCCTTGACACCATTGCCGGGGAATTTTTTATCACCAAACAACATCTTTGCTATATCTTTAAGAAAACCACGGGCCTTGGCATCAATCAATATTTGATTGCCCAACGTTTGATCCGGGCCTGCGCCTTATTGCGGCAGGGAAAAAGCGTGCAGATGGCCGGGGAAGAAGCGGGATTTCGGAACAATTCCCATTTCATCCGCACCTTCAAAAAAGTCCTGGGCGTTTCGCCGGGGAAATATTCTGCGGAATATAAGGGAACCATATTCGTATAAACACCAGGAGAAAGGGTGGTGAAGAAGTGGCATTTGACTGGAAAGAGGAAAACGGTGTGGCTGTACTGGAAGGCTATTGCGGCGATGCGCCCTTTGTGGAAGTGCCAGAGCAATGGAACGGGCTTGTGGTGCGCGAAATTGGCGAGAGGGCCTTTGCCGATTGCTTATCGTTACAGGAAGTGGTGCTGCCAAAGAGTCTTTGGACGGTGGCCAATTACAGTTTTGCCGGATGCCGGAATTTAAAACGGGTGGCGCTGCCGGAGGGGTTAAAAGAAGCAGGGGCCCATGCGTTTTATAACTGTCGGTCCTTGGCGCATTTGGAGTTACCCCAAGGGCTACGGTCGGTGGGGGACGGATTTTTAAAAAACTGCGACAGTTTGAAAGAAGTGGTGATTACAGAAGAGAAGCCGCTTTCGCCAGGGGTTGTGTCGTTATTGAAAAATCTGGACGGCCGGTTTTTATTGACGGTGAAAAAGAAAGGGTTTTCGTTGGTGTTTCCAGCTTTTGACTACGAATATGCCGGCAACGCTCCAGCCATGCGCTTTTTTACCATCACCCATGGGGCCGGGGAGCGGTATCGCCGCTCCATTGAAACAAAGGGCATTGATTTTGCCCAGTATGACCGCGCCTTTGTGATTGGGGTATTGGAAGAGCAAGCGGAAACGCTGCTGGAACTGGTGCGGGAGCGACTGGCCCACCCTTATCAACTGGAAGAAGAAGCCCGCAGACAATATGTGCTGTTTTGTAAACAGCATTTGAAAATCTGCATTACCTTTGCCGACCAGACGGGGGACTTGTCGTTTTTGGAACTGATGGAACAAGAAGGCATTTTGACCAAGGAGACGGTCCAGGCGGCGGTATTGGCGGCGGCCGAGGTGCAAAACAGTGCTATCAGTGCCTATTTGCTGGATTTTCAATTAAAACAAGGCGGATTACGAAAAAAGAAATTTGAATTATAAAAAAGGAGAGAAGATATGGCTTCCGACTATGAGATACTGACACGGCTCGATGGCCTTTGCCAGCGACTTTTGACCAATACAAAAAACAAGCTGTATCTTCACTTACGATATTTATCGATGGCATTTTCTGGGTTGGAATACGCCATGAGCGGCGATACGGCAACGGTGGGAACCGACGGGTTTTATCTTTGGTATTCGCCGCTTTTTTTGATGCAGCAATATCAAGAAAATGACCGGTGGATGGACGGTTGTTATTTGCATATGATCTTTCATTGTCTCTTTGCCCATCCTTTGGGCAGGGAAGAACGGCAAGAGCGGCTTTGGAATCTTTGTTGTGACATCACGGCAGAATATCTGGTGGACAAGATGGAACTGCGGTTTTTGGGGCGACGGCCGGGGACGCTGCGCCGCCAGACGTATTACCGCCTGGAAGAAGCATTGCCCGTTGTGACCCCGGAGGCCATCTATCGCTATGCCTGTGAGCAGCCGGACTTTTTGACCAATCAGGTGGAGCTGGAAGCGGAGTTTTTGATGGACGACCACAGTTTTTGGGTGCAGTACCGCCAAGGAGAAGCCCAGGGCGAAGGTGGCGGCCCTTCGGATGGAGCAGGAGAGAAGGAAGAGCCGGAGGGCGGCGATGGCGCAGGAAACGGCAACGGGGATGGCCAACCCGATAGGCCCAACCATGCTTCTTCAGACTACAAAGAGAAATGGGCCAACATTGCCCAGCAAACCCAAACAGACCTGGAAACCATCTCGAAAGATGGCGGCAAGGATCAAAACGCCTTGGTGGAATATTTGCGTCTGGAAACCAGGGTCCGCTATGACTATGGCGATTTTTTACGAAAATTCATGGTGGAGCGGGAAGTGATGCAGCTGGACCTGGACAGTTATGATTATATCTATTATACTTATGGGTTGCAGCAGTATGGCAATATGCCGCTGATTGAAAGCTTGGAGTATGCAGAAAAGAAAAAAGTGGAGGAATTTGTGATTGTCATTGACACGTCGGCCTCCTGCGACAGCGACTTGGTGAAACGGTTTTTGGAAGAAACCGTTTCCATTTTTCAAGATACGGAGCAGTTTTTCCGCAAAATCAATGTGCATATCATCCAATGCGACAATCAGGTGCAAAAAGACGATGTGATTGTTTCACCGGAGGAATTGAAACAATATATCAAAGGCTTTGAAGTACACGGCAGAGGCGGCACGGATTTTTCGGCGGCCTTTCGGTATGTAGACGAGCTTTGCGCCCAAAAGAAATTGGAAAGCCTGAAAGGGCTGTTGTATTTCACCGACGGCTATGGCGTGTTTCCCGAAAAGATGCCGCCCTATGAAACGGCCTTTGTCTTTGTGGATGACAGCTATACCGACAAGGAAGTACCCCCTTGGGCCATAGAAATTGTATTGGGAAAAGAAGAATTGGAACGCATGGGAGGAGCACAGCGTGGATATTAAACGAGCGAAAGCGGAGATCAAAGACGCCATTGAAAGCTATTTGCAAAAGGACCGGTATGGAGAATACTGTATCCCCATCGAAAGCCAGCGCCCGATCTTGCTGATTGGGCCGCCGGGGATTGGGAAAACGGCCATCATGCGCCAGGTGGCCACAGAATGTGGCATTGCCCTGGTGTCTTATACCATTACCCACCATACCCGCCAAAGCGCCATTGGGCTTCCTTTTATTGAGCATAAGGTGTATGGCGGCAAGGAATATGCCGTGACGGAATATACCATGAGCGAAATTGTGGCGGCGGTGTATGAGCAGATGGAGGAGACAGGGCTTTCGGAAGGGATTTTATTCATTGACGAAATCAACTGTGCATCGGAAACGTTGGCCCCGGCCATGCTGCAATTTTTGCAGTATAAAACCTTCGGCAGCCATCAAATCCCAGAGGGCTGGATGATTGTGGCCGCCGGAAACCCGCCGCAGTATAACAAAAGTGTGCGGGAATTTGATATTGTTACGTTGGACCGGGTGAAAAAAATCGAAGTGACAGAAGATTATGGCGTTTGGCGGGAATATGCCGTGGAACAGCAGGTTCATGACGCCATTTTGAGTTTCCTGGATTTAAAACCGGAATCTTTTTATACGGTGAAAAACACGGCAGAGGGAAAGGTCTTTGTGACGGCCCGCGGTTGGGAAGACTTGTCCAAGTTGTTATATGTCTATGAAGCTTTGGGCAAAAAGGCCGACCGGTTTGTGGTGGGCCAATATTTGCAGCAGGAAAAAACGGCCAAGGATTTTGCCGCTTATTTGGAACTGTATTATAAATATAAGGCAGATTATGCCATTGGGGACATTTTACAAGGGCATTGGACTGACCGACAGGTGGACCGGCTGCGTCTGGCTTCTTTTGATGAGCGGATGGGTGTGATTTGTCTGTTGTTTGATGGGTTAAACCAGAAGTTTCGCGCCTGCTATGAATCGGATCTTTATTTGACGGATTTGATGGAACGGCTGAAAGAGGCGAAGGAGCGTCTCCTTTCTTCCAGTAAACGGGGAGAAGAAGTGCTTCAGGCGTTTTTGGAAGAAGAACGGCAGAAGTATCTTCAAAAGAAAAAGGCGAAGTTATGGAAAAAAGAAGAGGACCATCGCCTGCAGGCCGTGCTGGAAACCATGGAAGGATATGTACAGGAAGTAAAAAAAGAAGGAATTGCCGATGGCGAGGGCGTATTTACTTTGATAAAAGGGCTTTTTGCCAAAGAAGTGGACGAGGCAGAGGCGGCCAAGGAAACCACCAGTGCAGCGCTTGAAATGGCCTTTACGTTTTTGGAAACGGTCTTTCGAGAAGGGCAGGAGTTGGTTTTCTTTGTGACCAGGCTCAACAGCGGTTTTTACAGCATTTGGTTCATCAACGAAAACGGCAGCACCGCCTTCTATCGCCACAATCAAAACCTGCTTTATAAACAGCAGCAACGCACCATATTAAAGGAAATGGATGAAATTAGAACATTGTTACAGTCAAAAGAGGACTAAGGGAGGCGTTTTTCAATGAAAATCTGGGAAATTCCAACACCAGCACTGATCATCGAAGAAAGCGTGATGGCAGAAAACAGAAAAAAGATGGGAGAAATCACCAAGCGGGCCGGCGTGGCACTGCGGCCTCATTACAAAACCTACCGCAGTGAAAAAATTGCTAAACTGCAGATGGAAGATGGGGCCAAGGGGATTGCGGCAGCCAAACTGGGCGAAGCAGAGGACTTGGTAAAAGCCGGCATTCAAGATGTGCTTTTGGCCAACGAAGTGACCCAGCCGGCCAAAATGGAAAAACTGGCGCTTTTGGCAAAAGAGTGCCACATGACCGTTTGTGTGGACCAGATGGAAAACTTGCTGGCCTTAAACGAGGCAGCAAAAAAAGCCGGTTCCACGCTGCACATTTTTGTGGAATATAACATCGGCCAAAACCGTTGTGGGGTAAACACCTTTGAAGACTGTTATGCACTGGCCAAGGCGGCCGATGATGCCAGCAATTTGACCTTTGCCGGCATTGAAGCCTATGCCGGTCATTTGGCCCATGAATATGATTACGACAAACGCTATGCAGCCACCATGGTCATTGAAGATACGCTGCGGGCGCTGAAAGGCTATCTGGAAGAAAAAGGCCTGACCGTCAAAGACATCAGCGGGGTGAGCACCGGCACCGTTTGCTTCCGCGACGGTATGGAAGGCGGCACCATGTATACCGAAGTACAGCCGGGTAGCTACTTGTTTATGGATACGGCCTATAACGGCGTGAAGTTGCCTTTTGAAGACAGTCTGTTTTTGTTGGCTAGCGTGATTTCCACCAAAAAAGACCTGGTGGTGACCGATGCCGGGCTGAAAACGGCCAGCGTGGACATGGGAAATCCGGCCTTGGCCGATTACCCAGACGTGGAAAGCGGCATGAGCGAAGAACATATTTCCCATATCATCCCCAACCATGGCTATCATGTCAATGATTTGGTGCGTTACATCCCCGGCCATTGCTGCACCACAGTCAACCTCCACGACCGGTTCTATTTGGTCAACGGAGACGATGTGGTGGATATCATCGAAATCAATAGTCGTGGAAAATCTTATTAAATAGATTGAAACAGAAGGAAAATAATAGGAAGAAACAGAAAGGAAGATCCTTTGAATACATTTGCCATTGGGCCCATTCGCCCACCCTTTCATGCAGAAAGCTTGTTGCTCCAGGTGACGGAAAACTGTCCTTGGAACCGGTGCAATTTTTGCACCCTCTATCGCGGCGGCCAATTTCGGGTGCGCTCGGTGGAGGATGTGAAAAAAGACATTGACGCCATTGCGGCTTTTCGGGATAAAATTGAGCAGTATCGAAAACCAGATGGAGAAATCAGCCATCAGGCGGCCATGACGGCCTATCAAATGCTCTCCAATGAATGGGAGCAGGAATGTTTTGCCATGGTGTACCGTTGGATGGTTTCTGACGGGATGCGAACGGTATTTTTGCAGGATGCCAACACCATGGTGTTGCAGGCAGAAAAACTGGCGGAAATGGTGGCCTATTTACGGAAAAAACTGCCCAGTGTGACGCTGGTGGCTGCCTATGGAAGGGCGGATACTTTATGCCGCATTGCGCCGGCTGATTTTGCGCTGTTAAAAGAAAGCGGTTTGACCATGATCCATTCCGGCTATGAAAGCGGCAGCGACAAAGTATTAAAACTCATCAACAAAGGCAGCACCCAGGCCCAGCAAATCGAAGCCGGGCTGAAAGTGAAAGAAGCCGGTTTTGAGTTTAACGTCTTTTATATGCCGGGAAGCGGCGGGCGGCCCCTTTCGGAAGAAAATGCCGCCGAAACGGCCAAGGTCATCAACGCCATTGACCCCGATTATGTGCGGATTCGTACCTTTGTGGTGAAGGAAGACGCGCCTATGTGGCAGCTACAGCAAGAAGGGAAGTTTGATGAGTGCACCGATTTGGAAAAGGTACAGGAGCTGCGGCAAATGATTGCGGCCCTCAACGGCTGCACCGGCTACCTCATCAGTGACCATATCATCAATTTATTGCCGGATGTGGAAGGCTATTTGGATCAAGACAAAGAAGCCATGCTTTCTGTCATTGACGACTTCTTTGCCCTGCCCAAAAAAGACCAACGGCTTTATCAATTGGCCAGACGGATGTGCTTTGGCGGGACGTATCGCCAGATGAATCTGCTGCGTCCGGCCGACTGGACGAAGATTACCGAAGTGGAAGAGCGAGTACAAGACGACAGTCAGTGGGAAGGGCTGATGCGGCAATTCCTCCGTCACTATATTTAGAACGGGCACACTGAAATATAGAATAAAATAAAATACAAAAACAGCGGGAATTTTTCATTACTTTTCTTTGCTGTTTTTGTATTTTTTTTTGCCAAAAGAGATCTGAAAGCCGAAAAATAGCGGGTTACAGGCATCTATCGACTGTTCGTGAAACAAAAAGAGGAGACGGATATACGAAAGTTTTTGTTTCAAAACTGTGCAGAATTTTTAAGAACATATTCAATTTGCATAGAAACAAAGAAATCTTTTTTTAAAATCACATCATTTTGTAAAGAAAAAAAGAAGGGGTAAGCAAAGTGCATAAAGAAAAACGGCAAAAGGGAAAAAGAGAGGATTTGGGAATCTATGGCAAAAAATGTCTTTCCCTCAAAAGCTTCTGTTCATAGGCCATTTTTTCTTTCTTTGACAAAAGGGTTCCAGGGAGAGAAGCAAAAAGAGGATTTTCGGCCGATTTTTCTCTGTTTCACATATTTTGTCGGAAAAGAACAAAAAGTAGCATATAATTTTATTCAAATAAAACAAAAACTAAGTTTTACATACGAATATTATTCGTATATAGAAATTTTGTGGATTTCTCAAAAGAAGTTTTGACGGTTCTGCTTGGTATGTCCAAAAGGATTGTAGTAAAAGTAACGAAAAGATGGGGATCGCTTGTTTTATAGGGTATATTGTGCTAAAATAAATACGATGTAGTAAAGATGCTACAGTGTCGTAACACCAAACCACTATAGGGGGGAAAATAATGAAGAAACAGTTACGGAAAGCAACCATGGACGGTAACACCGCTGCCGCTCATGCGTCTTATGCTTTCACAGAAGTTGCTACCATTTACCCAATCACTCCTTCTTCCGTTATGGCAGAAATGGTTGACGACTGGAGCGCCAACGGCAAGAAAAACATTTTTGGCCAGACTGTAGAAGTACGGGAAATGCAACACGAAGGTGGTGCCGCAGGTGCCGTACACGGTATTTTGCAAGGTGGCGCCATCGCCAGCACCTACACCGCAAGCCAAGGCTTGATGTTGATGCTTCCTAATATGTATAAAATCGCAGGCGAATTGCTGCCAGGCGTATTCCATGTCAGCGCCCGTGCATTGGCCAGCAATGCCCTGTCCATTTACGGCGACCATCAGGACGTTATGACTTGCCGTAATACCGGTTTTACCATGTTGGCAGGCAGCTCCGTTCAGCAGGCCTTCGACCTCGGTTGCGTTGCTCACTTGGCAGCAATCAAAAGCAGAATTCCTGTACTGCACTTCTTCGATGGTTTCCGTACCAGCCATGAATATCAGAAAATCAATTTGATCGAATATGATGATCTGAAAGAATTGGTAGACTGGGATGCATTGAAAGCATTTAGAGATAATGCTTTGAACCCAGATCATCCAAAGAGCCGTGGTACGGCAGAAAGCCCGGACATCTTCTTCCAGGCCAGAGAATCCATCAACAAATACTACACCGTGATTCCTGAAATCGTGCAGGAATACATGGACAAGATCAATGACATTGCTGGCACCGATTATAAACTGTTCAACTACTATGGCGATCCTCAGGCAGAAGACGTCATCATCTCCATGGGCTCCTCTTGTGGTGTTATCCGCGAAACCATGGAATACTGGAACGCCAGAGGCAAAAAACTGGGCTTGGTGGAAGTACACCTGTATCGTCCTTTCTCCGCAGAAGCTTTCTTGGCCGCTGTACCAGAAACGGCAAAGAGAATTGCCGTTTTGGACAGAACCAAAGAACCAGGCGCTTTGGGCGAACCACTGTACCTGGATGTGAAAAACGTATTTGCAGACAGCGACAGAAACGTCAAAATCGTGGGCGGCCGTTATGGTTTGGGTTCCAAAGACTTCACTCCAAAGGACGTTATGGCCGTATACCAGAACTTGTGGGCTGACGAACCGAAAAACGGCTTTACCGTTAGCATCGTAGACGACGTAACCCACCTGTCTTTGCCAGACTTTGTAGAACCTTTCGACTCTACACCAGAAGGCAACTTCTCTTGCAAATTCTGGGGCTTGGGTTCCGACGGTACCGTTGGTGCAAACAAATCTGCAGTTAAGATCATTGGTGACCACACCGACTACAACGCACAGGCTTACTTTGCTTATGACGCAAAGAAATCCGGCGGTGTTACCATCTCTCACCTGCGTTTTGGACCAAAGGCCATCGAAGGTTCTTACCAGATCAAAGCAGCCAACTTCATCGCTTGCCACAACCAGGCTTATGTAGACAAATATGACCTGATTGGCGACTTGAAAGAAGGCGGCAGCTTCCTGCTGAACACCATCTGGTCTCCAGAAGAATTGGAAACCAACTTGCCAGCAGACCTGAAACGCAAAATTGCACAGAAAAAAGCAAACTTCTATACGTTGAACGCCGTTGATATCGCAAAAGAAATCGGTTTGGGCGGCCGTATCAACATGATTATGCAAGCTGGCTTCTTTGCCATCTCCAAAATCATCCCAACCGAAGATGCTGTGAAATATTTGAAAGAACAAGTACAAAAAACCTATGGCGCCAAAGGTGCTGACATTGTAAACATGAACAATGCAGCCATCGACAAAGGTGTCGAAATGATCCGCAAGATCGACGTACCTGCTTCTTGGGCAACCGCAGAAGATGCACCGAAGGAAGACAATCCTGCCATCCCTGCATTCTTCAAAGACGTACTGTTCAAAATGGGCCGTCAAGAAGGTAACGACCTGCCTGTTAGTGCATTCAACGGCCATGAAGACGGTAGCTGGGAACCTTCCTACACCAAATGGGAAAAACGCGGGATTGCCATCGACGTTCCGGAATGGGATGTGGACAAGTGCGTACAATGTAACAGATGTTCCATCGTATGTCCTCACGCTGTGATCCGTCCTACCTTGTTGGATGCAACCGAAGCAGCCAATGCACCAGAAGGCTATGCCATGAAGAAAGCATTGGGCGGCTTTGGCGATATGCAGTATCACCTGTCCTTGTCCGGTATGGACTGTACCGGTTGCGGTGTCTGCGTAAAGACCTGCCCAACCAAGGCTTTGACTATGAAACCATTTGCACCAATGAAAGAAAAAATGGTGAGAGAATGGGATTACACCATCGATCATGTGGAAGACAAAGAAATTTCTGCACAGCAGAAAGCAACCGTCAAAGGCAGCCAGTTCCTCAAACCATATCTGGAATTCAGTGGTGCCTGCGCAGGCTGCGGCGAAACACCATATTTGAAACTGATTACCCAGCTGTTCGGTAACAGAATGAGAATTGCAAACTCCGCAGGTTGTACCCATATCTGGGGCGGTTCTCCAGAAATCCCTTACTGCACCGACAAACGTGGCCACGGCGTTGCTTGGGGCTGCGGTCTGTTCGAAGATACAGCAGAATACGGCTATGGTATGTACTTGGGTACCAAAGCAGTACGCAAATGGTTGAAAGCACAGGTAGATGAACTGATTGCGAACACTGCAAACGAAGAATTGAAAGCAGCCGCTACGGAATGGGCTGACAATTATATGAAAGCTGACGGTACGAGAGACCGTGCAGATAAATTCATTGCAGCAATGGAAAAAGCTGGCGCTGACAGTGCAGAACTGAAAGCCATCTACGAACGCAAAGACTATTTGGTAAAACAGTCTCAGTGGATCGTTGGCGGCGACGGTTGGGCTTACGACATCGGTTACAGCGGTTTGGATCACGTGATCGCTTCCGGCGAAGACGTGAACATCATCTGCGTAGATACCGAAGTATACTCCAACACCGGCGGCCAGTCCTCCAAAGCAACTCCTACCGCCGCTGTGGCTCAGTTTGCAGCAGCTGGTAAGAAGACCAGAAAGAAAGACTTGGGTATGATGTGCATGAGCTATGGCTATGCATACGTGGCACAGGTAGCAATGGGTGCTGATCCTCAGCAGACCTTGACTGCCATCCGCGAAGCCGAAGCTTATGATGGTCCTTCCATCATCATCGCTTACGCTCCATGTATCAACCACGGCATCAAAGGCGGCATGAGCAATGCTCAAGAACATGCCAAAGCAGCCGTAGAAGCTGGTTACTGGCATCTGTATCGCTTCAATCCAGACCTGAAAGCAGAAGGCAAGAACCCATTCATCATGGATTCCAAAGTGCCTACCGCTTCCTTCCAGGATTTCTTGAAGAGCGAAGTACGTTACACCTCTTTGATGACCAAATTCCCAGAAACGGCAGCTGCTCTGTTTGAAAAAGCAGAAAAAGATGCCAAAGACAGATTGGATTCCTATCTGGCCCTGGCCAATCGATAAGACACCAATCCTGCCAAAAACGGCTGGGTAACAAAATTTGAACCATCTGAACCATCCGAATCATTTGGCTCCGTTCTCTTTGTTTAGGCAAAGGGGACGGAGTTTTTTTGTGGAAACGGAACTTTTTTGAGGTCAAAAGCGTCCAAGAAAATGAAATCTTCATAGAAATTTCATTGTTTTCCCTGCGGCAATCTTCTATAATAAAGGGAAGAAAGGGGGAGGACGATGACGCGCATGGCGCAGTTTGCACTGGTCAGCAAGACGCAGTTTCTTTCGGATTGGGAGAATGCGTTTGGTACGGTGAGCGGTGCACAGGAGGCGTATGAAACATTGAAATTACCGGTCCGGGCCACCAAGGGTTCGGCTGGATATGATTTTTTTTCTCCGCGGACATTTTCGTTGGCGCCGGGAGAAAGTATTTTGCTGCCGACCGGCATTCGGGTACAGATGGAAGAAGGCTGGTTTTTGGCCTGCTATCCCAGAAGCGGGTTGGGATTTCGTTATCGGTTACAGCTGGATAATACCGTTGGCATCATTGATGCCGATTATTTCGATAGCAAAAACGAGGGCCATATTATGGCGCGGTTGACCAACGATAGCCGGGAAGGAAAGACGGTGACCGTTTCACAAGGCACCGGCTTTATGCAAGGCATCTTTACGCCCTTTGGCATCACTTGGGACGATGCAGCAACCAAGGAGAGAACGGGCGGCTTTGGCAGCACCACAAAAAAGGAGGAGATCAAATGAAAAAGAGAGTAACGGTATGTTTGTTAGCAGCATTGGTGGCCGGGGCCATGCCTTTGACCAGCTTTGCCGCCAGCACCAATGAAATTTCTTCGGATCGCTCGGCCAAAGAGGATGGGGAGCTGACGGGCAGCAATGCGCCGACGCTGACCATCTCCAGCAAAGAGGACACGACAGAGGATATGTTCTTTTCTTTGGAGCTGAACAATGCCGAATGGCTGTATGAAGGAAGCGGTACGCTGGAAAACGGTTTAACCTATCAGGTGATGAGTGACAGTACTATGATGGTGCAGATGGATGGCGACGTGTTTGACTTTGCCAATAACGACATTGTGATTCCTTTGGAAACAAGAATCACAGGCGTGGGCCAGGCCACAGTGACCATCGATCCAAAGGACTCCACCGTTTCGGCCGGGACCTATGCCTTTGCCCATGTGAATTATCCGGCCATGACCATTCAAATGAAGGAAAACGAAGATGAGGGGACGTTTGGACTCTCTTTTGAAGATAACTATCCTTATTCCATGCCAAAGGGCCGTCTTTTTAAACTGACCTTGTCGAAAGGCTATACCTTTGACGACGCCAAGGTGACCGTGACGGGCACTGGAAAATATAAAGATTTGGTGGAATTCAAACCTTTCGGAAACGACACCAGCATTGCTTACGTACAGACCACCAACTTTACGCCAGGCAGCGAAGGCACCATTACGGTGGAAGGTATTTCCTATGTGGGAAGTAGCGAAGAAGCTCCGGTTTTGACCATTGAACCTGTGTATGGACAAGGCAGCAGCCTTTCTTATAACCTCTCCAAAACCGAAGAAGAGACCACGCCGGAAATGACTCAAAAAACCGTACTCTTTACCGTAGGCGGTAATTACTATGTGGTGGATGGCGATGAGATGGTGACCATGGAAGCTTCTCCTTTTATTGATGAAAACGGACGGACCATGTTGCCATTACGGGCCTTGTCCAATTCCATTGGAATTGCAGACAAATATATCACTTGGGATGACGAAAGCAAGACGGTGATTATCCTGGCCGACTTGGATGGCGATGGCACCCACACAGATCAAGTATCGGTGACGGTGGGACAAAAACAGATTGATGTCAATGGCAAGAAAATCGCCATGGATACCCAGGCCGTGATCCAAGATGGCTATACCTATTTGCCAATGCGGGCCGTGCTTAATGCACTGGGCTTTACCGATGAACAGATTCAGTGGAGCGAAAAAGACAAAACAGTGACACTGACTTGGGAAGAAGCAAAGGCAGAATAAGCAAAAGAACATTTGAAAAAAAGAGAACAGAGTGATAACAAAAAGCCGCAGCCAGGAAACAGGCTGCGGTTTTTTGTTTGTGATACAATTTCTTGGAAAGGCTCTTTTCAGCAGGTACCTAACTGGAGTATAATCAGAAGAAACGGGACAAAGGAGTGGTGCGTTTGGCAACTTTGGCAGAAAAGATCGACCATACCAATTTGAAATCCACGGCGACGGCCCAGGACATCCGTCTGCTTTGCGACCAGGCGAAGAAATGGGGCACGGCGTCGGTTTGTGTCCATCCCCTTTGGGTGGCGTTGGCGGCAGAGGAGCTGAAAGAAAGCGGCGTCGCCGTTTGTACGGTGGTAGGGTTCCCGCTGGGGGCCAATACCAGCCGGATCAAAGTGCTGGAAGCGGCAGAGGCGGTGAAAAACGGTGCCACGGAGGTGGACATGGTGCAAAACATCGGTTGGGCCAAGGAAGGAAGATGGGCCGATGTGGAGGCAGAGATTCGCCAGGTGGTGGAAGCGGCAAAGCCGGCTTTGGTAAAGGTGATTTTAGAATGTTGTGATTTGACAAAGGAAGAAATCCGGCAGGCGGCGTTATGTGCCGTGAGGGCCGGGGCCGATTTTGTGAAAACATCCACTGGCTTTTCCACCGGCGGGGCCACAGTGGAAGATGTGAAACTGTTAAAAGAAGTGGTGGCCGGGCGCTGTCAAATCAAAGCCGCCGGCGGCATCCGTTCTTATGAAACGGCAAAGGCCATGGTGGAGGCCGGGGCCGACCGGATTGGCGCCAGTGCAACGGGCACTATTATTAAGGAAGAAACAGAAGCGATGGGAGAATGAAGGAGGGCAACGATGGAGTATCGGAGATTAGGCAAGACAGACATTTCTTTATCGGCGCTGGGGTATGGAACCATGCGTCTACCAACCATTGACGGCGTATTCAATCAGGTGGATATTCCAAAGGCCAAGGAATTGGTGAGAAAGGCCATTGATAGCGGTGTCAATTATGTGGATACGGCTTATCCTTATCATGGTAACGGGTTTTCGGAAAGTGCGGTCAAAGAAATTTTGGCCGATGGCTATCGGGATAAGGTGTATTTAGGGGACAAGTTGTCTGTTTGGTTTTGCGAAAGCTATGAAGATTGTGAGGCTTTCTTTGAAGGCCAGCTGGAACGGTGTGGCACCGACCATTTTGATTTGTATGTGCTCCACTCTCTGGCCGGAGATTTATGGGAAAAGGCCAAAAAGCTAGATGTGTTCCGGCTCTTTGAACAGAAGAAAAAAGAAGGGAAAATCAAATATTTGGGCTTCTCTTTCCATGATAGTTATGAACTGTTTCAAGAAATTGCCGACTACTATCCTTGGGATTTTTGTATTTTGCAGTACAACTTTATGGACACCGACCACCAAGCCGGAGAACGGGGCTTGCGCTATGCCGCACAAAAAGGCATGGGCGTTTTGATTATGGAACCGCTCAAAGGCGGGCAGTTGGCCAACGAGGCCCCGAAGGAAGTGGCGGCCGTTTGGGCAAAAAGCAAGCACCGCTTCTCTTCGGCCGGACGGGGTATCTCTTTTGTATTAAACCGTCCAGAAGTAACCACGGTGTTAAGCGGCATGAACGAAATGGCCCAGGTGGAAGAAAACATTGCCCTGGCCAATCAATGTACGTCGGGATTCTTGGATGCGGAAGAAGAAGCGCTGTATCCACAAGCGCGGGCGGCCTATGAGTCTTTGATTCAAATTCCTTGTACTCGCTGCCGGTATTGCATGCCTTGCCCGGCCGGGGTGGATATTCCCAACAACTTTGACTACTATAATATGGGCCACATGTATCAGTCCATGGAACATGCTAAAAACTTCTATAACCGTCCGTACTTTGACCCCATGCGTTCTACCAACTGCGTCAACTGCGGTCAATGTATTGATAAATGCCCACAGAATCTGCCGATTCCCGATTTACTGAAGAAAATTAGCGAGGAATGGGCCAAATAAGACAGACAACAGGCCGGCTGTGAAAACACAGCCGGCCGTTTCTTGGCAGATTGTAAAAAAGCAAAGACAAAAATTCTCGCTTTTGCAGGCAAAATCCTAAGGAACGTGGAAATGGAAAAAATATTGTACAGATTTTGTGCGAATGAATCGGAAATTTTGGTAAATAATATAAGAAAATTTCCGGTTTTTTTTGAAAAAAATTCTTGCGTTCTTTGTAAAAATCATGTATAATCATTTGTGTTGTGACATAGAGCGATGAAGCGGAGGTTGTTGAAGGCCGAAAAATGAGGGTTTTCAAGTTTTCCGTGGAGCGATGTCCAGTTCCAGAAACCGGGCGACAAGGTCACTGTACCGAATATTGTGGAAAAAGAGCAGCCGGCCGAACCGAAGAGGCGAAGTGCGGCTCTGTGTGTCGAGACTATGCTCGATACACCCGGATAAGTGTGCAGTCACCACTTGTCGTGCTGAATCAAAAGTACGAAAAGGAGGGGACTTTTTTTATGGCAAATCAAAAAATCAGAATCAGTCTCAAGGCTTACGATCACAAATTGATCGATCAGTCTGCAGCGCAGCTTATTGAAACTGCTAAGAAAACAGGTGCACAGGTGAGTGGTCCTATCCCACTGCCAACCAAAAAAGAGGTTGTAACCATCATCCGTGCAACCCACAAGTACAAAGACAGCAGAGAGCAGTTTGAAATGAGAACGCACAAGAGATTGATTGATATCTTGATGCCAACACCAAAAACGGTGGACGCCATCAGCAGACTGGATCTGCCAGCAGGCGTGGATATCACGTTGAAACTGATGTAAGTAACCCAAACATGGTTGAATATAAGGGAAACGTATACGCAACTTATATGAGACTAGTATGATTGCCCAAAAGGGTAATCCGCTGTAGAAACTATAGGAGGTGCGCAAAAGTTATGAAGAAAGGTATCATCGCAAAAAAAGTGGGCATGACGCAGGTATTTGGCGAAACTGGTAACCTCATTCCTGTTACCGTGCTGGAAGCTGGCCCATGTGTAGTAACCCAAAAGAAAACCGTGGAAAACGACGGCTATGCAGCAGTGCAGGTTGGTTTTGTGGACAAAAAAGCAAAATTGGTCAACAAACCTCTGGCTGGTCACTTTGCAAAAGCTGGCGTAACCACCAAGAGATATTTGAAAGAACTGAGACTGGAAAATGCTGAAACTTTTGAAGTAGGCGCTGAAATCAAAGCTGATATGTTCGCTGCCGGCGACAAAGTAGACGTAAGCGGCACCAGCAAAGGCAAAGGCTTCCAGGGCTCCATCAAAAGACACGGTCAGCACAGAGGCCCTATGGCTCACGGTTCTAAATACCACAGAGCAATTGGTTCTATGTCTTCCGGTACCACACCAGGCCGCGTTAAAAAAGGCAAAAGAATGCCAGGCCACATGGGTGCAGTGAAAGTGACCATCCAAAATCTTGAAGTTGTAACCGTAGATGCAGAAAAGAACTTGATTTTGGTAAAAGGCGCTGTTCCTGGTCCTAAAGGTGCGATCTTAGTATTAAAAGACAGCGTAAAGGCTTAAGCAACACTTTACGAAAGGAGGAAATAGACAATGGCAAACGTGAAAGTATATAACATGAGCGGCGCTGAAGTTGGTACCATTGACTTGAGCGACGACATTTTCGGTATTGAAGCAAGCGAACACGCGATGCACATGGCAGTGGTACAGTACCTGGCGAACCAGAGACAAGGTACCCAGAGTGCAAAAACCCGCGCAGAAGTAAGAGGCGGCGGCAAAAAACCTTGGAGACAAAAAGGCACTGGCCGCGCAAGACAGGGTTCCACCCGTTCTCCACAGTGGACCGGCGGTGGCGTAGTATTCGCTCCAAAGCCAAGAGATTACTCTTTCAAACTGAACAAAAAGTTCAAAAGACTGGCACTGAAATCTGCTCTGTCCACCAAGTGTGCAGAAGAAAAAATCATCGTGCTGGATGAATTGACCCTTTCTGAAGTGAAAACCAAAGAAATGGCAAAAGTATTGGCCAACATCAACGCTGGCGAAGCCCTGATTGTGATGGATGGCAGCAACAAAAACGTAATGCTTTCTGCAAGAAACATTCCGGATGTAAAAACCGCTGGTGTAAACACCATTAACGTATATGACCTGTTGAAATACAACACTTTGGTATTGACCAAAGATGCTGTGGCTAAAATTGAGGAGGTGTACGCATAATGGCAGATTTGAAATATTATGACGTCATCTTGAAACCTGTCATCACCGAAGCTAGTATGGCTTTGCAGGAAAACAGAAAATATACCTTCCTGGTGCATCCCGATGCAACCAAGGCTCAGGTAAAAGATGCTGTGGAAAAAATGTTTGACGGCGCAAAAGTTGCTTCCGTAAACACCATGAACTACAGCGGCAAACCAAAAAGAAGAGGCGCTATCTGGGGCAAGACTGCTGCAAAGAAAAAAGCAATCGTAACCTTGACCGCCGACAGCAAAGAAATTGAAATTTTCCAGGGTATGTAATTCCCGTTCGTTCAAACATTACTCTCAGAGATAGCCGAAAGGAGTGGAGAAGATGGGCATCAAAAGATATAAGCCTTATACACCTTCCAGAAGACACATGAGCGTGTCTACATTCGAAGAAATTACAAAATCAACTCCTGAAAAATCCTTAGTTGTTCATATTAAGAAAAATTCAGGAAGAAATAACCAGGGCAAACTGACCGTTCGTCACAGAGGCGGCGGCGCAAAACTGAAATACAGACTGATTGATTTCAAAAGAAATAAAGATGGTATCCCTGCAAAGGTAACCGCCATTGAATACGATCCAAACAGAACCGCAAACATCGCTTTGATCTGCTATGCAGACGGTACCAAGAGCTATATCCTGGCTCCTGTTGGTTTGGAAGTAGGCGCAACTGTTATGAGCGGCGCTGAAGCTGAAGTTCGCACCGGCAACACCTTGCCAATGCGCTTTATCCCAGTGGGTGCAAACATCCACAACATCGAAATGAAACCAGGCAAAGGCGGCCAGTTGGTTCGTTCCGCTGGTAACGTTGCTCAGCTGATGGCAAAAGAAGGCAAATATGCTACCGTAAAACTGCCATCTGGCGAAATGAGACTTCTGCCAATCGATTGCCGTGCAACCATCGGCCAGGTTGGCAACATCGACCACGAACTTGTAAAAATCGGTAAAGCCGGTAGAAAACGTCACATGGGTATCCGCCCAACGGTTAGAGGTTCTGTTATGAACCCCAACGATCACCCACATGGTGGTGGTGAAGGTCGTGCACCTGTAGGTCGTCCATCGCCAATGACACCTTGGGGCAAACCAGCTCTGGGTTACAAAACCAGAAAGAAACACAAAGCTTCCAACAAATATATCATCCGCGGCAGAGATTGATAGGGAAGCAAGCTAGTTGATGAAAAAGGAGGATTCCATACATGGGCAGATCACTGAAAAAAGGTCCATTTGCTGACGAGCATCTGTTGAAAAAAATCGATGCTTTGAACGCTGCAAATGAAAAGACAGTCGTAAAAACATGGTCCCGTCGTTCTACCATTTATCCTGATATGATCGGACACACCATCGCCGTACACGACGGCAGAAAACATGTGCCAGTATATGTAACCGAAGACATGGTAGGTCACAAACTGGGTGAATTTGCTTTGACCAGAACTTATAGAGGCCACGGCAAAGACGCAGAAAAGAAATCGAAAGTAAGATAAAAAATTCGTTTTGGAAGGAGGTTTGGCGGTCATGGCAAAAGGACATAGAAGCCAAATTAAGAGAGAAAGAAATCTTCAAACCAAAGATAAAAGACCTCAGGCAACAGCAAAGTATGTTGGCATCCCCGCTTCTAAAGCGAAAATCGTTTTAGACCAAATCAAGGGCAAAGATGTGACAACTGCAGCTGCCTTGTTGAAATATAACCCAAGAATTGCAGCCACCATCGTTGGCAAAGTACTGCACTCTGCAGTGGCAAACGCAGAAAACAATCTGGGTATGGATGTAAGCAAACTGTACGTGGAAGAAGTAATCGCAGGCCAGGCTCCTGTGATGAAGAGAATTCGCCCAAGAGCACAAGGCCGTGCTTACAGAATTCTGAAGAAAACCAGCCACGTAACCATCATCCTCAACGAGAGATAAGGAGGTAAACAATGGGACAGAAAGTAAATCCGCATGGGTTAAGAGTTGGCATCATCAAAGACTGGGATACCAAATGGTATGCAGAAAAAGATTTTGCTGATTATCTGGTAGAAGACGTTAAAATCAGAAAATTCATTAAAAATAAATTGTACGCTTCCGGCGTTTCCAAAATTTTGATTGAAAGAACTTCCGACAAAATCAAAGTGACTGTGCATACCGCAAAACCTGGTATCGTCATCGGCCGCAACGGTGCTGCCATCGAAGAACTGAAAAATCAGATTCAGACCATGACCAGCCACAAGGTTTCTGTCAACATCGAAGAAATCAAAAGACCAGAATTGGATGCGCAGTTGGTTGCTGAAAACATCGCAAAACAGTTGGAAGAACGTGTGACCTTCCGTCGTGCTATGAAACAGGCCATGGGCAGAACCATGAAATTCGGCGCAAAAGGGATCAAAACTGCTTGCTCCGGCCGTCTGGGTGGCGCTGATATGGCTAGAACCGAAAGCTATCATGAAGGTACCATTCCTCTGCAAACCCTGCGTGCAGACATCGACTATGGTTTTGCAGAAGCTGACACCACTTATGGCAAAATCGGTGTAAAAACTTGGATCTACAAAGGTGAAGTTCTTCCTGTAAAAGCAACAGCCAAGGAAGGGGGCGCTAAATAATTATGTTAATGCCAAAAAGAGTCAAAAGACGTAAACAGTTCAGAGGCCGCCTCAAAGGTAGAGCCTACAGAGGCAATAAAGTAACTTACGGCGATTTCGGTATCCAGGCTTTGGAACCAAGCTGGGTAACCAGCAATCAGATCGAAGCTGCCCGTATCGCTATGACCAGATATATCAAACGTGGTGGTAAAGTTTGGATCAAAATTTTCCCAGACAAACCAGTAACAGCAAGAGCTGCTGAAACTCGTATGGGTAGTGGTAAAGGTGCTGTGGATTACTGGGTAGCTGTTGTAAAACCAGGTAGAGTCATGTTCGAACTGGGCGGCGTATCCGAAGAAGTGGCAAGAGAAGCCCTTCGTCTGGCTATCCACAAGCTGCCAATCAAGTGCAAAATTGTTTCTCGTGCTGAGCAGCAAGCGGAAATGGAAGGTGATAGCAAGTGAAAACGAAAGCTTATTTGGAAACTTTGAAAAACAAATCCGTAGAGGAATTGAATAAAGAATTGGTGCAGGCCAAAAAAGAATTGTTCAACTTGAGATTTCAGAATGCTACAAACCAGTTAGACAATACCGCAAGAATCAGCGAAGTACGCAAAAACATCGCTCGTATTCAGACTGTCATCACAAAGGCTCAGAACGCTGCAAAATAATTGTTTGAAAGGAGGCCATCCAAGTGGAAGAAAGAAATCTGCGCAAGACCAGAATTGGCAGAGTTGTTAGCGACAAAATGGATAAAACCATCGTTGTTGCTGTGGAAGATAAAGTGAAACACCCACTGTACGGCAAGATTGTAAACAGAACTTACAAGCTGAAAGCACATGACGAAAAGAACGAATGCCAGGTTGGCGATCGTGTGAAAGTGATGGAAACCAGACCTCTCTCGAAAGACAAAAGATGGAGATTGGTATCGATCGTAGAAAAAGCAAAATAATTTCTGTTGCGAGAGGAGGATTTTGAATGGTTCAGCAAGAAACCAGATTGAAAGTAGCAGATAATTCCGGCGCAAGAGAACTGCTTTGCATCCGTGTATTAGGTGGTTCCACCAGAAGATATGCAGGTGTTGGTGACATTATCATCGCTGCTGTTAAAGAAGCAACGCCAGGCGGTGTTGTTAAGAAAGGTGACGTTGTAAAAGCTGTTGTTGTAAGAACAGTAAAACCAGTTGGCCGTCCAGACGGTTCCTATATCAAATTTGACGACAACGCTGCCGTAATCATCAAAGACGACAAAAACCCAAGAGGTACTCGTATTTTTGGACCAGTGGCAAGAGAACTGAGAGAAAAACAGTTTATGAGAATTCTTTCTCTTGCTCCTGAAGTATTATAAGAGGAGGGAAATCACGTGGCCAGCACAAGATTGAAAAAAGGCGACAAGGTTATTGTGATTGCCGGCAAAGACAAAGGCAAAGAAGGCAAAATCCTTGTGGTAGATAGAAAAAACAATAAAGTCATCGTGGAAGGCGTAAACATGGTTTCCAAACACCAGAAACCAAACCAGCTGCATCAGCAGGGCGGCATCATCAAAAAAGAAGGTTTCCTGGACGCTTCGAACGTGATGTATTCTTTGAACGGAAAACCAACCAGAATCGGTGTAAAAATCGAAAATGGCAAAAAAATTAGATACGCCAAAAAAACTGGCGCAACCATTGACTAATTCCGAAAGGAGGACATGAAGTGAACAGATTAAGAGAGTTTTACAACAACGATGTCGTTGATGCAATGACAAAGAAGTTTTCTTATAAAAACAAAATGGCTGTGCCTAAGATGGAAAAAATCGTCATCAACATGGGCGTTGGCGAAGCAAGAGAAAACGCCAAAGTACTGGATGGCGCAGTAAAAGACCTGACCATCATCGCCGGCCAGAAACCAATCGTAACCAAAGCCAAAAAGTCTGTAGCAGCATTCAAACTGCGTGAAGGCATGAACATCGGCTGCAAAGTAACCCTGCGCGGTGACAGAATGTATGAATTCATGGACAGACTCATCAATATTGCACTGCCTCGTGTACGTGACTTTAGAGGTGTGAAAGCCAACTCCTTTGATGGCAGAGGTAACTACACCATGGGTATCAAAGAACAGCTCATCTTCCCTGAAATTGAATACGATAAAGTAGACAAGATCAGAGGTATGGACATCATCTTCGTAACCACCGCTCATACCGATGAAGAAGCAAGAGAATTGTTGAGATTGTTCGGAATGCCATTTGCAAAATAAGGAGGGAACACAATGGCTAAAACATCTATGATCGTGAAACAGGCTAGAAAACCGAAATTTTCTACCAGAGCCTATACACGTTGCAGAGTATGCGGAAGACCACACGCTGTACTGAAGAAATACGGCATCTGCCGTATCTGCTTCCGTGAATTAGCATATAAAGGCCAAATCCCGGGAGTTAAGAAAGCAAGCTGGTAATCGGAAAGGAGGAACTACACATGTCCATGAGCGATCCAATCGCAGATATGCTTACTAGAATCAGAAACGGCAACATCGCAAAACACGACACCGTTGATGTGCCTGCTTCTAAAATGAAAAAAGCTATCGCTGATATTTTGACAAACGAAGGTTACATCAAGGGCTACGAAGTTGTAGAAGACGGCGTAAAGAGCACCATGAAGTTGACCTTGAAATATGGCAAAGATAAAAATGAAAAAGTAATCACCGGCATTAAGAGAATTTCCAAACCAGGTTTGAGAGTTTTCGCTGGCAAAGACGAACTGCCAAAAGTATTGGGCGGTTTGGGTACTGCAATCATCTCCACAAGCCAAGGCCTGATGACCGACAAAGAAGCAAGAGCAAAAGGCATCGGCGGCGAAGTGATTGCTTTTATCTGGTAATTATTGTATAGTATATAGGAGGTGCAGACCATGTCCCGTATTGGTAAATTGCCTGTAGCCATTCCTGCCGGCGTAGAGGTAAAGGTAGAAGAAGGTAACCTGGTAACCGTAAAAGGCCCAAAAGGAACCCTGCAGCGCAAAATGGCCGATGACATGAACATCGCAATTGAAGATAATCACGTGGTTGTAACAAGACCATCTGACCTGAAAAGACACAAAGCATTGCACGGTTTGACCCGTACTTTGATCTTCAACATGGTAGAAGGCGTAACCAAAGGTTATGAAAAAGTACTGGAAATCAACGGTGTTGGTTATAGAGCTGCAAAGAGCGGCAAAAAATTGACTTTGACTCTGGGTTACTCTCACCCAGTGGAAATGATCGACCCAGACGGTATCGAAACAGTACTGGATGGCCAGACCAAAATCACTGTAAAAGGCATCGACAAAGAAAAAGTTGGCCAGTTTGCAGCTGAAATCAGAACGAAACGTCCACCAGAACCTTATAAAGGCAAAGGGATTAAATATGCTGATGAACACATCAGACGTAAAGTTGGTAAGACCGGTAAGAAATAATTAGGCTGCAGCGCTTAATCTATTTATATCGGAAAGTGACTAAAAAGAATAGGAGTGAAATCCATGATTAAAAAGCCGAACCGCGCAGCTGCACGCATCAAACGTCATCGCAGAATCCGTAACAAAATCAGCGGTACTGCTCAGCAGCCAAGACTGGCAGTATTCCGTTCCAACCAGCATATGTATGCGCAGTTGATTGATGACACTGCACACAATACCATCGTGGCTGCTTCTACGATGGAATCTGAAATCGCAAGCAAGCTCTCCAGCACTTCTAATGTAGAAGCTGCTCAGGCTGTAGGCGAAGCCATTGCAAAAAAAGCCCTGGAAAAAGGCATCACCGAAGCTGTATTTGACAGAGGCGGTTATATCTACCACGGCAAAGTAAAAGCATTGGCAGAAGCTGCAAGAGAAGCAGGCTTACAATTCTAAGCAAGGAGGGAAAAACGTTGAAAAGAATCGATCCAAGCACACTCGATTTGAAAGATACCGTAGTTACCATCAACCGTGTAACAAAAGTAGTAAAAGGCGGTCGTACGTTCCGTTTTGCTGCATTGGTAGTTGTTGGCGACGGCAACGGCCATGTGGGTTGCGGTCTGGGCAAAGCAGCTGAAATTCCAGATGCGATCCGCAAAGGCAAAGAAGACGCCATGAAAAACTTGATCTATGTGGAAAGAAACGATGTGGATAGCCTTTATCACGGTGCCACTGGTGTATTCGGCAGCGCAAGCGTTCGTTTGATGCCAGCTGCTGAAGGTACTGGTATCATCGCCGGCGGCCCTGCACGTGCCGTATTGGAATTGGCTGGTATCCGTAACATCAGAACAAAATCCTTGGGCTCCAACAACAAACGCAATGTCGTAAGCGCTACCATCGCTGGTCTTGCAAGCGTAACGACCCCAGAAAAAGTGGCTAGACTGCGCGGCAAATCCGTAGAAGAAATCTTGGGCTAAGGAGGGAACGACAGTGGCACAGTTGAAAATCACATTGGTGAAATCCACCATCGGTGCAATTCCGAAGCATAAAAAAACCGTTCAGGCTTTGGGCCTGGGCAAACTGAACTCCACCGTAATCCAGCAGGATAACGTGGCAATCAGAGGCATGGTAAATCAGGTAAGCCACCTGGTAAAAGTAGAAGAAATCTAAGACTTGAGGAGGTGTAATGGAGATGAAGTTAGGTGAATTGAGACCAGCAGAAGGTTCCAATCCTAAAGCTTGGAGACGCGGCAGAGGCCACGCTTCCGGCAACGGTAAAACCGGCGGTAGAGGTCACAAAGGTCAGGGCGCTCGTTCTGGAACCGGCGGCAAAGCAGGTTTTGAAGGCGGTCAGATGCCTCTGTACAGACGTCTGCCAAAAAGAGGTTTTACTTGCAGAAACTCCAAAGAAATCATCGGTATCAATATTCATACACTGAATGCTTTTGAAGACGGCGCAGTTGTTGACATTGACGCATTGAAAGCAGCTGGTTTGGTATCCAATCCAAAAGACGGCGTAAAAATTCTTGGTGTTGGCGAACTGGAAAGAAAGCTGACCGTGAAAGTAAATGCGTACAGCAAATCTGCAATCGAAAAGATTGAAGCAGCCGGCGGAAAAGCAGAGGTGATCTAATTGTTGAAGTTATTCATCAATTCCTGGAAAGTAAAAGAGATTCGCAATAAACTTCTCTATACTTTACTGATCCTTGCCATTGTCCGCCTGGGCGCACACATTGCCATCCCCGGCATCGACGTTGTATCCATCAAAGCCAGTCAGGAAATGTTTTCCACTGGCACGTTGTATAACGTCATTGCCGGTGGCTACAATTCCAGATGGTCCATCATGGCAATGGGTATCGGCCCCTATATCACTGCATCCATTATCATGCAGTTGTTGACGGTGGCCATCCCCAAAATTGAGCAGCTGCACAAAGAAGGGGAAGAAGGCAGAAAGAAAATCACAACTTACACCAGATATTTGACCATCGTGCTTTCCATCATTCAGGGCATTGGGGTAACGTTCAGTTATTCTTCCATGTTCTTGACGGACAGCGTGTTTATCAAAATCTACTGCGTGATTTCTCTGGTGGCAGGCACTGCTTTGGTGATGTGGCTTGCAGAACAGATTACGGCGAAGGGCCTTTCCAATGGTTCTTCCATGATCATTTTTGTCAACATCGTTTCCAATATGCCAAGCGGTATTACGGCACTGGTACAATACGGCCAGACCGATGTGGCAAGTATTATCAAAGTTGTTGCTATTTTGTTGATTTTGATTGTGGACCTGGTGTTCATTGTCTATATCAATCAGGGCGAAAGAAGAATTCCGGTTCAGTATTCCGCCAAAATGGCAGGCCGCCGTACGTTTGGTGGCCAGGGCACATTTATGCCTATTAAAGTGAGCACCGCTGGTGTCATCGCTATCATCTTTGCACTTTCTTTGTTACAATTTCCAGAAGTGATCAGCCAGTTTGTAACGCCTGGCCCAACCTTCCAGAAAGTAATTGAAGTGCTGCGGATGACCCACCCTGTGGGGGCCGTGCTCTATATTGTGCTGATTTTGTTCTTCTCTTATTTCTACACTTCCATTGTGATCAACCCCAATGAAATTGCAGAAAACATGAAGAAAAACGGTGGCTTTATCCCAGGGATTCGTCCTGGTCAGCCTACCAGCGCATTTATTAGCCGTGTGGTAAACAGAATCACATTGATTGGTGCCATTGTGTTTGCCTGTGTGGCTATGGTTCCTGTGATTTTGCAGTGGGTGTTTGGCCTTAACGTAGGTTTTGGCGGCACGACACTGATCATCGTCGTTGGCGTATGCTTGGATCTGGTAAAGAGCATCGAAAGCCAACTGCTGATGCGTCACTACAAAGGATTCTTACAAAATTAAAAAATATCCGTTGGGAAATGCCTGGCATTTCCCAAGCGGTTTCATTTTCAGCGGAGAAAAGAGGGAAAACAAATGAAATTAGTTTTGATTGGTGCACCTGCTGCTGGGAAAGGCACCCAGGCGAGAAAAATCATCGCAAAATATCAACTGGCTTATATCTCTACCGGTGATATGCTGCGGGAAGAAGTTGCCAAGGGAACGGATTTGGGCCTGAAAGCAAAAGATATTATGGCAAGCGGCGGCTTGGTTAGCGACGAACTGATCATTGCCATTGTCAAAGAAAGAATCAAAGCAGATGACTGCAAAAACGGTTTTATTTTAGACGGTTTCCCACGCACGGTTGTTCAGGCACAGAAACTGGATGAATTGATTGGCAGCATTGACAAAGCCATTTACATCAATGTACCGGACGAAGTGATGCTGGAAAGAATTACTGGCAGACTGACTTGCCCTAAATGCGGCGCTTCCTATCACAAAGTGTCCATTCCACCAAAACAGGAAGGCATTTGCGATGTATGCGGCAGCGAATTGACGCAGCGCAAAGACGATACACTGGAAGCCGGAAAGGCAAGACTTGCAACATTCCATCAGCAAAGCGAACCACTGGTGGATTACTACAAGGAACAGGGACATCTGTTTGAAGTAAACGGCAATAAAGATGCAGACAGCATTTTTGCTGACATTGCAAAGGAACTGGGTGAATAAGCAGCCATGGTAATCATCAAAACAGAAGAAGAAATTGAAAAAATGCAGGTGGCAGGCCAAATCTTAAAAGAGCTGGATTTGGTGCTGAAAGAAGAAATCAAACCGGGTGTCACGACAGGCCATCTGGACCAGATTGCCGAACGGTTTATCCGGGGAAAAGGAGCACTTCCATCCTTCAAAGGCTATGGAGGGTTTCCTGGTTCCATCTGCACTTCTGTCAACGAAGAAGTGATTCATGGTATCCCAGGCAGCAAATTGCTGCGGGCCGGTGACATCATCAGCATTGACATGGGCGCCTACATTGGCGGGTACCATGGTGACTGCGCCAGAACGTATGGCGTAGGCGAGATTTCTCCGGAGGATCAAACATTGATCGATGTGACCAAGCAAAGCTTTTTTGAAGGCTTGCGGTTTGCCAAAGCCGGTTGTCATTTGTTTGAGATTTCAGCCGCCATTGGGGACTATGTGGAACAGCATGGGTTTTCTGTGGTGCGCGACTATGTCGGTCACGGCATTGGTCGGGCCTTGCACGAAGATCCAGCCGTACCCAACTATCGCCAAATTGGCCGGGGGATGCGCCTGGTCAAGGGGATGGTTCTGGCAGTAGAACCGATGGTAAATCAAGGCACCTTCCGCATCCGGGTGCTGGATGACAAATGGACGGTGGTAACGGCAGACGGGAAGAAAGCAGCCCATTATGAAAATACGCTGGCCATCACCGATGGAGAGCCGTTGCTGCTGACACTGTAACCGAACAACACAGCTGTTTTCTCTACCACAGTGAGGTGATCGGACATGGACTATACGGAAGGTCAAGTGGTGTACTCGAAAAGTGGGCACGACAAAACATTGCCCTTTGTGGTACTGCGAGTAGATGGAGAGTATCTGTATCTGGCAGACGGAAAACGGCGTACCCTTGAACATCCGAAAAAAAAGAAACAAAAGCATGTTCAAAAAACAAATACCATCTGCGAAGCCATTCGTGAAAAACTGCTGCACGATGGCTACTTATTAAATGCAGAGATTGCAAAAGCGCTGAAGGAATTCGGCCGAAACGAAAAGGAATAAGGAGGTTCCAGCGTGTCTAAAGACGATGTAATTGAAGTGGAAGGAACCGTTTTGGAAAAACTGCCGAACGCTATGTTCCAGGTTGAGTTGGAAAACGGACATAAGATTTTGGCGCACATCTCCGGTAAGCTTCGCATGAACTTTATCCGGATTTTGCCAGGCGACAAGGTTTTGATTGAAATGTCTCCTTATGATCTGACCAAAGGCAGAATTATCTGGAGAGCGAAATAAGCAGGAAGAAAGGAGCAAGCACAATGAAGGTGAGACCATCTGTAAAACCAATGTGTGAAAAATGCAGAATCATCAAAAGAAAAGGCCGTGTTATGGTCATTTGTGAAAATCCAAAACACAAACAAAAACAAGGCTGATTTTTTGAACGACTATGGCTTGAAACAGGTGCATGAAACCTTGAAAGCAAAAACCCGAAAGTAAATCCGTCATTTTTCACGCCAAGGACTTTTGAAGCGGCTGGCAGAAGGAAACTTCTGTTTTCAAAAGTACCAAAGGCGACAAAGCATGGTTACAAATAGTATCGAGTATGTATGGAGGTGTAACGTACACATGGCACGTATCGCTGGTGTAGACTTACCAAGAGAAAAACGCGTGGAAATCGGCCTGACCTATGTTTATGGCATTGGCCATTCCAGCGCTGTTAGAATTTTGAAAGAAGCAGGCGTAAACCCAGATACCAGAGTGAGAGACCTGACCGACGATGAAGTTTCCAGAATCCGTGACGTCATCGACAGAAGCCAGACCGTAGAAGGCGATCTGAGAAGAGAAATCGCTCTGAACATTAAACGTCTGGTGGAAATCGGCTGCTACAGAGGCATTCGTCATAGAAAAGGCTTGCCTGTCAGAGGCCAGAAAACCAAAACCAACGCAAGAACGAGAAAAGGCCCAAGAAAAACGGTTGCTAACAAAAAGAAATAAGTAAGAGGAGGGTAATGGTCAAATGGCAAAGAAAGCTGTTAAAAAAGCGACTACTCGTAGACGTCGTGATAAAAAACATGTGGAACGTGGTCAAGCACATATCCAGTCCACATTTAACAATACCATCGTAACAATCACCGATACGGCCGGCAATGCGCTGTCCTGGGCAAGTGCTGGTCAGCTGGGCTTCAGAGGCTCCAGAAAATCTACTCCTTATGCTGCACAGATGGCAGCGGATACGGCTGCTCAGGCTTGCTCCGATTATGGCCTGAAAACCGTAGAAGTATTCGTAAAGGGACCAGGTAGCGGCCGTGAAGCTGCCATCCGTGCCCTGCAGGCTGCTGGCTTGACTGTCACCATGATCAAAGACGTGACTCCAGTGCCTCACAACGGCTGCCGTCCACCAAAACGCAGAAGAGTATAATTTTCCAGGAGGTGTAGATATACAATGGCAAGAGATATGGTTCCCGTTCTGAAAAGATGCAGATCCCTCGACCTGGATCCCATCTATTTGGGCATTGAAAAGAAATCCAAAAAACAACTTCAGAACAGCAGAAGAAAAATCAGCGAATACGGTCTGCAGATGAGAGAAAAACAAAAAGCAAAATTCATCTACGGCGTGCTGGAAAAACAGTTCAGAGGCTACTATGCAAAAGCTGAAAAAATGGCGAAAAAAGAAGGTATCCCAGGCCAGAACCTTCTGATGCTTTTGGAACTTCGTCTGGACAACGCTATGTTCCGTTTGGGCTATGGCAGAACCAGAAAAGAAGCAAGACAGATCGTTCGTCACAAACATGTACTGGTAAATGGAAAAGCAGTAGATATCCCATCTTATCAGTTGAAAGTGGGCGACGTGATCGAAGTGAAAGAAAAATACAAATCCATGCAGAGATACAAAGACGTTCTGGATGTAACTGCTTCCAGAGTGGTACCTGCTTGGTTGTCTGCTGATCACGATGCGCTGAAAGGCACCGTGGTTGCAAAACCAAAAAGAGAAGATATCGATGTACCTGTGGAAGAAACACTGATCGTCGAATTGTACTCCAAATAATAACAGCAACTGGTTCCCTCGGCCCCGCTTTGGGGCGGAGGGTACCGTGTTCTATTTATTCTATACCCTGCAATTGACCAGATGTGCCGTTTTTGACGGCGAAAATCAATCCAAGAGGAGGTTTGAGCGTTGTTTGAATTTGAGAAACCTCGTATCGAAATTGCTGAAATGGCACAAGACGGTACTTATGGCCGTTTTGTGGTAGAGCCACTGGAAAGAGGATATGGAACGACTCTGGGCAATTCTTTGAGAAGAATTTTGCTTTCCTCTCTGCCTGGCGTTGCTGTTAGTAATGTGAAGATTGACGGCGTTCTTCATGAATTCAGTACCGTTCCTGGTGTGAAAGAAGATGTGACCGAGATCATTTTGAACTTGAAAGGTCTGGCCATCAAAAACACCAGCGACAGTTATGAACCAAAGGTTGCATATATCGATGTGGAAGGCGAAGGCGAAGTGAAAGGCTCCGACATCAAAGCCGACAGCGACATCGAAATTATGAATCCAGATCACCACATTGCCACCTTAAGCGGCGGAGCCAACAGCAAGCTGTATATGGAAATCACCATTACTAGAGGCCGTGGCTATGTGGGCAGTGATAAGAACAAGAAGGAAGACCAGCCCATTGGCATGCTTCCCGTTGACTCTATTTACACACCGGTGCGCCGTGTGAACTTCCTGGTGGAAAACACCCGTGTGGGCCAGATGACCGACTATGACAAACTGACATTGGAAGTTTGGACCAACGGCACCATCACCCCGGATGACGCGGTGAGCTATGGCGCAAAAATTTTGAACGAGCACCTGAATCTTTTTGTAGACCTTTCGGAAAATGCAAAGAATGCCGAAATTATGGTGGAAAAAGAAGAAGGTAAGAAAGAAAAAGTGTTGGAAATGAGCATTGAGGAATTGGATTTGTCTGTCCGTTCCTACAACTGCTTGAAACGTGCTGGCATCAACACCGTAGAAGACCTGGCCAGCAAGACCGAGGACGAAATGATGAAGGTGAGAAACCTTGGCCGGAAGTCCTTGGAAGAAGTTTTGAACAAAATGGCAGAACTGGGCTTGGCATTAAAGCCTGGCGATGAATAAGAGTAGAATCGGCCGCAAAATTGCAGAGGTGCGTAAGACCGAAGGGCAGGCCTCTGGGCTAAATTTTGCATGAATTGAGGAGGATTAGAACAATGAACGGTTCCGGATATAGAAAACTTGGTAAAACTGCTCCACAAAGAAAAGCATTGCTGCGCAACCAGGTAACCAACCTGTTGTATCATGGCAAAATCACAACCACAGAAACCAGAGCAAAAGAAGTGAAAAAAATCGCTGAAAGAATGATCACTCTGGCTGTGAAGGAAAAAGACAACTTCACCGAAGTGGAAGTAACGGCTAAAGTTGCAAAGAAAGATGCACAGGGCAACCGTGTAAAAGAAACCGTAAACGGCAAAAAAGTAACCGTATACGATGAAGTAAAGAAAACCATCAAGAAAGACAATCCTTCCAGACTGGCAGCAAGAAGAAAACTGCTTGCTTATCTGTATCCAGTCACAGAAACTCCTGCCAATGGCAGAAAAATGAGAAGCCAGTCCAAAAAAGTGGATATGGCTGCAAAATTGTTTGATGAAATCGCTCCAAAATATGCTGACCGCAAAGGCGGCTACACCAGAATGGTAAAAATCGGCCCAAGAAAAGGCGATGCTGCCGAAATGGTAATTTTGGAACTCATCTAAGAAGGATTTGGTCGGGACAACGCAGACCAATGAAGCAAAAAGCTGCTGTTCTTTGTAAAAAGGACAGCAGCTTTTTTTCGGTTTTTCCAAAAAAAGGACGGTCTTTTGATGAACCAAAGGATGGGTTTAGAGCTCTTTAGAATAGATGCATCAAAAAATGGCAAAGATCTTTGCAGGATAGGAGGTGCCCGATGGAAGAACAGCAATGGAGGCAGACAGAACCACAAACAGAATCCAATTTTTGGCAGTGGATGGAAAGCTATTATCCCAAAGCCATGCGTTTGGCTTGTTTGCTTTGCGGTAACCGCGCCGATGGCGAAGACGCCGTGCAGGAATCTTTTCTCCTGATGTACCGCCATTGGGACCAGATCAAAACCCCGGCGGCCTATCCGGCCTATTTCACCCGCACCCTGACGCGCCAGGTTTGGAAGATCTGTAAAAAAACGCGGCGGGAAGAACCGGCGGAGGAAGAGACCTGGTCGGTTTTGACAGAAGGCTCTCCGGAAGAGCAGGTGCTGGCCCGTCAACAGGCATCGGCCCTGTACCAGGCAGTTTTGGCCCTGCCCATCAAACAGAGAACGGTCATTGTTTTATACTATTACCAAGACCTTTCCATCAAAGAAATTGCCAAAGCCATGGGCACGTTGGAAGGAACGGTGAAATCCAGACTGTTTTCGGCCAGAAAGCAGCTGAGAAAACAATGGGAAGAAAGCCAAGAGGAGGCGAAGGTGGATGAAAAGAAACGAACCCCACAATTTGGATGACGCTTTGCGATGGGCACTTCGGCAGCAGGCGCAAACAACGCCTCTTTCCGATGTGCAGTTGGAGCAGATGAAACGAAGAATCCGACAAAAGGAGGAACCGAATATGAAACGATTTTCCATGAAAAAAGGACTTTTGGTGGCATGCGCCCTGTGTGTGGTGGGCAGCATAACGGCTGTGGCCGCAGGGAAGCTGGCCGCGGTGGAAGTGCACAGCAGTTTGGAAGACATCATGACCAGCTATGAAGAACTGGAAACGGCATCAAAGGAATTGTTTGATGTTTCTTTGCCAGAAACCTTTGACAATGGCTATACCTTTGCCAATGCAGTGCCAGGGGCCGCAACGGGCGCCGATGAAAACGGCAATGCCCTTTCCCAATGGGAAACGCTGATGGTGACTTACACCAAAGACGATGCCGCCGAATTGAATCTGGCTGTGGACCCGTTGATGGCAGGGACGGCCGTGGAAACTGGGACTGCAAGTACCATCGATGGTATCACCTATTATTATAACGAAGTGACTTATTTGACATTGCCACCGGAAGAAAAACCAACGGCCCAGGAAGAAGCACTGGCCGAAGAAGGAAAATTGGCCATTGCCTATGGCAGTGCGACGCGGCAGGAATCCCAACTGGAACAAGTGTCTTGGCAGCAAGACGGTATGGCCTGCCAGCTGTTTTTGATGGATGGCAATTTGGGCGAAGACGAATTGCTGGAAATGGCCCAAGAGACAGCCGAACATATGGCAGCAGAATAAGGGAAGAACGAGAACAAGAATAGAACGAAACAGAGCTGGTTTATGGTACCGCTTGGTTAGAGAAACGGCGGGAGTTGCAAAAAACAAAGAGTTTGGCGCAGCTTCCTCAGAAAATAAAGATGGTTGCAATCCTTACATCCAAAGGATTGCAGCCATTTTATTTTTGCTCAGGTTATTTTCTTCGAAAGACTGCTATCGCAATTTCCAAGAAGAAAAGAAAAAACGAAAACAATGTTTTCTTCTTGGGAAACTGCTTTCCTGCTTTTTCTTTTTTTAGCATGTATTTTTCGAAAGGAATTCCTGTGGATGCAATGAAAAAACAAGGAAAAAACCAGGGCTTCTTTTTGGAGTGCATTTTGCGGATCTGTTTTTTTGATCCAAAAAGAGATGAAAATTTGCAATTTATTACAAAAACGGATATAATCTGCATTTTTTTCTAAAATTCGTTTTTTTGCTATACAAATTTCATTTTCATTGGTATAATAGATTGAGATAGGTAGCTCTATCAGGCAAAAACGGGTGTTCTGCCCCGAGTAAAGAATAGGAGGCTCTCAGACATGGCAGTTGTGGAAGAATTGATCAGAGAAGAAAATGACGGTACCTTAAGCTTTGGCAATTATCTGGTCGATACAAAAATGAAAGTACTGGATTTTGAGGTTAACGGAGATTTATACTACGTTAAAACATATAAAGATATCACAAAGTTAGAAAAAAATGGGAAACTCCTGCTGGAAGCTGTGCCGGGTGCTGCGGTGATGCATTTTACACAGACGGAAAAAAGTGCTTCCTTTGGGGTGGAAGCGCTGGACGATGTGCAGATTACCATGGAAATGGAAGCCGGCAAAGAATATAAAGTGCTCATTGACGATGTGAATGTGGGCAGTGTGAAGGCAAATTTGGCCGGAAAAGTGATTTTCAGTGTCGATACCAAAGGCAGCGAAAAGCAAGTGATGCTGGAAAAAGTAAACGGCTAAGAACGGCCGAAGCGGATACATCAGAAGAAAAAGACGGCTTAGAGGACCTCTCTTGGCCGGCTTTTTTTCTATGGTTCTTTTCAGAAAGGAATGCCTATGAAAGAAAAAACCATTTATATCTGTAAAAATTGCGGCAGTCGATCGGCCAAGTGGATGGGCGTTTGTCCCCGCTGCCGTCAATATAACACCTTTGAAGCGGTGCAGGAAATGGCACAGCCGGCGGCGGGAAAAGCAGCCCAAAGCCGTCTGGCCGACGGCGTATTGTTGCCGCTGCGGGCGGTGGAAACCAACCGTTCGGACCGGCTGTTGACCGGCATTGGCGAATTTAACCGGGTGCTGGGTGGCGGTTTGGTGCGGGATTCTGTGACCATCCTTTCTTCGCCCCCTGGCGGTGGCAAAAGCACATTGACGCTGGCGGTGGCCAATGATGTGGCGGCCCAAGGCTATCCTGTGGTCTATGCTTCGGGAGAGGAAAGCAGCAGCCAAATCAAAGCACGGGCCGACCGGATTTTGCCAGAAATTTCTCCCAATTTATGGGTCATTGCCGATACCTCCATGGACCGGGTGTTACAGGCGGCCAAGGAAAAGGAAGCGGCGCTGGTGATTGTGGACAGTATCCAAACCTTCCAGTTACAGGCCTTTCTTCCTTCCCGGGCGGGAAACCCCACCCAAACCATGGAATGCGCCGGGGAATTAACCCGCTTGGCGAAAAACAGTGCCCGCCCGGTGGCAGTGATTCTCATTGGGCAGATGAACAAAAGTGATGAGCTGGCGGGGCTGCGGGCCTTGGAACATTTGGCGGACACGGTGCTGATTATGGATGGAGACAGCGAAGAGCAATTTCGTTCCCTCACAGCCACGAAAAACCGGTTTGGCAGCACCGGAGAAATGGGGTTTTTCACCATGACAGAGCGGGGGCTTTTGTCCATGGATAACCCATCGGAATTTTTCATGACCAAGCGCAGTGAGGCAGAGGCCGTTTCTGGCAGCGCCTTGACGGTGGTGCGGGAAGGCTCCCGGCCGGTGATTGCGGAGGTGGAAAGCCTGGTATCTCGTTCCTTTACGCCATACCCCAGCCGCATTGGCGAGGCGTTACGGCGAGAGCAGTTGAACACACTGGTTTCCATTTTGGAACAGCGCTGTGGTGTGATGCTCTTTGATAAAAACGTGGTCATCAAAACCACCGGTGGGCTGAAGCTGAAAGAGCAGGCATCCAACTTGGCGGTGCTGATGAGTATTGTTTCTTCCGTTTACGAGGAGCCCATCTCGCCGGCTGTGGCCTTTTTGGCCGACGTGGGGTTAACGGGTGAACTGAAACGGGTGCCCAATACGGAAAGCCGGGTGCGAGAACTGGCCCGGATGGGCTTTCAGAAAGTGTTTGTCTCCAAAGATAGCTTGCAGGAGGAGAGGGTGGAAGGCATCACCGTTGTCCGGCTGCGGTATGTGTCGGAAGTGATGGAAGCCATTTTTGAAAAAAGGCCAAAAAAACGATATAAGGAAAGCTTATAGCGGGTGTAAAGAAAATATAGTTTACTAATACTTGATTATCCATTATAATAATAAAGTACCATTCTTAGATAAGGATTGACTTAAATTTCAATTTGTACGAAAAAAAAGACAAGGCGGCTTCGGCCGAAACCGAAGGGGGAGTACGATGCAAACGAATTTTCAAATCAAAAAATTCAAAAAGGTTTTGGTAGCAAACCGTGGTGAAATTGCCATCCGTGTTTACCGTGCCCTGAACGAATTGGGCATTCAGACGGTGGGTATTTTCTCCAAAGAAGATAAATATTCTCTATTTCGTACCAAAACAGACGAAAGCTATGAATTAGACCCCAAAAAAGGCCCCATCGACGCCTATTTGGATATTCGTAAAATCATTCAAATTGCAAAAAGTAAAGGGGTAGACGCCATCCATCCAGGCTATGGCTTCTTGTCCGAAAATCCGGACTTTGTGGCTGCCTGCGAAGAGGCCGGCATTGCCTTCATTGGCCCAACAAAAGAAACCATGAACGCCATGGGCGATAAAATTTCTTCCAAACGCATTGCCATTGCCTGCGGCGTGCCCATCATCCCAGGCGTAGACCATGCCATCAAAAGCGAAGAAGAAGTGTTGGAAATTGCAGACCGGGTGGGCTATCCTGTGATGCTGAAAGCATCCAACGGCGGCGGCGGCCGCGGGATGCGAATTGTTAACTGCAAAGAAGACATGCCAAGAGAATACCGCGAAGCAGTCAACGAAGCCAAAAAAGCCTTTGGCGATGACAAAATCTTCATCGAAAAATACCTGCGCGATCCAAAACATGTGGAAGTGCAGATCATTGGTGATAAATATGGCAACATTGTGCATCTTTATGACCGTGACTGCTCTGTACAGCGCCGTCATCAAAAAGTGGTAGAATATGCGCCGGCCTTTACCCTGCGGGAAGAAGTGCGTCAAAATATCTTCCGTGACGCCGTAAAACTGGCCCAGTATGTCAACTACAAAAGTGCCGGTACCTTGGAATTTTTGGTGGATGCGGACCAGAATTACTACTTCATTGAAATGAACCCCCGTATCCAGGTGGAACACACCGTAACGGAAATGATTACGGGCGTGGATATTGTGCAGACACAGATTTTGATTGAAGAAGGTTATCCGCTTTCTTCTCCAGAAATCAGCATCCAAAGCCAGGATGATATCCCTTGCAACGGCTATTCCATCCAGATGCGTGTCACCACCGAAGATCCATCCAACAACTTCCTGCCCGATACAGGTAAAATCTCTGTGTACCGTTCTGCTGCCGGTAACGGCATTCGTCTGGACGGCGGCACCGCTTATACCGGGGCAGAAATTACGCCATACTATGACAGCTTGTTGGTAAAAATCATTGCCACCGACCGGAACTTCCAATGGGCCGTAAACAAAGCCGTTCGCGCCCTGAAAGAAACACGGATCCGTGGCGTAAAAACCAATATTCCATTTTTGATTAACGTGCTGCAAAACGAAACCTTTGCCAAAGGCCTTTGCACCACCACCTTCATTGGCAATACGCCAGAACTGTTTGAAATTTCTGTAGGCAAAGACCGGGCAACCCGCATTGCCGAATTTATTGGGAACAAAATCGTCAACGAAGTCAACGGCGAAAAACCGGCTGTCACCTGTGTCGATGGACCAGCCACCAGCGGCAAAACCGTGGTGGGTGCCAGAGATGAATTTTTGCGTTTGGGCGCCAAAGCCTTTACCCAGAAAATTTTGCAGGACAAAAAACTCTATATCACCGACACCACCATGCGGGACGCCCATCAGTCCTTGATGGCCACCCGTATGAGAAGCATCGACTTACTGAAAGCAGCTCCTGCCACCAACGAAATCATGGCACCGGCCTTCTCTGTGGAAGCCTGGGGTGGCGCCACCTTTGACGTGGCTTATCGGTTTTTGAAAGAATCTCCTTGGGTGCGGTTGGAAAGACTGAGAAAAGCCATGCCAAATACGTTGATTCAGATGTTGATGCGTGCTTCCAATGCCGTAGGCTATAGCAACTATCCCGACAATGTGGTGGCTAAATTCATTGAAATTGCCGCCGAACGGGGTGTGGATGTATTCCGTATTTTCGATAGCTTAAACTGGATTGAAAATATGAAAATGCCCATTGAAGAAGCATTGAAAACCGGCCGCATTGTAGAAGGTGCTATCTGCTACACCGGTAACATCCTGGATCCAAAGGAAACCAAATATACCGTGGATTACTATGTGAAAAAAGCCAAAGAATTGGAAGACTTGGGCTGCCACATTGTGGCCATCAAAGATATGGCCGGGCTTTTGAAACCATACGCCGCAAAAGAACTGTTTGCAGCGCTGAAAAGCGAACTGCATGTGCCACTGCACCTGCATACCCATGACTCCACCGGTAACGGTGTTTCTACGGTGTTGATGGCAGCAGAAGCCGGTTTGGATATTGCCGATGCGGCCATCGAGGCCATGAGCGGCTTAACCAGTCAGCCTTCCATGAACTCCATTGTGGAAGCATTGCGCGGCACCGAACGGGATACTGGGTTAAATCCGGAAGATTTGACGAGACTGACCCATTACTACAGCCAAGTACGTCAAATTTATGCCGGCTTTGAAAGCCCAATGAAAACGTCCAACACAGAAATTTATAAATATGAAATCCCTGGCGGCCAGTATTCCAACTTGTTGGCCCAGGTGAAAGAAATGGGCTCCGGTGAAAACTTTGAAGAAATCAAAGTGCTTTATAAACAAGCCAACGATTTGCTGGGCAATATCATCAAAGTAACGCCTACGGCAAAAATCGTCGGGGACTTGGCCATCTTTATGTTTAAAAATGGCTTGACCAAAGACAGTATTCTCACCGAAGGGAAAGAATTGTCCTATCCTGACTCGGTGGTGGATTACTTCATGGGCATGGTAGGACAGCCCGACGGCGGCTTCCCGAAAGAATTGCAGGAAGTGGTTTTGAAAGGCCGTAAGCCGTTGGAAGAAAGAGCCGGTAAAGTCCTGCCACCGGCAGACTTTGACGCCATTGCAGAACATATCTCCAACTTCAACAGCATCACCGCTGACCATGTGAACTCTCGCAATACCTTAAGCTATGCCCTCTATCCAAAGGTGTACGACGACTATTGCCAGCACTTGGAATACTATAACGACGTTTCCCGTCTGGAAAGCCATGTATTCTTCCATGGCCTCAAAAAAGGCGAAGAAACCAAGCTGATGCTGGGCGAAGGCAAGGAAGTGCTGATTCGCTATGTCGATATGTCGGAACCAAACGCCGAAGGCGTGCGCAATGTCACCTTTGAAATCAACGGTGTGATGCGTGAAGTACGGGTACAGGATAAGAAACTGCAAGTAAATACCGATAAGAAACTGAAAGCAGAAAAAGGCAACATCTTGCAGCTGGGTTCTCCTATTCCTGGTACCGTGGGCAAGATTCTCGTCAAAGAAGGCGACCATGTGGACAAAAACAGCCTGCTGATGACCGTCGAAGCCATGAAGATGGAAACCTCCATTGCATCGAAGCTGACCGGTACGGTAGACAAGATTTATGTCAAAGAAGGCGAACAGGTAATGCAAGAAGAATTGCTGATCACCTTCAAAGAAGATCCAAAACCAGAAGAAAAACAGGCCTAAGAGCCAAACAAAGAAGAGACAAAAAGAGTCCTTCTTTTGGCGTAGCTTCCTAAGAAAACAAAGATGGCTGCAATCCTTATATCCAAAGGATTGCAGCCATTTTCTTTTTATTGGGGTTGTTTTCTTCGAAAGACTGCGATCACAATTTCCAAGAAAAAAACAATGGTTTCTTCTTGGGAAACCGCTTGATCGGGTCTCTTTTTTGCGTTCCAAGACTCCACAAAAAATTCTCACTTTTCCACAAACGAAATTTTTCCATCAGTGGAAAAAGCACAAAAAGAAAGCTTTGATTGTGGATAATTCTGCCAGAATACAATAAACATAATTCGCCATTTGTGCGGTAAAAATGGGTTTTTCGGGGAAAAATCACGGAGAAATGGGAGTAAAATCTGGAAAAATCCTCCACTTTTGGGCTCAAAATTTGCTTTTTTTGCTGGGTATGATATAATAAATGAAATTGTCTTTCAAAGAAAGTAGCCTTTTTGCCAAAGGGCAAATTGGAATTTTTGTTTGTGAAGAAAATAGGAAGGAGTTACTATGAAACCAAGATGGAAACGACAAGCGGTGGTTTCGCTTTTATTGGTGTTGCTGTTGGTGGTGCCGGCCTTTGGCGCATCCATCAACGGTAGCAGCTGGGCCAGACCAACGCTGGAGAAGGCGGCAGAGGCCAATTTGGTGGACAGCGCCTTGCTGGCCAAGGCCAACCAAACGGCCACCCGTGCGGAGTTGGCCCAGTTGGTGGTTCGATTTTATGCCGCGCAGTTGGGCGGAGAGTACACCGCTTCCAACAAGAAACCCTTTACCGACACCGACGATTTGTCTGTGGCGGTGGCCTATGAATTGGGACTGATGAGCGGGGTCAGCGGGACCAAGTTTGACCCCAACGGTACCGTCAGCCGGGAGCAGATGGCCTCGGTGGTGATGCGGTTGATGAAAAAGCTGGGCATCCAGCTGGCGGCCCCCACCAATGCCACAAAGGCATTTGAGGATGAAAGCAGCATTTCCTCCTGGGCTTTATACGATGTAAAAACGCTGAAGCAAAACGGCTTGCTCAGCGGCGATGAATCCGGCAAGTTTCAGCCCAAAGCCAGCTGTACCATTGAACAGGTGATTGTGGTGATGATGCAATCATCGGAACGAATGACCAATGTCTCCGGCACAGCCACTCAAGGCCTTCAGGCCGGTTCCTATACGGTGGCTTTGGGGGAAAGCGAAAGCAGCATCCAGTCCAAATTGGGCCAACCCAATGCAACCACCACCAGTATTTATGGCACCCCCCGGAAACTGTATCAAAAATCGGATGGCACCTTTTTGCTGATTGGCTTTTCCAACGGCAGTGTAGCAGAAATTTTCACCAACGGCAAAACCTTCCGCTATGGTGACATTACCCAGCAGACCACCTATGGCCAGCTGAATTTTGCCGATTATGCTTCTTATTCGGTGGAAAAGGCAGTGAAAAAAGAAGGCAATGTGACCATGACGTTGTACTTTGATGGAACGACAGGGCACCCGGTCAATGCCATCTATTTGTCCCGGTCCTCTTTACAGGCAGGAGACGGCTTATATAGCGGCTCCTATGACGCCGATGTGGAGACGGAGTTATTTTACCTGTTAAATGGCGCCAGGGCCAAACAAGGGCTGCCCTTGTTAAACCGCAATGCTTTTTCTGATGTGGTGGCCAAAAACCATGCAGACGAAATGAAAAAGTATTTAAGAGGTTCCTATCTCAGCGCCGATGGCAGCAATGTCTTTGAGCGGATGGACGGAGCCAATATTCAATACGAAGAGGCGGGCGAAAATATCTGCACCACCATCAGTGGCGATGCATTGGAGATTTACGGCTGGTGGATGAGTACCATTTCCACCAGAAGCAACATTTTGGAAGATAGTTTTACGGACATTGGTCTTGGCGTGGTCAGCGTACCGCAGCGAAACTGTTTTTATGCCGTTGCCGATTTTTTTGGCCGATAAGATTTGGAACCATTCCAAAGAAGAAACCCCCGGTTTTGCCGGGGGTTTTGGTTTGTTTATTTGCAGCCGCAATTACCGCAGCCACCACATCCGCCGCAACCGCAGTTGCCGCAATTACCGCAGGAACCGCCACAGCCGCAGTCGTTGGAGCAGCAGCCGCCGTTATTGGAAGCAACGGGCACTTCCGAAGAAGGTACATAGCCCGATTGTGGAGCAAACAAGTTGACTGGGAAATCCAGGTTCTGGAAGAATTCGCAAGGATTGCAGCTTTCTGGCGATACTTGGGTTGCTTCTTCCGGTACGCAGGCGCCCAGGTTTTGCACCATCATGTTGGAAAGACGGAACAGTTTTACCACAGCAAACAGACCGATGGTTACATGCACGGCCACTGGAGAAGGCGAGCAAGTGCTGCTGCAAGGAGGCGTGCATTCGCAGCCATTGATGATGGTGTTGTTGCAGCTATTGCAGCTGTTGCAGCCGCAGCCACAGTTGTTGCATCCGCAGTGATTGCATCCACAGCCGCAGTTGGTTGGGCAAGGATAGCTCAGGCAGGCAGAAAGCGCCATGGCATTGGCTTCTACGCCAACGAAAGGACCATTGCCGCAGATGGAAGAGAACAGTTCGTTGAAGGTGGTCACGCACATATTTTCTCCGCCATACAGGGACAGATTGGTGGTATAGCAGCTGGTGGCCGGTACGGAAGAAATTTCGCAGCCGTCGCCATCATAGAATACCAGGCAATACTGGAACGTAAATTTGACAACCAGATCCCAATAGCCGCACTGGAAGGAGCTTTCTGTTTTGCTGACAACGGCTACATGGGAAGTATACAGGTGTTTAACGGCAACAGAATCGGCATTGCAGGGAGGCACGATATATTCGCCGTTGGTGCCACAGCTGGGGGTGCTGCAAGAATCGTTGCAGGAATTGCAGTTGTTGTTGCAGGAATTGCAGTTGTTGTTGCAGCTATTTGTGCAGTTGTTGTTGCAGGAGTTGCAGTTGTTGTTACAGCTATTTGTGCAGTTGTTGTTACAGCTATTTGTGCAGTTGTTATTGCAGGAATTGTTACAGGTGTTGCAAGAGTTGTTGCAGCCGCTGCCGCAAGAGGTGCCACAGCCACAAGAGCCGTTGCAAGAGCCATTGCATCCACAAGAACCGTTGCAGCCGCATTTTTTGCCGCACTGGCCTTTGGTTGCTTTGCGGGCAGCACCCAAAATGTCAGGCGTCAGGCAAACTTGCAGCCGGCATTGATCGAACAGTTTTTGTGCCATAATGCAGTCAGTTGTTGGGGAAGCAAAGGTGTTGTTACAAGTAGCGTATCCATCCATAGAGGTTCCTCCTTTTTCAAGAAGCACTTTGTTTGCTATATACTATGTGCAACGGCTTTTTCGGTGCAAAATTTTTCTGAATTGTTTGGCAGAGCTGGTCCTTTTGCGGTATAATAAAAAAGATAGGGCTAGGAGCCAGAGATGGATTGCGGGAGGTTTTATGAAAGAAAAGAAAATCATCACCCGGGAAGGAAACGGGTTTTTGGAGGAAAAGAAATCAAAGTTTATTGCGGTGGCCCGCCCGGTGAAAACGGAAGAGGAAGCCCGTGCTTTTGTGGAAGAGATCAAAAAGAAGTATCGCGATGCCAGACACAATGTGTTTGCCTTCCAGGTGGGAGAGCAAAACGAAATCCAGCGTTATAGCGACGACGGAGAGCCGCAGGGGACGGCCGGACTTCCGGTGCTGGGTGTGATTACCGGCGAAGGAATCAGTGACTGCTGCATTGTGGTGACCCGTTATTTTGGCGGTACCCTGTTGGGTACCGGCGGCTTGGTGCGTGCCTATGGCCGGGCAGCCAAGGAGGCCCTTTTGGATGCAGGCATTGGCGTGGTCAATCGGTATGTGGCTGTGTCGGTGAAAACCGATTATACCATGCAGGGCAAACTTTCTTATGAGATTACAAAAGGAGAATATTTGTTGGAAGATACCATCTTTACCGACCAGGTGGAATTTCGGTTACTGTGTGCCGAAGAAGAGGTGGAGGATTTTTGTAAGACCATGCAAAATCTCACCAATGGACAAGCGCAAATCAGTACCCAGCCGCCGGTGGAAGGTGTCTTTGTGGATGGAAAACTACAGGTCCTGGAATGAGAAAAAAACTTGTATTACGGGCCAAAAAATGATAAAATATTTCGCAGAATAAAGAAGGGGGAAATCATATATGTCAGGACATTCCAAATTTGCTAATATTAAGCATAAAAAGGAAAAAAACGATGCCGCAAAAGGGAAAATTTTTACCATGCTGGGTCGTGAAATTGCGGTAGCCGTAAAAGCGGGTGGACCTGACCCTGCCAACAACGGCAAATTGCGTGACGTCATTGCAAAGGCAAAATCCAACAACATGCCAAACGATACCATCGAACGCAGCATTCGTAAAGCTGCCGGCGCAGAAGATGGCGTAATGTATGAAAGCGTCGTATATGAAGGCTATGGCCCAAGTGGCGTGGCTGTGATTGTGGAAGCATTGACCGACAACCGTAATCGTGCAGCAGCCAACGTGCGTAACGCCTTTACCAAAGGTGGCGGCAATATGGGTACCAGCGGCTGCGTGTCCTTTATGTTCGATGAAAAAGGTTTGATTATCATTGATAAAGAAGAAGTGGAAATGGACGAGGAAGAATTGATGATGGCGGCGTTGGACGCTGGGGCAGAAGATTTTGCAGCAGAGGAAGATTGCTATGAAGTGACCACATCGCCAGACGATTTTTCTGCTGTAAGAGAAGCCTTGGAAGCAGCAGGTATCCCCATGGCCTCGGCAGAAGTGACCATGATTCCACAGACGTATACCACATTGACTAACGAAGATGATATTAAGAAAATGAATAAATTGTTGGATTTGTTGGAAGACGACGATGATGTTCAGAATGTATATCATAACTGGGATGAGTGATCAAAATAGATGACATAGCTGCGAAGCCAGTAAAATCAAGGCTTCCAGCGGTTTTTGAAGGCAATTTTCAAAGCCCCAAAAAATCCAATTTTATAGATGACATAGCGTTTTTAGAGTTAAAAAACGCTTTTCGGGCAGTGAGATGAAAAAAATCTCACTGCCTTTTTTCGTTTCTGAATTACAAAGACTGATTGAGGAAAAATATTTTGTCAGTGAAAAAGTGCATGAAAATATGTGATAAAAATATAAAAATATGTTATAATGAAATACAAG
>CALWGC010000022.1 GCA_944378105.1 uncultured Clostridia bacterium
TTGGTCACTAAACACTGAAATCCATAGTGTGTTATTATGTCCATTTAGTCCAAAACACCACTATATATCATATCAAAACCAAAAATACATTCTATATATTGTATTAGCACAACACATTTTACTCTAAGAAACAAAATATTCCACGGCATTTTCTGGGAAAAATTCTTTAAATTCATTGTATAGCTGGGCCGCTAAGGTCTTGTTATGGGCAATCACCAGCGTTGGTTTTTGCAATTTTTGTACAATATTGGCCATGGTGAAGGTTTTGCCGGAACCGGTCACCCCCAACAGCGTTTGAAATTTTTTGCCATGCAAAAACCCCTCGGCCAATGTTTCAATGGCCTGGGGCTGATCGCCAGTAGGCTGATAGGCCGAATGAATTTTGAACATCTGTTCCATAGAATCCCTCCGTTTTCCTTCTCCCAATCCAAAGGCAAACAGGCAGTTTCCTTTGCTTTCTTTTCCTTATAGTCAGACAGTACAAGTGCCTTTTCTTTGGGATTTTCCCAAATCCATGGCAAAAAAGCTCTGCCTTGCCATGAATCAAACCATAAAAGAGTATAGCATAATTTTTGGCGAAAGTATAGAGGAACAATAAAATTTACAAACATTTGTTCTTGCCCACAAACATCTGCTGCCCTTTTTCCAAAGTCTTTCCATCCCCTTCCCTGGCACAAAGCAACCGGTTTTTCCCGAAGAAAAACGCCATACCTCTTTTTTCCAGTATGGCCGAAAAAGACCATTTCAAACAGGCCAAGATGCCCGGCTTTTTTCTGCAAATACAACAGGAAAACGCAGCAGAATATTTTGTCAGTTATTATGGCGATTGTCCGCCATCCCGTTTCGTTCCCGCCACCTTTTTCTCATTTTTTCTCCATCCAAAAGGAAGCCAAACTTCTTTGGCATCCATTTCTTTCATAAAACGGCTCCACCCCCGGCTGGGCTCCAAAGTATAAACTGGTGGGGGTATGTTCTTTGGCCAGGGAAAGAAGCTTGCTTCCAATACCCTTGTTTTGGTACGAAGGAAGCACCAAACACTCGGTGATGGTGCCAAAAAAATAACCGTCACTTAAAATCCGAAGACAACCCACCAACATCTCCCCTTCCCAGGCCGTAATGTTGAGCGTCTTTTGCAAGGCCTCTTGGGTTTTTGTTTCTTCGTAATCCCCGGGCCAAATTTGGTTCACAAACGGGAGAAACACCGCCGCCAAAAGATGGCGGTCGTCCACCTCATAACGAATCATGTTCTTCCCTCCCGCTCTGCTTTTTGTCTACTCTGCTTTTTTTGCCGCAGCAGCGCCCGCTGCAAATCGGCAACAAACTGTGCCTGTTGTTTTTTCAAATACCATTTCAAAATGGGACGAAGCAAGGGGTTTTTGACCTGGACCATCTCCGTAAAATCCACTTCCGTTTTCTCCCCCCTGGCCCGAAAGACCCCAATCCAGTGCCCCCGCATGGCGGCCTGTTCCATGTCAAACTCCCATCGTTTTCGGGGTTTGATACAAGTGGTTGTAAACGTCACGGGGTTTCCTTTCTTCGGATACTCCACCCATTGGGTTTTGCTTCGTACTTCTGTCTTTTTCCAATCCCTGCGCCATTGATAGCAATCCACCGCCAACATGGTTTCCCAAACTGCGTCAATTGGCGCCAAAAGTAGGGCTCTTTTCCTCGAAACAACCATGGTATCACCTGTCCTTTCCAAAACAAAACCGTTTTTTCTCCCTTCAAACGCTTTTCCGCTCAACTCTTTTCTTCCTCCAAAAAATGTCCCCGAAAAAAATTTTCGTTGCCCAGGCTTTTGGCCGTAAGGCGAAACAATACACATCCGTCCGGGCAGACAATCTCCTTTTCATACTTCCCGCTGCCGCCGATGTTTTCCAAATTTCCTCCGCTTCGCACCGCCTCCATCACCGGAAAAAGCAGCAACATCACCTTGGAACAAATCCCCTGCCCCTGGCCGTTCACCGGACAGCCATAGGTGCAAGTATAGGTGTCCCCAATTTCTTCCCCATTGCGGCAATAATGCTCCGTATGGTCTCCCCGCAAAAAGCCGGTCACTTGAATTTGAAATTCATACTCTTCCTGATACCATTTTTTCATTGCTTTTTCTCCTTTTTTGCCGTCTCTTCCCCCTGATAAAGCCCTAAAATCTGCCTTGCCGTCTGAACCAGCCTTTCTTTCACTTCCTCTGGCTCCAAAACGGTCACCTTGTCCCCAAACGTCAAAAGCCACCGCACCAAGCTTTCCTCATCCGAATACCCGGCCCGAAAAAACAACGTTCCGTCCGCCCTTTCTTCCAAACATTCCGACCCATATTCTTCGATCAGCCGCCATTTTTCCTCCTTGGCAAATATGGCCTTCACCTGGATGTTGAAAGGAAACAGTTTTTCTGTCGATAAATCAGGCAGCAGCACCTTTCTTGCCTCAAAGCATGCTTCCGTTTTCCGCAGCGCTTCCATTCGATTACATTTGAACAAACGAAGCGCTTCTTTTGCCGTACACCAACCCCACACATACCAGGAGGACCACCGAAACAGAAGATAGTATGGCTCAATCTTTCGCTCGCTTTCCCCCTTTGGCGCATAATAACGAAACGTGACATACTTCTTTTCTGTGATGGCGTCTTGCAACAGCTGTATTTTTGGTGCAATGGATTCTTTTTGCCAAGAGGAAAGGTCTATGAAAATCACGTCCCGGCCACTGACAAAGTGAGAGGAGCCGCACTGGATTTTTTCCATCAGCTGGCGATAATAGCTGCTGCCGCTGACGCTATCCAAGCTGCGCAGTCCAGCCAAAATCATCTGCAAATCCTTGGAAGTCAAAAGCGTTTTATCCATCCGGTACCCTTCTTGAATCCCAATCCCGCCGCCTGCGCCTTGCATGGTGATTATGGGGATGCCGGCCTTGCTCAGGGCCTCCAGGTCCCGGCTGATGGTCCTTCTGGACACTTCAAACCGTTCTGCCAATTCTGGCGCCGTCACCTTTTCTTTTTGCAGCAACACAGAAAGGATGCCAATCATCCGTTCAATCTTCATAAAAATCCCCTTCTTCATGGTATCATAAGAAACAGGACAGCTTTCTGTCTTGTTTATTGTACCAAAAAAGAAAAGTGTCGGAAAGCAGTTTTCCAAGAAGAAACCATCGTTTTTATTTTCTTCTTTGGAAAATTGCAATCGCAGTCTTTAGACAAAAAAACCTCAGCAAAAAGAAAAGCCGGAAAGAACCAGCTTCGATTCTTTCCGGCCGCAAAAACCTTCCAACCGTTATGCTTTTTTCAGTTTCAAAATCGTCATTTGAATTTCGCCATCCATTGCGTCGCAAGAGCCACTGTAATACAAATACAGGGTTGTGGCTTTTTTCGCTTCCAAAATGAAACAGCCTGCGCCGCATGCGCTGGAACCGTCGGCACTGGTTGCAAAATAAATGCCCGATTCCAGATGGGGTTCTTCGTTGTAGTAAGGGGTGATTTGCATATAGTTTGGCTTTTTGAAAATGGCAGAGACTTTATAAGAAATCAGATACCATCCTTTGGCCAAAGCAATGGTTCCATCTTCGCCCAGCTTGATCTGTTCTGTGGAATCTTCTACGCCGGAGAAGAGAGCAATTTTTTTATTCTTTTGCAAGAAACATTGGTTGTGGAAGAAGGATGCAAAGACATCATCGGGGCATTTGCCCGGATCGCCCTTGGGGCCGGTTGGGCCTGTGGCTCCTGTCGCACCTTTGGCACCTGGGCAACCTGGGTCACCTTTCGGGCCAGGACAGCCAGGGTCGCCTTTTGGACCGGTAGCGCCGGTATTACCGTCTTCCCCTGGATCGCCTTTCGGGCCAGTGGCCCCGGTATTACCGTCTTCCCCTGGGTCGCCTTTTGGTCCGGCGGCCCCGGTATTACCGTCTTCCCCTGGGTCGCCTTTTGGACCGGTGGCGCCGGTACTGCCGTCGTCCCCTGGGTCGCCTTTTGGACCGGTGGCCCCAGTATTACCGTCTTCCCCTGGATCACCTTTCGGACCAGTGGCTCCGGTGGCTCCTGGCTGTCCCGTGGCTCCTGTGGCTCCGGTTGCGCCGGTGCGTCCTGTGGGGCCGGTGGCTCCTGTCCGTCCTGTGACCCCGGTGGAACCGGTGGCTCCCGTCCGTCCCGTGGCCCCCGTCGTGCCAGAGGCCCCGGTGGCTCCGGTGGTACCGGTGGCGCCTCGGCCACCTACGGCGCCGGTTGCGCCTGTGCGTCCCGTGGCCCCCGTCGTGCCAGAGGCCCCGGTGGCGCCGGTGGTACCGGTGGCACCCCGCACCCCTTCTTGCCCTTCGGCTCCTGTCCGCCCGGTGGAGCCGGTGGAACCGGTAGCGCCTCGGCCGCCTGGCACACCATTTGCGCCTGTGGCTCCTGTTGCCCCCGTTTGCCCTGTGGCCCCGGTCTGCCCGGTGGCGCCGGTAGCGCCTGTGGCCCCCGTTGGGCCCACATCAGCGGCCAAAACAATCTCCTCTTTTGCCTCTGCTTTGGCCGTTTCTTTGCCTGCTGCTTTTTCTTGTGGATTGCTCAGCGCAAAGAGTGGTTTTTTCACCACATCCATCTCCACCCAAGCAGCCTGACCAAAACCGTTTGTTCCAACCTGCAGTTCTCCTTTCAAAACAATCACTCCTTGTTTCATTGGATATACTGCATGATATTCGACAAAATCCGTTTTGTGCCGCTCTTTTTCTACTTTTTTCCTGTTTTTCACAAGCAAAAAAAGTGTGTCCCTCTGTTTCATTGCCTTGCACCTTGTTGCAAACCAAGAAAAGAGGAACACACTTACCCAATTTAGTTTCTATTTTCGTTTTTATTCAAACACACAATACTGTGCCATGTAATCTTCCATGCTTTTCAGCACTTCGGCATATTCTGCCTTTCCCTTCAGATATTCATGAATATCCTGCACCGTCACAATGGCATGTACCGTAATGCCAAAGTCTTCTTTCACTTCCATCACGGCCGTTTTGCCTGGGTTTTGGCCCACTTCGCAACGGTTTACAGAAATGAACATGTCTTTCACCGAAACCTTGGCTGCGCTGTGCAAAATAGGCATGGTTTCCCGGATGGCCGTGCCGGCGGTAATCACGTCTTCAATGATAATCACTCGGTCGCCGTCTTGTGGTTTGTAACCCACCAAAGAGCCGCCTTCGCCATGGTCTTTTACTTCTTTTCGGTTAAAGAAATAAGGTTTGTCCATGTCATGTTCCGTAGCCAAGTAAGCTGCCGTGGCTGCTGCCAAGGGGATACCTTTATAGGCCGGGCCAAACATGGCATCAAATTCGCCTCCAACGGTTTCTTGAATCAGTTCGCCATAAAACTTGGCCAGCGTTGCAATTTGTTTGCCGGTTTTATAGTTACCGGTATTGATGAAATATGGCGTGTTCCGGCCACTTTTGGTCACAAAAGAACCAAACCGCAGTACGTCCGATGCCATCATAAATTCAATAAATTCCACTTTTTTTGCGCTTAACATCCTGTTTCTCCTCTCAATCAATGATTCCTCTGATTTCGCTCAAATCCATGATGTTGTTTTCTTCCATAAACCGCTCAATGCCTTCGGCCACTTCCACTGTGGCAAAAGGGTTGGCAAAGTTGGCCGTTCCCACGGCCACCCCTGTGGCCCCGGCCATGATAAATTCGATGGCATCTTCCCAAGTGGAAATGCCACCCATGCCAATGATGGGCAAATCCACGGCCTTGGCCACCTGATACACCATCCGCACGGCCACAGGCTTAATGGCCGGGCCGGAAAAACCGCCCACTTTGTTGGCCAGTACCGGTTTGCGCTTTTTGATATCAATGCGCATGCCCAACAGCGTGTTGATGAGGGAAAGCCCATCGGCCCCACCGCTGGCTGCCGCTCTGGCGATTTCTGTAATATCGGTAACGTTTGGCGTCAGTTTTACAATCAGCGGCTTTTTGGCAAATTTTTTCACTTCTTTCACCACTTGTTCCGCCATTTTGGGGTCGGTGCCAAAGGTGATACCGCCGGCAGATACGTTGGGGCAGGAAATGTTCAGCTCGAACAAATCCACATCGGCCTCACTCAGCTTTTCTGCCACGGCACAGTATTCTTCGATGGTGTGGCCGCAAAGGTTTACCACAATTTTCGTATCAAACTGCCGCAAAAACGGAATGTCTTCTTCCATAAAATAATCGGCGCCAGGATTTTGCAGCCCCACAGAATTGAGCATCCCGCCATAGGTTTCGGCAATCCGGGGGGCGTTGTTACCCTTCCAAGGCTCGGCGGCCACCCCTTTGACGGTGACAGCACCCAGTTTGTTTAAATCCACAAACTCGCCAAATTCTTTCCCGCTGCCAAAGGTGCCAGAGGCGGTGGTCACCGGGTTTTTCCAGGTAACCCCTGCAATATTTACCGAAGGATTGACTTGACTCATTCCCAAATCACCTCATCTCCGTAAAACACTGGGCCGTCTTTACATACTTTCAAATGCTGCCAGTCGCTTTCGCCTTGTTTTTGGATTTTCACCACGCACCCAACGCAGGCGCCAATACCACAGGCCATCCGCTCTTCCATGGAAACCTGGGGCCGAATGTTGTTTTTCAATGCCCACTCCGTCACAAAGCGCAGCATAATTTTTGGTCCACAGGCAAAGAGTTCGTCGCCTTTGGCCCCATCGTGTTCCATCAACTGCACCACGTTGCCATGAAACCCAACGCTGCCATCGTCGGTGGCCACATGCACCGTCGCGCCCACTTCTTCCAGGCGGTCCAAAAGCACAGGATTGCTTCTGGCCCCTACATAGACGTCCACCTGGCCTTTTAAGCGCTTGGCCAGTTCCACCATCGGCGGAACGCCAATGCCGCCACCAACCAAGATGTGGTGCCCTTCTCCTTCCGGCAGGAAAAAGCCGTTTCCCAAAGGCCCCAGCACCTGCACTTCCTGCCCTTCGGTCATTTGGCTAAAAAGGGACGTGCCCTTGCCCACCACTTGGTATACCAAGCGCAGCGTGCCTTCTGCTTCGTCAATTTCACAAATGGAGATGGGGCGGGGCAGCAAATGCGCCCCTTCCCCGGTATATACGTTGACAAACTGGCCGGCCCTCGCTTCCTTGGCCATGGGGCCAACGGAAAGCACCATGGAAAAAATGTCTTCGCACAAAGGCCGGTTTTCCAATATTTCCGCCCAAATCATTTGTTTCATTTGATTTCCTCCAATGCAATCACATCCAGGTTTTCCGTTGTGATGTCGCTTTCCATCACATCCAGCAGGGCGTTGACCGTATCCAGTGCCGTCAGCAGATGGATGGAGCTTTCGGCTGCCACACGGCGGATTTGGAACCCATCGCTTAACGCATCGTTGACTTTTCTTGGGGTGTTGATGATTAAATCAATCATACCGCTGCGGACAATATCCAGCACATTGGGCACCCCTTCGCCAATCTTTAATACCGTTGTCACATGCTCAATGCCGTTTTCTCTTAAGAACTGGGCTGTGCCTTCCGTTGCCAAAAACCGGTAGCCCAGCGCCTGCAGACGTTGTGCAATGGGCAAAATTTCCTGCCGGTCAAAGGGTTTTACGGTAATGAGCGCCGTGCCATTTTTCTTTGGCACCATCATACCGGAGGCAATAAAGCCTTTATAAAGGGCCCGGGTCAAGTTTTTGCCCACGCCAAGCACTTCACCGGTGGAACGCATTTCTGGTCCAAGGCTTACTTCCACTTCTGGCAGTTTTTCTGTGGAGAACACAGGCACTTTGATGCAAACGGTGCTTGGTTCTGGGCAGATGCCGCTTTCATAGCCCAAATCCTTCAATTTGGCTCCCAGCATCACCTTTGTGGCCAAATCGATGATAGGCACACCCGTTACTTTGCTGATATAAGGCACGGTACGGCTGCTTCTGGGGTTTACTTCGATGATATTTAGTTCCCCTTTATATTCGATAAACTGGATGTTGACCATACCAATGACTTCCAAGGCCAGGGCCACTTTTTTGGTCACGTCCATGATTTCCTGTTTGATTTTATCGCTGATATGCTGTGGCGGATAGATGGAGATGGAGTCACCGGAGTGAACGCCGGCCCGCTCCAAGTGTTCCATGATACCAGGAATCACCACGTCGGTGCCATCGCAAATGGCATCCACTTCAATTTCCCGACCCATCAAATACCGGTCGATGAGCACTGGGTTTTTGCTGTCTTTGGCAAAGGCATCTTCCAAATATTTCGTCAGCTGCTCTTTGTCATAGGTGATTTCCATGCCTTGGCCGCCCAATACATAGGATGGACGCACCAATACTGGAAAGCCCAATTCTTCTGCTTCGGCCAAGCCTTCTTCTAAACTCCAAACGCCTTTGCCCTTTGGCCGGCGAATGTCCAACGTTTCCAGCAATTCGTCAAATTTTTCCCGGTCTTCGGCGGCGTCAATTTGTTCTGGCTTGGTGCCGTAGATGGGGATATTCATTTCCCGGAAGAAGTTGGCCAATTTGATGGCCGTCTGTCCACCAAACTGCAAAATCACGCCGTCTGGTTTTTCTTTTTCCACAATATTTAATACATCTTCTTCCGTCAAAGGCTCGAAATACAGCTTATCGGAGGTATCAAAGTCTGTGGAAACCGTTTCTGGGTTATTGTTGATGATGATGGTTTCCACACCGGCTTTTTTCAACGAAAGCACCGAGTGCACAGAGCAATAGTCAAACTCGATGCCCTGCCCAATACGGATGGGGCCGGAACCGATGACGATGACTTTTTTCCGGTTACTGATGATGGCTTCGTCCACCTGGTCATAGGTGGAGTAATAATATGGTGTCACCGCTTCAAATTCCCCGGCACAGGTATCTACCATTTTATAAACGGGCATCATGTTGTATTTTTTGCGCAGGGCATAGATTTCCGGTGTTTTTACCCCCAACAGCATGGCAATGCCCTTGTCGGAAAAACCAGTTTTCTTGTAAGTGCGCAGCACATCTTCTGTCAGTTGGTCCAAAGTCATGCCTTTCAAGGCTTCTTCCATGTCCACAATCTTTTTGATTTTGTAAACAAAGAATTTGTCCATGCCCGTAATTTCGCAGACCTTTTCCACCCGGTATCCGCGACGCAGCAGTTCTGCCAAGTCAAAGAGACGTTCGTCGTCGGGCACAACCACTCTCTTTTTCAGCTGGGCCGTGGTTTTAGATTTGCTGTAAGGCCGTTCCAAGGTAAACTGGCCAATTTCCAAGGACCGCACGCCTTTGAGCAATGCGCTTTCAAAGCTGTTGCCAATGCTCATCACTTCGCCGGTGGCCATCATCTTGGTGCCCAAATTTCTTTTGGCGCTTTTGAATTTATCAAAAGGCCATTTTGGGATTTTGCAAACCACATAGTCGATGGCTGGTTCAAAGCAGGCAAAGGTCTTTTTCGTTACGGCGTTTTGGATTTCGTCCAATCGATAGCCCAAGGCGATTTTGGCCGCCACTTTGGCAATGGGGTAGCCGGTGGCTTTGGAAGCCAAGGCAGAAGAACGGCTGACACGAGGGTTGATTTCGATGACGGCATAGTGAAAGCTATTGGGGTCCAGGGCAAACTGCACGTTACAGCCGCCTTCAATTTCAATGCTGTCGATGATATCGATGGCAGCTTTGCGCAGCATTTGATATTCTTTGTCGCAAAGGGTCTGGGCCGGTGCCACGACAATGGAGTCGCCGGTGTGCACGCCCACTGGGTCCACGTTTTCCATGGAGCAAACGGTGATACAGTTGCCGGCGCCATCGCGCATCACTTCAAATTCAATTTCTTTCCAACCCTTGATGCTTCGTTCCACCAACACCTGGCCTACACGGCTTAAGTGGATGCCCTGGGTGGCAATTTCTCTCAATTCGTCTTCGTTTTCGGCAATGCCGCCGCCGGTGCCGCCCAAAGTATAGGCCGGGCGCACAATGACTGGATACCCAATCCGTTCGGCAAAGGCAATGGCCCCTTCCACCGTCGTTACAATATCCGATTCCACAATGGGCTGGTTGGTCCGTTCCATCAACTGTTTGAAGGAGTCGCGGTCTTCCCCTTCTTTGATGGATTCGATGGAAGTACCGATGACGCGGACGTTATATTTCTCCAAAATGCCTTTGTCATACAGCTCGCAGCTTAAGTTTAAGCCCGTCTGGCCGCCCATACCGGCAATGATGCTGTCAGGCCGTTCTTTGGCAATGACTTTTTCCAAAAATTCCACGGTCAGCGGCTCGATATAGGTGTCGTCGGCCATGTCCCGGTCGGTCATGATGGTGGCCGGGTTGCTGTTGACCAGAACCACTTCCACCCCTTCTTCTTTCATGGCCTGCACGGCTTGAGTACCGGAATAGTCAAATTCTGCTGCCTGTCCAATGACAATGGGGCCAGAACCGATGACCAGTACTTTCTTGATGGTATTATCCTTAGGCATGATCGCCACCTCTTTCTACAATTTCTAAAAACCGGTCAAACAAATATCCACTGTCCAGCGGGCCAGGGCTTGCTTCCGGATGGAACTGCACGCTAAAAATCGGCAGTTTCGTATGGCGAATGCCTTCGATGGTGTTGTCATTGATGTTGACAAAGGAGGCCTCCACGTCTTTTGGCAAATCACAAACCACATATTCATGGTTTTGGGAGGTGATATACACCCGGCCGGTTTTCAGGTCTTTGACCGGGTGGTTACCGCCATGGTGACCAAATTTCATTTTTTTCGTATCGCCACCCAGGGCCAGGCAAAGAAGTTGGTTGCCCATGCAGACACCAAGCAGCGGCTTTTTGCCAATGAGCTGCCGTACGGTTTCAATGATTTCCGGCACACTTTTTGGATCCCCGGGGCCGTTAGAAAGAAAGACGGCGTCTGGGTTTAAAGCCAAAATTTCTTCTGCCGTCGTAAAGGCCGGCAGCACTGTAATGCGGCATCCTCTGGCTTTCAAATCCCGCAAAATCCCGGTCTTCGTACCCAAATCCAAAAAGGCAATGTGTCGCCCGGAACCTGGGATTTCATATTTTTCAGAAATGGTGCATTCCCGAATCACATTTTTATTGGAATACGTTTCAAATTTCATGGCAATCTGGCTTTCGGTCAAATCCTTGGCCCGGGTGGTGATGATGCCTTTCATGGTGCCGTGATCCCGCAGCACTTTGGTCAAGGCTCTGGTGTCCACCCCTTCGATGCCCATGACTTTATTTTGTTTCAAAAAGCCGTCCAAGTCCATTTCGCAGCGCCAGTTGTTGGGGAAATCGCATTTTTCCCGCACCACAAAGCCCCGCAGTCTGGGCCGTTCGCTTTCCATATCATCCAAGTTGATGCCATAGTTACCAATGAGCGGATAGGTCATGGTCACAACTTGTCCGGCATAAGAAGGGTCTGTCAGCAATTCTTCGTACCCAGTCATCCCGGTGTTGAACACCACTTCCCCCACCGTTTCTTTCACATAGCCAAAGGCTTCGCCGTCAAAGCGCATGCCGTTTTCCAAAATCAGCTGTGCTTTTATCGTTTTTTCCATCAAATACATCTCCTCAAGTCCGATTTCATGTCAAGCACGGCGTCTTTGGCCGCCTGTGCAAAATCTTTCTCGTCATATCTTCCCTTGTATTCTGCTTTCTGATGCGCCGCAATGATGCCGCGGGAAGAATTGACAATGGCCCCTAAGCCGTCTTTGTCAAAGCAAACGGCCAAGTCTTCTGCCTTCCCCCCCTGGGCGCCGTATCCTGGCACCAAAAAGAAGGTATGGGGCATTTGTTCTCTCAATTTTTTGGCCTGGGCCGGATGGGTGGCCCCCACCACGGCACCGATGGAAGAATAGCCGCTTTGGCCGATGAAGCTTTCGCCCCATTGGCTTACCAAACTTCCCACGTGTTCATACAGTGTTTTACCGCCTAAATCCAAATCCTGCAGCTGGCCGCTGCCGGGGTTGGAGGTTTTCACCAGCACAAACAGCCCCTTGGCGTATTCTTTGCAGTTTTTAAAATATGGTTCCACCGAGTCATAGCCCATATAAGGGTTGATGGTGATAAAGTCTTCCTGATAAATTTCAAAGTGATGTCCTGCCACAAACACCCGGCCAATGTGGCCGTCGGAATAATTTTCTGCCGTGGAGGCAATATCGCCCCGTTTGATGTCGCCGATGACAATCAGGCCCTTTTCCTCGGCATATTCGATGGTTTTGATATAGCTTTCCATGCCGCAGGCCCCCAGCATTTCATACATGGCCACCTGTGGTTTGACAGCCGGAATGAAAGGGGAAACGGCGTCAATGATTTCTTTATTAAACCAGTAGAAGGCTTCTGCCACAGCCTTTGGGGTTTTGCCGTATTGTTCAAAGCAGGCTTCCTGGATAAAGGAAGGAATGAAGCTCATTCTGGGGTCCAGCCCCACCACCGTTGGGTTTTCTGTTTCTTTGATTTTTTCAATCAAGCGGTCAATGATCATTGCAGTACCCCCTCCTTCACTTTCATCTTGCCATCCACCAAGGTATATTCCACTTTGCCCTGGACTCTCCAGCCGTCAAACGGCGTATTTTTGCCCATGGAAGCAAAGTTTTTCGCATCAATCACGTATTCTTTTTCTGGGTCAATGACCGTAATATCGGCTGCTTTGCCCACAGAAATATCACCTTTTTCAATGCCCAACAATTTGGCCGGGTTGGTGCTCATTTTGGCCACCAACTGCATCGGGGTCAGCCAATCGCCTTTCACCAGTACCGTATAGCCCAAGGTAAAAGCCGTTTCCAAGCCCACAATGCCAAAAGCTGCTTTTTCGTATTCACAGTTTTTCTCGTCTTCGCTGTGAGGGGCATGATCGGTGGCGATGATATTGACCACATCGTCCTTCAAGGCCTGGCGCAGGGCCAGCACATCATCCATGGACCGCAGCGGTGGATTCATTTTCGTATTGGCGTCATAATCCAGTACATCCCGGTCACTTAAGGTAAAGTGGTGTGGGCAAATTTCGGCACTCACTTCCTGGCCATGGCTTTTGGCATCCCGAATCAAGTCGATGCCGCCTTTGGTGGAAACATGGCAAAGGTGAAGCTTTGCACCGGTAGCCCGGGCCAAAATGATGTCTCTTGCAATCATCACATCTTCGCTGTCATTGGAAATGCCCTTTAAGCCCAACAATGTGCTCTGTTCTCCGGCATTCATCACACCGCCTGCCACCAAAGACTTGTCTTCGCAGTGGCTCATCACCGGAATATCAAACATTTTGGAATATTTCATGGCCGTTTTCAAAAGCCCGGCATTCATCACACTTTTGCCGTCTTCGCTGATGCCGCAGGCCCCGGCCTTGACCATCTGGCCAATGTTGGCCAATTCTTCGCCCTTTTGGCCCTTAGTGATGGCGCCGATGGGCAGCACATGGCAAGCCCCTTCCCGGTCGGCTTTCAGTTTGATATATTCCACCATAATTTCGTTATCCACCACAGGCTCCGTGTTTGGCATACAGCAGATGGTGGTAAACCCGCCCATGACAGCCGCCTGGCTTCCGGTGCGGATCGTTTCTTTATATTCAAAGCCTGGCTCTCTCAAATGTACATGCACATCAATAAAGCCTGGCACCACCCATTTTCCCGTTGCGTCAATGACTTCATCTGCTTCTTCTTGGATCTTTTCTGCCCATTGGGTCACTTTGCCGTCTTCCACCAGCAGATCCATCACCGCATCGGTATTTGTGGCGGGGTTGATGACACGGCCGCCTTTGAGTAATGCTTTCATCATTGGTTCCCTCCCTTTGCCAGCAGTTTCAAAATGGCCATACGCACGGCCACACCGTTTTTCACCTGAATATTAATGACAGAATTGCCGCCGTCGATGACGTCGGTGGAAAGCTCCACGCCGCGGTTGACAGGGCCTGGGTGCATCACCAGCACGTCTTTTTTGGCATATTTTAAGATTTCACGGTTGATGCCAAATAATTCCCGATATTCCCCAATGCCTGGGAAATTGGTGGTTTTTTGCCGTTCAAACTGAATGCGTAAGCCCATGACAACATCGGCATCTTTCACTGCTTCTTTGATATCGGATGTGGTTTTTACTTTCAGCAATTGGGCGCTACCAAGCAAGGTGGATGGCCCAGCCAGCGTCACATCGGCCCCCAGCTTTTGCAGCCCAAAGACATTACTTCTGGCCACACGGCTGTGGGAAATGTCGCCGATGATGGCCACTTTCAATCCTTCAAAGCTTTTTTTGTATTCCGAAATGGTAAACAGGTCCAGTAACGCCTGGGTGGGGTGTTCGTTGGAACCGTCCCCGGCGTTAATGACATGGGCGTTGACGTTTCTGGCCAACACATGGGGGGCCCCCGTCAAGGAGTTACGCATAATCATCACTTCGATGCCCATCTGGTCCAATGTTTTTCCTGTATCAATCAAACTTTCGCCCTTGTTGACAGAACTGGTGGCAATGCCCAAGTCCTGCACCGTTGCGCCCAAATATTTCCCGGCCAAAGCGAAGGAAGTTTTTGTTCTGGTACTGTTTTCATAAAACAATGTCACAATGCTGGTGTGGCGCAGCTCGTCCACCCGCAGATGGGGATGATCGATGCGCTGCTTCATTTCTTTTGCCACCGAAAGAATTTCCAAAATTTCTTCTTTCGACATGTCTCTTAAACCTAATACGTCTTTTCGGTTCAACATTTGTTTTTCTCCCTCCCAAACCTAACTGCCGTTATCACTTTGTTTTTTTGCAAAAAGAAAGGCAATAAAAAGGGACGCTTTTCATTGCCGTTTTGTGCAAGACAAAAAAGAAAATACCATAGGAACGTCAAAAAAGACGTTTTTTTGAAAAAAGAAAGCACTTATCCCGCCAAAGTCAATCCGGTTCTTATACTTGGCAGATAAATGCTGAATCATGGTCTTTCCTCCTATTTGCAGTTGCGTTAGTGCAGACGAAGTCTGCTCACATTGCCCAATATCATAGCACAAAAGCAATGGTCTTGTCAAGAAAAATTTCGACAAAAGCCAAGCCGATTTCTTCCCTTCTTCCTCCGCGCAAAGCGCCCTCGTTTTTCCTATTTTATCATAAAAACCCGCCTCTTTTCAAGCCGCCTGGCGAAAAAGAATTGCAATTTGAAATAAAACTACATATAATAGGAAAAGAATATCGAAACGCTGAAAAAGAAAGGATTTGTGTACTTTATGGCAGCACCTTTGCAGGAAGAAATCAACAAAAGACGTATTTTCGGCATCATTTCCCACCCCGATGCCGGTAAAACCACTTTAACAGAAAAACTGCTGCTCCATGGCGGCGCCATCCGTCAAGCCGGCACTGTCAAGGCCAGACGAAATTCCAAATTTGCCACCTCCGACTGGATGGAAATTGAAAAACAGCGTGGCATTTCCGTCACCTCTTCGGTGATGCAATTTGAATATGACGGCAAAACCGTTTCCATCATGGACACCCCCGGCCATAACGACTTCGGGGAAGATACCTACCGTATTTTGACCTCTGTCGACAGCGCCGTTATGGTCATCGACGCCGCTAAAGGCGTGGAAACCCAGACGAAAAAGCTGTTTCAAGTTTGCTCCCTGCGGGGCATCCCTATTTTCACCTTCATCAATAAATTGGACCGGCAGGCCAAAGACCCGCTGGAACTGTTGGAGGACTTGGAAAACGCCCTGGGGTTACCCTCTGTTTGCGTCACCTGGCCTGTGGGTAGCGGCCTCACCTTCGAGGGCGTCTATGACCGCTTAAACCACACCTTCCATCAATATCGCACCGATTATGTGGTAAACTTAGGGGAAGAAGGCGTTTTTGGCCCCGAGCTGGAAGGCGTCATTTCCGACACCAATTTGGAAATTCTCCGCAGCGAAATGGAACTGATTGAAGGCGCCGGAAACGAATTTGACATGAACTTGATTTTAAAAGGGAAACTTTCCCCCGTCTTTTTCGGTACCGCCCTGGCCGACTTTGGCGTGACAGAATTTTTGCGCCATTTCCTGGCCATGAGCCCGGCCCCCGGCCCAAGAAACACCACCACCGGCCATGTGGAGCCCACCGATCGCTTCTTTAGCGGCTTTATCTTTAAAATCCAGGCCAATATGAACCCGGCTCACCGGGACCGTTTGGCCTTCCTTCGCATCTGCTCCGGCACCTTTGAGCGTGGCATGAGCGTCACCCTCTCCCGTACCGGAAAACAGATGAAATTAAGCCAAAGCACCATGCTGATGGCAAACGAGCGGGAAACCGTGGACAAGGCCATCGCCGGCGATATCATCGGTATTTATGACACCGGCAACTATCAAATTGGCGATACCTTGACCACCAGCAAAGAAAAACTGTTCTTTGAACCCCTGCCCACCTTCCCGCCGGAATTGTTCAGCCGGGTACGCCCCGTCAACTCCCTGAAGGCCAAACAGTTTAAAAAAGGCATTGAACAGTTGGCCCAGGAAGGTGCCATCCAGGTTTACACCAACGAATATCACGAAGTGGTGCTGGGGGCTGTCGGCGAATTGCAGTTTGAAGTGTTCGAATATCGTTTGAAAAATGAATATAACTGCGACATCCGTATGGAACCCCTCAACTTCAGTGTGGTGCGCTGGGTCAAAGGCGCCGACTTGGAACAACTGAAAGAACTGACCAACGCCCGGATTTCTCTGGTCTTTGACCATTTTGAACGGCCGCTGCTGCTCTTTGCCAACCAGTATACCCTCTCCACCTTTGAAGAAAAACACGAAGACATCACCTTGGTGGAAGCTTGGGACATCGAAAGCGAGCTGGAAGAGGCATGACCATTTTAGTCAGCGCCTGCCTCTTGGGCGTTCCCTGCCGCTATGACGGCCTTTCCAAGCCCAACGAAAAGGTCCTGGCCCTTTCCAAAACCCATACCCTGGTACCCGTCTGCCCGGAACAACTGGGTGGGCGGCCCACGCCCCGTAATCCGGTGGAACTGAAAAACGGCCGGGTGCAAGAACAAAACGGTACCGACCATACCGAAGCTTTTTTACTGGGCGCCCGTCAAACCGTGCGCATTGCAACCATCGCCCAGGCAGACTGTGCCATCTTGAAAGCCAAAAGCCCCTCTTGCGGCTTTGGCGCCATCTATGACGGAAGTTTTACCCGTACCCTCACCTCTGCCAACGGCCTGGCGGCCCAGGCCTTGCAGGAGGCCGGTTTTCCCATCCAGACAGAACTGGATCTTTAGGAGGATGCCCCTTGCTTTCCTATATGAAGTATATTTACGAAGTCTATAAAGAACGGAATTTTTCCAAGGCCGCGGCCAATTTGGGCCTTTCCCAACCGGCCTTAAGTACGGCAGTCAAGAAGGCAGAAAAGGAAGCCGGTGTGGTGATTTTTGACCGCAGCGTCTCTCCCATCGCCCTCACCGATGCCGGTCGGGTGTTCATCGAAACGGTGGAACGGATTTTGGAAGAAGAACATAACCTCATGGGCCGCCTCAACGACATGGCCAATTTGGATGCCGGGCATTTGAAAATTGGCGGCTCCAATTTCTTTTCTTCTTTTATCCTGCCCCATGCCATTTCCCATTTTTCCAGGCTCCACCCCGGTATCACCATCGACTTAATCGAAGCCCACTCGGCCCAGCTGAACCAGGCTCTGTTATCCGACGAGCTGGATTTGGTCATGGATAGCTTTGACTTTGACCGGCGCCATTACACTTCCTATCCTGTTTTGACAGAAACGGTGATTTTGGCTGTGCCAGAAAGTTTTCCGGTCAATAAAACTTTGTCCCAGTTCCAGCTGACCGCCGAGGATATCCGGCAAAAAAAGCATCTGCAAGACGTTTTTCCCGCCGTCAATTTATCTCTGTTTCGTCAAGAGCCGTTTTTGCTGCTGCGCAAGGGCAACGACATGGGCGAGCGGGCCTTGGCCCTTTGCAAAGAAGCCGGGTTCTATCCCAAAATCTCCATGTATCTGGACCAGCTGATGACCAGTTATCACGTCTCTTGTATGGGCATGGGGATTGCCTTTATCACCGACAAATTGATTGTCTATGGTTATCCCCGTTCGGAAGTGCGGTTTTATAAAGTAGAAAGCCCTTTGGCCAAACGAAACATCGTCCTGGCCCACAAACGAAACCGCTATGTCACCCAGGCCATGCAGGCCTTTTTGACCTTCTGTAAAAATAATTATCCTTACCGCACACAAAAAATCGCTTCCCTGGACCGCCCTGGGGAGGTTCATCCTTAACCAAACTTCATAAAACCAACCAAAAAGAGACGTTCTCTTTCAAGAGACCGTCTCTTTTTTCTTTTGCATCTTCCATCTGGGACCTACTGCAAGCAAAGCGATTTAAAATACTTCCCGAAAGATGTCTATGGTTCTGCATCCTCCCGGCTTTCAAAGACCATCCACTGCTCGTCAATCAAAAGCTCCAAGGTACCCTCGGGGCCAAATTGGTATCCATAGCCTGTGCCAAAATTGGATTGGTCTTCTTCGGTGGGGATTTCTTCTTGGGAGACGGCAGAAGTAATGGTGCCATCCATCAGGCCACATCGCCTTGGTTCTTTGCTTTCCTTCCCCGTGTCATAATAAATTTGACCACCCACCAACACCATGGGAATTCTGTCTCTTTGCGCTGTGGTTTCTGCCTTTTCTTCCCTGTCCCCCTGGTTGATTCCACAACCAGCCATCACCACCATCAGCCCAATCATCCATCCTCCGACCCAAAGCCGTCTTTTCATCCCAACACCCCTCCTTTTCTTCTTTTCTCCCTTTCGTTTCCTTTTCTGATGGGACGAAAAAAAGAGGGGCGCTGTTCCGGTTCTATGCCGACTCCTATTCCTCGATGCCCTTTCTTGCCATGACACCTTGGGCAAAATAATGCTTGATTTCTTTCATCTCCGTCACCAAATCTGCCATTTCCACCACTTCCGGTATCGCGCCTCGTCCGGTCAAAATGCATTCCACACCTTCTGGTCGCATCCGCAACAAATCCAACACCTCTGCCACATCCAAATACCCCAGCGCCAGTGCCACATTGCACTCATCCAAAATCACCAAGTCATACTTCCCGCAAAGCAAAGCCTCCTTGGCTTTTTGAAACCCGTCTCTCGCCGCCTGACAGTAGGCTTCTTTTTCTCGCCCTGTCAGTTCTCCGCCGTGGCCGTAAGGCTCCACCGTTAACGTTTTTCCCAACTGCTGCAACGCCAAAATTTCGCCGGATGTGCCGTTCTTTAGAAATTGGCCGATATACACTCGCCATCCGGCCATCAGCGCCCGCAGGGCCGTGCCCATGGCCGCCGTCGTTTTGCCTTTGCCATCTCCCGTATATACTTGCAGATAGCCCTTCATCGCCGCACCTCTCAGCCTCGTTTATAGTTGAAAATATGATTTACCACCCGGAACCCCAACTTTTTGTAAACCGGCTCGCCGTAAACAGAAGCCTGCAAGCTCATAATGGTGCATCCGGCTTTTTTGGCATCCCGAATGGCCTGCTGCATCAGCTTTGTGGCAATGCCTCTGCCGCGATAATCTGGCAGTGTGGAAACCTCATGAATCCCGGCATTTTTGCCGCACAAATTCAAATGATTGGTACCAACCATCTTTCCGTCCAAGAAATAACCATAAAAAATATCCCGGTCAAACTGCATCTGCACCCGATATTGTTCCGGATACGCTTCGTTGCCAAACCCTTCGGCACAAGTCTTGCTCCACGTTTCAATTTCTTCTGGTCCAATCCGCCGGATTTCTTCCACCGCATCATAGTCCGGTGCTGTGGTCAAATCATACAGCATCCCCTTTTGCGGTTTCGCCAGCACAAACCCCGTCGCTTCCAAATCCTTGGCAAAGCCTTCGTAGACATCCTCCTGATTAAAGCTTAGCATCTTGGGGCTTGTTGGCGCACTGCAAAGGTCTGCCAAATGAATCAAAAACGCCACATCCCGCGGCGCATCAAAGACGTGCAGCCGACTGTACCAGCAGGCCTTGGGAAAATTTTCATAGACAAAAAACTGTTCGTTTTCGTCATACCGCCCGCCTGTCCCCTCGCAGCTTTGCCGGCACAAATCCATCAAACTTTCCACCGTCAAAAATGATTCCGTTTTTTTCATATTCCCAATCCTTTCCGTAAAAAAACACCTGGCCTGCCGCCAGGTGCCTTTCTTTCTCTTTCAAAACCCTTACCGTTTCAACATGCCGCGTTCCATCATATAAAACTTAATCAGTTCCACCGCCGAGCCAACGCTCATATGCTCTGTGTTGATGCACAGGTCATAGTTGCGCATTTCGCTCCAAACCTGGCCGGTGTTATAGTTATAGTAAGTGGCTCTGTCTTTGTCGATGCGGGTGATTTTTTTTCTGGATTCTTCCAAAGAAATGCCTTCTTTGTTGCTGATATAAGGCACCCGGTATTCCAACGGCGCATGGACAAACACCTTAATCACATTGGGGTGATCCTTTAAAATATAATCGGCGCAGCGGCCAATGAACACACAAGGGCCTTTGGCGGCCAAATCCAAAATACTGTCCACCTGAATTTGATACAGTTTTTGATACAGAGATTCTCCTTCGGGGAAGCTAGCCACAGGGCTTAAGCTCATCATCAAAGAATAGAACATGTTGTTTTTGGTATGTTCGTCGTGCTGTTGCAGTGTTTCCAAATCAATCCCGCTTTTCTTGGCGGCATTGCGCAAAATATCCTGGTCGTAGTAAGGAATACCCAAATCGTCGGCCAAGTGTTTCCCAATCTGTAACCCATGGCTACCATATTCCCGTCCAATGGCAATAATTGCATGTTTTTCCATCCAAACTTCCCTCCAATATGCTGTTTCCGCATGGCATCATACGGTTGTCTTTTCGGTATTATATCAAATTTTTCTCCGTTTGAACATACTTTTTTTGTGAAAGAGCATCCAAAGTGGAAATAAAAAAGGGCTTGTTTTTGTTATCCTCTCTAAAAAGAAGGATTGAAACCCCCTCTTTGCAGAAAACAACAAACAGCCCTTTTTCAGGAGAAATTGTCCCTTAGGGCACAATTTCCACCACAATATGCTTATCTTCATGGATGGCAGCGGCTTTTACCACAGTGCGGATGGCTTTTGCAATCCGGCCCTGCTTGCCGATGACCTTGCCCATGTCTTCCGGTGCCACTTTCAGTTCCAACACCGTGGCCCGTTCTTTTTGCGTTTCTTTCACAGAAACGGCTTCCGGATGATCCACCAAGTTTTTGGCAATCACTTCCAGCAATTCTTTCATGGCTTTCCCTCCTAACCGGTGAGAAAATTATGCTTCAATCACGCCTGCTTTTTTCAGCAATGCTTTTGCGGTATCAGAAGGCTGTGCGCCATTTGCCAACCATTTTTTTGCTTCTTCCGCATTTACTTTCAATTCTTCTGGTTCAGTGGTTGGGTTGAAGTAACCGATTTCAGCGATGGATTTGCCGTTTCTGGAAGTTCTGGAATCTGCCACCACGATTCTATAAAATGGTGCTTTCTTTGCGCCCAGTCTTTTCAATCTGATTCTTACTGCCATTGTTTTTTCCTCCTATGCTTTGATTAGAATAATAAAATATGTTGATATGTTTACATAAAGGGGAGTTTGAACTTCCCTTTTTTTCCTTTGGTTAAGGTGTTCATCTGCTTCATCATTTTGCGCATTTCTTCAAATTGTTTCAGCAGACGGTTCACATCGGCAATGCTGCGTCCACAGCCTTGGGCGATGCGTTTTTTTCTTGGCCCGTTTAAAATGGAAGGGTTGCGCCGTTCTTGTGGCGTCATGCTTTGGATGATGGCTTCCAGGCGCCGCATTTCCTTATCGGTGTCCACATTGTTGAGGGCATCCAAATTCAGCTGGTTCATGCCGGGCAGCATCCCAATCAAGTCTTTGATGGGGCCCAGTTTTTTCACCTGCTGCATCTGGGTCAGGAAATCTTCCAGCGTGAAATCATTTTCCCGCATTTTCTTTTCCATATCCCGCGCCAACTGCTCATCCAAGTTCATCTGCGCCTTTTCAATCAGCGAGAGCACATCGCCCATGCCCAAAATACGGCTGGCCATGCGGTCGGGATAAAAAGGTTCCAAGTCTTCCATTTTTTCGCCCATACCGATATATTTGATGGGCTTATTGGTGACGCTGCGCACCGAAAGGGCCGCACCGCCTCTGGCGTCGCCGTCCAGTTTTGTCATGATGATGCCGTCTACACCCAACTGGGTGTTGAAACTATCGGCAACGGTCACGGCATCCTGGCCAGTCATGGCGTCCACCACCAGCAAAATTTCCTGGGGCCGCACTTCCGCCTTAATCTGTTGCAGTTCCTCCATCAATGCTTCGTTGATGTGTAACCGCCCGGCCGTATCAATCAGCACCACATCGTGATGCTCTTTTTTGGCAAACTCTACGGCCTGTTTGGCAATTTCCACCGGGCTTACTTGGTCTCCCAAAGAAAACACCGGCACGCCATAATTTTGCCCCACCACTTGCAGCTGTTTGATGGCCGCCGGACGATACACGTCACAAGCCACCAACAAAGGTTTGCGCCCTTCTTTTTTCAAAAGTCCGGCCAATTTCCCGCTGGAGGTGGTTTTACCGGCGCCCTGTAAACCTACCATCATATAAACCGTAGGTGGTTTGGATGCGAAGGTCAGCTTGCTTTGGGTGCTGCCCATGAGGGCCACCAGTTCTTCGTTTACAATTTTAATCACTTGCTGGCCCGGCGTGAGGCTTTCCATCACTTCACTGCCCACGGCCCGCTCGCTGACTTTATTGACAAACTGCTTTACGATTTTAAAGTTAACATCCGCTTCCAGCAGCGCCAGCTTCACTTCCCGCATGGCGGCCTTTACGTCGCTTTCGGTCAGCTTGCCTTTGCCCCGCAGCTGTTTAAATACGTCTTGCAGTTTATTGGACAGGTTTTCAAATGCCATATACTTCCAACAGCCTCCTTATTCCAAAATGCCGTTTGCAATTTGCTTGATTTGAGCCAGTTTTTCGCGGGAAGGAGAAGAAACTGCTTCCTGTCCTTCCACCTCTTCCACCAGCTCTTTGATGCGCTTGACCATGGCCTTTTGCTCCAAAAACCGTTCCACCAGGTGCAGTTTTTCTTCATACCCCTGCAAAATGGCTTCGGTGCGTTTGAGTTGGTCTCGCACGGCTTGGCGGCTGATGCCCTGTTCTTCGCCAATTTCGGAAAGAGAAAGGTCTTGCAAGTGGAACAGCTCAAAAATGGTCTTTTGTTTTTCGGTCAACAGTTCGCCGTAAAAATCAAACAGCAGCGTTTCCCGCAATAGCTCTTCCATCGGAACTCCTCCTTTTTTGGCGCTGTAAAGGTTTTTTCCTTTACCTATGGCATCATACACTTTTTTCCCAGGTTTGTCAAGTCTTTTTCCTTTACAATCTCACATTTCTTCGCCAAACAAGGCCTTGGCAAAGGCAGAGGCATCAAAGGGCTGTAAATCGGCAATGCCTTCGCCCACACCGATATAGCGTACCGGGATTTTCAGCTCGTTTTTGATGGCCACCACAATGCCGCCTTTGGCGGTGCCATCCAGTTTGGTTAAAATGATACCGGTAATGTCGGCCACTTCTTGGAAAAGTCTTGCCTGCTGCAATGCGTTTTGCCCCGTTGTGGCGTCCAGCACCAAGAAGGTTTCCCTGTGGGCTGCCGGATATTCCCGGTCGATGACTTTCGAGATTTTTTTCAATTCTTCCATCAAATTGCGCTTGTTATGCAGTCGTCCCGCCGTATCGCAGATCAGGATATCCGCTTTGCGGTTTTGGGCCGCATGAACGGCGTCAAAGACCACGGCGGCAGGGTCGCTATTTTCTTCGTGCTTGATAACATCAATGCCGGCCCGTTTGCCCCAAACTTCCAGCTGGTCGATGGCAGCGGCCCGGAAGGTATCGGCGGCCGCCAAAAGGACGCTGTTTCCTTCTGCTTTCCAGGAGGAAGCCAATTTCCCAATGGTGGTGGTTTTACCAACCCCGTTGACACCAATGACCAACATCACCGCCGGTGTGGAAAGGGAGAAGGTTTCTTCGGCCCCTTCGGTCAAAAGGGCACTGATTTCTTCCATCAAAAGACCTTTCACGGCCGCAGGGTCTGTGACGTTTTGCCGTTTCACCCGTTTGCGCAAGCCTTCCATCACCGCTTCTGTGGTTTCCACCCCCAGATCGGCCATGATGAGGATTTCTTCCAGTTCTTCAAACAAATCTTCGTCAATTTTGGTAAAGGCCCCAAGGACTGCGTCCACGCCGCCCAAAATGCTGTTTCTGGTTTTGCCTAAGCCTTCTTTTAACCGGGCAAAAAAACCTTTTTTTGGCGCCGCTTCTTCCACAGGGGGTGCCGAAATCACCGCTCTTTCTTCCTCTTCTTCTTCCCCCACCAAATCCAGCGCTTCTTCAATGACGGCTGCTTCTTCGGCCGTTTCTTCCACATCAGAGGCTTCTGTCACATCTTCTTCGCTTTCTTCCACCGTCTCCAACGCCTCTGCCATCAGCTCTGCCCGTTTTCCTGCGTCTTCCACATCCAGCGTGCCGTCGGCAATTTTTTCTTCCAACACCGCTTCGGCCTCTTCTAACATCGTCGCCTCGTCCAAGTTCTCTTCTGTTTCCAAGGCGCTTGGTTCTTCTTTTTCTTCTTCTGCAAAGGAAGCAGGTTCCTGCTCTGCCCTCTCTTCCCTTTGGGTTTCCTCTTTGGCTTTCTCGTCTTCTTGACCAAAGGTCAAGCCGGTTTCTTCACCGATTGGCTGCGTTGTTTCTTCTTTTTTTCGTTTGAAAAAATCAAATAACCCCATACTCTTCCTCCTTTTGGCTGCGTTTTTCAAAATCGATGGAAATCAATTTGGAAATGCCTTGTTCCTCCATGGTGACGCCATACAATAAGTCGGCGCTTTCCATCGTCCCTTTTCTGTGGGTGATGACCACAAACTGGGTTTCAGCCGAAAACCGCCGCAAATAATCGGCATATCGTTTTACATTCACTTCATCCAGCGCCGCCTCAATTTCATCCAAAATACAAAACGGCGATGGCTTCATTTTCAAAATGGCAAACAAAATGGCAATGGCCGTCAACGCCCGCTCCCCGCCGGAAAGCAGCATCATATTCTGCAAAATTTTCCCCGGCGGCTGGGCAATGATTTCAATGCCGCCTTCCAAAGCATGGGCTTCGTCGGCCATTTTCAAATGGGCCTGGCCGCCGCCAAACAGTTCCCGAAATACTTGTCCAAAGTTTCGGTTCATCACGGCAAACTGGGTGCGAAATTGCTGTTCCATCCGTTCTGCCAATTCCGTAATGACGCCTTCCAACTGGGCTTCTGCCTGCCGGATATCGTCGCGCTGGCTGGTGAGAAAATCATACCGCTCTTTCGTGGTGCGGTATTCTTCGATGGCATGGACATTGACATTTCCCAAGGCCTGCATGGCACTTTTGATGGATTTGATCTTTTGCACCAATTCATTGACCGAAAGCTCCTCTTTGGCAAAAGAAGCCGCCTGGCCATAGGTCACCTCATAGGTTTCCCAAATTTCCCGGTACATCCGCTCTTTTTCCTCTTCCAGCCGTTCCATCCGGGCTTCCATTTTCCATAAATCGCTTTCCAGCTGGTGTACCGTTTCGGCATTGGTCTGCCGTTGTTGCTCTGCTTGCGCTTGTCTTGTTTTGCTCTCTTCCATCTGGGTTTGCAAGGTTTGTCTTTCTGTCTCTTCCTGCTGTTGTTTTTCTTCCAACAAAGCCAGGTCGTTGGCCATGGCTTCGGCCTGGGCCTGTTTTTGCTGTTGCTCTGCCAACGCCCTTTGCCGGTCCTCTCTTTTTTGCTGGGCCTGGCGCAGCAAGCGCGCCTTGGTGTCCAGCAAAGATTTTTTTTGCTGTTCCAAACCGGCTTTTTCCTGTTCTTTGGCCGAAAGCTCCACCTTACAGGCCGTCATTTGGCCCACGGCCTGTTCCTTTTTGGTCCGGTCCGACTGTAACAGTTCCTGCCGGCTTTCCACCTTTCGGTTTAACCGTTCCAAAAGCGCCTGCTTTTCTTCCCATTGCGCCTTGGCCTCCGCCAAGTCTGCTTGGGCCTGGTTGATTTGCGTTTGCAGCGTTTCCTGTTCCTTTTGCCGGTTTTTGCGGATGGTTTCTTGCTCGGCCAGCTGTTCTTGGCATTGGGACGCTTCTTGCACCAGTTGGGCCAGTTGAAGCTTACACTGCTGCAAGGCTTTTTGGGCCTCTTGGACCGCCTGCAGCTGCTGCTCTTGTTTGGCTCGTTCTTGCTGCAAGGCTTCTTCCACCTTGGCCTTTTGTGCGCCAAGACGGTTCAATTCCTCTTCCAACGCCGTAATTTCCCTGGTGCGGCCAAACAGATTGGTGGTTTTTTTCACACTACCGCCGCTCATGACACCCGATGGGTTCATCACATCGCCGTCCAGCGTCACCAATTTATATTGATACCTGGTTTCTCTGCCCAGACGAATGGCCGTATCCATATCTTTGACCACCACCGTCCGCCCAAGCAAATATTGCATGACGCCGGTATATTTCTTTTCATACCGCACCAGCTCTGTGCCAATGCCCACCACGCCATCAAAGGCCAAAATCCGGTCTCGGTCGCTGATGGTGCGGCCGTTGATGATGCGTAATGGCAAAAACGTGGCCCGGCCCAGGGCGTTTCTTTTCAAATAGTCGATGGCAAGTTTCGCATCTTCTTCCGTTTCGGTGATGATATTTTGCATGGCATTGCCCAGGGCCGTTTCCATGGCCACTTCCAACCCCTCGCTGACGGTCACCACTTCGGCCACCGCGCCACAAATACCCGTAAAGCCTGGCTTTTGACGCAGCTTCAACAGCGTTTTGACGCTTTTATAAAATCCCTCATATTCATTTTTCATTTCCAGCAGCACTTTGTGGCGAGATTGGCTGCTATGAAACTGCCGTTCCAAATCCGAAAGCATACCAGAAAGCCGCTGCTGGTTTGCGCGACTTTCTTCCAAACGGCCTTGAAGCCGTTCTTCTTCCTGTGCCGCCAGTGTCTTTTTCTCTTCCCACTCGCCCTGCTGTTTTTCCAACACCCGCAGCCGGGTATGCCGGTCATGGCGGCGGCTTTCTTCATAAACGGCTTCTTTTTCCAGCTGGGCTTTGCGGCCTTCAAATTGTTCCAGCAACACTTCCAGACGGGAAATAGTGCCTTTTTGCGCCGTGGAGGCCTGCATGGCAGCAATCATGGCCGCTTGCTCGCTTTCCAATTCCCCTTCGCTTTCTTCCAGCGCGCCGCAAAGGGCCGCAAAGGATTGTTCTGCCGCCGAAAGCCGTTCTTGTAATGCCGATAACGCCATTTGAAGCGCCGTTTCCCTGGCCAAAAGCCCTTCGGCTTTTTGTTCCTCTTCCTGGGCCTGGATTTGGGCTTCTTCGGCCTCCTGCATCAAACGGGCCGCTTCTTTTTCCAATGTTTCCGCCTGGGAGAGGGTCAGGTTCCTCTGCCCGGCCAGTTGTTCTTTTTGTTGCAGCAGGGCAGAAAGCGACTGCTGCTTGGCCTCTGTCTGTTGCTGCAGGGCCTCCTGCTGGGTGCGAAAGGCCAACAGACTGGCCGCCGTTTGGGACAGGGCCATTTGGGCCTCTTCCAGATGTTGTTTGGAGATGGCCTGCTTTTCGCCCCATTGTTGCATGTCCTGCTGGATTTGGGTGGCATCGTGATAAAACTTTGCAATTTCATAAGTTTTTCTTTCTTCCCGGTAGGCCAAGTATTCCTTGGCCAGACGGCTTTGCTCTTCCAACGGAGCCAACTGCTGCTCCAGCTCCAAAATAATATCTTCCACCCGCAGCAAGTTTTGTCTTTCCTTTTCCAGCTTTTCCATGGCTTCTTCCCGCCGCAGCCGGAACTTGACAATGCCCGCCGCCTCTTCAAACAGCCGCCTGCGGTCTTCGCCTTTGGAATTTAAAATCTCATCAATGCGGCCCTGTCCGATGATGGCATAGCCTTCCCGGCCCACGCCGGTATCCAGAAACAATCCATGGATGTCCTTGAGGCGGCAGGGGGTGCCGTTGATGAGATAGCGGCTTTCTCCGGAACGATAGACGGTGCGGGTGATTTTCACTTCCGTATAGTCGATGGGCATTTTTTGATCGCTGTTATCCAACACCAGCGACACCTCGGCAAAGCCCAATGGCTTTCGATTGGCGGTCCCGGCAAAAATGACGTCTTCCATCTTTTCGCCCCGCAGGCTTTTGGCCCGCTGCTCGCCCAACACCCATCGCACCGAGTCCGAGATGTTGCTCTTGCCGCTGCCGTTTGGCCCAACCACCACCGTGACCCCCGGCCGAAAGGAAAGGCGCACCTTTTCCGGAAAGGATTTAAAGCCTTGCAATTCCAGTTGTTTTAAGTACATCGTCTTTCACCTCAGGCCTTTTGCCGCAGTTTTTGCAGCAGTGCCTCAAAATAAGGCGGCAAAGGCGTCTCAAATTCCATATATTCTCCCGTGGCCGGATGCAAAAACCCCAGCACTTTGGCATGGAGCACCTGCCCCTGCAACGAGAAAGGCTGTTTTTCGCTGCCATAGACCACATCGCCCAACAGGGGATGGCCGATGGAACTTAAATGCACCCGGATTTGATGGGTGCGCCCCGTCTCCAGCTGGGCTTCCACCAAACAAAAGCGCCCCAGCCGCTCCAACACCCGAATATGGGTGACGGCCCGTCTGCCGCCGGGGACAATGGCCATTTTCTTTCGGTCCTTGGGATTGCGCCCCAAAGGCCGGTCGATGGTCAGCGTATCTTCTTTGATATTGTTCATCGCAACGGCCCAATATTTTCTGGTGATCGAATGGTCTGCCATCTGGGCTGCCAAAGACCGGTGGGCCAGGTCGCTTTTGGCCGCCACCAGCACGCCGGAAGTATCCCGGTCAATGCGGTGGACAATGCCGGGGCGAAGCATGCCATTGATGCCGGAAAGCTGGCCCTGGCAGTGGAACAGCAACGCATTGACCAGCGTGCCACTGCTATGCCCCGGGGCCGGATGCACCACCATCCCCTGGGGTTTGTTGATAACAATCAAGTGTTCATCTTCATACAGCACATCCAGCGGGATGTCCTCTGCCTCCACTTGTAGCTCCTCCGGCTTGGGCACGCAAACGATGACCAAATCACCTTCCCGCAGTTTATAGTTGCTTTTCACCGGGCTGCCGTTTACCACCACGGCCCCGTCCCCAATCAGTTTTTGCACCTGGGAACGGGATAACTCCTCCCGGCTTTCGGCCACAAACCGATCAATCCGTTCCCCGGCCTGGTCCTTTTCCACACCAAAGACAAAGGTCTCTGCCTCTTTCATGACCCACTTCCTTCCTCTTTGATGACAAACAACAACAAAATGGCCATCAAAATCACACCAACCACAACGCCAATATCGGCTACATTAAAGACGGGATAAGAAATGAACGTAAATTCAAAATAATCCACCACATAACCCCGAAACAGCCGGTCAATGGCATTGCCCCAGGCCCCGCCCAACAACAGCATAAAGGCAAAGCGCAGCGGTTGATACCCCTTTTCCTTGGGGTTTGCTTTTTTCCTAAAATACCAAAACACACCGATGGTCACCGCAATGGTCATGGCCACAAAAAACCACCGCTGCCCTTCCAACATCCCAAAGGCCGCTCCGCGGTTTTCCACAAAGGTCAAATCAAACACACCGTCGATGACAGTGATGTTTCCCACCGGTTTTAAATAGGTCAGCGCCAGAATTTTCGAGCATTGGTCCAGCGCCGCCACCACAATCATACCAATCAATAATCCGATCATCACAATCTCCTTTTATTGGGCCAGCACAAAGGCGATGGCTTCCTTTCGCTCCTCTTCCGTCACACAGGTGGTGCGTAACGGCACGCCGGCAGAAGATAACAGCACAAATCCAATGGCGCCGTTTTTCACCTTTTTGTCAAAAGCCATCTGGCGGTCGATTTCTTCCACCGTCAAGCCAGAAACCGTTAGCGGCAGAGAAAAGGCTTCTAACAGCTGGGAAAGCCGTTTCGTAAATCCTTGTTCCACCGTTCCTCTCTTTTCACACAAAGAACCAATGGCAATCATCCCAAGACCCACGCATTCTCCATGGAGCAGCGAAAAACGGCTGGCCGTTTCAATGGCATGGCCAATGGTGTGGCCAAAATTGAGGATCTCCCGCAGACCGCTTTCCTTTTCATCCTGCCCCACCACTTCTGCCTTGATGGCACAGCAGCGGCCAATGACCGAAAGCAGCGTTTCTTCTTCTAACGCCAACAGGGCTTCTTTCTTTTCTTCCAGTTGAGAAAAAAAATCCATATCCCAAATGGGGCCATATTTGATCACTTCTGCCATGCCGGCCGAAAACTCTCGTTTTGGTAACGTCCGTAAGGTCTTTGCATTGATATAGACAAAATGGGGCTGATAAAAAGCGCCCACGGCATTTTTGTGACCGTCAAAATCGACGCCCACCTTGCCGCCCACGCTGCTGTCCACTTGGGCCAAAAGGGTGGTTGGAATTTGCACAAAGGCAATGCCCCGCAAAAACGTGGCCGCAGCAAACCCTGCCATATCCCCCGTGACACCGCCGCCCAGTGCCACAATCACCGACTTGCGGTCCAGTCCGGCTTGAAAAAACGCTTCGTAAAAATGGCGAATGCTGCCCAAGTTTTTCTGCATCTCCCCGGCCGGAAAGAAAATTTTATGCACTTTCTTGGATACCGGCGCCAACGCCTCTTGCACCTGGGCGCCATAAAGCCCGTCCACATTGCTGTCTGTGATGATGCAGACCGTTCGCCCGGTCAGCCCGGCTTCCTCCATGGCCTTTGGCAGGCGGGAAAAATCCTGCTCCAAATAAATAGGATATGTTCGCTCTGTTGTTTTCACCAATTCCACTGCCATAGGCATTTCCTTCCTTTCTCTCTTACTGATATTTCAAAAGCGACAAACGCACCCGATCCTTCTTTGTCTTGCCGCCAATTTCCGTAATGCGCACCCGGCCATAACCGCGCACCGAAAGCAAATCGCCTTCTTGCACGGCTTTTTCATTTTTTTGTGCCGTTTGGTGGTTCAAAAATACCCGCTCGGCCTGCAACAAGGCCTGGGCCTGGCTGCGGCTGATGGGAAAGACGGCCGAAAGCACGGCGTCCAGCCGAAGTGACGCCACCGTACAGCTTGCTTCCACCGCCGTTTCCCGCGGCAATAAAGCCGACCAATCTTCCAATACTTGACACTTCACCGCGGCCCGCCCCACCTTCGTCAGCTGGGTTGCCACATATTCGGCCATTTCTTTGCGCACCAAAACAAGGGCACGTTCTTCCGTCAGAAAAATGTCCCCTGTTTTTCCTCTCTCTAACCCCAACCCAAGCACCGATCCTAAAATATCCCGGTGTCCCGGCAGGGCAGAAAACTTGCTCCATCTAATCTCTACGCCACAAATGGGAAAGTCCCCTTCTTCTAACGACCGATACCCCGGACAAAACCCCAGCATCTGCCGCTCCGCCTGCTCACTTCCCCCATAGCAAAGCACAAAAAGGTCTTCTTGCCTTTGAAAAAAAGAAAGGGCCTTGGCCGTCAGTTCCGGGCTTAGAAAATCTGTAAACGTATCTTGATGTTTTTTCAAACTAAAATCAGCCTGATCCAGAACCTTTGCAAGCAAAAGTCTTTCCTCAGGCTGGGTGATACCATGTAACAAATCTTGTTTGCTGCGCATTGCTTTTCCCTCGCTTGCTTCCAATTAAAAAATGGTCATCACCGCGCTTGTTAAAATCACTTCCACAATGTTCATCAAAAAAAGCGCAATGATGGGCGAAAAGTCCAGCATCATGCCGCCGCCAATGGGCGACCGGTCCACCATCTGACGCACCGGCCCCAAAATGGGCTCCGTCAGCTGATAGAGCAAATGCCCCACCGCCGACTGATTGAGCCCCGGCAGCCAAGAAAGCAAAATGCGAATAAAAATCAGGAAATACAACAGCCGAAAAAATACTTCAATGGCATGAATGAGTAATTGCTGCATAAATCGCTCCTGTCTGAATGCTTTTTATTTATTGAAGGTACCAGACCAAGGCAACACCGTGCCTTTGGATTTCAATTCTTCTTTAAAATCACCGGATACATCCACATTTTCCGGTGCAATGATAAAAATGTTGTTGGCAATCCGCTGGATGGTACCTTCCAGAGAATAGCAAGTGCCGCTTAAAAAGTCCATGATACGCTGGGCCGTTGGATATTCCACCCGTTCCAAATTCACCACCACAGGACGTCTGGCCTTGATATGGTCGCAAACTTCCTTGGCGTCTTCATATTTTTCTGGGCGAATGATGCTCACTTGCATCTGCACATTGGTATTAACATTGACCACACTGGGGTTTCTTCTGGTGGAGCTGGAGCTATAGCTGAAGGTAGAGCTGCTGCTGCTTCTCGACGAGGACGGCATATAGTCTACAGACTCTCTCTCCCGACGGCTTGGCTTTTCTGCTTTTGGCTGTTCATAGCTGTCATATTCATCATAGTCATCGTATTCGTCATCATAATCGTCCTGTCCGAAAACGCTTTTCACCTTATCCAATAATCCCACTGTACTGTTCCTCCTTAATTCTTGTTAGGGTAAACCCTTGCACCAAACACACCAGTGCCCACACGCACCATGGTGGCACCTTCTTCAATGGCAATGGCATAATCGTTGGTCATACCCATGGACAAAACGTCCATGTTTACATTATCAATTTTTTTCTGATTGATGTCAACCAGTAATTCCTTCATTTTCCTGAAATAAATCCGGTTTTCTTCTGGATTTTCCACAAAAGGTGCCACTGTCATCAAGCCGCGAATGCGTAAATTTGGCAGGACCGCAATCTGGCGGACCATTTCTTCTGTTTCTTCTGCCTTCAAACCAAACTTGCTTTCCTCTTCGGCCATGTTAATTTCCAGCAGAATATCCATCGTCACGCCTTTTTGCTGGGCACGTTTGGAAATTTCTTCGGCCAGGCGGAAACTTTCCACCGAGTGGATCATGTCCACCTTATCGATGATATATTTTACCTTGTTGGTCTGCAAATGGCCAATCAAGTGCCAATGTACTTCTGGCCCCATCTCTTCGTACTTATCCATAATTTCTTGTACCCGGTTTTCGCCAAGCACCGTCTCTCCGGCTTCGACTGCTTCTTTGATCCGTGGCACATCAATGGTTTTGCTTACCACAATCAACGTCACATCTTCCATCTTTCTGCCGCTTTTTTGTGCCGCCTCGGCCATGACTGCATGGATGTGGGCAAGGTTTTCTGCGATTTGTCCCATTTGAACTCAACTTCCTTTCCTCTTTGCCTAGTTCACTGTTTCGCTTTCTTCCACAGTTTTGGCATCCGAAACAATTTTATCATAAATCTTCAAACCATATTGGCTTTCTGCACTGACGATGGTATAGTCGGCGTTACTGCCCAGCGGTTCAATGACCGTAAAGGTGGCCATGGAGCTGTTGGCCACATAAACGCCTTGATACGTTTTCACTTCGCTTAGCATATAGGTGCTTGGGTTTTCCCCTTCGCTTACCAAAGTATCGCCAATTTTCAGTGTACCGAAGTCTTGCAAAATATAAACATTGTCCTCATCGCTGCTGGCAATGTCAATGGCAATCAGTTTATCCGTATCGCCTTCCCGCTTGATGACGTTATTGCCATCCAAGCTTTCCACCACATATTCCTTTGGAATTTTGATGAAATTCTTTTCCACAATGGCTTCATTTGGAATCTTAAAGCCGGTGTAGATATTTTCTTCCACATAAAAATCAATGGTTCTTGCATCGGCAAAATCCAAAATGTTTTCATTGGATGTAAAGACCACATAGACATCTGTGTCATTTTGCGTCATGGATTCAATTTTCATATCCACCTGCTTGGTTTCCTCATTGATGGTGGAAGTGATTTGTAAAATATCGCCTGTTTCCCACTGGGCGGCAATGTCTTTTGGAATGAAGCTGACCAGATACCATTGGTTGGAGGTAATGACTTTAAACAGCGGCTCTCCCTCTTCCACTGCCAAACTTTTGGAAATATATTCCGGCTGTACCTGCATTTCCACTTGCTTGCGATCGATGGCATTTCTGGATTCTGGCGTGGCAATGTCTTCAAAGTGATCAATCCGCAAAGAAAAAATCCCGCTGGAATCGGTATACACTTGGGAAATGCTGCCCGCCAACTGGTTTTCATAGGCCGCCTTCTCTTCCGAAAGGGCCGCCGTGCTTTTGCTGTTTTCTGTCAGCCAAATTTGATTACGCAAATTCATTTGGGTATTGAGCTGGTCCACAAAGGAATACAGTTCCGATACGTTTCCGCCGATGAATTTGCTGATGTTGCTGTCCACCAAGGCGTCCAAGTTTTTTTGGATGTTGTCCAAGTCTTCTTTAAAAATGGAAAAGTCCTCCCGCTGTTTTTGCGCTTCCACAATGCTTTCGTCCAGCTTGGCAATTTCGCTTTCAATCACCGGTGCTTCCTCGGCATCTTTTACCGTACAAACCAGCGCATTTTTTTTCATGCGCTCGCCTTCCAAATAGAGATACTCCGGCTGTCCGCTGCGGGGACTGGTGACCACTTGCTCTTGCCGAATGATGAGCCCCCGTAATGTGGTGGGCACATCAATGGTCCCATAATCCACCGTCTCCAACGCCACCGATGGCCGGTTCAAAAACACAATGCTATAACCCAATAAGTAAATCAACAGGCAGGAGAAGACAAACACCGTAAAGGTGCGATATTTTTTCCCACTGCGCCTTCCCCGGCGGGGTGGGGCTCCTTTTTTCTGTGCCAAATTTCAATTCCTCCAATATTCAACAAAAAAGGAAGGTGTCCTTTGGTAACTGTCATAAGAAAACAATGTATCATCCGTGCAACTGCATCTTCATTCATCATGAAGAGCCGTTGTTTCCTTAGGAAAACTACCTAACCTTCCTTGCTTGCTTGTCCTTGCTGCCCCCAAAAGCGGCCTGGCAAAAGTTGCACTTTTTGGTCGCTTGTCCTCTATTATAACACCCTCTTTTTTCATTGTCTACCTTTCCGACACGAAAAAAATGGCCGCGAAGGCAGAAAATACGGGATTTTTTTCAGAAAGGAAAATAGTTCCAAGTGAATTTCCAAAAAAAAGCTGCCGCAGTTGCGGCAGCAAACCATCTTTTTTTGTGACAATCTTAAAATAAGGTCCGATATAAGGCTTCCATTTCTTCCACCGACGGCGCCCGGCGTGTATTGGCGGGACTGCCGCTGGCCTGTGCATCGGCAGCCATTTTGGGAATTGCTGCAAAAAAAGCTTCCTGATCTAAACCATATTCTTTGCAAGAAGGAATCTGCAAAGCTTCACAAAGCGCCTCCACCGCAGCCAAAAATGCCTCTGCCCCTTCTTGTTCGCTCATGCCTTCCTTCCAAACCCCAATCTCTTTGGCCAGCACCGCAAACCGGTCAAAACAGCCGGGCAGCGCAAACGTCAAACAAGGTTTGATGAGCATGGCATTGGAAAGCCCGTGGGGCACATGGAACAAGGCGCCAATGGGCCGGCTCATGCCATGAATGATGGTGACAGAAGAATTGTTGAAAGCCATCCCGGCCTCCAGCGCCGCCTGAGCCATGTCGGCTCTGGCCGCCAAGTCGTCTCCTTGTTCATAGCACCGTCTCAAAGAAGCAAAAATCCGCCGAACCGCCGAAAGGGCCATGGTATCGGCCAAAGGAAAGGCTTTTTTGGACGTATACGCTTCTACGGCATGGCATAATGCGTCCAGCCCAGTAAAAGCAGTCACCTTTGGCGGCGTTGTCACCGAAAGGGCCGGGTCCACCACAGCCAGTGTGGGCATCAAAGAAGGGCCTTTTAACAACATTTTGATGTTGTCCACGGTGTTATTGATGATGGTAAATTGTGTTGCCTCCGAACCGGTGCCGGCGGTACTTGGGATGGCGCAAAATGGCGGCAAAGGCTCCGTAATGACTTTTCCATAATAATCGTTGATACTGCCGCCCAGGCACACCACCATCGCAATGGCTTTCATGGCATCAATGGGGCTTCCGCCGCCAACGCCAATGAGAAAATCGCATCCTTCTGCCCGATAAATCGCAGCCCCTGCTTCCACCATTTGGTCCGATGGTTCCCCTGTAATATCCGTAAACACTGCACAGTCACAGCCGCCTGCCCGTAAACTTTCCTTCAGTTTCTCCAGCACGCCGCCCCGCACCATACTACCGCTGGTAACGATCAATGCCTTTTTCCCTAAAGAGCACAAAGACGCCTGGCTTTCTTTCAGCGCACCTTCCCCCACAATCACCTTATGGGGTGTAAAAAACACATTTGCCATAACCAAAATCTCCTTTCCGAATCCGCCTCCCCAATTCCCTTCTCTTTTCGCTATCCTTATCCTATCATAAACGCCACCAAAACGCAAACGAGCACCAAAAAAAAGCGCCTGCCAAAAGCAATTTTCGAAGAAGAAATCTTTTTTCTTTCCATTGATTTCTTCTTGCAAATTGTGACCGCTGTCTTGAAAAAAAAGGAATCAAAATAAGAAGGCTGGAATCCTGAAAAAGGATTTCAGCCTTCTTTGTTTTTTATTCAGCTACGCCAAAAGCGTCAGCTACAACCTTTTTTTCGCTGTTCTTTTTTATCCTAATTTTTTCGCATATTCTGCGCCCTTGGCCAAAGCTTCCCGGTTGATCGGGATCAGTTTTGCTTTGTTGTCGCCAAATACTTTCAAAAATGCTTTTAAGATGGATTCGCTTTCTACAATTTTATCAATTTCCACCACAGCACCCAGCATGATGATATTGAGCAGTTTGTCGTTACCCAATTCGCTGGCAATTTCATTGGCCGGGATATAGTATACATTCACGTCATCCCGTTCCACTTTTTCTTTGATGATGCTGCTGTTGACAAAGATCGAGCCGCCAGGCGCAACCTTTGGCACAAATTTCAAAAAGGAAGGCAGGTTCATCACCACGGCCGTGGTGATACCCGTATCAAAAATGGGGGAGCCGATGGGTTCGTCCGATACAATCACCGAGCAGTTGGCCGTGCCGCCACGCATTTCTGGACCATAAGCCGGCACCCAAGAAACTTCTTTCCCGTCAATCATACCGGCATAGGTCAACAGCTGGCCCATACTCATAACCCCCTGGCCGCCAAAACCGGCACAGCTGATTTTATGTGTTTTTCCCATATCATTCTCCCTCCTTTTCCATATCTTTGAACACGCCCAGTGGATAGTATGGAATCATTTTTTCTTTTACAAATTCCATGGCTTTTGTTGCAGAAAGACCCCAGTTGGTTGGGCAGCTGGAAACTACTTCCACAAACGTAAAGCCTTTTCCTTCCTGCTGCATGGTCAATGCTTTTTTGATGGCTTTTTTCGTTTGAATCACATGGGCTGGGCTGTCTACGGCCACACGTTCAATATAAGCTGGGCCGGTCAAAGTTGCCAGCATTTCACAAACCCGGATGGGGTTACCGTTGATGTGCGGGTCCCGTCCTTCTTGGCTGGTGGTGGAACGCATGCCAGGCAATGTGGTTGGTGCCATCTGGCCACCGGTCATGCCGTAAATACCGTTGTTAATGAAAATGGTGGTAAACTTTTCTCCTCTGGCGGCGGCATGAATGATTTCTGCCGTACCGATGGAAGCCAAGTCGCCATCGCCCTGATAGGTCAGGACAATTTTATCTGGATGTACCCGTTTGATCCCGGTGGCCGTAGCCGGGGCCCGGCCATGGGCACACTGGATGGAGTCATAGGTAAAATATTTGGGAATAAACACGGCGCAACCAACCGGTGCACAAATAATGGTGTTTTCCGTTTCGCCCAATTCTGAAATACATTCGGCAATGAGTCGATGCACAATGCCATGGCCACAGCCAGGACAATAATGCATTCTCACATCCGTCAATCCTTCCGGTTTTTGATAAACGATGGTAGACATTATTTCGCACCTCCCAATTCTTTTTTGGCAAAGTCGATATATTCTTCCGGTGTCGGAATCATGCCGCCGGTTCTGCCATAGAACAATACGTCTTCTTTCTTGCCGCAAGCCAGCTGTACATCCGGTACCATCTGGCCCATGTTCATTTCGCCCACAATCCATTTTTTGATCTTCTTGTTTTCAAAGGGCTTTTGTGGGAATGGCCAAAGGGTCTGGGGACGTACCAAACCAATCTTCATGCCTTCGGCCCGCAGGGCTTTGACGGCGTTTTTGATGATTCTGGCCGTGGTGCCATAGGAAACAAAGGCGTATTCGGCATCTTCCATCATAAATTCTTCCCAACGCACTTCGTTTTTCTCGATGGCAGGGTATTTTTCTTCAAAGAAGCGGAAGTTTTCTCTTTCGCAGTTTGGTGCGTCGATGTCCAGGTTGATGATGGTATTGGTTTTGCCTTTCGGAGAATGGCCCAAAGCCCAAGTGGACAGGTCCACTTTTTCCCGTTTGGTTGGTTCGTGATCCAGTTCCACCGGTTCCATCATCTGGCCAATCAGCCCATCGCAAAGCACCATCACCGGGGTGCGATAACATTCGGCAATTTCAAAACTTTCTTTCACAAAATCCACGGCTTCCTGCACAGACCCTGGGGCCAAAACCGGGATATGATAGTCGCCGTTGGAACCGCCGCGGGTGGCCTGCAAATAATCCGACTGGGAAGGTTGGATGGTACCAAGGCCCGGGCCACCACGCATCATCGATACCACCACGCAGGGGATTTCGCCTTTAACGCAATAGCCAATGCCTTCTTGTTTTAATGCAATCCCAGGAGAAGAAGAACTGGTCATTGCTCTGGCGCCTGCTGCGCCGGCCCCATATACCATGTTGATGGCAGCCACTTCACTTTCGGCCTGCACAAAGGTGCCGCCCACCAAAGGCAGTTCTCTGGAAAAATATTCCGGCACTTCGTTTTGTGGCGTAATGGGATAACCCATGAAATACCGACATCCGGCCAAGATGGCAGCCTTTGCAATCGCTTCGTTGCCTTTCATAATCACTTTCGCCATTGTTCTTTCCTCCTTCCTCAATCGTTTTTTACAATGGTGATAATACTATCGGGACACATTCTCACACAGCTTTGGCAGCCAATACAGTTTTCCATGTTTTCTGCCGTAATGCTGGCTGGATGATACCCCGCATCATTGGTCAATTCTGGATTCAGTGCAATGATGCCTTTCGGGCAGGATACCACGCACAATTCGCATCCCTTACACTCTTTCCCGTTAAATGTTACCGTAAACTTTGCCATGAAAACAGCACCTCCTCAAACCGCTCTCTTACATCCACACTTCGCGCATAAAATAGGTTAACGGTATCACCTCGCCCGATAATTGTTCCTTTTTCTCTTCCGTCATATCTGTCACAATCTCTTCTACATACGTGGTGTATCGAATGGGCACTTGGCAAATTTGACTCACCTGCGCCAACATGCTTTCTCCTTCCAGCACATCGGCCGCCGTTGTCTCCCGCACCAAGTTGGAATTGTTGATGAATCCTGTCACCTTCAGCCCAGAGGCCACTTCCAAACTTTCCTTGGCCGCCAAAATTTTCTCCACCGAATTGGTATCCGGCCGGAAAATATTCACCACCATAAAGAAATCTGTCTCATCCAGGTCAATCCATTGCCGGTACCGGCCCAGCACAATGGTCCCCACGTCATTGCCGCCCAAGTCGATGATGTACTCATAACTTTTGTCCTCAAAGGGGGCATAACTTTCTGCCGGAATGGCCGGCACATCGGCGCCTGCCCCGATGGAAGAATCGATCATTCGAATTCCCATTGCCATGATTTTGTCTCGCACTTCCCGCGAGCGAAAATAGACATTGACAATATCCATATCGGCAAATGCAATCTTGCGGTCTGACTGTCTAGCCAGTAAAGCCGCATAATTGACGGCAAATTCTGTTTTGCCACTCCCATAATGTCCGGAGATGATTCTGACTCGCTTGTCGTCGGTAACCATGCCATTCTCCTTTCCATTACACGCAATTTTCATGCAAACTCCTTAGGTCCAATTCATTATAACGCGGAAAAATATTGTATGCAATATACATCTTGTACTTTTTTTAGCACACTCAACAATCCAAAAGGAAAGACTTTTGAGATTCAAATAAAAATTGTATAAATTTAAGTGCAAAAAATAATATAATCTATATTTGATGAACAACAGAAAAACGATTTTGTGCATCTTTTTCTAAAATCTTATTTTTTGTATACCGTATACGGTTTCTGTCTTTCCCCCTGTCCTTTTTTACAATTTTAACAGTAGTTCCTTGGCTATTTCTCCTATTGACTTATCGAGTATTCACAAATAGAGAAATTGCACTATTTTGTATTTTTTTCCGAACAAAGCAACTTTTCCTGCTTCTGCTTGCTTTTGATGCAAAGCCACCTTCTCTTTTTTCCTCCAGCCCTCCTCTCCATTGCTCCTTTCCTACCGAAAAATAAAAAAAGCGCCACAAACGTTTCGTTTGTGTGCGCTTTTTTCTCTCATCTTCTCTTGCTGTTTTTACACAATGTTTTTCAATGGTTTGCCATCTCGATAGTTACACAAGTTTTCCATCATCCAGGCAAACATCTGCTCATCGTTTTGGGCCGAGCTATAGCTGTTATGAGGCGAGAAATAGAAATTTTCCAAATCCCAAAGAGGGCTTTCTTTTTGCAGCGGCTCTGTTTCATATACATCCAAGGCTGCTGCGGCAATGGTGTGGTTGGTCAAAGCCTCATGCAAATCTTTTTCGTTGACAATGCCGCCACGGCCTACGTTGACCAAAATAGCTGTTTCTTTCATTTTGGAAAGCATTGCTTTGTTAATCAAATCCACCGTTGTGGCATCTTTTGGCAGTGCAATAATCACCATATCATATTGTCCAATTTCTTCGGCCAGTGCGGAAATTTTATGTACCCGATGGAAGTACTCCTGTTCCTTGCCGCTGCGGTTATAGCCGGTCACATCCACGTCAAAAGCCACCAAGCGTTTTGCAATTTGTTTGCCGATGCCGCCGGTGCCAAGTACGGCTGCCTTTTTGTCGTTCAAATGGCCCAACAGCCGCAGCTGCTGCCAAGAGCGGGTTCTTTTTTGTTCTTCAAATACATAGGCTTTTTTCTGCATTTCCAATAACCGCATCAGAACAAATTCGGCAATGGGGATGTCATAGACCCCTCTGGCGTTACAGAATGTAATCCCACGGCGCTTGAACTCCTCCAGTGGCTGCACATCCAGCCCCACCATGGCCGCCATCACCAGCTTCAAATTTGGAAATTCATCCATGTTGTTATAGCTAAAAGCATTGTGTGTCCAAAGCACTTCACACTGTTTTTCCTCTTCTGTAAAGGGGGTTTTCTGCTCATCGTCATGATACATCAGTTCAAACCCTGCATCAGCAATCACCTGACACATTTCCTTTGTAAACCCCGTACGATTTGTCACAACAACTTTCATATCGGTTCTCCACCTCCATAGCATTCTTCTTTTTGCACAATCCTTACCTCAAAAACACTTTTTTCTATCCACTTTCCATTATAAACGATTCTTCTTGACTTTCCATAAAAATATCATATCTTCCCATAAAACTTTCTTCTCCGTCATCCATTCCTAACTGTTAATACAAAAAAACGCTGCCCACACCAAACGGTGTAGCAGCGCTTTTTTTCTTTTTAATCGCCCCTCTTTCCAGGGGTCAATGGATTTTTTCTTTCTTTGGTGCAATCGTGTTTAACCTTCTACTTCTTTCATCAATCCATGATGCCCTTCGGCAATCATGCGTTTGTTTTTCTTGCGGCCAATGGTCAACAGTGGCAATGCACAGCAAAGCAATGCCAAATAACCGCAATAGCTATATCCATAGCTTACAATGGCGCTTAAGCCAAAGGTGGAAATGGCCATACAAACCACCAAAGCAATCACCGTAATCAAAATACGGCGGTTCATCACATTGCCCATGGCGCCTTCAGCTTTTGTAAAAATGCTGTTTTCCAAACGAACCACAATCCCGAAAATACAGCTTACCCCGGTGGAGATCAAGCAGCAGAATAAGCAAATCTTGTAGAAATAGAACAATACCGGAATCCCCAGCTGTTCACAGACAAACAAGTTGGGCAGGGCCACCGAACCTGCTTCGATAATGCCGTCTTTCCAGCCCACCAACATCCAGGCCGTCAACGCAACCCCAAACCCGTTCATCAAAAAGCCCATAAACGAAGAGATTTTCAAGCTGCGTTTGGTGGTCAAGTGTTCGCAGCAAGCCACCATGGCCGGCAAGGACACACATTGGAACCCACAATACACAATGGCTCTCCACAAAGGATACCCCCAGCCATTTGGCGCATATCCTTCCGCAATGGCAGCACCCACCTGGTCCAGATGCTGCACAAAGCCAATGATGTAAATGGTAAAACCAGAAACAATAATCAAAATACCCAACACCGTTGCCACTTTCCGCACCAAGTCAGCGCCGAAAATAATCAACAGCAGCAAAATCAAAGCAATGAGAATCGTAGCTGCCACCTGGCCGATGGGGAAAATTTCCAAAACCATCCCCGTCGCAGCCGAAATCACACCGCCAACGGCTGCCAACACAATGCAGTAATAAAATACTTCAAAGGTCAAATACAGCTTATCATAAGGCTTGAACAAAAACTTCATCACATCGCCATAGCTTCTGGCCCCAATCAGCTGGCTCATCAACATGGCTTCATACAGCACCCAGGCCAAAAGTCCCATGGACACCAAAGGCAAAATCATGCCCGGCACCCCATAAGATGCAAAGTACTGCCATGCCTGATTCCCCGTTGCAAAGCCTGCGCCTGCATGGGTGGTAAACCAGACCGAGGCCACAGAAAACATTGCACCCAATGTAATTTTTCTTGTGCTTGAACTTGTCATACAATACCTCCCATTTCCACCAAAAAAGAAAGAACCTATCAATGAATCCGTAAGAATTATACCAGTCTTGCCATAGAATGTCAACGAAATAACTCTATTTTTTCACAGCCAAAAGAGAAAAGTTGCCTTTTATTCAAAAAAGAGTCTACTCCTTCTCCATAGGCGTCTCTATTTTTCCATGTTTTTCCTTTTCCAGTTGTCCTACATCTCTATTCCCTTTTTCACAATCTTCAAGTAACAGGCCCCAAAAAATGACTTTATCCAAGCGCGTTTTCAAAAAGCCTTCGTTTTCCTTTTCTTCTTTTTTTGCCTACACACATAGTGTGGGGAAAAAACTTTTTCGTCAAAATAAAAAAGCAGGAATCCATTGTCTTGCAAGGATTCCTGCTTTCTGTTTTTTCTGTACGTTTTGATCAAGCTGCGCCAAAAGAAGCTGCTTTTTCTTGTTTCAAGCTTTCACTTATTTTTCTGCTTCTTTTTCTTTTGCTCTCTTTTCAATTACGGCCTTTTGGATTTCCATCGGCGCTTCTTCATACCGTTCAAAGTAAATGGTATATTCCCCACGGCTTTGGGTCATGGAACGCAAGTCGGTGCAATATTTAAACATTTCGCTCAAAGGCACTTCTGCAAAAATACGCATATTCTTGCCCTCTGGGTCCATCTTTAAAATCCGGCCACGGCGTTTGTTGATGTCGCCCATGATATCGCCCATGTATTTTTCTGGCACCAAAATTTCCGCATGGCCAATTGGCTCCAACAAAGTTGGTTTGGCCTGGGTCAAGCCGTCTTTAAAGGCCATGGAGGTAGCCATCTTAAAGGCCATTTCACTGGAGTCTACGGGATGATAAGACCCATCCAACAGCGTTGCTTTTAACCCAACCACAGGGTATCCAGCCAAAACGCCACTGTTGACGCATTCTTGGATGCCTTTTTCCACGGCCGGGAAGTATTGTTTTGGCACCGAGCCGCCGAAGATTTTTTCTTCAAAGACATATTGTTTTGTCAAGTCGCCGGAAGGTTCAAAGCTCATCAAAACATCGCCATACTGGCCATGTCCGCCGGATTGTTTTTTGTATTTGCCCCGTACTTCCACTTTTGCTTTGATCATTTCGCGATAAGGAATGATAGGCTCTGCCAGTTCGGCTTCGATTTTGTATTTATTTTTCAGTTTTTCCAACAAAATATCCAGATGTTGTTCGCCCAAGCCATACACCAACGATTGTTTCGTTTCGGTGTTCACTTCTGTCTTGATGGTTGGGTCTTCTTCTTTCAGTTTGGCCAAGGCAGCAGAGATCTTGTCTTCATCGCCTTTGCCTTTTGGCCGGATGGCCATGGAATGTACGGCCTCTGGGAAGGCAATCCGTGGCAAAGTCACAGGGAAATCTTTGGAGCAAAGGGTGTCCCCCGTGGACGTATTGGTCAGTTTGGCCAAGGCGCCAATGTCCCCTGCCTGGATTTCGTCTACTTCCATCTGTTCTTTGCCGCGCATCACATAAATATGGGCCACTTTTTCCAGCGTGTCTTTGGCCGGGTTGAAGATGGTCATATCTTTGGTCAGTTTCCCACTGACCACTTTAAAGAAGTTCAGCCGGCCCACATAAGGGTCTGCAATGGTCTTAAATACCAAAGCAGCAAAGGGTTCGTCTGGATCGCAACGGCGTTCCACTTCGCCCCCAATTTTATAGTCTTCGCACAGTACAGAAGGACTGCACACATTGGAAGCTGGCATATATTTTACGATGGCATTCATCAACACTTTAATGCCGTAACCCAAAGTCACTGCACTACACAACACCGGCGCCACAGAACCATCTTTGATCCCAGCATTCAAGCCCCGATAAATTTCCTCTTCGGTAATTTCTTCGTCATTAAAATATTTTTCCAACAGCTCATCGTCTGCTTCTGCTGCCGACTCAATGAGCATGCCGCGTAAACTTTCCACTTCGCCTTCCATAATTTCTGGCACTTGGGCATCCACCAAAATTTTGCCCACTTTGCTGTCTTGAATCAAACGGGCATCCCGTTCGATACAGTTGATAAATCCGGCAAACTTGCCGTCGTCATCTCTCAAAGGGATCTGGAACGGTGCAATGGCTTTGCCAAATTTCTTTCTCATCTGGCCCAGCACCGTATTGAAGTTTGCATTGCCGTCATCCATTTGGTTGACCAAAATCATGCGAGGCAGATTCAATTCTTCGCAATAGTCCCAGGCTTTTTCCGTCCCAACTTCCGGGCCGGCCTTGGCCGAAACCACAATCAGCGCCGCATCGGCCCCAGCCAGCGCCGATTTCACTTCGCCTGCAAAGTCAAAATAACCGGGGGTATCAATGAAGTTGATTTTCGTATTCATCCATTCCACTGGGATCACCGAAGACTGAATGGATACGCCACGTTTGATTTCTTCCGGGTCATAGTCGCTGACGGTATTGCCTTCCGGAACCTTACCAAAACGCTTCGTTGCGCCGGAAAAATACAGTGCAGATTCCGTTACAGAAGTCTTGCCGCAACCACTGTGACCCAAAATCACAATGTTTCTAACTTCACCTGTCGCATACGTTTTCATACTGATCTACCTCCCTATGTATCGTATATTCCGTACAAAATACGAACGATTTTTTCAAAGACATCCGGCAGTTTCCGTTTGCCTCATAACAGTATCATTCTATCTTTCGTCTAAATTTCCTTCTTTTCTTTGTTTAAAAATTAAAATTTATACATTATGCCCAATTTTAAAGAAGACTTTTCGACAAAATCACTCTGGCCTTTTTGGTCCTTTGCCCTTTCTTGACTTTCTTTTTTGCCGTTGTTATACTTTTGCATAGAACACTGTAGAAAAAGCGAGGCATCCCCATGAAACGATTGCACTTTTTAATTGGGCTTATGGTCAGCACCACACTGCTGCTTGCTGGCTGCGCCCCTTTGGCCAAAGAAACTTCCTTCAGCCATCAAATTTTTGCCATGGACACCATCATGACCCTAACGGCCTATGGCGACGGGGCCGAAGAAGCCGTTATGGCCGCCATTGAGGAAATCAACCGGTTGGACCGGCTTCTTTCCACCAACATAGAACAAAGCGAAATCTACCAATTAAATGAAACCAAATCCGCCACCCTTTCCGAGGAAAGCTTGACATTGTTACAAGCCTCCACCGATTTGTACGAAAGCACCGGCGGCCTTTTTGACATTGCCATCTACCCCATCGTCAGCGCCTGGGGCTTTACCACCCAGACCTATCAAGTCCCTTCCAAAGAAACCATCGCGTCGCTCTTACCCCATTGTGACCCCACACAAATCCAAATCGATGGTACCCAGGTGACGCTGCCCGATGAGCAAATGAAAATCGACTTTGGCGGCATCGCCAAAGGCTTCACCTCCGACCGGGTCATGGACATTTTTACAGAACACGGCATTACTTCTGCCATCGTCACCCTGGGCGGCAATGTGCAGGCCCTTCATACCAAGCCGGACGGCTCCCCTTGGCAAGTGGCCGTGCAATACCTGGACCATACCGATGACTATGCCATTACCCTTCAACTGGATCACGAAGCCGCCATCACCTCCGGCAGCTACCAGCGTTTTTTTGAATCCGACGGCAAAACATACCACCATATCATCGATCCCCGCACCGGCTACCCCGCCGACAGCGGCCTGGCCTCGGTGACCATCGTCTCCGAAGACGGCACACTGGCCGATGGCCTTTCCACCTCTTTGTTCATCATGGGACTGGACGAAGCCACCGACTACTGGCGCAGTCACAGCGACCAATTTGACGCCGTTTTCATCACCGACGACGGCTCGGTCTTGGTGACCGAAGGCCTGGAAGGCCGCTATACCCCGGACAGTGACCATCCCGTCACCGTCATCCCCTTGGAACCATAAAAACCACAAAAACCAAAAAAAATCCACCTGCACTCTCTTGGCAGGTGGATTCTTTTTTTAAAATTCGTTTAACAATGCTTGTAACTTCACAAAAAATTGGGACGTGTGATAACCGTCGGCCGCCGCGTGGGAAATGGTCACCGTCACCGGCATGTTCCAACGGCCGTTTTCTTCTTCATACTTCCCAAAGTCAATGATGGGAAAAAGGTTGGGTTTGCCGCCCGGCGAAAAGGTGCCAAAACCACTGTAAGACACCCAGGGCACACAGGAAATGCAAAAGAAGTTTCTCGGCTGCCCTTCTTTCACCTTCACCCCTTTTTTGTCCCGATAGGTTTCCATATCATTTACCATGTTTTGATAGAACGTGGAAAAATCGGGATCATAGGCCGTCCACACATCAGAAAAGGTATGGTCGTCCTCATGAAAGATGGTAAAATTGGGATGCATGCAGGAAAAATAGCCCGGTCTTCCCCCATCGTCCAGCCCCATACAAAATTCCTTTGTCTCGGCCACCAAATGGGCCACGCACCAAACAAAGGAAGGATAAAACCGCAGGCCTCTTTGTTTGATTTCCTTTAAAAAATGGCTCACATCCATGGGCACCGTCAAATGGTAACCACAGACCACTTTCGTCTGATAGTAGTCAAAATGGTCTTTTCTGGGCCATGTATCCAAATCGATGAGGGTAAATTGGTCTTTTTCCATGGGGCTTCCCCTTTCTTTTTACAGTTCAATCAATTCATATTCCAAAGAACCGATGCCAATTTTGGCGGCATGTTCCAGACATTCTTTCCAGTTGGTGGTTGGATGCATATGGGTGAAGTGGTCGCCCTTGCTGTCTTCGGTCAAGGCACTGCCTGGGATCACCGGCTGTTTCATGGCCATATCGGCGCAAGCCATGTCGATGGCCACAGGGTCAAAGGAAGCAAACATCCCCACGTCTGGGATGATAGGCAAGTCGTTTTCTGCATGGCAGTCGCAATAAGGGGAAACGTCCACCACCAAACTGATGTGGAAAGAAGGACGATCTTTCACCACGGCATAAGCATATTCTGCCATTTTGCAGTTAAAGGAACGGGTGGAAACGGTATAGTCCGGCTTGATGGCATCAAAGGCGCACATAGCGATGCAACGGCCGCAGCCAACACATTTGCTGTGGTCAATCTGTGCTTTCTTGTCCACAAAAGAGATGGCACTGTGGGCACAAATTTTAATACATTTGCCGCAGCTTTGACATTTTCTAGCGGAAACAGAAGGTTTGCCGTCGGAGTGCATTTCCATCTTCCCGGCCCGGCTGCCGCTGCCCATGCCCAAGTTTTTGATGGCGCCGCCAAAACCGGCTTCTTCATGGCCTTTGAAATGGTTCAAAGAAATGATGATATCGGCGTCCATGATGGCTGTCCCAATCTTTGCTTCTTTGACAAATTCGCCATTGATAGGCACCAGCGTTTCATCGGAACCTTTTAACCCGTCGGCAATGATCACCTGGCAACCGGTGGTAAATGGATTGTACCCATTTTCATAAGCAGCATCCATGTGTTCCAAAGCGTCTTTTCTTCTGCCCACATACAAGGTGTTGCAGTCGGTCAAAAATACTTTGCCGCCCAAGCTTTTCACCACATCGGCCACTACTTTGGCATAGTTTGGACGCAGGTAAGCCAGATTGCCTGGTTCGCCAAAATGGATTTTAATGGCAGTAAATTTCTTGTTGAAGTCAATGGTTTCAATGCCTGCAGCACGAATCAGTTTTTCCAATTTTTGCAGCAGGTTTTCGCCTGGTTTTGCTCTCAGATTGGTAAAATACACTTTTGATTTTTCCATTTTTTTCTTCCTCCGTTTGTATAAAAATTTTTCTTTCGGCCATACTATTCTCATCCCCAAGAGAAAGGAGGCCATTGAAATGCCAAAAAACACCAGTATTAAATGTACCGTAAATCAGTGCAAACATCACTGCAAAGGTGAAAATTACTGCTCTTTGGACTGTGTGACCATCGGCACCCATGAATACAGCCCAACCACAGACCAGTGCACCGACTGTAAATCCTTCGTAAAAGAAAACAAAATTTGAAGAGAAGATCAGCGCCCTGCTGTCTTCTAAACCACTTGTCAGCTTCCCCTGACGCTTTTTCGCTGGAAAAAGCCGAATGATTTTCCTCCCCTTTTGGAAGAAGATCGCTCGGCTTTTTCCTTATGCCTTACATTTTTTCTGGTTCTGGATAATCCACGCCAAAGGTTTCCACGGTCACTTCGGTCATCACCTGTGGTTCCAAAGGCATATCGGCGCGGTTGGTTTTGACAGAAGCCAATTTTTCCACCACGTCCATCCCTTCAATGACTTTGCCAAAGGCTGCATAAGCGCCGTCCAAATGAGGAGAGGCCTTGTGCATGATGAAAAACTGGCTTCCGGCGGAGTTTGGCATCATGGTTCTGGCCATGGAGATCACGCCTGGATCATGTTTCAAATCATTTTTTACGCCATTTTGGGCAAATTCGCCTTTGATGCTATAGCCAGGGCCGCCCATGCCGGTGCCTTCTGGGCAACCGCCTTGGATCATAAACCCTTTGATGATGCGGTGAAAGCCCAGACCATTATAATATCCTTTTTTTACCAAAGAAATAAAGTTATTGACGGTGTTTGGTGCCACTTCGGGATACAGTTCCACCCGGATGGTATCTTCCCCGTTGATTTTCATTGTTACCACTGGATTTTGCAATGTATTCACCCTTTCTCCTTGTTCGATTCCTACGCTACCTATTATAGAGCAAAACCCCAAAAGAAACAAGTGCCACTTTACAAAGAACATTTGTTCTGATATAATAGAACAAAAATTAGAACATACCAAACATACAGGTGGTGTTTTCATGGATAAAATCTTGTTCCACATCGACGTCAATAGTGCCTTTCTCAGCTGGAGCTGTTTAAAAGAGCACCGGCCAGAGGCCCTTCTGGTGCCTTCTGTGGTGGGCGGCGATCCGCAAAACCGCCGGGGCATTGTCCTGGCCAAAAGCCCGGCGGCCAAGGCCAAAGGCATCGTCACCGGAGAGCCGCTGCAACAGGCGTTGCAAAAATGCCCTTCTTTGTTGATTTTTCCGCCGGATTATGACTTTTATGCCCTCTGCTCCAGGCAGCTGTTTCAACTGCTTTCTGCCTATTCCGACCGGCTGGAAGTGTTCAGTATCGACGAATGTTTCCTGGACTACACCGGCATGGAACGTCTTTTTGGCCCGCCCTTAGAAGCGGCCAAACAGATCCAAACCCATATTTACCAAACCCTGGGCTTTACCGTCAACATCGGCATCGGCCCCAACAAATTGCTGGCCAAAATGGCCGGGGAGCTGGAAAAACCAAACAAGATTCATACCCTCTTTCCCGAAGAAATCCCCCAAAAGCTTTGGCCCATGCCGGTGGAGGCCTTATTTTTGGTGGGAAAACACACCGCGCCAAAATTAAACCGGCTGGGTATTTTCACCATTGGCGACTTGGCCATGGCCGATGGCACACTGCTAAAGGTGGAACTGAAAAAATTTGGTCTGGTGTTAAAAAATTACGCCAATGGCATTGCCGACGATACCGTCTCTTCGGAAGAAAAAGGAACGCCACCCAAAAGCGTTTCCCACGCCACCACCACCCCAACCGACATCACCACCCGGGAGGATGCCCATTTAGTGCTTTTGGCCCTGGCCCAGACGGTTTCTCGCCGCCTGCGCCGCCAAGAACAGTTTGCCACCCAGCTTTCTGTCACCCTCAGAGATACCTCGTTTCATACCTATTCCCACCAGCGCCCCCTCTCCTCTGCCACCAATGCCACCAAAACCATCTACGAAATGGCACTGGTAGTCTTTGACCAAATGTGGAAACGAGAACCACTGCGCCAACTGGGTATCTCCCTGGGCCAATTGACCCGCTCCCCCCTTTGTCAGCTTTCTTTGCTGGAACAAGACGACCTTCGCCACCAAAAAGCCGATGCCGTTGCCGATCGCCTCAACCAATTATTTGGCGCAAAAACCGTCCAGTCCGCGGCCTTGCTCAAACCAAATCCACCAAAAAAACGGCGTTTCGTTGAATGACTTTCCTTCTTGGCAACTGCAAAAACACTTGTTCAAAAAAATTTTCTTCATGAGAAAAGCAGGAATCCTTTGTCTTTCCAGGATTCCTGCTTTCTTTTTTTCCAATCAAATTAGCACTTAAAACCGTCTGCCTCTTCTGCCTCTGGAGGAGCGGAAATGATACCGGTTGCGGCCATACCGTCTGCCGCTGCGCAGCCGAAGAATCAGCACCAACAGCACAATGACCACCACCACAATTACAAGTCCAATCAGACCCTGCAGGGTAAACAGTTTGCCAATCAACGTCATAAATCCGTCTGCTATCCGTTCCCCAATGCCGGCCTTGGCCACCGACCGAGCCGCATACACCGGCGCCTGGGCCAATACATTGCCATCGCCATCCACAAAGGCCACTTCCCCAAGCTCTGTCTCTGCTTCCACCGGCGCTTTCACCCGCACATCGGTTTCCGCTTCGTCTTTGCTGTGATAGAGATAGTCTTCTGCCGTTAAGGTCACTTTGGCTTGCACAGCTTCGGCCGTTTCATTATCCAAAAACAGCGTCACATCTTCTTTTACTTTCAAATCCAATAAATCCCCGTCTGCCGATTTATGGCCCTTTAACCCAACGGAGCTAACCACATCCTCTGCCGCTGCCAGCGTTACAAAAGAAAAGTTTTCAAAGCCATATTCAAATAAGGCTGCTGCATCGGTCCACCGAGCCGGGTCTTCTGCCTTACAAATGACGGCAATCAACTGCACCCCGTCTTTTTGGGCTGTAGCCAGCACACAATCGCCGGCTTCGTCGGTAAACCCGGTTTTTAACCCCGTGGCATAAGGATAGGCATATTCGCCGGAGGTAATCAGCAAATTATGGCTCACCCAATGATATTCGTTGGTGATGAGGCCGTCGTGGTTCTGGCTTTCCATGGAGTTACCGGAATAGCTTTTTTCTGCGCCGATTTCTCGGATCAAATCCACCTGCATGGCGGCTGCACCAATTTTTGCCAAGTCTGCCGCCGTGGTGTAATGGTCGTCATCATGATACCCATGGGCGTTGACAAAATGAGACCCGGTGCAGCCCAATTCCTCTGCTTTTTGGTTCATCAAATCGGCAAACACCGTCTGGCATTCGGCCACACTGAGCGAATCGTCGTTTTGCGCTTTTCTGGCCACAGCACAAGCCACCACTTCTGCCGAGTCATTGCCGCTGGGGATCATCAGCCCCCGCACCAGGTTGCGAAACGTAATGCTTTCGCCCACCACATGGCCGGCCTTACTGCTATCCAGGCTTACTTCGTTGATCTCCCGGCCCACCACAATCACATCATCCGGCTCAAAATATTCCACCGCCACCAAAGCCGTCAATACTTTGGTCATGCTGGCTGGATAAATCTTTGCCTCGGCATCTTTTTCAAACAATATCTTTCCCGTGCTTGCCTCGGTCAATATGGCCGTCTGGGCCGAAACCGAAGGCGTCTGGGCCCCATAAGCCAACGTGCTCATGGCCAGCAAAAAGCAAAACACCAACCCAAGCAGGCGTTTTTTCCCTTTTCTCATTGCTCTTCTCCTTTCTCCTCTTCCCCTTGGGGCGAAGTCGTGCGCCACGGTTTTGTCAGCGCATCTTTTTTCTCTTCCAACGTCTCTTTCCAATCCTCTGCACTTTCTTTTGTCTCTTGTATGCGTCTGGCCCATGCATCGGCTCTTACTTGCATGGTTTCGGCCAGATCATCTGTCTTTTCTTGGATGGTCTCTTCCATGGTTTCTTTCCAACCCTGCATGGCTTCTTTCCACTGGGCCGATTTTTCTTTCCATTCATTCCAAAGCTCTACATCACGCACCGAATGCAATTTGGGGAACGCTTGCAGCAAACGCCGCTGGGTGAAGTTTGGCTTCATCAGCCGGCCATAGGCTTTGCGCCGTTTGCGAAATTCTTCCCAGGCCTCTTCCAAGGCCTCTTTGGCCATGCCGCCTTCTTTCAGCACTTCCAGACGGCTGCGCAGTTCTTTGGCATAGTCTTTTTCATCCCAGTCCAGCCGCAGCTTCATTTCCTCTGCTGCTGCATACAGCCGGCTTTCGCCAAGCCGCTGTCTGAACTCTGCCTTTGCTTCTTCCAACTTCCGCATGGTTTCGTCCCACTTCATCACATGGTACACCGTCAAAATCAAGTCGGAGCAAAAATAGAGCGTAAAAATCACCGCAAAGGTTTTGCCAAACCAAAGGGGAATGGCGTCAATGAACTGGTCTATATGCGGCTGAATCCACCGCATCATCACCACCGATAAGCCCCCCCAAACGAGAGAAACCGAAACGCAAATCTTTCCGTTAAGGTTATATTTCCGGTCGGAATAATCCCACCAAGAAGCATGAAACAATTTTTCCATGCCCATCCCCACCAAATACTCCACCGTCGTTGCAACCAGCATGCCCGCCACATACAGCAACAACAAATGGTCTTTGACCGGTGTCAAAAACAAAAATAAAATCGTGGCCCCGGTGCCATAAATGGGGCAAAGGGGCCCGTTGAGAAAGCCACGGTTCACCAGTTTTTTGGTGTCCAAAAACACCACCACCACTTCCCAAAGCCATCCCAAAAAACTATAGAGCAAAAATACATAAAAAATATGATAGAAGTCCGTATGAAGCACAGGTGTTTCCCACAAAGCAGCGTCCCTTCTTTCTCCATCCGTTATAAGGTAATCAGCCCACGGTCCACCATGGTTTGTAGCCCTATGGTAATCCCAATTTTTGCATGATGCCAGCTTAAACCGCCCTGGAAGAACACATGATACGGCGGCTTCACCGGTGCATCGGCGCTCAATTCAATGGAAGAGCCTTGCACAAAGGCCCCCGCCGCCATAATCACCGGGCAGTCATATCCTGGCATATCCCAAGGCTCCGGCGTCACAAAGCTATCCACCGGCGCACCCTTTTGGATGCCCTGGCAAAAGGCCAGCACGTTTTCTTCCTTGGCCAGGCGAATACACTGCACAATATCGGCCCGTTTGTCGCTAGATTTTGGCAAGGTGTCAAAACCCAGCCCTTCCATCAGTTTAGCTAAGTACACGGCCGCCTTCACACTGCCGCCCACCACCTGGGGTGCTTGAAAGAGGCCCTGGAAAAAGGATGGCGTAACACCCAGCGTTGCCCCCACTTCTTTCCCAAGGCCAGGGGATGTGAGACGCACAGCGGCATTTTCCACATATTCTTCCTTTCCCACAATGTATCCTCCAATGGGCGCCAAACCGCCGCCGGGGTTTTTGATGAGGGAGCCCACTGCCAAATCGGCCCCCACCTGGGTGGGTTCGATGGTCTGGACAAACTCGCCATAGCAGTTATCCACCATACAAATGACGTCTGGCTTGATTTCTTTAATGAAGGCAATCAGTTGGCCAATTTTTTCCACCGAAAAGGATTCTCTCCATTCGTATCCTTTGGAACGCTGGATGGTCACCAATTTTGTTTTGTCGTTGAGGGCTTTGCGAATCCCATCCCAGTCAAAGCCGCCGTCAGACAATAAGTCCACCTGGCGATAGGTAATGCCATATTCGGCCAAAGAGCCCCGCTCCGGCCGGATACCAATGACGCCTTGCAATGTGTCATAAGGCACCCCAACCGGGGAAAGCAACTCATCTCCTGGGCGCAAATTGCCCGCCAGTGCCACCGTCAAAGCGTGGGTGCCACTGATGAGCTGTGGCCGCACCAGCGCCGCTTCTGCCCCAAACACATCGGCATAAACCTGTTCCAACGTATCCCGGCCCAGGTCGTTATAGCCATAGCCGGTGGTGGCGGCAAAATGGGTATCGCTCACCTTATTTTTTTGCATGGCCGCCAGCACCTTATACTGGTTTTGTTCTGTGATGGCGTCGATTTTGGCAAAAAGTGGTAAAATCGCTTCTTCCGTTTTCTTTGCATAGTCCCAAACTTCTTTTGTAATGCCAAATTGTTCTTTTAATGACTCTTGATATTCCATGGTTGACTCCTAACGATTGTTCCAAAGTGTAATAATTTCTTCTGCGGCCTGCCCGGCCGTTTTTCCTGTCATATCCACCCAATGGGCGTCTTGCTGGCGCCGAAACCAAGTGAGCTGGCGCTTGGCAAAGCGGCGGGTGGATTGTTTTAATTGTTCCACCGCTTCTTCTACGGTACATTCTCCCCGAAAATAAGGAATAAATTCTTTGTATCCCAAGCCCTGCATGGACGTCAAAGACGGGTCATAGCCTTTTTTTAATAACCCTTCCACTTCCTCCAACAGCCCTGCTTCCATCATCAAATCTACCCTTCGGTTAATCCGGTCATAGAGCACTTCCCGTTCCATGGAAAGCACCACAAACAGCAAATCATAGGGCGAAGGCTTTTGGCGGGCTTCTTCGTTATGGGCGCTCATTTTCTCGCCCGTTTGATAGTAATAGGTGAGCGCCCGCAAAACACGCTTGACATTATTGGCATGAATTTGGGCGGCATATGCCGGGTCCACCTGCATCAGCGCCCGGTGCAGCCCTTCGGGTCCCTCCGCTTCCAAAATAGCCTGGGCCCGTTCGCTTTCACCTTTTTCTTCCGTGGGCGCAAAATCATTGTCATAGACCAGGGCCTGGATATAAAACCCGGTGCCTCCGGCCACAATGGGCAGTTTCCCTTGGGCATAAATTTGCTCCAAATATTCTTTTGCCTTTTCTTGAAACATGCGGGCGTTACAGCTGACCGTTGGCGGCCATTCATCCAACAAATAATGGTCGATGCCGCCCCGCTCTTCCATGGACGGCTTTGCCGTTCCAATATCCATCTCCTGGTACACCTGCATGCTGTCGGCCGAAAGGACGGCCCCGTTTAAGGCCTTGGCCACGGCCACGGCCGTATCCGTTTTTCCGCTGGCCGTGGGGCCAGCAATGACAAGCAACGGTTTTTTCATGTATGTCTCCTCTATACAATCCGCTTGAATTTCTTCTCCAGTTCATATTTCGTCAGTTCAATGATGGTCGGTCTGCCATGGGGGCAATGGAACGGGTTTTCCAGTTCCATCAACTGCCGAATCAAGGCATAGCCTTCCTGCACCGACAATCGGTCGTTGGCCTTGACGGCGGCCTTACAAGCCATGGTGGCAATGGTCAAAAGCCGGCTTTCATAAGGCGTCGTACTGCCGCCCAAAGAAAGGGCGTCTAAAAGCTCTGTAAAAAAACCAAACTGGGCCGGGTGCTCAAAGAGATATGGCACCTCTTCCAGGGCAAAGGTGTTTGGTCCAAGCCGGCTTAACCCAAAGCCAAAGCGACGAAACAGTGCTTCGTTTTCTAAAAACAACTGGGTTTCCTGCTCTGTCAGTGTCAGCGCCACCGGCTGCAACAGCCGTTGGCTCACCACTTGCCCTGCTTGAAACCGGTGATAAAACTCCTCAAACAACACCCGCTCGTGGGCCGCATGTTGGTCGATGAGAAACATACTGTCTCCCTGTTCCACAATCCAAAACGTGGCAAACACCTGCCCTACGATTTTGTAATTGGTAAAATACCGGGCAATGGGGGTATCGGCCCCCTGGGGCTTCTCTTCCGTTTGGATGTCCTTTGCCCTATCTTTCGCCAATTCCTTGGCCACTTCCTCGGCCGAAAGGGTGGTTTTTGGGTCTGTTTCCGTTTCCTGGCCGTCTTTTTTGGGCATCATCTGTAACCCCAAATCTTCTTGGGGCAAATAGGAAAGGGGTGTCTCTTTTACAATATGCTTATTGCCCCGGTCTTTGTCTGACAACAGCTCGCTTTTATAGAGCTTTTGCAGTTCCTCCATGGAAAGCTCCGGCTCCTTTGTGCCTTCATACCGGGTGGCCGTTTCTTTGGAAGAGGCCACCACATCTTGCAGCACAAAGCTGGGCTTTGTGGTATCATCCGGTTGATAGATTTCTTCCGAAAGCACCTGCTGCACCGGCTTTTGTTGGGCCAAAAACGTCTTGGTACGGGCAGAAGGCTTGCTGTCCCAGTTGGCCTTTGGAATCAGCACCTCTTGTTCCAACACCTCCAACACCGCATGATACACAAAATCATAAATCAGATCGTCATCCCGAAACCGCACCGTCAGTTTTGCCGGATGGACGTTGACATCCACCATGTCGGCCTTCAGCGAAAGGTTCAGCACAAAGACGGGAAATTTTCCCACCATCAGCCGGTTTTGGTAGGCATCCTCCACTGCCTTGCTGACCACTTCGTTTTTGACAAAACGGCCGTTGATGAACAAGTTTTCATAATTGCGGCTGCCCCTGGCCAGTTCCGGTTTTCCCAACAGCCCTTCCACTTTCCAATCATGGACCTGAGAAGAGATGGGCAGCATGTTTTGGCTCATTTCCTTGCCATAGACATGGAACACCGCCGTTTTTAAGTCATTGTTGCCGCTGGTGTGTAACAACAAATTGCCGTTATTTTGATACCGGAAGGAAATTTCCGGGTGGGCCAGGGCAATTTTATGAACCATATCGGTGATATAACCGCTTTCGGTGGCCGGTTTTTTCAAAAACTTCCGTCTGGCCGGTACGTTATAAAACAAGTTTTTCACCGTCACCGTCGTGCCGGTATTGGCGGCACAGGCTTCTTGCAGCATGCCGCTTCCGCCTGCAATTTCAATGCGAAGGCCCATATCTTCGTCCTTCGTTTTTGTCACCATCTCCACCTGGGCCACCGAGGCAATGGAGGCCAAAGCCTCTCCCCGAAATCCCAAAGAGTAAACGTCGTCCAAATCGGTGATGGAGCTGATTTTGCTGGTGGCATGGCGCAAAAAGGCCGTGGGGGCCTCGTCTTTGGCGATCCCGCTGCCGTTATCGCCCACTTGCAAAAAGGCAATGCCCCCTTCTTCAATCTCAATGGCAATGGCCGTTGCCCCTGCATCAATGGCGTTTTCCACCAATTCTTTGACCACGGCGCTGGGCCGCTCAATCACTTCCCCGGCGGCAATTTGATTGATGGTATGATGGTCCAATACATGGATTTTTCCCATTTTCTATCACAATCCTTTGGCTTTTGCCTGTAGTTCGCATAACGCCTGGGCTGCTTGCAGCGGCGTCATGTTGTTGACATCCAACTTCAATAACTCATCGGCCAAATAGGTATCCTTTGCCGTAAACAAATCCACCTGCTGGGCGGTTTCTTCTGTCTGTTGGGCTTCTTTGGCCAGTTTTTTTGCTTTTTTCGTCACATCGGCGGCGTTAAGCTGGCGCAAAATCTCTTTGGCCCGGCGAATCACCTTATACGGCAGCCCAGCCAACTGCCCCACCTGAATACCATAGCTGTGGTCGGCGCCGCCGCGGACAATTTTGCGCAGGAAAATCACTTCGTCGCCTTTTTCCTGCACCGTAATGCAATAATTTTTCACGCCGGAAAGCTTTCCTTCCAGCTCCGTCAATTCATGATAATGGGTGGCAAAGAGCGTCTTGGCCCCCACCAATTTTTTGTCTTCAATGTATTCCAGTACGCTCCAGGCAATGGAAAGACCGTCAAAGGTACTGGTGCCGCGTCCAATTTCGTCTAAAATCAGCAGGCTTTTGTTGGTGGCGTTATTTAAAATATTGGCCACCTCCACCATCTCCAACATAAAGGTGCTTTGGCCGCTGGCCAAGTCGTCGGAAGCACCTACGCGGGTGAAAATCCGGTCCACCACACCAATTTGGGCCTCGCTGGCCGGTACGAAACTGCCCATTTGTGCCATCAGCACAATGAGGGCCGTTTGGCGCATGTAGGTGGATTTGCCGGCCATGTTGGGGCCGGTGATGATGGCCAGACGGTTTTCTTCCAAATCCAAATACGTATCGTTGGGAATAAAGGCTTCTTTGCGCATTTTTTCCACCACCGGATGCCGCCCTTGACGGATGGAAAGCACGCCATCGTTTGTGATTGTCGGCTTCACATAACCTTGCCGTTCGGCCACTTCTGCCAAAGACTGCAACACGTCGATGGTGGCCACAGCGTCGGCGGAGCGTTGCAGCCGCTCCACTTCTTGGGCCACTTTGTCCCGAATCTCGCAAAACAGCTGATATTCCAGCTCCACTTTCTTTTCCGAAGCCCCCAACAGCAAATCGGCCAAATCGCTTAACTCTGTGGTGGTAAACCGCTCACAGGAAGCCAGCGTCTGTTTTCTCATGTACCGTTCCGGCACGGAAGCCAGATTGGACTTGGTCACTTCAATGTAATACCCAAAGACTTTATTATAACGGACCTTCAAATTTTTGATGCCCGTCTCTTCTCTTTCCCGCTCTTCCAGCTGCTCAATCCAATGCCCGCCCTCTTTTTCGGCATGGAATAAGGTGTCCAGCTCTTGATGAAACCCTTCTTTGATGAGGTTTCCTTCCCGCACCGTAAAGGGCGTATCCTTTTCATTGATGGATGCATCCAACAGAGAAAACAGGTCCGGCATAGTATCCAGCTGCTCCTTCAACTGTTTCAAATAGGCGCTTTGGCTGTTACTTAAGGCTTCTTTTAAAGCCGGTAACTGGCCCAGGGAGTTTTTTAACGCCAGTAAATCCCTGGCATTGGCCGTTTGATAAACGGCCTTGCTAAATAACCGCTCCATATCCAGCATCGGCGAAAGAAGTTCTTTCACTTCCTCCCGCAAAAAAAGCTCTGCCCTCATTTCCTCCACGGCGTCCAGCCGTTTTTGGATGTCCGAAACCTCCAACAAAGGCTGTTCCAGCCATTTGCGCATCATGCGCGCCCCCATGGCCGTTTTCGTTTGATCCAACACCCAAAGGAGCGTTCCTTTTTTGCCTTTTTCCCGCATGTTTTGGGTCAGTTCCAAATTTCTGCGGCTGGACGCATCCAGGGCCATATAATGGCCGCTTTGATAGACCTTCAATTTCTGCACATGGTGCAGTTCGCTTTTTTGGGTTTGATATAAATATTCCAACAAAGCGCCACTGGCACAAAGGGCAAAGGGTTGATCCTTTAACCCCAGCCCGTCCACACTGCTGGTTCCAAAATGACGGCAAAGGCGCTTCACCGCCTCGTTTTGCCGAAACATCCAGTCTCCGCATCCTTCCGGACGCACCCCCAACCTGCTTTCCATTTGCCGGGCCGGCTCCGTCTGTAAAAAACCTTCGTTGGCCACCAATTCCGCCGGTTGGTATTTCATCACTTCGTCCACCAGGCGGTTACCGGAAGAAAGATTGGAAAACTGGGTGGTCAAAAATTCCCCGGTGCTGACATCGCAAATGGCCAAACCAAAGCCCTTTTGATCACAATACACCGAAGCGATGTAATTATTTTTTGTTTCGTCCAAAGCACTGTTATCGATGATAGTTCCCGGCGTAATCACCCGGATCACTTCTCGTTTGACAATGCCTTTACAGGTGCGTGGGTCTTCCACCTGCTCGCAGATGGCCACCTTATATCCCTTTTCCACCAACCGGGCAATATACCCATCTGCGCTGTGGTATGGAATGCCGCACATGGGGGCCCGTTCCTCCTGGCCACAGCTTTTTCCCGTCAATGTCAAATCCAATTCCCGGCTGGCAATTTTGGCGTCGTCGTAAAACATTTCATAAAAATCGCCCAGTCGGAAAAATAACAGGCAGTATTGGTATTGCTCTTTGATGGCAAAATATTGTTCCATCATTGGCGTCAGTTTCGCCATACCTTCGTTCCTCCTTCATCTCTGTCCCATGGTTGCCTCTGTTTTGACAAACACTGCCTTTTTGCTTGGCAAAGCATAGGCCAAAAAAGCCAAAGCCGATGGCATATGGGGCTTTGCCATCGGCTTACATACTTAAAATCAGAAGCAGCCGCTGCAGCTGGCGCAGCTGGATGGGTCACAGCCACCGGCTGTCACATCCTGGCCCTGAATGGTGGCGCTCAGAAGATTAAAAATGGAGTTTACATAAGCGCCAAATTGGCTTTCGGCTTCCAACAATTTGGAAGTAGATTCGTTTTGTTTGATTTCTTCTTCTTTTGCCATAATCTTGTCGCTCAATTCGGTCAAAATGGCTTTGTCGCTGTCGGGATCGGACATGATTTTTTGCCATTCGTCTTTCATCTGGGTGTATTCATCCACCAACGCTTTGGCCACTTCGTCCTTTTCAAAGGCTTCTCTGGCTGCATACAATTTTTGTGCTTCTTCGCATTCCAAAATATCTTTGCCCAACTGTCTTGCCTGATCGTAAATACTCATTCGTTTCCAACCCTTTCTCCAAGAAAATAAAATGTTTTGTTTTCCGTCAGTTTCACCGGCAAAATCTGGCCGATGAGGGACGGGTCGCCGGGAAAATGCACCAGTGTGTTTTGCTCGGTGCGTCCCGAAAGCATATCTTCGCCCTGGCGGCTGACTTCTTCTGCCAAAACCGGCAGCGTTTTGCCAACCAATCCAGAGTGAATTTCATGAATCTTTGGATTTAACACATCCAACAAACGGTCAAACCGCTCATGGGCCACCGCCTCTTCCACCTGGTTTTCCATAACGGCAGCCGGCGTGCCGGTGCGTTTGGAATAGAGGAAGGTAAAGGCCGTGGAATAACCCACCTTTCTCACCACATCCAGCGTTTCTTCAAAATCTTCCTCCGTCTCACCGGGAAAGCCCACAATGATGTCGGTACTGAGGAAAATATCGGGGATGGCCGCTTTGATTTTATCCACCAATGCCAAATACTGTTCTTTGGTATAGCGGCGGTTCATTTCTTTTAATACCCGGCTGCTGCCGCTTTGTACCGGCAAATGAAGATAGTGGCACACCTTCTCGCATTCGGCCATGGCCGAGATCAGCTCGTCCGACAAATCCTTGGGATGGCTTGTCATAAAGCGAATCCGCTCCAAGCCCTCAATTTTGTTGGTTTCCCTCAATAATTGGGCAAAGGAAACCTGGGGCGAGAGGGTTTTGCCATAGGAATTGACGTTTTGGCCCAGGAACATGATTTCCTTGACGCCGTCTTTGACCAGCGCTTCCACCTCGGCCAAAATATCAGCCATTTCCCGGCTGCGCTCCCGGCCACGGACATAGGGCACAATGCAATAACTGCAAAAATTGTTGCAGCCATACATAATATTGACGGCGGCCTTATAGGGGTGTTCTCTGTGGGAAGGCAAGTCCTCCACAATGTCTCCCTGTTCTTTCCAAATATCGCAAACAGGACTGCCGCTTTGAATGCGGGCGTCCAACAATTCCGGCAATTTATACAGGTTATGGGTACCAAAAATGATATCCACATGGCGATAGGACCGGTGCAGTTTTTCCAACACCGTCTCCTGCTGCACCATGCAACCGCAAAGGGCCACAATCAGCTCCGGCTTGGTACGTTTTAAATGGTGCAACCACCCCAGCTTGCCGTATACTTTCTGCTCCGCGTTTTCCCGGATACAGCAAGTGTTATAAATCACAAAATCGGCGTCCGTTTCGGCCTGCGTTGCTTCATAGCCCATCTCTTCCAGCATCCCCACAATTTTTTCCGAATCGTGGGCATTCATCTGACAGCCCATGGTGAAACAAAAATACCGCCGTTTTCGGCCATTTTTTTCTTCATATGCTACATTCCACTGCCGCACCTGCTCCATAAAAGGTACTTGGGTTTGAAAGGCGCCGTGGTATTGGTTTTCGTTCATACATCTATCCCTTTCTGCGTTTGATACAGAGTTTATCAGTGTTACAGTATACCACAAAAACCGCCTGTTTTCAAGCATCCACCCCCGGCTCAAAAAATTAAAAATTTGTTCATACTTCCTACACGAACTATTCATAGTTTTTTACTATACTTTCCATTGTAAGCAAGAACATTCCCCTTCAGAAAAGATGTCCCCCTTGACTTGGCTGCTGGTTTTACCGGCAGCCACTTTTTTTGCAAAAACGAGTCTACAAAGAAAAAACAGCTTTCCCAAACGAAAAATAGCAGGAATCCTTTTTCCAAGGATTCCTGCTTTCTTTGTGTTCCAATCCAGCCGCCCCAAAGGGGAACTGCTCTTTTTCCTTTTTATTTTTGTGTAAAGGAAACGGTACCATCGGCTGCTTTTACCACCTGATAGGTCTTGTTGACCGTATAGCCATTGGAAGCCTTCATCTGCACCTGTAAAGTATGGTTTCCGGCCGAAAGGGTGGTGCTATCCAATTTCCATTCAAAAGGACTGGCGCTCACAGATGCTTTTTGTGCCCCGTCCAGCGTATAGGTCACCGTTACGCCTTGATTGATGACATCGCAATAGCTGCGCAGTACAATCTGGCCGCTTAAGCCGGTGGCCCCGTTTAATTTGCGGAAGGTAGGCGCCGTTTGGTTGATGGAAGTCATCAAGGTTGGGTTTGCGCTGGTGGCCTGCTGATAAACCGACTGCACTTTGCTGTTACCGCTTAACTGATAGGAATAAGAGCCCATGTTCTGGTCGAAATAGAGCATGATTTTAATTTGTGGATAAACCATGTTCAGTGTGCCATAGCTTTCGGTAATGCGGTTGACGGCAAAGGCCGAAAGGTCTTCCCCGCCGCTTGGCAGTGCATAGCCGCTGCCCTGTTCGGTGACAATCACCGGTTTTTTGTACTGGTCTGCCAGTTTCACCACATGTTCCATGCTTTTTACGGCGTCGGCATACTGATTCAGACCAAAATACATATCATTGGTATCCCCGGCCGATGTGGGGTTACCGGCATACTGATATTTGTTCATATAAAGGGAAGCGCCAACCCAGTCCACCAAAGATGGGTCCGGGAAGTAAACCCCCATGTCTTCGCCCCAAGGAGAAGCATAGCTTGGAGAGAAAATCAAAGCCACATTGGGAGCCGTGCTTCTGGCCATGGAGGCAATTTTGTTATAGGCCGTCTTGAACGCATCGGGCGTGGTTTTTGTTGTCCAAACGTTCATTTCCCCGCCGATACGCAAAAAGACCGGACAAGTCAGTGTGGATAAATAAGAAAGGGTTTCGTTGATTTTCCCATCCAAAGAGCCACTATTGACTTGAGAAACGGTATTGCCTTCTTCTGGGAAGTTCAAATTGATCAACAAAGCATGGTTTCCGTCCATGAAATGTTGAATTTTCCAGTCAAAGTCTTTGGCCGAAGGATAGCTGTTTCCCAGTTCCACATAGAACGAAACAATGGCTTCGTTTTTGGCTGCGCTTTCTCCGTTTTCCGTATAGCAACGGCCAATCCAGGTACCGCTTTTTGGCTCGTTTTTGGCGCCATAATACGGTGCGCCTGTGTTGGAAACGGTGTATACTTCTGCCATGGCATCGATTTTTTCCAGTCGTTCTTTGGCCATAATCACCGCGTCGGTGAAGTTCAGATAGGTGCCTGCTTCAATGACGCCTTGCAGGGCCTCTCTGGCTTTTTCCATTTTGCCCATGCCTTCATAAATGGCATAGTTATTATAATTGACATTATAGCGAATACCGGCCACATCCGTATCCATCGGCAAGCCTTTGTAATAGTTGAGCAGTGCTTCCCCGGTGGAAATCATGGCGTTTTTATCTCCCGATTGCTGCGCCTGCTGGAAGGCCGTTAAGTAAGACCAATATCCTTGTGGATGCGCCGCCAAGGCGCTGCTGCTCAGCAAAAGAGAGCAAATCAGCCCTCCTGCCAGAATTTTTTGCCACATCCGTTTCATATCCCTCGTCCTCCTTTGGTTCCATCCATTTCTTTTGGCAGATGGCTTTCCCAAATTTTTTCTGCCACCCGCACACCATCCACCGCAGCCGACACAATGCCGCCTGCATACCCGGCCCCTTCTCCGGCGGGATAGAGTCCTCCAATCCCTTCGGCCTGCAAGGTTTCTTTTTGCCGCAAAAGCCGCACCGGCGAAGAACTGCGGCTTTCCACCGCCGTCAACACCGCATCCTCTGCTGCAAAGCCGGGCCATTTGTGATCCATGGCCAAAATCCCTTCTTTGAGCGCCCCCACCAACACTTCTGGTAACACCTGGGATAACGCACACATCTGAACCCCTGGGCGACAGGTGGGTTTCACACGGGAAAAAGAAACTGTCGGCCGGTCTGCCAAAAAGTCTCCAAGCCGCTGCGCCGGCGCATATCCATTTCCTCCGCCGGCCAAAAAGGCCGCTTCCTCCACTTCCCTTTGCCACTCCATTCCGGCCAAAGGATGGTCCGAAGGAAAATCGGCAGGCCAAACTTGTACCAAAAGGGCGCTGTTGGCGTTTTCCCCATCCCGCGCGTGATAGCTCATGCCGTTGACGGCCAGGCGGCCTTCCTCGCTGGAGGCATTGACCACAAACCCGCCGGGGCACATGCAAAAGGTATATACTCCTCGCCCGTCCGCCGTCTGCGCCGTCAGTTGATAGGAAGCTGGAATCAAACTTTTTTCTTCACAAAAACTTCCAAACTGCATCCGGTCGATTTCTTTTTGTAAATGTTCCACCCGCACCCCCATGGCAAAAGGCTTTTGTTCCATCCGAAGCCCCTTTTCATAACAAAGGGTGAACGTATCCCTGGCGCTGTGTCCCAGCGCCAAAACAAGATCCTGGGTCTGGATCCAATCTTTACCATTCCATTGTACCCCTTTCACTTGCCCATTTTCAACCCTAAAATCTGTCATTTTAGAAAAAAAGCGCACTTCTCCTCCCCTTTTGATGATGTCTTCTCTCATCCTGCGCACCACATCTTTTAACAAATCGGTGCCCACATGGGGGCGATAGCTATATAAAATTTCTTCTGGCGCGCCAAAGTGCACCAGCGTTTCCAGCACAAAACGGCTGCGGCTGTCTTTGGTGCGGGCCGTTAACTTCCCGTCGGAAAAGGTCCCAGCACCCCCTTCGCCAAACTGCACATTGTTTTCTGCACAAAGCTTGCCACTTTTCCAAAACGCATCCACCGCCGCCTGACGGCTATCCACATCGCCGCCCCGCTCCAGCACAATGGGGCAAAGCCCCGCCTTGGCCAACACATACGCCGCAAACATCCCCGCCGGCCCAAACCCAACCACCACCGGCCGCTCTTGGCTTTTGGCCGGTTGCGCCGGAAAGGAGATGGTCTTTTTTTCATAACGGCAAATGCCCTTTTTCCCGGCCAGACGGCGCAAAAGCCGCTCCTCGCCTTTCACCTTCACCGCCACCGTATAGCGAAAGAAAATATTGCCTTTTTGTCTGGCATCCAACACCTGACGCAAAATTTGAAGCTCCAACAGGTCTTTTTCCCCAATCCCCAGCTTCTTGCAGGCCCGTGTGCGCAGCATCCCTTCGTCTTCTTGCGGCAACAATGTAATCTGCTCCAGTTGTATCATACCCATACTCCTTTTTTCTTGACAGTCTTTGTTTCAGTATAACAAGCGCCCCTCCCTTCGTCCAGTAAAAAAACTTTGCATTCCCTACAGAAATATATTACAATGGAAAAAAAGCAGAAAGGAGTTCGTATCTGTGAAACCAAAGATTTTAGCCACCCAATGGGTACCAGATGAAGTGAAAGAAGCCTTTGCCCCAAAGGCAGAGCTGATTTCTCCAGATAAAGAAAAAATTGCTTTTTCCAAAGCAGAAGTGTTACAGCTTTTGCCGGATTTTGACGGCCTTTTTACCATCTTTTTTGCCGCAGACCGCGCCGTCATCGATGCCGGAACCAAATTAAAAACCATTGCAAACCTGGGCGTTGGCTTCGACTCCATCGATGTTTCCTATGCCACCGAAAAACACATTGCCGTTATCAACACGCCCCAATCCGTTACAGAAGGCACGGCGGAGCTGACCATTGCCTTGATGATGGACACCATGCGCAACATTGCCGCCTATGACCGCTTTGTGCGCGCAGGCCACTGGGTAACAGGCGCATTTGAAGCCGCCGGCACAGAGCTTTATGGCCGCAAAATTGGCGTTTGCGGCTTTGGCCGCATTGGCCGCGCCGTCGGCAAAAAAGCCCAAGCCTTGGGGATGCAGCTTTATTATTATGATCCCTTCCGTCTTTCGGAAGCAGACGAAGCGGCCCTGGGCGCCACTTACTTGCCCTTTACCGACTTGCTGCGCCAATGTGATTGCATCAGCCTGCACATGCCTTATACCCCGGAAAATCACCATTTGATTTGCCGGGACACCCTTTCTTTGATGAAGCCAGAGGCTTATCTCATCAACGCCGCCCGCGGCCCCGTGGTGAAAGAAAGCGACTTGGTTTGGGCTCTGCAAAACGGCATCATCCGCGGCGCTGGGCTAGATGTGTTTGAAACGGAACCTGTCATCAGTGACGCCTTAAAGGCTTGCCCCAACGTGGTGATGACGCCCCACATCGGCACCCAGACCTATGGCATTCGAGTTGCCATGTGCCACGAGGCCCTGCAAGGCATGACGGCTATTTTTGCAGGAGAACGGCCATACAATCTGGTCAATGGTCAAGTGGTGCTTTAAAGAAGCGAGGTGACAACCATGTCCATCATCCCCGTTCTATTTTCTTCTGCTTTGTTTTTCCTGTTTTGGATTGCCATTGTCGTTTTGATCATCAGCCGCTTTCTTCGGTTTCAAAAAGAGACCAAATCCCGCCCGGCCTATCAGACAGTAAAGCAAAATCCAAAACTGCAACCAAAAAAACAACAAACAAAATCTGCCCCCGTGGCCGATCCCTTGTCCAACAAGCCAGAAAAACCAACGGTGTTTTCCAAACCCCAAACCTCCCCCTTTGGCAAAGAGCCAAAGAAAAAGCGGTCCTTCTTTGGCCGCCGGGAGCCGGACTGTGACCTGGACGAGCGGATTTTTGGCCCACGCAATCCAAACAAAGATATTTTTTAACCCATATTCCAAAGGAGGAACCATCCATGGATGAAGTCAGAGAGCTGGCCGTGGTCTCTCGGATCAACGAACTGGCCAAAAAAGCCAAAACCGAAGGCCTGACAGCCGAAGAAACGGCCGAACGAGACGCACTGCGCAAAGAATATATCGAAGCCTACCGCAAAAACTTGCGGGGCACACTGGAAAACATCCGCATCGTAGACGAACAGGGAAATCAACATCCCCTGAAAAAAAGAACGTTGCATTAAACCTTCCTTTCGATGCTGCTTTTTCAAAAAAGAAAAATAGCTGGAATCCATAAAACAAAAGGATTCCAGCTATTTTTGTTAGACAATGATCTTTTGTAAATATCGCCTTTGAAAAGCCAGTTCTTCTTAATCCGCCAACTGGCCCACGTTATATACGCCCGTATCCAAAAGCCAAGTACCATCCACCTTCGTCATGGTCAACTTCGATGGCAGCGTGTCATAATCGAATAGATCAAAATCAAAGGTAATTTCTGCCTGGTTCGGCGAAAGCAGTTTCACCCGCAGGCTTTCTTCGTCCAACTGCAAGGCCATGCCCTTGCCGCCAATATCGGCATTGACATAGAGAACGCCGTCCACCTCTTTCACATAGGCGTCCTCTCCCGTCAGGCGAGAAAGGAAATCGTTGCACCGTTCCTCATTGCTGTAAGTCCCCCGAACCCACTGCTCCAAATCGGCCAAAGAATGGAACCGGTCGCTTACCACCGGCGCATAGTGCCAAGCGCCTATCTCCACACTCTTTTCCCAATCGCCATTCAGCCCGGCATTGAATACGCCTTCCACATCCAAATCCCGCTGCATGAGCGCCAAAGCCGTTTCAGTCAATAACTGGTTGGATGTCACATCCTCCATGGTCATAAACTGCCAATCGCCCATGGTAAATGCCGTACCGTCAAACAAAACTTCCGCTTTTAATAAGCCAATTTCTTCCCCTATGCCGTTTTCCTCTGTCAAGGCAAACACAGGAAGCTGTGCCTCCAAATAAGATTTCGTGGTAAAAAAACGAATCACTCGCCCAAAATCTACCGTTGCTTCTTGTTCCAATGGTACTTTCGTTTCTTCTCCTCCCACAGAAAGAACCAAACAACCTTCTGCAAAATGGCTGCTTACAGCTGCCTTGGCATCGGCCAAAAGGGATTCATTGGAAAACAGCGTACTGTTCCATCCGTCCTCGCTTTGCTGCAACAGATACAGGCTTTCTTTTTGCACATTTGGTTCATATTCCGTCAGTACCGAAACAGAAAAATCTCGTTTGCCATCGCCATTATATTCGCCATAGCGCAGTTTGGGCAATGTTTGTTTTTCAAGACCATAGGGCACTTTCACATAAGACGTTTTCTCCAAATCCTTTTCTACAATGACCATACCGTCTGGCTTTGCTCCATAGACAGAGATACCAGCCTGGGGAAAAGCGGCCACTAGGGGGAATTGGGTAGAATAAGAAAAAGTGGAGCCTGTGGGGTACACCGGCTGTCGTACCACGGTTTCATTCAGTTCTGGATACCAATGCACCGTCTGATCCAGCTGTTCAAATGTTTTTCTCAATGGTACATATAACACCCCGTCCAGCATCACCCCGTCGTCATTCAGTTTTTGTCCCCATACGGAAACTTCCATGGTGTTTTCTTTCACTTCCGCTGCCATTGCTGGCACTGCCTGGCCCATCGCCATACAAACTGCCATTGCCAATGCCCATTTCTGTTTCATATCAATCCCTCCTCTTCCACTTTCTTTTTTTGTTGTTTTTTCACTTCTTTTCTTTTTTCTTTCGACCTTCGTATAGACAAACCCTCTTTTTCTTTCCTGCTTTGGCCTTTTGTGCCACAAAAAAAAGAGCAAGGATTTCTCCTTGCTCCTTTGTCATTGCTTTTCTGTTTTTCTTTCTATTTTCCTTTCGGTTGCGGTTATTTGACTTCTTTGTCCTCTACAACCAATTCTTTAAACGCCGTGGCCAGCCCGGCCAGGCTTTGAATTTCAGAAGGAATAATAATTTTGGTTGCTTTGCCATCGGCTGCCTTTTCAAAGGCTTCCAGACTCTTGATGGCAATGACTGCTTTTTCCGGCGATGCGGCATTTAACATTTGGATACCGGCTGCCGTTGCTTCTTGCACTTTGCGGATGGCTTCTGCCTCACCTTCAGCCTTTTTAATCATGGCCTCTTTGGCAGCTTCTGCCTGCAAAATAGCAGCTTCTTTGGCGGCCTGGGCCCGCAAAATGGTACTTTCCTTTTCGCCTTCAGCCACCAGCACAGCCGAGCGTTTTTCGCCTTCGGCCTGCAAAATCTTTTCTCGCCGTTCCCGTTCGGCTTTCATCTGTTTTTCCATGGAATCCTGGATTTCCTTCGGCGGCATGATGTTTTTCAATTCCACACGGTTGATTTTGATGCCCCAAGGATCGGTGGCTTCGTCCAAAATCATCCGCATTTTGGAGTTGATGATGTCGCGGGAAGTGAGTGTCTGGTCCAGTTCCAGATCACCAATGATGTTACGCAATGTGGTTGCCGTTAAGTTTTCAATGGCACGGATGGGGTTATCCACACCATAGACATACAGTTTTGGATCGGTAATCTGTAAATAGATGACGGTGTCAATTTGCATCGTCACGTTGTCTTTGGTAATCACCGGCTGAGGCGGGAAGTCTGCCACCAATTCTTTCAGATTCACTTTTTTGGATACTCGGTCTACCATAGGCACCAAAAAGTGCAGCCCTGTGCCCCAAGTGGCATGGTAGGCGCCCAAGCGTTCCACCACATACACATAGGCCTGTGGCACAATCTTCAAGTTCAAAATCACTAAAACCAATACAATCAGAATTAAAATCAAAATCAAAAATGGCATACATCCATCCCCTTTCACCCTCTGCGCACAAACACCTTGACACCTTCGATACGCACAATCCGTACCACTGTCCCTGCTGGAATGAGGGTTTCGTCTGCACTTCTAGCCGACCATACCTTTCCTTCCAGCTTCACCGCACCGGTTTGTTGCAGATTATTGATATCCTCTGTTACGATTGCCTCTGTTCCCATAATCCGATCCAAATTGGTTGGCTCGTTTTTCTGTTTCAGCACTTTTTTCACAAATGGTTTCGTCAGTACCAAAAGGGCAATGGAGATGACCAAAAACACCACCACCTGCACCGTCACCGATGCATTGGCCGCCGCAGCCGCAAAGGCCGCCAACGCCCCCACACAAAACCAAATAGAAATCAAGGCGCCCGCAGAAACCAATTCTGCCACCAATAATACGACGAATAACACCACCCAAAAGGTAGACATGTCAATCATCCACATCACATCCTTTGATTTGTGAGTTTATTTCAGGAATCCGTTGATGATTTGCTGTTCTGCTTCCTCTTCTGTCAACCCTAAGGTCATCAGCTTGATAATCTGTTCTCCTGCAATTTTACCAATGGCTGCTTCATGGATCAAAGAGGCATCCACATGGTAGGCAGAAATTTCTGGCACAGCAACCACAACGCCTTCATCCATAATAATACTATCACATTCCGAGTGTCCCATGCAACGATTATTCCCGTTGATGATGGAAATAAATTTCTGTTTGGAGTGGTCTTTGGCCACCGAGCGGGAAGAAAGGGTCACGCTGGAGTCTTCGCCATCCAAATCCACATTGAAATGGGTTTCGGCATACTGTTCGCCATGGGTCATGATTTTTTCCTTCACCACAAACGTAGCTCCGGCTTTCAAACGGGCCGACGTTTTGCGGATGGTGGAGTCCACCCCTTTGATTTGGGTGCTTTCCATTTCCACATAGCTGTTTTCATCGGCTTCCACCACGGTTTCTGGGTTGATAATCCGTTTGCCGTTGCCATCGCCGGTACCGATGTGTTTTTCAATATATCTCACTTTGGCGTTTTTGCCGACGAAAAACCGGTGAATGCCGTTATGTTCGCTGCCTTCATCGCCACAGTTGTGAATGCCACAGCCGGCAATGATGGTGATATCTGCATCATCCCCAATAAAGAAATCATTATACACCAAATCGTGTACCCCTTCGTGGGTCACCAGGGCAGGGATGAACACTTGCTCTGTTTTGGTGCCTGGTTTCACATAAATATCAATCCCGCTTTTATCGGTCTTGCTTTCAATTTTGATGTTTTCTGTATTGGCCCGGCTATCCAACTGGCTGTTCAAACGAATATTGTATGCCCCGTTGGGGATGCCTTTAAACCCGGAAACCAATTCCAATAAGGTATCTTTAATATCGTCACGCATTGGTTGTTGCACCGCCTCTCTGATATCTGCATTCTGCCCGGTCCACTTCTGCTTCTTCCATCAGTTTTGGCAAAATTTCTTCTTTACTGCCGCGGGCGGAAATCAAGCCGCCGGAAACCACAATGATTTCGTCGGCAATGTTCAAAATCCGTTCCTGGTGGGAAATGATGACAATGGAACCTTGAATTTCGTTGTGCATCGTTTCAAACACTTCAATCAAGTTTTTAAAGCTCCACAAGTCGATGCCTGCTTCTGGCTCATCAAAAACAGAAATCTTTGTTTTTCTTGCCATAATCATGGCAATTTCAATCCGTTTTAATTCGCCGCCAGAGAGGGAAGCATCCACTTCGCGGTCGATGTAATCTCTGGCGCAAAGGCCCACCTGGGAAAGATATTCACAGGCACAGACATCGTCCAGCGCTCCGCCAGAAGCCAGATTCAACAAATCTTTCACCGTTACACCTTTAAAGCGCACCGGCTGCTGGAAGGCAAAGCTGATGCCGGCCTTGGCCCGCTCGGTGATGGACCAATCGGTGATGTCTTGTCCATCCAAATAAATACGGCCGCTGGTTGGCGTCAAAATGCCGGCAATGATTTTTGCCAATGTACTTTTGCCGCTGCCATTGGGTCCGGTAATGACAATAAATTTTTTATCATCAATGGTCAGCGAGATGTCATTGATGATTTCCTTTTCACCTTCTACGGTGTAGGATATGTTTTTCAACTCCAACATAAACGTGGTCCTCCTTCAAATGCGCACTTCTCAACTTCTCAAATTATACCAATATCTGCAACCTACGTCAATAAACACTTGTATCATACCCTTTTTCTAGGAAAATATCTGTTGCATTTGCAACTTTCAAGCATTTTTTTCCAAGAAAAACCGACAAAAAAAGCCCACCGTTTTTCAAAGAAACCCGGTGGGGAAATGGATTATTTTACTTGGTTTTTGATGCGGCCAATACCTTCAATTTCACAGATGACTTCGTCGCCGCTTTTTAAAAACTTGGGCGGTTCAAAGCCCATCCCAACGCCGGCCGGTGTGCCGGTGGCGATGATGGTGCCAGCCTTCAGTGTCATCCCTTGCGTTAATTCATGAATCACATAATCAATATCATGAATGAATAAGTCGGTGGTGGCGTTTTGCCGCAGTTCGCCATTGACATAAGAACGAATCTTCAGTACCGGCAGATAAGCCACTTCGTCGGCCGTCACAATCACAGGCCCCAAAGGCGTAAAGCCGTCCAAGCTTTTGCCAAAGTACCATTGTTTGTGTCTGGTCTGTAATTCTCTGGCCGTTACGTCATTCATCACCGTATAGCCGAAAATATAGTCCTTGGCGTCCTCTGCTGCCACATTTTTGGCATCCTTTCCGATAATCACAGCCAATTCTGCTTCATAGTCCAGCGTGCTGATCAAATCGGCATAGGCCGGGATGTCATCCCCGTCGGCCGAAGCACGGGTCACCCGTTTGGAAAAGTACACCGGGAATTGACGGTCGCCGCCAAAGGCTTCTTTTTTATACCGCATGGATTCTTCCGCATGGGCCATATAGTTGATGCCCAGGCAAATGATGTCTTGTTTTGGATGGACAATGGGCGCCAAAGGCTGCACCTGGGAAAGGGGCAAGCCACTTTCTTTCGCCAAAGCCGCCATCGCGGCCAACTGTTCTTTGGTGGCCGTTTCCACCAACGCATTCATATCCGAAAACAAGAATCCATGGTCCGCCAAAGGCACCACACCTTGGCCGTCTGCCGTCACAACGCCCACTTGTTCTTTTCCTTCTGCCAAAAACGTCATCAGCTTCATGGGAACACTCCTTTTTTCTATCTACACAGATTATGCCTTTTCCTGTGCCCGCGCCAATGCACCATCCAAAATGGAAATGGCTTCGTCCATTTCTTCTTTGGTGATAATCAAAGGTGGCACAAACCGGATGACGTTGGTACCTGCTCCTACCAAAAGCAATCCATGTGCAATGCTGTCGGCAATGACATCGGATGCCGGAATGGTCAATTCGATGCCCTGCATCAGCCCAACGCCCCTTACATCTGCAATGATATCATATTTTTCCTTGCATTCCAACAATTTTTGCTGCAAATATTCACCCTGTTTTTTCACATTCTCCAGCACGCCGTTTTCAAATAATTCGTGCATCACCACGGTGCCTGCGGCCGTGGCCAAGGGGTTTCCGCCAAAGGTGGAAGCATGGTCACCTGGCTGAAACGCTTGTGCCAAGCGTTCTGTGGCCATAAAGGCCCCGATGGGTACGCCGCCGGCCAAGCCTTTGGCAAAGGTGGCGCCGTCTGGCTGCACGCCATAATGCTGGTATGCAAACAATTCTCCGGTCCGTCCCACGCCACACTGAATTTCATCGAAGAGCAAAACGATGTCTTTTTCGTCACACAATGCCCGTACTGCTTCCAGATATGCTTTGTCGGCAGGGTGGATACCGCCTTCGCCTTGAATTGGTTCCATCAAAATGGCGCAAGTGTTTTCATCCACAGCCGCTTTCAATGCTTCCAAATCGTTAAAAGGTACATGTTTTACCCCCGGCAGCAAAGGGTCCAGCCCCTTTTGGTATTTGGCCTGGCCGGTGGCCGTCACAGCGCCATAGGTGCGGCCATGGAAAGAATGTTCCATGGTGATGATATCCCGGCCAGGTTTGCCTTTCATGGTGGCATATTTCCGGGCAATTTTCAAAGCTGCTTCAATGCTTTCTGCGCCGCTGTTGCAGAAAAAGACTTTGTCAAAGCCAGAATGGGCACAGATGGCTTCTGCCAAGGAAATCTGTGGCTCGGTATAATACAAGTTGGAAACGTGGATCAATTTTTGTGCCTGTTCCGCAATCTTTTTAGACAGCGCTTCGTGGCCATGGCCCAAAGAGTTGACGGCGATGCCTGCCACAAAGTCCAAATATTTTTTCCCGTCCATGTCCCATACATAGCATCCTTTGCCGTGGTCAAAGGCAATGGGAAAACGGCTGTATGTATTCATCACAACGGCTGCCCCCCGGGCGGCCAGTGCTTCGGTCTGGTTCATGTCTGTTCCTCCTTACTTTTCAATCATGGTACCAATCCCCTGTGGGGTATACAATTCCAAAATCAGGCAATGCTGCACCCGGCCGTCCAAAATATGGACGTTGTTGACGCCGGCTTTGACGGCTTCCATGCAACATTGTACCTTTGGAATCATACCGCCAGAGATAGTGCCGTCTGCAATATATCCTTCCACATCCCCTGCCTTCAAGAACGAAATCAGAGAATTTGGGTCGTTGACATCTTTCATGACGCCTTCTACATCTGTCAGGAAGGCCAGTTTTTCTGCTTTCAAACTGCCGGCAATGGCCACGGCCATATAGTCGGCATTGATGTTATAGCTTTGGCCCTGGTCGTCTTTGCCGATGGGGGCAATGACAGGGATAAAGCCGGTATCAATGAGGCTTTGAATCAAGGATGGGTCCACCGATTCAATTTCCCCCACACAACCATAATCCACGCCGTTTTCTTTTACCATTTTTTTGGCCCGAACAGTGTTGCCGTCTTTGCCGCTGATGCCCACGGCTTTGACGCCGTGCAGCTCAATGTCGGTGACAATTTGTTTATTCAGCTTCCCAGAAAGCACCATTTCGGCCACTTCCATGGTTTCCTGGCTGGTCACCCGCAGTCCGTCTACAAATTTGCTTTCAATTTCCAACCGTTTCAAAAAAGAACTGATGTCTGGCCCGCCGCCATGGACAATCACCGGGTGCATCCCAACCAATTTCATCAACACAATGTCTTTGATAATAGTCTCTTTGATTTCGGGATTGATGAGGGCGCTGCCGCCATATTTGATGACAATGGTCTTGTTATAAAATTTCTGGATGAAAGGCAACGCTTCTGTCAGAATTTGTGCCTTTTCAATATTTTCCATCATGGCCTGCTGTTCTGCTTCGCACATGGCTCATTCCTCCTTTTCTCAACTGCGATAGTCCCCGTTGATCTTCACATAATTATAACTCAAATCGCAACCCCAGGCCGAAGCCGTTTCGTTGCCTTCCCGCAGGATGATGCGGATCAAGATTTCTTTTTCGCTTAAAATTTCGGCTGCCTTTTCTTCGTCAAAGACAATGGGTGTACCGCAATCCATCAGCAAAATGGAGCCTTTGGCGCTTTCAAAGACAATATCCACCTGTTCTGGGTCAAAGGAAACGCCGCTGTAACCCATGGCGCACAGCACCCGGCCCCAGTTGGCGTCTTCTCCAAAAACGGCTGCCTTAAACAAATTGGAGCAAACCACCGATTTGGCCATTTGCTTGGCCTCGGCCTTGGTGGCGGCCCCGGTGACATTCACTTCCATAAACTTGGTGGCGCCTTCGCCGTCTTTCACCAAATTTTTGGCCAAGAACAAATTCACATGGTGCAGCGCTTCGCAGAAGGCCTGATAGTCTTCGTTTTCTGTCTCAATCACCGGATTTTCGGCCAAACCGTTGGCCAACACCAATACCGTGTCGTTGGTAGACGTATCCCCATCCACCGAAACCATGTTATACGTTTCTTTCACATCGGCAGAGAGGGCTTTTTGCAACAGTTGTTTGGAAATGGCACAGTCGGTGGTGATAAAGCCCAGCATGGTGGCCATGTTGGGGTGAATCATACCGCTGCCCTTGGCCATGCCGCCAATGGTCACAGTCTTGCCGCCCAAAGTCAGCTCCACGGCAATTTCTTTGGGATAGGTATCGGTGGTCATGATGGCTCTTGCTGCCAGATGGCCGTTTTCTTCTGCCGTCCCCATGGAAGGAAACGCAGCGGCAATGCCTTTGGCCACAGTTTCAATGGGAAAAGGAGAGCCGATGACGCCGGTGGATGCCGTCAGCACTTGTTCCGGTGCCACGCCCAGTTCTTTGGCCAGCGCCGCTGCCATATCGGCATTGGCCTGCTTGCCTGCTTCGCCGGTGCAGGCGTTGGCGTTGCCGCTGTTGACGGCTACACCGCTGATTTTGCCGCCTGCTGCCAGCACTGCTTGATTTCTCAAAACGGAAGCGGCTTTTACCACATTGGTAGTAAAGCAAGCAGCCGCCACCGCCGGTACTTCACTGGCCAAAAGCGCCAGGTCATAACCACTTTTTTTCACACCGGCGGCAAAGCCGGTGGCCGAAAACCCCTTGGGGCTTGTCACAGAGCCTTTGATTTCTTTCATGTTTCCTTCCTCCTTATGTTCTGGAGCGATATTCTCCGTTGATTCTTACATATTCATGGGTCAAATCACAACCCCAGGCGGTGGCGCTTGCGGTGCCATCTTTGAGGCGGATATGGATGGTGATGTCCCGTTCTTTTAGCACCTCTGCCGCCGTGTTTTCGTCAAAGGACACCGGCGTACCCTCTTCCATCACCAGCACCGTACCATTTTCACTGGAAAAATCCATGGCCAGCTGTTCCGGCGTAAAGAAAGCGCCACTGCCGCCCAAGGCCGCCACCACACGGCCCCAATTGGCGTCCTCTCCATAAAGAGCCGTTTTGACCAAGTTGTTGGTCACCACCGACTTGGCCAACACTTTGGCGTCTGCCTCACTTTTGGCCCCGGTGATTTGCACTTCCATATATTTGCCGGCCCCTTCCCCATCATGGACAATGTCTTTGGCAAATTTTTCATGAATGAAATACAAAGCCTTGCAAAACGCTTCGTAAAACTCATCTTCTTCCGTGATGGGCTCGTTTTGGGCCAAGCCGTTGGCCAAAACCACGGCCATGTCGTTGGTGGAGGTGGCGCCGTCGACAGAAATCATGTTATAGGTTTCTTTGACCACCGCCGAAAGGGCTTTTTGTAACAGTTCGTGGGAAATGGCCAAGTCTGTGGTGAGAAAGCTTAACACCGTGGCCATGTTGGGGTGAATCATACCGCTGCCTTTACACATGGCGCCGATTTTCACCGTCTTTCCCTTCACCTGAAGTTCCACCGCCATTTCCTTTAAAAAGGTATCGGTGGTGATGATACCGGCGGCGGCATTTTTGGCTTCTTCCCGTTTATGGGAAAGAAAGGGCACCGTTTCTGTAATCCCTTTTTTCACCACATCCATGGGCATGGCCAAGCCGATGATGCCGGTGGCCGCTGTCAGGATTTCTTCCTTTTGTACCCCAAGGGCCGCCGCAAAGGAAGCGGCCATTTCTTCGTTGTCTTTGATTCCTTGGGTGCCGGTGCAGGCGTTGGCGTTACCGCTGACACAAATGAGGCCGCGGATGGGCTTTTGGGCCTTGGTCAGCGCCTCATCCCATAAGATGTGGGCCGCCCGCACCCGGCTTTGGGTATAGCAACCGGCGGCCTTGGCCGGTGCTTTCGACACCAAAAGAGCCATGTCCTTTTTCACTTTTTTCATGCCCACATGGCGGCCTGTGGCCAAAAAACCTTGGGGCGCTGTAATACCTCCATCAATGACGCGAAACATCTCTCGTCCTTCCTTTCTTTAAGCCGGGAAAATCGGTGGGCAGCTTAAGCCCGTTTCTTCCGGCAAACCAAAGAGCAAATTCATGTTTTGCACCGCCTGTCCGGCAGCGCCTTTGCCCAAGTTGTCAATGGCCCCAATGGCAATGATGCGGTTGGTGCGTTCGTCAATGGTAAAACCAATATCCAAGAAGTTGGAACCCTTCACCCATCTGGTTTCTGGGAACACGCCTTTTTTCGTCAAACGGATGAAGTATTCTTTGCCATAATATTTTTCATAAACGGCCTTCACGTCTTCATAAGAAACTTTTTGTTTCAGTGTGGCATAGCAGGTGGCCAAAATCCCCCGGTTCATGGGGATCAAGTGTGGCGTAAAGGTCAGCGTGATTTTCTCCCCTGCCGCATAGGAAAGCTGTTCTTCAATTTCTGGGGTATGACGGTGGCTGGCCAATTTATAGGCTTTCACCGTTTCGTTGCACTCGTCGAACATATTGGGCAGGGCCAGGCCACGGCCGGCGCCGGTGACACCACTTTTGGCGTCCACCACAATGGTATGTAAGTCAATCAGCCCTTCGGCCACCAGCGGCCGCAGCGTCAAAATAGAACAAGTGGTGTAACAGCCGGGGTTTGCAATGAGTCTAGCCCCTTTGATTTTTTCCCGGTTCACTTCGCAAAGACCATACACCGCCTGGGGCAGCAGGCTTTTTCCGTGGTGCTCCACCCCATACCAAGCTTCGTATTCGGCGGCGTCTTGCAACCGGAAGTCGGCGCCAAAGTCGATGACCTTTGTTTTTTCCAATACTTCCTTTGTAATGACTTTGGAGGCGGTACCATGGGGCAGTGCCAAAAACAGCACGTCGCATGCTTCGCTTAAATAGTCCAAATCCATTTCTCCTAACACCATTTCATTTAACTGGCGATAGTTTTCGTATACCTCATCAAATTGTTTTCCTACATAACTATGTGCTGTCATATTGGTAATGGAGACTTCCGGATGCTGCATCAATAACCGCACCAGTTCGTTGCCTGCATATCCCGTTGCTCCAATAATTCCTGCTCGAATCATCGCTTATAACTCCTTTCATTCTGGTTCTTCCGTATATGATTTTATAATTATACACACTTTATTCGCGTTATGCAAGGAAATTTCAAAAAAATATTGCATTTTTTTCGTATACCGTGTATAATGTGTTTCAACAGCAAAAAAACATCCATTTATATTTAGGAGGTATTTTGATATGGAAAAAGAAAAAATTGTGCTTGCCTATTCTGGCGGTTTGGACACGTCTGTGATCATCCCTTGGCTGAAAGAAAACTATAATAATGCAGAAGTCATTGCCGTTTGCGGCAATGTGGGCCAAGGCAAAGAAACGGAAGGTCTGGAAGAAAGAGCGCTGAAAACTGGCGCAAGCAAGCTTTATATTGAAGACTTGACCGAAGAATTCATCACCGAAGCCATCTTCCCTTGTGTGAAAGCCAATGCCGTTTATGAAGGCAAATATCTGCTTGGTACATCCATGGCTCGTCCTATCATTGCAAAACGCCTGGTGGAAATCGCCAAAAAAGAAGGCGCAACGGCCATCTGCCACGGGGCCACCGGCAAAGGCAACGACCAAGTACGGTTTGAATTGACCATCAAAGCCCTGGCTCCAGAACTGAAAATCATCGCTCCTTGGCGTCTGGACACCTGGAAAATGCAAAGCCGCGAAGATGAAATGGCTTATCTGGAAGCCCATGGCATTCCTTTTGAAGCAGGCCACGACAATTCCTATAGCCGTGACCGCAACATCTGGCATTTGAGCCATGAAGGCTTGGAACTGGAAGACCCAGCCAACGAACCAAACTATGAACATCTGCTGCAGTTGGGCGTTTCCCCAGAAAAAGCACCAGATACCCCAGAATACGTAACCTTGCATTTTGAAAAAGGTGTCTGCACCGCCGTCAACGGCAAAGAAATGGGCCCTGTAGAAATGTTGACCACCTTAAACGAACTGGGCGGCAAAAACGGTATCGGCATCCAAGACATCTGCGAAAACCGTGTCGTTGGTATGAAGAGCCGCGGTGTCTATGAAACCCCAGGCGGTTCCATTTTGTACTATGCGCATCGGGAACTGGAATACCTGACTTTGGACAAACAGACCCAGGCTTGGAACGAAATTTGCTCCACCAAATTTACCGAATTGGTCTATAGCGGCGAATGGTTCACCCCTCTGCGGGAAGCATTGAGCAAATACTTTGATAGTGTCAACGAAACCGTCACCGGCGATGTAAAACTGAAACTTTATAAAGGTAACATCATCCCAGCCGGCTCCACCAGCCCATACTCTCTCTACAATGAATCCATCGCAAGCTTTACCACCGGCGAACTGTATAACCACAAAGACGCCGACGGCTTCATCAACCTCTTTGGCCTGCCGATGAAAGTACGGGCTATGATGATGCAGAACAAAAAATAAGCCTTGACAAAACCCACCAAGCAAAAGAAAATAATAGATAGCGAAGCAACCTCTTGGCTGTCGCCGCAATCCGGCGGCAGCCATTTTCGTATGAAAAACAGAAAGGATGACCATTTTATGAGTAAACTTTGGGGCGGTCGTTTCACCAAACAGACCGACGGCTTCACCGACCATTTCCATTCTTCCATTTCCTTCGACAGCCGGATGTATAAACAAGACATCGAAGGCAGCATGGCCCATGCCAAAATGCTGGGCAAGCAAGGCATCATCTCCCAAGAAGACGCCGATTTATTGGTGAAAACCTTGGGCGAAGTGTTGGCAGACATTGAAGCAGGCCACGTCACTTTCGACGAAAAAGCCGAAGATATCCACATGAACATCGAAACCATTTTGATCGAACGCATTGGCGATGTGGGCAAACGCCTTCACACTGGCCGCAGCCGTAACGACCAGGTAGCACTGGATATCCGGATGTATGTGAAAGAAGAAATCACCACCATCCGTTCCCTCATCAAAACCCTGGCCGTCACCTTAAACAACTTGGCCAAAGACCATACCGAAACCATCATGCCCGGCTATACCCACCTCCAACGGGCCCAGCCCATCACATTGGCCCACCATCTTCTGGCTTATGTGGAAATGTTCAAACGGGATAACGACCGGTTAAAAGACGTCTACCGCCGCACCAATGTATTGCCACTGGGTAGCGGCGCCCTGGCCACCACCACCTATCCTCTGGACCGGTATTTTGTGGCAGAAGAATTGGGCTTTGACGACATCACCTTAAACAGCTTGGACGGCGTCAGCGACCGTGATTTCTGCATCGAGCTTTTGAGCGCCCTTTCCATTTTGATGATGCACTTAAGCCGTTTTTGCGAAGAAATCATCCTTTGGAGCAGCCATGAATTCCGCTTTGTGGAACTGGACGATAGCTATGCCACCGGCTCCAGCATCATGCCCCAAAAGAAAAACCCCGACATGGCCGAACTGATCCGCGGCAAAACCGGCCGGGTCTATGGCTATCTCATGGGCCTTTTGACCACCATGAAGGGCCTGCCTTTGGCCTATAACAAAGATATGCAGGAAGATAAAGAAGGCGTCTTTGCGGCCATCGACACCGTCAAAATGTGCCTGCCCGTCTTTACGGGTATGGTAAAAACCATGACTGTGCGCAAAGACAATATGTATCAGGCCACCAAGGGCGGCTTTACCAACGCCACCGACGCCGCCGACTGGTTGGTCAAACACGGCGTCCCCTTCCGCGATGCCCACAGCATCATCGGCCATTTGGTGCTTTACTGCATCGAACACAACACCAACTTGGACGACCTTTCTTTGGAAGAATATCAGGCCATCTCTCCAGTGTTTGACGAAACCGTCTACGATGCCATCCGGGTGGAAAAATGCGTGGCAGCCAGAAACGTGCCCGGCGGCCCATCCAAAGAATATATCGACACCTTGATTGCCAAAAACGACGCACTTTTTCAACAAGAAGCCTAAAGAAAGAAAAAACAGCAAAAACCGGTTTTGCCGCGTTTTTGCTGTTTTTTATATCAAAAACCCCCTTGTTTTCCAAGGGGGTTTTCTCTCAGTAATTCTGGGCCATCACATTGCCTTGTCCGTCCACAAAGGTGATCTGAACCGTGGCATCTTCCGGCACTTTTTTATAGGTTTTTACAATGCTTTCAAACATCGTATAATACTGGTCTTGCAATTCCGGCGTAAATTCATCCCAGGCCGCAATGGCATCTTCCGTAAAGACGATGGTCATGTTGCTCCAATCGTCCCCTTCTCCAGGCTGAATATCCTGCAATACACGACTATACATTTGCAACACATAATCAATGCGCATTGGGAATTCTTCTTCCAAGGCCGCATCCATTTCTTCTTCCGAAGGATAGGCCACATAAGATTCAAAAGACACACCCACCGTATACACACCATCCATGGTCATGCAACGGTCACCCACCATTTTTTCTCCATAGGTGCCATACCGGGTGATCCCTGTCTGTTTTGCCATATCCATCACCGCGTAAGTGGTCAAATACTGGGTGCTCATTCCTTCCGGAATTTCAACTTCCGTCGTTCCCACGCCTTTTTCCACCGTCAGCTCACCTTGGTAGATTTCCTCTGCATCGGGATGCTGGGCATAGATGTCAAACAAGGCCCCGTCCGGCGCATTGGTCTGCACCGAAATGGTCAAAACGCCATCGTTATAGGTGCCGTCTGCCACTGCCACAAATTCATAAGGGTCTGTCACCGCCAAAACTTGTTCGTCCGTCACAAACTCCCGATCCAAATACCAACATCCAGCCGATGCAGCCACCAAAACGGCCGCCGCCAGTGCAATGATACCATTTGTTTTCATTGTTCTAATCTCCTTTTGCTATTTTCCAAATCTTGTCCATTTTACTGCAAAATACGGAAAAAAGGATGAAATTTTTGTAAACATCCGTTTCTTTTTTTCAGCGGAACACCACACGGCCTTCTTTTCGTCTCGGCGCTTTTGGCGTAACATCACTATATCCTAACGTCACTGCCGCCAAAAGCGGCCCCTTTCCCGGTGCAAAAGCAGCCCGCAGTTCCTCTCCCACATGAAGCGGCGCCGTTAACCAACAACTGGCAATGCCCTTGCTGTAGGCCGTCAGCACCAAATTTTGCAGTGCCGCCGCCACACTTTCAATGGCCCCTTCTTTTTCATCATACGTTTCCTGCTGCAAAAAAGCCAGCACACAAGCCTGGGCATTGCCCATGTGCTTGACAAAATCCACCGTTTCTTCAATCACCTCTGGGTGATTGGAAAACCTGCGGTTTAGCACGTTGCGCAAGGAAAAAATGCTGCCGCCCATGATTTCCACCAACTGGGCCATAGCTTCCTTGGAATGGCAAACCACAAAATACCAAGGCTGTAAGTTCACCGCCGAAGGGGCCTGACAGGCCGCCAGGAGCAACTCTTCCAACACTTCTTTTTCAATGGGCTTGTCCAAATACCGCCGCACGCTGCGCCGGCCATAAATGGCTTCTTTCAGTTCCATGAAAGCCTCCTACATCAAGAGAATTTTTCCCGCAATTCTTCCACCACTGGGTCTTCCAAGTATTCGTCAAAGGTTTCCACCCGGTCGATGATGCCGTTTGGCAAAATTTCCATAATCCGGTTGGCAATGGTATGCACAAACTGGTGGTCATGGGAATCAAACAGCAACGTACCTTTATAATCCATCAACCCTTCGTTGAGGGCCGTAATGCTTTCCAAATCCAAGTGGTTGGTTGGCTCATCCAATACCAACACGTTGGCGCCGGAAATCATCATCTTACAAAGCATACAGCGCACTCTCTCGCCCCCGGAGAGGACTTTTGCGCTCTTGGTGGCTTCTTCGCCGCTAAAAAGCATCCGTCCAAGCCAGCCGCGGATATCGGCGTCATACTGTTCCCCTTCTTTGGCATAAGGGCGCAGCCATTCAATCAAAGAATCGTCCACGCCGTCAAAATATTTCCCGTTGTCTTTGGGGAAATAAGCCTGGGACGTGGTAACGCCCCATTTAAAGCTGCCTTCGTCCGGTTCCATTTCGCCCATCAAAATTTGGAACAAGGTGGTTCTGGCCAATTCGTCGGTGCCCACAAAGGCCACTTTGTCGTTGGGGTTAATGAGGAAAGAAACATTGTTCAACACCTTGCGGCCGTCGATGGTTTTGGAAAGGTTTTTCACTTCCAGAAGGTCGTTACCCACTTCCCGGTCCTGTTTGAAGTTCACAAAAGGATAACGGCGGCTGGAAGGCTTGATGGTATCCATCTGCAAGTTATCCAGCAGTTTTTTCCGGCTGGTGGCCTGTTTGCTTTTGGAGGCATTGGCGCTGAATCGCTGGATAAACTCCTGCAATTCCTTCATCTTTTGTTCCACCCGTTTGTTCTGGTCTTTCAACTGCCGCTGGGTCATTTGGGTATAGCCATACCAGAAGTCATAGTTGCCCACAAACATGGTGATTTTACCATAGTCAATATCTGCGATATGGGTACAGATTTTATTGAGGAAGTGACGGTCGTGGCTAACCACGATAACGGTATTTTCAAAGTCCATCAAAAAGTCTTCCAGCCATTTGATGGATTTCAAATCCAAGTGGTTGGTAGGTTCGTCCAAAAGCAAAATATCTGGGTTTCCAAACAGGGCCTGGGCCAGGAGCACTTTCACTTTCAAATTGCCAGGCAGTGCCGCCATTTTCTGATAATGAAATTCGTTGGGCACCCCCAAACCGTTGAGCAAAATTTCTGCATTGCTTTCGGCGGACCAGCCGTCCAGCTCTGCAAACTCCCCTTCCAATTCCGACACCCGGATGCCGTCTTCATCGTTAAAGTCTGGTTTTGCATACAATGCATCTTTTTCCTGCATGATGTCATACAGCCGTTTATGGCCATAGAGTACGGCCTGCACCACTTCAAAATCGTCAAATTCGAAATGGTCCTGTTTTAACACTGCCATCCGTTCGCCTGGTGTGATGCTGACAGAGCCTTTGTTTGGCTCAATTTCGCCAGAGAGGATTTTCAAAAAGGTACTTTTCCCTGCGCCGTTGGCACCAATCAAACCATAGCAATTGCCTTTGGTAAAGTTTACGTTTACATCTTTAAATAATACTCTGCCGCCATATTGCAGCTCTACGCCGTTTGCACTAATCATGTCGTTCTCCTTTTCTTTGCTCTTTATTCTTGCGCCTCTTCGGCTTCTTCCACCGTTTCTTCGGCCGTGGTATCATCCAAAAGCTGTCCATCCAATGCCTCTTGCGGCACCAAGATGGATTCTGTTTCGTTCAAATTCTCCAGTGTCACCGTCAGCTCATATTGACTTACTTCCAATGGTTTGGCATTTTCATAGCCTTCCAAATCCTTCACTTCGTTAAACAAATTGTCGGCAATGGTTTGATAGGCGGCGCCGGCATCATATTGATACTGCACCACATTGCCTTCTTCATTCAGCCAAAACGTAATCGGCATATCAGCCACCCCGGCCATCTGCGCTTCCGTCAAGGTTGCCATACCTGTGGCCACAAAGGTACCGGTGTAAATCATCGTCGCCGGCATCAGTTCCGCCGGCACCACGCCTTCCACTCGCTGTACCGTGCGCCCATCGGGCAAAGTTTCTTCTCCCATCAATGCCACATCTTGGGTTGCCACCAACAAAATGTCGATCATTTCTTTGAGATCATATTGCCCCAGCAATCCATACAACGTGTCTTCATCCACCTTGGATTTGTACCACACCCCGTCGTACTGCATATAAAGCATCAACTGTTCACCTTCACTGCCCACATAAAAATGGGAACTGCCCATGGACTCGCCGTTACCTTCTGTAGAAATACCAATTTCTTGCTGCAAAGGTTCATACACTTGGGCCAATGAGGTGCTTACGGTGGCGCTGTTTTCGCCGCCGTCATTGATAAAGGCAAAATCCAGCTGCATTGCCCCGGTATAACTTTCCATCTCCTCAATGCGCTCTGCTGCTTTGCTCATCCAGGTAAGTCCTGCCTGTTTTTGTTCTTCGGTGGCTTCTGTCTTTGTTTCTTCCACCATTTCCAGTCCCACTTCTTGAGGTTCTTTGGATGCGATTTGGCTACAACCGCTGCCCATCCAGGCCAGACAGCCACACAGCAGCACCGCCAAAAGTTGCTTCTTTTTCATAGAAATCTCCTTTCCCGCATTTTGCCATACTATTTGTTATTTTATAATAAACAAACTCGGATTGCAACGAAAAACGAAATTCCTTGCCGGAAAATATGACAGAAGGAAAGAAATTTTCACAAAACCATCACATAGTCATCAAACAGTTTACATAATTCTTAGTTGTACTCCTTCTTGTAAGTAAGAAATGTATCTGAAAAACCCCTTTTTCAGCTTACTTACCTCAGCGAATAGAGAGTGTGGTTGCCGTTAACCCCTCTCGCCTCTTATGAGGGAAGCCGAAGGGAAAAAACAATCCCGCACATTGTTTTTTCTGCCTGTCGCTGCATTCGTTTTCCTCTGTTTGCAAAAGCAACAGCTTAGACGGCTTCTCTCCTTTCAGAAAAACCTTTTTTTCTGAAAAAAAATAACTCCTTTGGTTTTTTGAACCACAAACCACAAAACAAACAGCCACCCGCGAGGGTGGCTGTTTGTTTTTGCATCCAGCATTACGCCGTTTGTTTTTCTTCTTTTTGCTGCAAATATTGCAACACTTCTTCCACGCGTTCCACCGCAATCACTTTAACCCCAAGGGAAAGCCAGCTTTCCTGGAATCCATTTTTGGGCACAAACACCTTCTGGGCATCGGCCTGGGCGGCTGCTTCCACTTTCTCCTGTACCCCGCCCACCGGCAGTACTTCGCCTTCCAACGAAACTTCGCCTGTGGCCGCCCAAACATTGGGCAAAGCCACCTTCGTCATGGCCGAATACAGCGCCAAAAATAACGCCACACCAGCCGAAGGCCCGTCCACCGGCATGCCGCCGGAAAAATGGATGTGAATGTCATACTCCGCCGCATCCAACTGGTATTCCCGTTTCAACACCGTTAATACCGTCTGGACCGAATCCATGGCCATCGAATTGCGGCGCAATTTGGAATGACCCCGGTCCAATTCTTCTTCGGCCACCATGCCGGTCACTTGCAGTTTTCCGCTTCCTTTTTCCGCCCATACTTCTAAGGGCAAAAGCACTCCGCCAAAGGAGCCCACCGCCAGTGCATTGGTCCTGCCCACCGTTTCGCCCGGTGTCACTTGCTGGCAAGGTTTTGCCGCATAATGACCGGCCTTGGCCACCCAATCCACATCCGAAACGGTGATTTCCGTTCGCTCTTCCATCCGGGCCAACGCCCCCGCCGTCTGCATCAAATTGGTCACATCTCGCCCATTTCTGGCAAAAGCCCCAATCCGGCCAATGGCATCTTTTTGGCATACCATCTCCAAGTGGGCCGCCGCGTCGGATGCAATTTGTTCCAGCTCTTCTTCCGATAAGTTGCGGAAAAAGATTTCGGTACAACGGCTGCGCAAAGCCGGCGGGATTTCTTCTGGCGAACGGGTGGTGGCCCCCACCAGGCGAAAGTCCGCCGGAAACCCATCGCGGAAAATATCGTGGATATAAGAAGGAATGTTCTTATTATAAGGTTGATAATAGGAACTGGTTGGCATGATTTTCCGGTCTTCCAATACCTTCAACAGCTTATTCATCTGCACCGGATGCATCTCCCCAATTTCATCCAAAAACAAAACACCGCCATGGGCCTTGGTTACCGCCCCAGGTTGCGGCTTTGGAATCCCCAAGGCACCGTAGGCCCCGGCCCCTTGATAGATAGGGTCGTGGACCGAGCCCAGCAAAGGGTCGGTGATGCTTCGCTCATCAAAGCGCAGCGTTGTAGCATCCAATTCCACAAACACCGCATCTTTTTGAAACGGCGTGCCTGCCGAAGCCTTGGCCACTTCCAACATCAGTCTGGCCGCCGCCGTTTTGCCCACCCCCGGTGGGCCGTAAATGAGCACATGCTGCGGATTGGGACCGCAAAGGGCCGCCTGTAGCGCCCGAATGCCTTCGGCCTGGCCCACAATTTCCTCCAGTTTGTGAGGCCGCATCTGCTCGGAAAGCGGCGGCGTCAAATGTACCCGTCGCATGCGCTTTAGCTCTTCCTCTTCTCTTCGATCTCTTCCCGCACCCGTCAGCGTCACGCCGCACTGACCTCTTTGGGTGACACAAATTTGTCCAATCAAAAACACCAAACATAATACCTGGGTTGCCAACAACAACGTCATAATCGTATCCACACCAGATCTCCTCCTCTTTTTTTCTTTCTCAGTCTGCCCCTTTTTTGCCGGGTTATACCGCCTCAAAGAAAAAAGACTTGACAAATCCAGCTTCTTCTTTTATACTATTCTAGTACGTCGGGGTGTGGCGTAGCTTGGTAGCGCGCATGAATGGGGTTCATGAGGTCGCAAGTTCAAATCTTGTCACCCCGATTTCCAGGCTGTCCTTTGACAGCCTGTTTTTTATGGAAAAACTACTTGCTTTTTCCATTTTGCAGTAGTATAATATTTTTGTTGTCGGGGTATGGCACAGCTTGGTAGTGCGCTGCGTTCGGGACGCAGAGGTCGCAGGTTCAAATCCTGTTGCCCCGATTCTAAAAAAGCAAGCCTTTTGGCATTGCTTCATCGGAAAACAAAAAATAGCTGGAATCCTGAAAAAAGGAATCCAGCTATTTTCTTTTTCCAAAGTTACTTTCTTTCTAACGCTTTGGCCAACTCCTGTGATGGCCTTTGCGCCCCTTATGGCACAAATTGCTCTTCCAACCGAATCACTTGGCCGCCTTGCTCCCATAACCAAAAGCAAGGCGTTTTTTGCGCTGCCACTGCTTCTAACATTGCCTGTTTCCATGCCGTTTCTTCTGCCCTCTCCACGGTTGTGCCATCTTCCGAAAGCAGGAAAACGGTGATGGTTTGACTTGGCGTTTTTTTGCTTCCCCATCCATCCCACCAGTCCACCGTCAGGTTTTGCTCTGCCGCCGCCTGGGTGCGAGAAAGCGCTTCTCCTTCCCAATGGGGTGTTCCTTGCTGCACCTGTAAGGTGCCATCTTCTGCCATGTCCACCACTTTTACAAAATAGGTGCTCACCGGAGGCGTGAAAAACTGCTCCAGTGTCACATCCGTTTCCAAATGATCCAGTGTCACATGGTCTCCCCACCAGTCTGCCAAAAATGTCCTAGCCACATCTTCTGGACTCAACAGCCCCACCCGATGCCCCTCATCGCAGACCTCCTGCAAAGAGGTATAATAGGAAAGCGCCGTTTCATTCACCTGTGGCCCTTCATAATATAAGTTTCCAGTACTGTCCATCCATCGTTCCACACACCAAATGCCCCCTGCTCCCTGGCGTACCGGCTGGGAAAGTAACATTTGTGCCTTTTGCCCATCGGTCATGGTGAAGGTGGCCATGGCATGGGCGCCGGGGTACGTCTCTTGTTCCAGCATTCCTTCCTGTTCCAATAAGGCCCGCACGTTTGTCTCCAAATCCGAAAGCATCCCCGTCAAGGGCACCGCCCAAAGTTCTCCCAAACAAGTTTTGCTGCTCGTTTCATAGACCAAATAAGTCCTTTGTCCATACACCGTATGGCCTTCTTGCAGCCAGTTGTCCGTTGTCAACAAAACCTCTTCCGTATCGGTGGTCAAAACCGGCGTCGCCTGCCAAACTTCCACCCCTGTATAAAGGTCTGGAAACGAAGCTACCTGCACCGTCTCCGTCTGCACCTCTTCCACATCAACTTGATACGTCTCGGCAAAAATGTCACCCTGTTCCTCGCCCCAAGTTTCCAGCTGCTCTTCTATATTCCTCGGCCCTCGGCTAAACATGGCGCATCCTGCCACAATCACCCAAACCGCCGAAAAGGCCACCATCCCCAACGCCGGCTTTCGATAACGCAGGATGGCCAAAAGCCGCTTTTTGACCGCCCTTTCTCCAAACCCCAGCAAAAGCCCGCTTTCCTTGGCCGCCAGGCGCAGTAAAGAAGCGGAATAGCTCTTTTTTACACCATCGCCCATCTGCCGCAGCACTGCCTCGTCACAGGCCCGTTCCATATCCGTCTCCAAACCAGAAAACGCCACCCAAACCAGCGGGTGAAACCAATACAGGCATAAAATGCCATAACAAAGGGCCTTCACCCAGTGGTCTTTCCGGCGCAAATGGATTTGCTCATGGAGCAAAATGTAAGCCCGCTCCTCTTTTGGCAAATGGGCCGGCAGATAAATTCTGGACCGCAATCCAAACACAAAGGCCGTCGGCAATCCTTCCACTTCCCAAACCCTGTGTTCCACTTCTTTGGCCCCTTGTAACTTTCTTCTCCATTTCCAGCTGCCCCATAATCCATATCCCAATCCTCCACAGGCACCCGCTGCCCAAATCAAAGGAAGTAGATCGTTTTTTTTCGCTTCTGCTACTCTGGATGTCACTGCCCTTTCCTCCGGCGCAACCGGCAACACTGGCTCCGAGGTCTGGGCCCATGGAGCCGCCTCCCCTTGCTCTGTTTCCTGGTCCAGCGGAAGAACCAAGGAAACAACCTCCTTGGGTGCAACCGGCAGCTCCATTCTCCAAGGACAAATCAGACCCACAAATACCAGCATCCATAACACATACCGAAACACAGCCGGGCTTTTTTGCAGGCAAATCCTGGCCAAAAGCGCCAACAAAATCAGCCCCGTTCCCTGTATGGAGTAAGAAAAAATCCAGTCCCATGCGGCTTTCATCTCTCATCCCTCCTGATCGTCCAACCAACAACGCAATCGATTCACCTCTTCTTTGGTCAGGCGGTTTCCTCTGGTAAAGGCCGTCAAAAACCGCGGCAAAGAGCCGCCAAACCCGTCTGCCACCATTTTGCGGCTCTCCTGGCTTTCCCATTCTTCTTGGGACAACAAGGCCTGCACCACGCTGCCTTTATTTTGAAACACGCCTTTTTGTTCCAACCGTTTTAACATGGTATAGGTGGTCGACTTTTTCCAGTCGAAGGCTTCCTCACAAAGGGTAACCAAAGCGGAGGAAGGCAAGGGCTCCTTCTCCCAGATCAACTTGGCCAACCGTTCTTCTGCTTCTGTCAATGTATAAGACATCGAATCCCTCCAGTCTATAGATTGTAGACCTCTTTTTCTTTAGTTTACAACTTTTAGACCAAAAAGACAAGAAAAAAACCGCCCAAAAAATGGGACGGTTTTTGGTGGGTTTTACAGCATGGTTTTGCGCAGTTCTTCGCCAGATTTTGGGCTCAGGTAAGCAGGGGCCACGTCGAAAACAGTCTTGCAGCCACTCTGACCTTCCTGGCTCATCCGATAAGCAGCTCTTGCATAAGCCACCAATACGGAAGAGGTGAATTCCGGATTGGAATCCAGTTTCAGGCGATATTCAATGATATGGGTATTTTCTTCTTCCCAGCCGGTTTTTCCGCTGCGGATGACAAAGCCGCCATGAGGAATGTCGCTGTGGTTTTTCTTCATTTCTTCTTCACTGATGAAATGTACGGTGGTGTCATATTCATCAAAATAGTTTGGCATGGTTTTGATTTCTTCTTCAATCTTTGCCAAATCGGCGCCTTCTTCAGCCACCACAAAGCATTCTCTGGTGTGTTTTTCTCTGGTGGTCAAAGTAGGATTTTTCCCTGCACGCACCTGTTCCAGGGCGCTTTCCACAGGAATGGTATACTGTTTGCCATTTTTTACCCCTTTTACCCGACGGATGGCATCGGAATGGCCTTGGCTTACGCCTTTGCCCCAGAACGTGTAGTCTACGCCATTTGGCAAAATAGCGTTGGCATAAAGACGATTCAAAGAGAACATACCTGGATCCCAACCAACGGAAATCATGGCAATGTGGCCGGAAGCTTTGGCCGCTGCATCTACGGCTGCAAAATGTTCCGGAATTTTTTTGTGGGTGTCAAAGCTGTCCACCACATGGAACATGGATGCATATTTGGGGGTTTGCACCGGCAAGTCGGTGGCAGAACCGCCACAAATAATCATTACATCAATTTCGTCTTTCATTTTTTCCACGTCATCCACAGAATAAACCTTTGCATCCTGTGTCAAAATGGAAACCGTTTCTGGTGCACGGCGGGTAAAAACAGCTTTCAGCTGCATGTCGTCATTTTGTTTGATGGCGCATTCCACACCACGGCCCAGATTGCCATAACCAATAATACCTACACGAATCATATTCCCAGCTCCTTTCAGGTTTCTGGTTCTTATTATAATCGACTTTTTTTTCAATCACAATAGTTTTTTATAGAAAATGCAGAATTTTTCTATTTTCTTGCGGAATAAACAATTTTCACCAATTTTTTGTTCTATTTCTTCTCCGAACGGGTGGAATTTACATTCTACTTATGAAAAAAATAACAAAAAAACAGGAAAAAAACCACTTCAAAATTGACAAAGAGAAGTTTTTTGTTCAACAACAAATCCTATCCTGTTTCTTTTTGTCTTTTTACTCCACCTAATCTTCTTTTCCATCTTGTACGTTTCTGTGATTTATGATATGGTTTTCATAAGAAGAAGCATCGAAGTGTCACAATCCGTTCCACCATCTGCTCTCTTCTAAAGAATCACCAATCCCATTGTAAAAAAGAGTATTTCAAGCCGTCGCAGTTGGCAATTGTAGCCGCCCTGAAAGAAGCTTGATCTACTCTTTTTCTATTTCTTTGCTGTTCTCTCGTTATAACAAAAAAACCTGCAAACGCTTGTCAATCAAGCATCTGCAGGTTTTTCTAGAAGCAGGGGCAAAAGGACTCGAACCCTTGACATTTGGTTTTGGAGACCAACGTTCTACCAACTGAACTATACCCCTAAGTAACGGAGAAGATGGGATTTGAACCCATGCGCCGCTATTAACGACCTATCCGCTTTCCAGGCGAACCCCTTCAACCACTTGGGTACTTCTCCATAATCAGTAATATGCAGTTTTCGCAGAACAAACGGAGAGGGTGGGATTCGAACCCACGGCCCCTTGCGGAGTCACCGGTTTTCAAGACCGGCTCCTTAAACCACTCGGACACCTCTCCAAGGCATCTGAAGCGGATGTGCTGCGAACAGATAATATAATACCTGCTTTTGCCTTATTTGTCAATAGGTTTTTTGGATTTTTCTTCTTTTTTTCTTTTTGCCGCCAAATAGCCGCCAATTTTGCCACTTTCCTTGGCGGTCAAGTTTTTCCACCCCACCTGTTGCACCTTTTCCAATAATCCCAGTTCCTCTGCCGCCTCATACTTGGCCCGGTCCTCTGCGGCCAGGGCCTTGAACCATGTTTTATCCATAGAAATCGCCTCCTGTTTTTCGCTATTTTCTCCTTTTTTCCAAAATTCATACAAAAGGATTTGACAGCGGCCTTTTTTCGTGATACCATGAAACCAATCAGTAAGTAGAGGCGCATTGTTCATCAGTATTACAGCGGATGCCGTTTGGGGCAAGCGAAACTGTGAAAAAGGGAACCGTGCCGAAGGTGCTGCGGGCCAAACCCCAACCCACCTGGTTGTATTCGGTGAAAAACCTTGCAACTGTCATCTTTCTTATTAAGATGGAGCGCTACTCAAATAGTACAGATGGAAAATGGTTGCTTGCTTGCACACTTCATTTTCTTTTCCTGTTTCTGTTGGTCGGCGTACATCGTCGGCTTTTTTCGTTTCCATCCAAAAACTAATTTTTAGGAGTGATTTGTTATGAAAAAAGTAAACCTGGCCGTTGTTGGTGCTACCGGTATGGTAGGCAGAACCTTTTTGAAGGTATTGGAAGAAAGAAATTTGCCCATCGAAAACTTCTATGTCATGGCTTCTGCCCGTTCTGCTGGACAAACACTGACGTTTATGGGAAAAGAATATGTGGTGGAAGAACTGACCGAGCATTCTTTTGACAAACCCATTGACATCGCCCTCTTTTCTGCCGGTGGTTCCACCAGTGAAAAGTTTGCACCCATTGCTGCGGCCCACGGCTGTATTGTCGTTGACAACTCTGCCCAATGGAGAATGGACCCAAAAGTACCTTTGATTGTGCCCGAAGTAAACCCAGAAGATATCTCCTGGAACAGCGGCATCATCGCAAACCCCAACTGCTCCACCATCCAGGCCATGGTGACTTTAAAACCTTTGGATGACAAATTTGGTATCAAACGTGTGGTATACTCCACCTATCAGGCCGTCAGCGGCGCTGGCGTTGCAGGGTGGAAAGATTTGGAAGACGGCTTAAAAGGCGAAGCACCAAAGAAATTCCCACACCCCATCGCCAACAACTGCCTGCCTCATATCGACGTGTTCTTGGATAACGGTTATACCAAAGAAGAAATGAAAATGATTTGGGAAACCAGAAAAATCCTCCACGACGACGATATGAAAGTAACTGCAACCACCGTCCGCGTGCCTGTCTTTAACAGCCACAGCGAATCCATCAACATCGAATTTGAACGTCCTTTTGAACTGTCCGAAGTGGTGGAAACATTGAAAAACGCCCCAGGCGTTGTGGTAACCGATGATCCTGCCAACAATGTCTATCCGCTGGCTGTGGATGCCGCAGGAAAAGACGAAGTTTTCGTTGGCCGTATCCGTCGGGACGAAAGTGTTGAAAACGGCATTAACTTGTGGGTTGTGGCCGATAATATCCGCAAAGGCGCCGCAACCAATGCCGTACAGATTGCTCAGTTGTTAATCGATGCCATGCAGTAAAAGAAAGGAGCAACCCAATATGTCTATTTTTCAAGGTTCTGCCGTTGCCATCATCACCCCATTTTTCGAAGATGGCTCTGTCAACTATCCGGTGTTGGAAGAATTGATTGAAATGCACATCCAAAACCACACCGATGCCATCGTCATTGCCGGCACCACCGGGGAAAGTTCCGTCATGACCGATGATGACCAAATCGAAGTGATTCGTTTTACCGTAGAAAAAGTCAACAAAAGAATCCCTGTCATTGCAGGCACCGGCTCCAATGTGACGGCCCATGCCATCGAATTGGCCCAGCGGGCAGAAGCAGCCGGCGTCGATGGTCTGTTGATTGTAACGCCTTACTATAACAAATCCACACAGGCCGGCTTGATTCAGCATTATACCGCCATTGCAAAAAGCGTCCATACACCAATCATTTTGTATAGCGTTGCAAGCCGCACCGGTGTCAACATTGCCCCAGCCACCGTCAAAGCCCTCTCCCAGGTGGAAAACATCGTCGGCATCAAAGAAGCCAGCGGCGACCTGTCCCAGATTGCACAGATTGCCCAACTTTGCGGCCCAGACTTTGACATTTATTCTGGCAACGACGACCAGACCCTGCCTATGTTGGCTTTGGGTGCCAAAGGCGTGATCTCCGTTTTGGCCAACGTGGCACCAAAAACCGTCCATGACATCTGCCAAAACTTCTTTGACGGCAATGTAGCCGAAAGCCGCCGTCTTTTCTTGGACTATCTGCACCTGGCCAACACGCTCTTTATCGAAGTGAACCCTGTGCCAGTGAAAGCAGCCATGAATTTGATGGGCTATGCCGCAGGCCCCACCGTGCCTCCTCTCTTCCCAATGGAAGAAGCCAATTTGGAAAAATTGAAAGACGCCCTGCGGGCACACCAACTGATCTAATTCTTTGGGCTGCCGATGGTTCGGCAGCCCTTTTTCAAACCAAAAAGGAGGTTTCCTTATGACTCATATTCTGTTACATGGCTGCGGCGGCAAAATGGGCCGCGTGGTGGAACGCATTGTCGCTTCCGACCCATCCTGCCAGATTGTAGCCGGCATTGACCCTTCGCTGCCCAGTGCCGCATATCCCGTTTTTGCCACTCCAGAGCAATGCACCGTAGCGGCCGATGTCATCATCGACTTTTCCACTGCCTCGGCCGTGGATGCCCTGTTGGACTATGCCGCCAAAACAAAAACGCCACTGGTACTTTGCACCACCGGCTTATCGGATGAAGTGTTGGAAAAAATGAAAGCTTGCACCGCACAAACGGCCATTTTAAAAAGCGCCAATATGTCCATCGGCATCAACCTGATTTTAAATCTGGTACAAAAAGCCGCCGAAACCCTTTATGACAGCGGCTTTGACATCGAAGTGGTGGAAAAACACCATAACCAGAAAATTGATGCGCCCAGCGGCACGGCCATGGTCATTGCCGATGCCATCAACGATGCCCTGGACTCTTCCATGCACTATGTTTACGACCGCTCTCAAACAAGACAAAAAAGGGACTGTAAAGAAATTGGCATCCATGCCATCCGCGGTGGCTCCATTGTGGGCGAACATGACGTCATTTTTGCCGGTCAAGACGAAGTGATTACCTTAAGCCACCAAGCCATGAGCAAAGAAATCTTTGCCGTAGGCGCCGTCAAGGCCGCCAAATACTTGGCTGAGCAGGGCCCTGGGTTCTATACTATGGCCGATGTATTGCAATAAGAAAAATGGTATGCCAAAAGCGATTTCCAAGAAGAAACCATTGTTTTTGCTTTTCTTCTTTTCTTCTTGGAAATTGCGATAGTAGTCTTCAGAAGAAAACAACCTTAGCAAAAATAAGATGGCTGCAATCCTTTGTCTATAAGGATCGCAGCCATCTTTGTTTTCTTAGGAAGCTACACCAAAAGGCATACCATTTTTTTGTTTAAATTGGTTTTTCCTGTAACTCGATGATGGTCAATATCATGCAGGCCACCGCCGGCCAAGCCAGCCAAACCTCTTCCAACATCAACCAAAACATCAACAATAAAATATCGCAGACTGTCAGCGTCAACAGCTTCTGTGTTTTTTTCGTCATTTCCTTGCGGCAGCTTTGCCGCCTGACCTCCTTTGAAACTTACGCTTCTCCCTTTGTTTCCTGCTCGGTTTGCAAATGGCAAACATAGTCACAATATTGCCGCAGCGCCGGACAATCCTGGGTACCAGTTAATATGATATCTGTATAATAACTGCGCTTTTCCATTGCCGCTGCCACTTCTTCTGCCGAGAGGGCTTCTTTTGCTACGGCATCCAAAATGCCGTCCAAAATCACCACTTCGCATTCCCCTGTCTCCAGGATTTTTTTGCTAAAATTCATGGCAAGGCTAACTTCGCTTTTCATTTCCGCCGCATTTTCTGGGCATTCTTTTCCCTTTTGAAATTTAAACACCCGAAAATTTGGCTCCAGACTTTTTAAGGGTACAAACTCCTTGCTTTCGTAATAATCCAAAAATTGAATCATCACAACGCTGAATCCTTCTCCCAAAGCACGAATCCCCTGCCCAATGGCCAAGGCCGTTTTCCCACGACCATCGCCATAGTACATCATAATCTTTCCGTTACGCACCACATGCACCTCGCATCACGAAACTACCATTTCGTGTTCTTCTGTCCCAATTATTCTGCCAAAGAGGCGATCGAAAAGCCACCCTTTACATCCCCATTGATGATATAGTAGCACATGCCTTCCTCTGATTTATAATATACGTCCAAAGAAGCAATGTCTTTGATTTTCTTTCCTTCGGCAACCCAATGCTCTTTGATTTTGTCCAGAACTTGTTTTTCCGTCACTTGTACTGCACCATATTCAAAATAAACGGTTGCTTTCATAACAATCCCCTCCTTGTGGCATCCTTGGTACATTATAGTGATATTGTACTAAATTTTTATGAAAAAGTCAATCAAGCTTGTGCGCCATTTTTTTCCGTTTCTAGGTGCACCTGGGAAACAGAAACCTCATAGGCCACCCTCGTTTCCTTCCGCTCTTCCAGCTGCTTTTCATAGGTTCGGCTTTGTAGCCGCCCCTGAATCCATAACGGTGTCCCCACCGATAAGGACGCAACAAACCCGGCATTTCTCCCCCAAAAAATACAGGGAATATAGTCACTTTTTCCATAAGAACGATGTACCGCCAATAACGCATCGGCAATTTCCCTTCCAAAGGGCGTGACACGATAGATGGCAGGCTTACATAAGTATCCATGGAGCGTCATGGCATTTTCGTCCTCCTGCTCTGTGGGCGCCATGGCCTTGGCAAACACACTTAATACCAGATGGTTTTTGCCCGCCTGCTGTTGGTTCCAACTGCGCAGTTGTCCTTGAATTTGTAACTGTTCTCCCGGCTGCACCAGCTGCGGACGCAAACGCTTGGAAAATAACACCGGAAGCACATCCGGCGTACCGCTTAAACGGTTGCTCTCCAGAAAAAAACGATAAAACGGTTCCCCATACACGCTGTGGCTCCATTGGCATTCCCCCTGCACTTTGCCGCGCAGCAACATTTGATTGGAAGTCAAAATGGCCTCTGCTTTCTTTGCACAAGTGAAATCTGGTTGTTCTTTTGTCATTTGATTACTCCCCTTCATGGTGCCCAAACTGGCTTTTTTATACCTATATGCCCCTGTCCACTCATTTATGAAGTGTTTTTTTGACAAAAGAAAGACACACGACCATCCTTTTGTCGTGTGTCCCCCGTCTTATCGCCGTGCCGGTTCGGCACATGCTTTTTTATGGTATTCTTTTAATTTTTTCAGCACCAGGGCATGGATGGAGCCTGGCGGATATTTTCCGGCGGCGTTTTTGCGTCCGGCCGGCACACCGGTCAAAAGGGCAATGCCTTCTTCGATGTGGGAGACGGTGTAGATGTGGAACATTCCTTGCCGGACGGCCTCCACCACTTCTTCTTTCAGCACCAAATCCTTGCGGTTGCTTTCGGGAATCAACACCCCTTGGGTTCCGGTGAGGCCCCGTTTTTTACAGAGGGCAAAAAAGCCTTCGATTTTGTGGGTCACGCCGCCAATGGCCTGGATTTCGCCCCATTGGTTCACCGAGCCGGTCACGGCCAAATCCTGCCGGATGGGCACGCCAGAGAGGCTGGACAAAATACAGTACAGCTCTGTGCTGGAAGCGCTATCGCCGTCAATGCCATTATAGTTTTGTTCAAAACAAATGCGGCAAGAAAGGGACAGCGGCACATCCTGGGCATACATCTGTCCCAAATAGCCGGTGATGATCTGCACCCCTTTGTTGTGGGTGGCGCCGCTCATTTGGGCTTCTTTTTCGATGTTAACGATGCCGCTTTTGCCGATATAGGTGGTGGCTGTGATGCGGCAGGGGTTCCCAAAGGTATAGGTCCCCAAATCCAGCACGGCTAACCCGTTGATCTGGCCCACCTTTTCCCCTTCGGTGTCCACCATAATCACGCCCTTTTCCAGCATTTCGTTCAGCTTTTCTTCGTACATCTGTAACCGGTATTCTTTCTTTTCGATGGCTTTTTCCACATCGGCTCTTCCCACCACTTGTGCTCCTTCCAAGCGGGCCCAGGCCTCTGCCTCGCAAAGAATTTCCGACAGATAGTTAAACCTGGTCGTCAGTTTTTCTTGGCTTTCCACCATCCGCGAAGAATATTCCACCAAATAGGCCACCGCCGCCGCATCAAAGGGCAGCATTTTTTCCTTTTTCACATAGGCCGCAATGAACCGGGCAAAGTCTTTCGTATTGGCTTCGTTGCGCTCCATTTCATAATCAAAGTCGGCCAACACCTTGAAATACTTGTCAAACTCTTCTTCATATTCCCGCAGCAATTCATAATAATAGCTGCTGCCAATCAAAATCACTTTCACATCCACAGGAATGGGCTCCGGTTTCAAGGTGGGGGCCGGCACGCCGGCTTGTTGTTCCCGCATGGTTTCGGTGGACAATTCCCTGGTTTTTACCACCCGGCGCACGGCTTCCCAGGAAGCAGGATTGGCCAGCACATCATGGGCCTGCAAAATCAAATACCCGCCGTTGGCCTTATGGAAGAGCCCCGGCTTGATTTTCATAAAGTCGGTGGTCAAATTGCCATATTCATTGTCATACTCAATCTCGCCCACCAAATTATAATAGGTTGGATTAAAATCCACCACCACAGGGGCGCCTTCTGTCTTGCTGTTATCAATAATCAAATTAACTTTGTATTTTAAGGTCACATCTTCCGGCTGCTTTTTGTTCATCATCAGCGGCAAAAGCCCGGCCAAGCTTTCCTCTTCTTCTCCGTCCGAGGGCACAAATTGGCTGATGTTTTCCAGCACATCTTCCTGCACCGCAGAGATATATTCCAACACCCGGGGATAGTCTTTATATTTTTCCTGCACCGCATTGACATGGTGCCCGATGGCAAACATACCCACTTTATAATCCAAATCATCCACGGCCTTGCGGCATTCCTTTTCGTCTTCTTTCATGTCCCGCATGATGGCCGTGGCCAGGTCCTGCACCACATCGCTTTCGGCGTTGATTTTTTCTTTCACTTCTTCGCTCAGCGTGTCATACTGTTCCTCGTCCACCGGTTTTCCTTCCACAATGGGCATGAAATAGATGCCGGCGTTGGTGCTTTTGATAGTAAAGCCGTGTTCGGCCGCCATGTCGCTCATGGCCTTCATCTGTTTGTCCCGGCGGTCGTCATAAAGCTTTGTCACCTGGTTTTTCTGTTTTTCATAATCTTCGCTGGTGAAGGCTTTTTGCATCTCGCTTTCCACCAACGCCACCAGCTCTGCCATGTCATCGCGAAACTGCCGCCCCACCCCTGGCTCAAAACGAAGGGCAAGGGGCGCTCTGGGATTGACAAAGTTATAGACATAACACCAGTCATAAGGCACCCGTTCTGTTTTTGCCAAACGCTGGGTGCTCAAACGGGCATAGGTGGTCTTGCCCACACCGGAAGGCCCCGCCATATAGATGTTATATCCTTTGTTTTTCACCAAAAGCCCAAATTCCAGTGCTTCCACCGCCCTGGTTTGGCCCATGATGCCCTCTAACGGTTCCAAGTCATTGGTGTTGGTAAAGCCCAATGTTTTGGGATCACAACGGTTGGTCAATTCTTCTGCTTTTAATTCCCTTGTCATACGGTCACGCTCCTTCCGTGGGGGAAGTCATTTCGTCGTAATGCTCATACGTTTCAAAATACAGCCACATAATCACGGCATCTTCATGGGTGTCTTGGTAATAATTCTTGCGAAACCCTTCGGGCCGGAATCCAAACCGGGCATAAAGCCGCTGGGCCGTCAAGTTGGAGATTTTCACTTCCAAGGTAATGCCAATCATTTCCTTTTCCTTGGCCACGGCAATCATCTCTTCCATCAGCGCCGCTCCTACCCCTTGGTTACGATATTGGGGCAATACGGCCACATTGGTGATTTGGCCTTCGGTCACCACATGCCACATCCCGGCATATCCGGCTACCTTTCCATCCACCAACGCCACCCGATAGATGGCCATGGTATTTTTGGTCAGCTCCCGTTCAAAGTCCGCCCGCGTCCAGGCAATGGCAAAACAAGTTTCCTCCACTTCCAACACATCTTCCAGATGCGCCATCGTCATGGGTACAATCTCGATCATCGATTTCTCCTTTTATCTACCCAGTCTTTGGGCCTGTTTTTGTTTTTCTTCCAACTCCCGCTCTGCTTGGGGTTTGCGTAAATAGATGGGGGTAAATTCAGCTCCGTCTACAAACTGGCCTCTTTTTTGCAATTCTTCTGCCAACGCCCCCACCGAGGCCGCCCGCTGGAAACAACAATTGGCCGGGGCCAGATAAAACCGATCCTCTTGTTTGAGCCGTTCTTGATACACCGGCACGCCATCGCCCACAAAAATGGTCTCCCGGCCGCTGGCCTTACAGATGGAAATCATTTCTTCCAGACTGCGGGCCGCCTGGGGCACCAGCTGGCGCAGCACGCCTTTTTCCCAACTATACGCCGCCGTATACACCTGCTGCCGTCTGGCATCCATAATGGGGCAAATGAGGCGGTTATTTTGTGCAATGTTATAGGCCAACGCATCCAGTGTGGGTACAGGGATAATGGGAATGGAAAGCCCATGGGCCAACCCCTTGGCCGTGGCCGCCCCAATGCGCAGCCCCGTAAAAGAGCCCGGCCCTTCGGCACAGGCAATATAGTCCAACTCCTCTGCCGCCGTACCCGTCCATTGTAATAACTGGTCAATCATGGGCATGATGGTTTGGGAATGGGTCAGTTTATGATTGAGACTCACTTCCCCGCGGCAAATGCCGTCTTCCAACAACGCCGCCGAAGCCACCAAAGCGGAAGTATCCAATGCCAATAGTTTCATTTTGTTCCCTCCTCCACTCGAATGCGGCGATAATTGTCGCCACGGCTGAAATCCTTTTCTATGGTAATCCATTTGGCTGTGGGTGGGATCAATTCTTTCACCAATTTGGCCCATTCCACCAGGCAAACGCCCTGGCCAAAGAAATAGTCTTCATATCCCGTATCATCCATTTCTTCTAAACTGCCCACACGGTACACATCAAAATGATATAACGGCAGACGCCCTTCGTATTCATGAATGATGGTAAAGGTGGGGCTTGTGATATACGGCGTCGTTACGCCAAGCCCACGGGCAAACCCACGGGTAAACACCGTTTTTCCCACGCCCAAGTCGCCTTCCAGGCAGAAAATATCGCCAGGGCGCGCCTCTTTGGCCAACGCTTGCCCCACTTGCTCCGTTTCTTGTTCACTCCAAGTTTCAAACTCCATGGTTATCTCCTTTGTGTTCTCAGTTGTTCTGCACGATATACGGTGGATTCGATCGTTTCTCCTGCGGCAATCCAAACACTGCCGTCGCCTTTGCGGTAAAGCGCCTTTCCTCCGCCACAGTAGACCACTTGTGCCACATCTTCATCCAGTACCGTTTCTCTTCCCACATGAAAAAGCACCAACTGGCCCGTTTCGTCTTCGTCGCTTTCTCCTGCCACATAATAAATCCATTGGTTTTCCGTCGAGGCAGCCAAAGAAAGCACATGCTCTGCAATGGGCGCCTTGACCCCGCCGGAACAATAATAAAAAGACGTTCCTTTTTGATAATAAATATCCTGTTTTGTTGCCGTAAAAGCAGCTTCTGTCACCTGGGTATCGATTTTCTGCTGACTTTCCAGCGCGCCTTTGCGCACGGAAAACAGATACAGCGTTCCATCCTCCGTGCGGCCCAATACGGCCGAGCCATCCTGGCAAGAACGAATGCTTTCCGGCAACAGCCCTTCCACCTGAAATTGGCTTTCGGTGCCATCTTCTGCCACCAAAAAAAGTCCGTCTGGCTGATTGCTTAAAGTATAGCCTTCTAAGCCACCCTGCGTTTGTGCCGGCTCCTCCACGGCCACCGGCTCTCCTTCCAAATCCCATTGGTACCAGGTGTCATCGCTACAAAAATAGCCCAAGCTTTCTTCTCCCGAAAGCCCTGCCAGATACCACCCGGCCGTATTGCGCAAAGCAGCATATCCTGCCGCCAAAAGCGCCATACAGGCGGCCAAAATCAAACATCGTTTCCCAAAGGAACTTTTTTTCTCCTGGGTGTCCATGTTCCAACTCCCTTTTCTTTGTGATCTCGTATCAGTATACCATTTTTGGCAGATTGTTGTAAACACTCATCCCAAAAGAGGCTTCCTTTCTCCATAAAAAAAAGGATGCCGGAATCACCGACACCCCAAAACGGCACGCGCCACCGCCGTTTTCTTTTAATAAAGCCCTGGCAATACACCAGAGAACATATTCAAAATCAGTACCACAATCAGCCCTGTCACACCAGCGCACAGACCACCAACGGTCCATGTCTTTAAGGTTTCGGAGAAGCTGAAACCGGAGAAACGGTTGATTACCCAGAAACCGGAGTCGTTTGGCAAAGAAAGACCAACGCTACCGCAGCAAACGGCAAGACCAACCAATACCGGAGAAGCGCCTACCGCTACGATGGTAGGAGCCACGATGGAAGAGGTGGTTACCAATGCAACCGTTGCAGAACCTTGTGCTGCACGGAGAATCTGGCTTAACAAGAAGGCCAACAGGATCAAAGGCATGTTCAAATCGCCCATCACACCTACCAGATAATCGCCAATGCCGGAAGCATTGATGATCTGGCCAAAGCTACCGCCGGCGCCGGTAATCAAGAACACCATACCAGCCTGACCAGCGGCTTCCGTCAAAATATCTTCCAAAGGACGAGGGAAGTATTTTTTCAGTGCAAAAATAGCAACGATGACACCGATGAACAATGCCACGTTCTTATCGCCAATGAAAGCAAAGAACATGTTCACAGCTGGGTTGCTGTCGCCGATGATGGCCGTTACTACGGTACCAGCCAAGATCAACAAAATAGGAAGGAAAATCAAGCCCACTGCCAGATAGCCAGATGGTTTTGGACCATTGTTCACTGGCTGTGCAGCTGGAGTTGCTTCTTCCAAAGCAGCTTCCACGATGCTGTTATCTTTAAAAAATTTGTTGGTGGTCAATTTGGAATAGAGCACGCCGCCCACCAAGCTGGCAGGTAGTGCAACAATCAAAGAATAAAATACAAATGGACCAATGGGTGCATTCACGTTACCAGCTACTGCCATAGGACCTGGAGTTGGGATAACCAAGCAGTGTGCTACAATCAAACCAACGCCCAAAGCCGTTACGAAACGGGCAAAATGGATACCGGTTTTTTTGGAAAGCTGTTTGGCAATGGTCACCAAGATAACGAAAGCGGCATCAAAGTATACAGGAATGGCAACAATGACACCAGTGATGTTCATGGCGATGGGAGAGTTTTTGATGCCGACTTTTTCCAACACCAAAGAAGCAATTTCTTCCGTACCGCCTGTTTCATACAATAATTGTCCTAAAATAATACCGAGTGCAATAACAATACCAATACTTTGCATGGTCGAGCCAAACCCTTTGGCAATTTCCGTTGGGATGGAGTTCAATGGCAAACCAGTTGCAAGACCCATCACAATGGCCACGGCCAGCAACGCAATGAAGGGATTTACTTTAAATTTGATGATCAAAAGCATCAACAGAATAATCCCTACAAGAAAAACTGCAAGTAACATCTTTGTTCCTCCTATTCTTTTTTCTGCACCTGCATATTCTGTGCCCCACTATCGGAAAGTATGTGTGCCCCGTCTTTTCCTTCTCTCTTGCAGCGGCGCAGTTGCAAGAAGAAGAAACCGTGTTGCTTGTATATTGGTCAGACCGGAAATACATTTTATGACATTCCATTTCTTTCCAAATCTTCCCAAACCCTTGTCTTTCCTTAGCTATCTATCATGATACAAAACATCCAGACCTTTGTCAAATAAAAAACACACTAGAAAATTCGACTTATGTTCGTCATTTCGTTCCAAATTCATGAATGACATTCGATATAACCGTATAACGTTCCTTCTTTTCCGGCGATATTGCTTAAAAAAGCGACATTTTTTGACTAACTTTCAAACAAATTCACGTAGAAAGGTTGGGGTTTGGCGAAAAGACTTTTTTTCTGAGTTTTCCTTTTATTTTTTCTTTTTTTCGTGCAAATGATACAAAAATCACAGTCTTTTCTTGTCTATTTGCTCCAGTGTAAAACACTGGGGCAACAAAATAGGCCGCCGAATTTCTTCGGCGGCCTGCCTGCCAGGGTTCCTGGATTTATTATTGTGCAGCCTTCACTTTGATCCAAAGTTCTGCCAATTTTTGTTTCAACACTTCGTTGTCTTTGAAGATTTCGTCTTTTTCATAGCCGTCTCTTGGCAAATAAGCTTCGTTGTCGGCATAATAACCGCCTTCGCCGGTCATGGCATCCAACACTTCCTGGTTACTGGAAGCATAGCCTACATATTCGCTGTTGCCATAAGAAGCGTCATAGGTCAATACATAGTTGATAAATTCATGGGCTAATTCTGGGTTTTCTGCATTGGCCGGAATCACCATGGCGTCGCTCCAAAGGTTGGTGCCTTCCATTGGCATAAAGAAGCCCATGTCTGGGTTTTCATCCAAAATCACCGCTGCATCACCGCTATATACCACGGCCAGGCTCTTGGTGCCGCTCATCATATTGTCAATGACTTCGTCGGTTACATAGGTTGGTTCCATGGTGTCGTTCAGTTCTTGCAGCCATTCATAAGCAGCCTGGATTTCTGCTTCGTCTTCGGTGTTCATGGAGTAGCCCAATGCTTTAAAGGCCATCATAAAGGAGTCGCGTTCCGAGTCATAGATATACACATCGCCTTTGTAATCGGTATTTTTCAAAATGTTCCAGCCCTGTTCTTCCAACAGTTCCAAAGGCACATTGTTCTTGTTGTATACAATGCCTACACTGCCCCAGAAATAAGGCACAGAATATTGATTGCCTGGATCATAATCCAAGTTGGTCAGGTTTTCGGCCAGATTGGACAAGTTTGGAATCTTGCTGTGATCCAATTCCATCAACATATCTTCTGCCATCAACCGTTCAATCATATAGTCGGAAGGTACCAAAACGTCGTAAGCATCGCCTGCTTGCAGTTTGGTATACATCATTTCGTTGGAATCGAAATATTCCACGATCACTTTGACACCAAATTCGTCTTCGAAGTCGGAAATTAGGTTTTCACCCATGTATTCCCCCCAGTTATACAGCTTTAACGTATCAGAGCTGTATTTGCTTTCTGCTTCGCTTCCGCTTTCCGAAGAACTGCTGCTGCAACCGCTCAACACCAGTGCAGCCCCCAACATCAATGCAAAAATTCTTTTCATTTCACCCTTTTCCTTTCTTTTAACATTGGAATAATATTGATCAGCAGCAATACCACCGTAATGAGCAAAATCACAATGGTGGAAAGCGCGTTGATCGACGGATTGACCCGTTTACTCATGGTGTAAACGAGAATGGAAATGTTGCTGACCCCGTTACCAGTCACAAAATAAGAGATGATAAAGTCGTCAAAACTCATGGTAAAGGCAATCAGCGCCCCGGAAATAATGCCCGGCATAATCTGCGGTACAATCACCTTTAAAAGCGCCTGCCAAGGGGTGGCCCCCAGGTCCATACAGGCGTCGGCCAAGTTGGGATCAAGGCTACGCAATTTCGGCGATACGCTTAACATCACATAAGGCGTACAAAACATAATGTGGGCCAGCACCATGGTCAAAAACCCTTTTTTCACCCCAAGGGCACTGAAAAACATCAAAAGCCCAATGGCCGTCACAATTTCTGGGTTCATAATGGGCAAATCGTTGATGTGCTCCACCGTCGCCTTTAAAATTTTGTTGCTTTTGGAAAGGCCAATGGCCGAAATGGTGCCCACAATGGTGGAAACCACCGTTGCAATCAAAGCCACGGCAATGGTATAGAAAACGGCATCCATCATGTCGTTACTGGAAAACATTTTTTCGTACCATTGCAGCGAAAACCCGTTTAAATGGGTCAAGGATCGGTTTCCGTTGAAGGAAAACACAATGATATACAGGATGGGAGCATAGAAAAAAGCAAATAAAACGGCCATCCAAATCTTGGAAAAAATCCGTGGTTTTTCTTTCATGCTCACACCCCTCTCTCATCCACATTGCGGTCTACTTTTTTGGTGATATACATGGAAATCATGATAATCACTGCCATAATCATGGAAATGGCCGAACCAAAGTTCCAGTTGCCGCTGGTCAAAAACTGGCTTTCGATGACGTTACCGATGAGCACAAACTGGCCGCCACCCAGAAGCTTTGGAATAAAGAAACTGGATACGGCCGGCAAAAATACCAGCGTAATGCCGCTGATGACACCAGGCATCGATAGCGGCAGCGTCACCCGCAAAAACCGCTGCACCCGGTCGGCCCCCAAGTCGTTGGCCGCTTCCAACAGGCTTTTATCCATTTTCGTTAACGATGTATGAATCTGCAAAATCATGAATGGTAAAAAGTTATATACCATCCCCAGCACCACTGCAAAGGACGTGTGGAGCATTTTGATGGGTTCTAAGCCAAACAGGCCCAAAAAGCTATTGATGATCCCATCGTCTTGCAAAATCCCCATCCAGGCATAGGTGCGCACCAACATGTTAATCCAGGTGGGAATGGTGACCAAAAGCACCAAGCGCATATGCCAGTTGGGACGGGCATTGGCAATGAAGTAAGCCGTGGGATAGCCCAGCAATATACAGACGATGGTGGTCAAAATGGCAATCCATAAACTGCGTTTGAGCACATCCAAAAAGATGGCATCGCTAAAAAAGTAAGCAAAGTTTTCCAGCGTAAATCGGAATGTGGTGACGTCGTTTCCCTTCTGGGTGAAGGCATACATCACAATCATCAACATGGGCACCACAATCATAATACCAATCCACACCAGATAGGGATAGAGCATGGTTTTAAAATGACGCATCAGTATCCCCCTTTGCTCATGATGTGAATATCTTCTGGCGTAAAGGCAAGGCCCACTTCTTCTCCTTCTTGATATTCGTCGGTGGTATCCACTTTATAGACATAGCCTTGGGTTTTGAATGTGACATCATAATCGCCCACGGTGATATTTTCTGGATCAAAGTCATATTCCACATCGGTGATTTCCACCGCCGAGTCGTCCACCAAGCTCCAGGCCGAAGCATTGGCCCAAGTTTTCAAGTCTGTTTCCAGGGCAATACTTTCGTTGATTTCGTCCACTTTCTTAAAGAAGTTTACGGCATAAATTTCTTCCTGGTACTCGTTGCTGACAATGCGGTTTTCTTCCCGCACAATCATGTTGGCTGTGGCTTTGGTGCCTTGGGCCGTGGAGAAAACAACGGGATAGACGCCGTTTTTCGGTTCGATATGGTATTCCACTTTGCTGATGGAAATCAGGCTATCGGTATCCGGGTTCCAGGCCTGGGCGTCGGCCCGGGCGATGATGTCGGCATCGGTCAGCTCTTCCACGTCACTGATGTCCAAATAGAAATCATTGGCGCTCATCTTTTCGTTGGCCGCCGTGTTGAAGGTTGGGCGGTCTTCGGAAACGTGCATTTTTACGGTGATGCTGGTGCCGGCTCTCGTTTCCACCATGGTTTCATAATGGACGCCTTTAAAAAGCACCGATTTCACCACGCCTTTAAGCAACCCTTTTTCCTTTGGCACAATGTCCAAGTCCTCCGGACGGATGACCACGTCTACTTTTTCGTTTTCGCCAAAGCCGCTATCCACACAAACAAAACGCTTATCTTCAAAAATCACTTCTTTGTCCTTCACCATCACGCCGTCGATGATGTTGCTTTCGCCAATGAAGTTGGCCACAAAACGGTTGACCGGTTCGTTATAAATATCCGTCGGGGTCCCAATTTGCTGGATTTCGCCGTCGTTCATAACCACAATCTTATCGCTCATAGTCAAGGCTTCTTCCTGGTCATGGGTAACATAGATAAACGTAATCCCCACTTCTTTTTGGATTTTCTTTAACTCGTGCTGCATTTCTTTACGCAGTTTCAAGTCCAAGGCTCCCAAAGGCTCGTCCAAAAGCAGCACCATGGGCTCGTTGACCAAGGCCCGGGCGATGGCCACCCGCTGTTGCTGGCCGCCGCTCATTTCGGTGACGCTTCGCTTGGCGTAGTCTTCCAAATTCACCAGCTTCAGCATACGTTTTACTTTCTGTTCGATGATGTCCTTGGGTTCTTTCTTGATTTTCAGCCCAAAAGCCACATTGTCGTATACATTCATATGGGGAAAGAGGGCATATTTTTGAAACACCGTGTTGATTTCCCGTTTATAAGGCGGAAGATTGCTGATTTCCTCTCCGTCAAACAGCACCTCGCCTTGATTGGGGCTTAAAAACCCGCCCAAAATCCGCAACAATGTCGTCTTGCCGCAGCCGGAAGGGCCCAGCAGCGTCACAAATTCATTTTCATAAATATCCAAATTGATGCCTTTGAGCACCAGCTGTCCGTCAAATTCTTTGACGATGTTTTTAAACTGAATCAGCTTTTTCATGGCGTCCTCCCCGGTTTAAAATAATGGCGGTGTTGATACCCAAATGAGTTTTGCCGTTGTTTTTTTGTCATTGCGGAGAAAATGGAAATTTTTCCCGTGCAGATAAAAGGTCTCCCCTTTTTTCACCACATACTGCTTTTCCCCGTCATGCAGTGTCACCCTTCCCTCCAGCACAAAGCCAAACTCCTCTCCATCGTGGGGGGCCACTTCAAAGGTGTTTTGTCCCGGCAAAAGCTCGATTAACATCGGCTCCATTTCGTTCTTTTGGGAATTGGGCACAATCCAATGGATGGTATATTCTTCTTTTTCGTCCACAAAAAAGTCGTCCTTTTCAAAGACCACCTTTTCGTCCTTGTCTTCCCGGAAAAATTCCGAAAGACTGGTGCCCAGCGCCTCCAAAATGTCGTTGAGGGTGGCAATGGAAGGGGATGTGAGATTTCTCTCCAGCTGAGAAAGAAAGCCTTTGGTCAGCTCGCAGCGGCTGGCCAGCTCTTCCAAGGTCAAGTCCTTCTGGCTGCGCAATTGTTTGATTTTTGCTCCGATATCCAACAAAACTGCTCCTTTCTCGATATACTAATACTAAACAAAAAAGACTTCTTTATTAAACCTCAATCATTATACTATACCGTAAAAAAAATGCAACAAAAATAAAACAAAAAGTTTGATTTCAGTAAACTACATAACAAAATTTCAAATTTAATCCCCATTTTTCAACATTTTATCTAAACCTTCCAACCTCTTCCATGGGCGGCTTTTCGTTGGGTGATTGTAAAGAAAAAATATGGTGTTTGTAAACTTTTCGTATGGTTTTTTTCTTCTTTTCTGTGGTTGAATGGGGAGAGGGAGTATGATAAAATAAATCGAAATGGATGATTCTTACATCTTTTTTAGGAGGTTTTTTATGCAGACCAATACATACCCCAGGCTCATCGCCTGTGATTTAGATGGTACTTTATTAAACAGCAAAAAAGAAATGAGCCAAGACCTTACTCAAACCCTGGAAGCCTTGATGGAACAAGGCATTTGGTTTGTGCCCGTCACCGGCCGCTGTTTCCAGGCCGTTCCAAGTCAGGTCCTCTCTCTTTCAGGGCTTCGCTATGTGGTCACCTCCAATGGCGCTGCCGCCGATGACTGCAAAACCCAAAAACGCCTTTTTACCACATCCCTGCCATCCAAAGAAGTCTCCCATTTGTTCCACACCTATTTTCCCCTGCCCATTTTAACGGAAGTATTTTTAGACGGCCATGCCTATATCGACCAGGCGGCCTGGGACCAACTGGACCAATTTGGCCTTTCCGAAACATCGTATCACTATGTGCGCCGCACCCGCAAACCGGTGGAGCACTTGCCTGCTTTCGTTTCCGACCATGTGCAAGAACTGGAAAACATCAACCTCGTCTTTCGCGATCCCGCCTTGCGCCTGCAAACCTTGTCCAAACTACAGCAAAACCCAGCCATCACCGTCACCAGCTCCTCTGCCGCCAATTTGGAAATCACCCACCCCTGCGCCACCAAAGGCCATGCCCTGCAAACCATCTGCAACCTGCTTCATCTTTCGCCCCAAGACGTGGTGGCCTTTGGCGATAGCCCCAACGATGCCGATATGCTTCGCTTTACCCCCCATAGCTATGCCATGGCAGGCGGTTCTGCCGAAATTTTGCAAACGGCGGCCCATACCACCGCCTCCTGCGATGAAGAAGGGGTTTTGGTGGCCCTGCGAGAAATCTTTCACAAAATTTTGTAGTTGAAATTGTGCGGTTTTTAAGCTAAAATAAAAACGTTTCTATTGTACGAAAGAGAAGGAGTCTTCATGAGTATTTTAACGGTGCAACATTTAAACCATGGCTTTGGCGACCGCGCCATTTTCCGCAACGTCTCCTTTCGGCTTTTGAAAGGCGAACATATTGGCTTGGTGGGCGCCAACGGCGAAGGAAAGTCCACCTTTTTCCGCATTGTCACCGGCGCTTTGATGCCGGACGAAGGAACCATCGAATGGAGCAAACATGTCAAAGCCGGTTATTTGGATCAACATACCGTCCTGGAACCGTCCCAAACCATTGGGGACGTGTTGCGCAGCGCATTTTTGCCTTTGTTTGAAGAAGAAGCAGAAATGAACGATTTGTGCGCCCGCATGGGCGAGGCCAGCGAAGAGGAATTAAACGAAATGCTGGAACGCTTGGGCGAAATTCAAGACGATTTGACCAACCACGATTTTTATGTCATCGACGCCAAGGTGGAAGAAGTGGCAAGGGCGCTGGGGCTTTTGGATTTAGGGTTAGAGCGCAGTGTAACAGAGCTTTCCGGCGGCCAAAGAACCAAGGTGCTTTTGGGAAAACTGCTGTTAGAAAAACCGGATATTTTGCTTTTGGACGAACCCACCAACTACCTGGACGAAAGCCATATTTTGTGGCTGACCCGCTATTTACAAGAATACGAAAACGCCTTTGTGCTGATCTCCCACGACATCCCGTTTTTAAATCAAGTGACCAACCTCATCTATCATGTGGAAAATGGAGAGCTGACCCGCTATGTGGGTAACTACGACCAGTTCCAGGAAGTCTATGCCGCCAAAAAAGCCCAACTGGAAGCGGCTTATCGCAAACAACAACAAGAAATGGAAGAATTGAAAGACTTTGTGGCCCGCAATAAAGCCCGTGTGGCCACCCGCAATATGGCCATGAGCCGGCAAAAAAAGCTGGATAAAATGGAAGTCATCGAACTGGCCAAGGAAAAACCAAAGCCGGAATTTCATTTCAAAGAAGCCCGCGCCGCAAGCCGCTATCTCTTCCAGACCAAAGACCTGGTCATTGGATACGACACGCCCTTAAGCCGGCCACTGACGCTGACCATGGAGCGGGGAGAAAAAATTGCCCTCACCGGCGCCAACGGCATCGGCAAAACCACGCTCTTAAAAAGCATTCTGGGCCTCATCCCGCCCCTTTCTGGCACCACAGAATTGGGCGATTATCTGCACATCGGCTATTTTGAACAGGAACGAAAATACGAAGACAACACCACTTGTATCGACGAAATTTGGAAAGAATTTCCTTCCTATACGCAATACGAAGTCCGCTCGGCCTTGGCCAAATGCGGCTTAACCACCAAGCATATCGAAAGCCAGATGAAAGTCTTAAGCGGTGGCGAGCAGGCCAAAGTCCGTCTCTGCAAAATCATCAACCGGGAAAGTAACTTCCTTTTGCTGGACGAACCCACCAACCACCTGGACCAGGACGCCAAAGACGAATTGAAACGTGCCTTAAAAGCCTATGGCGGCAGCATTTTATTCATCTGCCACGAGCCGGATTTTTATCAGGATATTGCCACCGCTGTGTGGAATTGTGAACAATGGACCACCCGTCAAGTGTAAAGAAAGGAATTTGCCATGGAACGAATGGAGCAATTGATGTTAAAAATGATGCAGCACACCGCAGGAGACGCCAAGCGCACCCAGCACTTTTTGAAGGTGCATGCCCTGGCCCGTCTCATCGGCCGGGAAGAACGGCTGGATACCTTCACCCAGTTTATCCTGGAAACGGCCGCCTTGGTGCATGACATTGGCATTTATGCCGCCATCGAAAAACACGGCAGCAGTGCCGGCACTTTCCAGGAGGAAGAAGGCCCGGCCCTGGCCAAAGAGATGCTTTCACAACTGGATTATTCCGAAGAAATCATCGACCGAGTGCTGTTTTTGGTGGCCCATCACCATAGCACCGATTGGTTGGGCGAAGACCATCGGATTTTGCTGGAAGCCGACTATCTGGTCAATTTCTATGAAGAAGGCTTCACCAAAGAACAAATCCAAACCACCTATGACACCGTCTTTCAGACCACCTTTGGCCGGTATTTGTGCCAAACCATGTACGGCTTATCCTAAGGAGCGTAAAGACTGTTTTCCTTTACATCAACTTGAAAAAAACAGCTGAAACCCTTGCAAAACAAAGGTCCCAGCTGTTTTTTGTATGTTGTTTTCGTTTTGAGACGGGTTTGAAACACCGTCTTTTTTATGCCTGTTCTTCTTTTCCCAGCCGTCGGTATACCGTCCAATACATGGTCCAATAGCAGGCCACGCCACCAATGATATTGGAAATGGGTTCGGCCAAAAAGACGCCATTGACGCCCAAATTGCCCACATGAGGCAGCCATAAGGTTAAGGGAATCACAATCAACACCTTGCGAAAGAGGGAAAAGAACACTGCCTGTTTGCTCTTTCCAAGCCCCACAAAGGAGGATTGCCCCGAAAACTGAAAGACCATAAAGAAAAATGCCGAAAAATAAAGCCGCATGGCAGATACCCCATGCTCCAAATAGGCTGGATCGTTGACAAAAATCCGGATAAACACCTGGGGCACCAAAAGCGTCAGCGCACAGGCCACCAAGCAGTAAATCCCGCCCATCCATGTGGTCACTCGAATCCCCTGCTTCACCCGATCGTATTGTTTGGCCCCATAGTTATACCCCAGCACCGGCTGGGCACCGTTGGTGATGCCGGAAACGGGCAGGCTAATGATATCCCGCACCGAGTTTAAGATGGTCATAATACCGATATATAAATCGCCGCTGACCGATTGCAGCGTGGCGTTACAGGCAATTTGCACCAAGCCATTGGTGGCCGACATGGTAAAACCGGCAAAGCCCAGCGCCACAATCTCTTTGGCATAGCCAAAATCCAGTCGAAACCAGCGTTTTCTTAAATGCAATATCGCCTCTTTTCCCGTCAAAAAGCGCAGTACCCAAAGGGCCGAAATGGCCTGGGAAATCACCGTGGCCAGAGCCGCTCCCCGCACCCCCATGTCAAAGACAAACAAAAACAAGGGGTCTAACAATAAATTGATGAGGGCCCCCACCACCGTCGTCACCATGGCAATCCGAGGAAAGCCCTGGGATGTGATGAAATAATTTAAGCCTGTGCCAAGCATGGCAAAAACCGTACCCAAAAGATACACGCTCATATAATCATAAGCATAACCATAGGTCTCGCTGCTGGCCCCAAACAAATACAGTATGGGCTTTTCCAGACAGAAAAACACCGCCATAATCACAAAGGAGCAAACAAAAAGCAACACTGCCGTGTTTCCCATCATCTTTTCCGCCCGTTCCGTCTGTCCGGCCCCTCTTGCGATGGAACACAGGGGCGCGCCGCCCATACCAAACAAATTGGTAAAGGCCGTAATCAGCGATATAATCGGGAAAGTAATCCCCACCCCCGTTAACGCCAATCCGTTTTCCACCGGCAAATGGCCAATATAAATCCGGTCCACCACATGATAAAGCAGCTGTACAAACTGAGCCACAATCAGGGGAATGGCCTGCTGGGCAATGTGTTTTGCCACAGAACCTTCCGAAAAATCATGTTCCATTTCCTGATCCCTCTTTTCTTTGTTGCAAAAAACCTTCTGCCGCCTCTCCCAAGCGGCAAACCCGTCCTCAAAAAAAGCAAATTCCCTGCCGCAGGCCACAAGCCGGCAGGCAGGGATTTGTCTTTGGTCCGTTTATTTTTGGATGATGCCGCTTTTTGCGATATCTTCCACCATTTCTTTGATTTCGTCCACCGTCTTTACCATGGCCAGACGCACATACCCTTCTCCCAAGGGACCAAATACGCTGCCAGGCACACAAAAGACGCCGGCTTTATCAATCAAATCCAACACAAACTGTTCCGAATTGGTGTATCCTTTGGGCAATGGTCCCCAGGCAAACATGGTACCTTCCGACCAAACGCCTTCCCAGCCGATTTCGGAGAGGCCATTGCAAAGGGCATCTCTTCTTTTTTGATACTCTGCCCGGTTTCTAATCACCATGTCCTGTGGCCCCGTCAGTGCTGCCACGGCGGCGGCCTGTACCGGTTTAAAGATGCCATAGTCAATCTGGCTTCTCAACTTCTGAAATTCCCGAATGATGTCCCGGTTGCCTAACGCAAAAGAGATCCGGGCCCCCGTCAAGTTATAGCCTTTGGAAAGGGAATTAAATTCAATCCCCACTTCTTTGGCCCCTTCCATGGCCAGGAAAGAGAACCCTTCTTTACCGTCAAAGACAATTTCCGAATAGGCATTGTCGTGCAAAATCACAATGTTATATTTTTTGGCAAAGGCAATCAAATCGGTATAAAATTCCTTTGGCGCCAAACGGCAAATGGGGTTGGCCGGATAGGAAACCACCATGGCTTTTGCCGCCTTGGCAATTTCTGGGTCAATGGCATCAAAGTCGATGAGATAGCCGTTTTCTTCTTTCAAGTCATAATGTACAATTTTTGCGCCATTTAACATGGGCCCCATGGAGAAGATGGGATAGCCTGGGTTTGGCGTCAAAACAATGTCGCCTGGGTTACAAAGCACCATCCCAATGCGGCTTAAGCCTTCCTGGGAGCCATATAAGGACATAATTTCGTCTGCTTCCAACGTCACGCCATACCGGTTTTTGTACCATCCCTGTACGGCCGCCACCAGTTCGTCGGTATCTGAAATGGCATATTTATAATTTTGAGGATCGCGAGAAGCTTCCGTCAACGCTTCCATCACATGGGCATCGGGCAAAAAGTCAGGCGTACCCACAGAAAGGTCATAGCATTTTTTTCCTTCCGCCAGACGCTGTTTTTTGATTTTCGCCAATGTGGTAAAAATCCCTTCTTTAAATTCCTGCATCCGATCTGCAAATTGAATTTCCATTGTTTCCGAACCTCCTTCATCTCTTACGGATGAAACTAAGTATAGCTTGTTTTTGGAAGCAGTGCAAGTTTTTTCTTTGTATTTGTCTTATTTTCGAAAATGAGGGGCGTATTTTGCCGCCAGGAAAATGGCTTCTTCCATGCTGACTGCACTGGCCAAGTTGGTGCCGGCAATGTCCATGGCCGTGCCATGGTCCACAGAGGTACGCAAAATAGGCATGCCACAGGTGATGGAGATGGTTCGCTCAAAATCCAGTGTTTTGGTGGCGATATGCCCTTGGTCGTGATAGAGGGAAAGAACGCTGTTATAGCGGCCCTTTAAGGCCAGGTGGAACACCGAGTCGGCCCCGATGGGCCCAACCACATCCACGCCTTGTTTTTGCAGCGCCTCCACCGCCGGCGTCACTGCCTCCACTTCTTCCATCCCAAAAAGCCCGTGTTCGCCGCTGTGGGGGTTTAACCCTGCCACGGCCATGGTTCCTTCGGTCACCCCCAAAGAAGCCAACGCCTCTTTGCAGCGCACCACATAATCCATCACCCGCTCCTTGGTCACCATGGTACAAGCTTTTTGCAGCGAAACATGGCGGCTTAAAAAGAACACCCGTAATCCCCGCACTTCAAACATGGTCAAAGGGTCTTTGGTCTGGGTCAAAGCGCCAAAAATTTCCGTATGCCCAATGAAGGGAACGCCTGCTGCCTTGAGGGCTTCTTTATTGATGGGTGTGGTGGCTACGGCATCCACTTGGCCTTCCATGGCCAAAGAAACCGCCTTTTCGATATATTCATAGGCCGCCCGGCCGCACATGGCCTGGATTTGTCCCCGGACAAACTGGCTTTGGTCAATGTTGGCGCAATCCATCAAGAAAATCACATCTTTGTCGTCCCTGGCTTCCCTCGCCTCTTGAATGAGACAAAGGGGAAGTGTCACCCCTGTGATCGCCTTGGCCTCTTCCATCACATTTCGATCTCCCACAACCACGCAATGGGCCGCTTGACGCACCTTTGGATTGGCCAAAGCTTTGACCACAATCTCTGGCCCAATCCCGGCCGCATCCCCCATGGGAATGGCAATGAGCGGTTTCATCATATCAACACCTCTGTTTCGTAAAAATTGGTTTCATTCTATCATAAAATTTGCAATAGGGAAAGAAAAAATTTGCAAAAAGAAAAAACCGTCAAAAAAATTCTCCTCTTGTACCCATCGATCCTTTGGGACAACAGTTTTTTGACGGTTTCCTGCTTCTTTCTTTGTCTGAAAACAAACTTAAATGAATTTACAAATCCGCTGCATGGAGCATTCGTTAAACCCAAAGGCTTCGGCCTTGGTCACTTTGCCGTTGGCCACGGCCACCAGCTCTTCAAACAGCGCCTGTCCACATTGATCAATGGTCTGTTCGCCGCTGAGCACCACACTGGCATCAAAATCGATGTTGTCCTTCATTCTCTGGAAGGTTTTGCTGTTGCCGGTCACTTTGATGACGGGGGCAATGATATTGCCGGTGGGGGTACCGCGCCCGGTGGTGAAAATAATGGCTTGGGCGCCGCCGGCCACCATGGCCGTCACACTGGCCACATCAAAACCTGGGCTATCCATAATGAGGGCCCCTTTTTTCGTTGGCATCTGGGCATATTCCAACACTTCCACAATGGGACGAGAACCGCCTTTATAGATACAACCAAGGGATTTTTCTTCGATGGTAGAAATGCCGCCTTCTTTATTGCCAGGGGTTGGCTGGCCGGTGCGCAGGTTTTGGTTGACATTGGCCAAATGTTCTTCCAAGTCTTTACAGATACCAATGATCTGCTTTTTGATTTCTGGTGTAGCTGCCCGTTTGGCCAAAATGTGTTCGGCGCCGATAAATTCTGTGGTTTCGCTCATCACGGCCGACCCACCTGCATCCACCAGGCGGTCGGAGACATTGCCCACTACGGGGTTTGCCGCCAGGCCGCTGGTGGCGTCGCTGCCGCCGCATTCCACGCCTAAAAACAGCTCGCTTAACGGAAATTCTTTTTTCTGTACCAAAGAAGCATCCTGCACCATTTTTCTGGCAGCCTTCACCGCTTTATTGATGGTGTTCACGGTGCCGCCTTCTTCTTGAATGACGAACACTTCCAAAGGTTTGTTGGTCTTTTTCAAAATGGCTTCTTTCATGCTCTCTGGCGTACAGCCTTCACAGCCCAAACCGATCATTACGGTGCCATAAATGTTGGGATTGGCCGCAAAGCCGGAATACATTTCCGTACAAATTTTCAAATTTTCTTCCACTTCCGAACAACCGGCGGTGTTTCCCACATAACAAGTGCCTTCCACCTGTTCCGATACAATCCGGCAAGTTTCCTGGGAGCAGGCACAAGTGGGCAAAATCAATACTTTGTTTCGAATTCCCACCCGGCCATCCGGTCTTTCATATCCAAAAAAGTTCATGCAAAGGCACTCCTTTCTCAACATTCCTCGTCGTAGTTTCTAGGCAGAGAACGCACATTTTTGTGGCTGATCCAATCGCCCTTTTTTGCGTCGCTCATCATGGCCCCAATCACCTGGCCGTATTTGATGACCTCTTCTCCGTCTTTGAGGTCCACCACAGCCACTTTGTGAAACGCCGGTACCTCTTCCCTGGCCTCTACTTCCACCTCTTGGCCTTCTTTTTGGTAAAACACCGTGTCTCCTGCATGAACATCATCCACCACTGTCACAACCTTGTCCACCGGTTGCAATAGAATTGCTCTGATCCGCATGGGATTTCCCTCCTTGTCTCGTCCATTCCATCGGGTGCTTGTTTCTTTCATTATAACGAAGGGACGGACGGTTTTCAAGTATTTTCGTATTATTTTTTCTGCTATATTTGTATTTCCGTTTTTTTATTACGTTTTTTCCTTCTTTTTCTCCATTGCGTATTCTTTTTACGATTAGGAAAACAAAACCGTTTGCTTAAGTTTTCAAAATCCCTTGCACTTTTCGCCTTCCTTTAGTACCATAAAAAAAAGAAAAAAAAGAAACGGAGGTTTTCCATGTTATTTCACAAATACGCCCCCTTATTGCTTGTTGTCGGCTGTCTCATGAGCGGTTGTGCATCGGATGCCATTCCTTCGCCCAAAGACCGCCTTTCTGCCATAGAAAGCGGAGAAGTGACGCTGGAAGAGGCGGAAGAAAAAGGTTGGATGGATGAAGCCTTTACCAAATACTATCAAGCAGCCCATCCTTTTGCATTAAAAGTGCCCGCTGCCGCCACTTCTTATGCCTTTCCCGCTTTGGGACTGACCCTTTCTTTCTCTGAAGACTGGAGCATAGCCCAGCAAAACGGGGAAATTTGGATGTACTATACTGCTTCCGACGATGGCACCAACGCCTGCGTCTATTTCCAAGAAGGCACGCCGCCCAAAGACTTGCTTTCTATGACAGATTACGAAGATTGGCTTGCCACCTCCACCCCCATCGGGGCCATTGGCTTTGCCCCGGCCGGACAGGAGGGCATCGATTTGCCTTATATTGAAACCATGTATACTTCTGCGCCCACATTGGCCGGACAGACCACAGACAATCGCCAAGTCTGCTATGTCTATGTAAACCCCGATAGTGCCTATGCCGATTTGTTTGCCAAACGGACCATCCTTTTTGAAACCCCAACCCAGCCCGACCAAACGGCCGCCTTTGGCTATCTGGATAGTCCACATTTGGTTACAGACCTGGGCGACTTTACGGCCCAGTCCCTCCAAGGGCAATGGTATAACGGCAATTTGTTTGCCCAAGCCGATTTGACCATGGTCAATGTCTGGGCCACCTTCTGTGGCTATTGCATCGACGAAATGCCGGCCTTGGAAGAAATCAGCCAGGAAATGCAACAAAAAGGCGCCTCCTTCCAGATTGTTGGCATCTGTATGGACGTCACCCCCGAAGGCCCTGTGGATGAAGCACAACTCAACAAAGCTCTTGCCATTGAAGAAGCCACCGGTGTCACCTATGTTTCTTTGATTCCCGATGAAACCATGCTCCAAGGCCCTGTGGGCACCATCCAAAACCTGCCCACCACCTTTTTTGTGGACCGCCAGGGCCACATCACAGGCCAGGCCTATGCCGGGGCCAACGACAAAGAATCGTGGCAAGAAATCATTGACGCCCATCTATCCTTGGTGGAAGGAGCGGAATAATTGATGAAAAAAACTCAGGTATCGATTTTGCTTTTGCTCTTTGGCTGTTTTTGCCTGGGAGCAGGATGGCTGCGGGGAGAAAATAGCGTGATTTTGGCAAAAGCCATTCGCATTTGTTTGGAGTGTGTTGGCATTGGATAAAGAAAAAAAATCGGAACGAAAACGACTGACTATACAGCTTCTTTGGACCCTCATCACCAACGCCTTTGTGGTTGGCTTTGCCCGGGGCGCCATCTACCAAGGAAAGCTAAAAAGCGTCTGTGTACCGGGGCTAAACTGTTATTCCTGCCCCGGTGCCATCGCCAGCTGCCCCATCGGGGCCTTGCAGGCCGTCCTTGGCAGTTACGAGTTTCGGCTCCCCCTGTTTGTGACTGGGTTTTTGATCCTCGTTGGCACCATCTGTGGCCGGTTTGTCTGCGGCTTTCTTTGCCCCTTTGGGCTGGTGCAGGATTTGCTCTATCGAATTCCCTTTCCCAAAAAGTGGCGTACCTTTCCCTGCGACCGGCCGCTGCGGTTTTTGAAATTTCTAGTTTTGGCCGTGTTTGTGGTGGCTCTGCCCCTTTTGGTGACCGACCTCATTGGCCAGGGCTATCCCTGGTTTTGTAAACTGATCTGCCCGTCCGGCACACTGATGGGCGGCATTCCTTTGGTCAGCGCCAATGAAACGTTGCAACAAAGCATTGGAGCGCTGTTTGTTTGGAAGATGGGGCTTTTGCTTTTCTTGTGTCTGTTGGGGGTTGTGCTTTGCCGCCCCTTTTGCCGCTATCTTTGCCCCCTGGGCGCCATCTATGGCTTGCTGCAACAAGCCTCTTTCTATCGGCTTTCTGTGGACCAAGATGCCTGCATCTCCTGCGGCCAGTGTGCCCGTGTTTGCCCCATGGCCTGCGAGCCCACCAAACGGCCCAACGATATGGAGTGCATCCGCTGTGGCCGCTGCAAGGCCGCCTGCCCCACAGAGGCCATTGAGATTGGATTTCTAAAATAAAAAAAGGTTGTTCGATTGTTTCGAGCAACCTTTTTTTGTCACCTTTTTCTCTTTTTTGCCATAGTATGACAAAAAAAGAAAAGGTGATCGCATCATGCGGACAAAATGGATCCTTTCTCTAGCCGCAGCATTTTGTTTATTGTGTTTCTCCCTTTGGTTTGCCATCCCCTGGGCAGCAGATGTATCGACGAAACTTCCCGCTGTTTATGTCTGGTGGGTCATCCTTGGCATCGCTTTGCTGCCTGGTTTTTTGATGTTTGCCATGTTTTTTTCCAATGTGCAGCATCAAAAGCCGGCTTCTTACCCCATCGCATCCGACCCTGTGACCATTTTGCTGTGCGCCCATAATGAAGAAGCAGCCTTGCCTTCCTGTCTGCAACATATTTTTGCACAGCAATATGGCGGTTCCATTTCCCTGCTTCTCATTGACAATGCTTCCACCGATCAAACCGCTGCTATTGCCAAAAAAGCGGCCGCCCAGGCCCCGCCCGGTTTTTCTGTTACCTATCTGTTCTGTCCGCAAAAAGGAAAACACTTTGCCCTCAACGAAGGCCTGCGCCATGTCAAAACCAAACTTTTTCTCACATTGGATGCCGATACGCTGTTGGAGCCAGAAGCGGTGGAACAAATCGTATCCTGCCTTTTGGCCACCGACAGCGCCTGTACGGCAGGCCATTTATTCGTGGCCAATCCACGCCAATCCTTTGTTTCTGCCATGCAGCTTTACGACTATTGGCTCAGCATTGCTGCCGTCAAACGGTTCCAAGGTAGCTACCGTACCACCTTGGTGGCCCAAGGCTCTTTCAGTGCCTATCGCACAGAAGCGGTCCGAGAAGTGGGCGGGTGGGATGCTTCTTTTGGAGAAGATATTGTCCTCACCTACCGGCTCCTATCCAAAGGCTATGGCTCCACCTATGCCCCAAAGGCCGCAGCCTCCACCATCGTTCCAACCACATGGTCTTCCCTCTTTCGCCAAAGGAAACGTTGGGCCTACGGCATGCTGGAAGGCCTTTGCACAGTCCCTCTTTTACAACAGCCTTCTTGGTATAGCCGCTATTTTGTACTGGTCAATTGTCTGATTCCTGTTTTAGACTTGGCCTATTTGACAGGTTTTTTGCCTGGTGTCGTTCTTTGGGACCTAGGCTATCCCTATTTTGTGGGGCTTTATACCTTGTTTTCTCTGCTGTTAGGCGCTCTGTTATGGACTGCGGCCTATGGGTTCCAGAAAAAATTGAACCTGCCATTTCAAAATCATGCCATCGGCTTTCTTGGTTTTTTACTGTTTTTCCAAACCATCAGCTCCATGGCCGCCGTCAGTGGCTATCTCCAATTTTTGCTTTCCCGAAGAAACATGCACTGGTAGCCCGTTTGCCATACAAAAACGAACCAAACGCATCTTTCCAAGAAAAAATAACGTTCGGAAAAAAGAAACTGGCTGGAATCCTTTCTGTTGCAAGGATTCCAGCCAGTTTGCTTTCTTAGAAAACTACGCTGTAACAAATTCTTTTTATTCTGCCACCATTTCTGTTGGTTCCGTTTCCATGCTTGGCAGAGACTGGGCTTCGCTGGCTTCTGCTTCCTGTTTGGCCCGTTCTTCCAAGGCCGCGTCGGTGGCTGCCTGGTGTCCGGTCAATTTCACCTGCGTCACCGTCACCAATCCGTCTGTGGCCCCGGCATACCCGCTCAGTTCCACCTGGTCGCCTACTTTGGCTGTGATGATGGTCAGGTTTTCTTTGGCCTGCACTTCAAAGAGGGTTTCTTCCCCTTCCAATGTGACAAAGTAACAGGTGTTGCCGTCGATCACCACGTCATAAATGCCGCTGATGGTGCCGCTAAATTGATTTTGTTCTGCCTCCTCTGTCAAAGAAAGGCCGCTATCATTCATCAATGCTTTATAATTGGTTTCACACTGGCTCACCGTATCGCCAATGGCCACCAACTGATACCGCTCCACATTGACCATGGCATATTTTTTCACCAATCCCGCATCGTCTTTGAGGGAGAGGAAATAGGTGGGCTGGCCTCCCACGTTCAATAGCAGCGGGAACGTAGCCTGATAACCCAAGTTTTGCACCTGGCCTTCGGCCGAACGCATGGCAGACAATTCCTTGGCGCCGGAAACCTGATAATAATTAGTTTCCTTCGTCCGCTGGTTCATCAACACAAAGCCCACAATGGACTCGTCCCCTGTCACAGAGGTGATGCCGGTATAGACCCAAACGTCATCGTTTAAGGCAATATAGTTATAGCCTTCTGTGGTTTGCAGACAACCCTTTTGGCTAAAAATACTGTTGAGGTACCCACCGGAAAGCAGCCCAAAATAATCGTACTGTCCAATCAGCAACGCCGCATCATAAACGCCGTCCACCCATTGGGGCACATCGGCAATGTCATAATAGGTGTGTTCCCCCGTGACGGCATTTAACAGCACGGCTCCCTTGATGTCGCTGCCGCCAAACAGACCAATGGTCTTTTCTTCCACCGAGCAAATCCAGTAAGGCACGCCGTTGTCGTCAATTTCAAAGCTGATATTGCGGAACATAGCCGTCGGATAGCAAAAGCGCAGATACCGGTTCAAATTGCGGCCAAAGTGCTCCGTTGGCGAAATGCGGATACCTTCTTCCAATTTCACCAGTTCCACATCCTGGGTGGTCATATCAATTTTGATATAGGCCGGAATCCCCGTGGAACGATTGGTCAGCCATTTGATGGCACTGCTGTACTCCAATGGTGTAACGCGCACCGGTTTTCCTTGGTAGTTGATTTGGGAATAAAAATCGCTGACTTCATATTGGCTGACCATATCGATCATACTGCCCATTTTTCTTTCTGCCAACAGCGCCGCCGTATCCTTGTCCATAATGGGGATTTGGTTAAAATCCACCTCTTCAATGTCTTCGGCAAAACTACTGGGGGTGACGGTCAACAAGTCCTTGTAGGCCGAGGCCCGCAAGATGGGCGAAGAAAGCAGCGTCCCGCCGCCATAAAACACCACAAAAACTGCCACCACCAGTAACAGCTTTTTCCATTTTTTGATCTGTTCTCCCAGTGTAAGCCCGCGGCTGGACTCCACCATTTTTTGTATCATGGTATAGCTATTGAGCACCACAGCCACCACCAATAGCAGTACCGCAAACTGCCAAAACTCTTGGTTATGGATATTGATGGCTGGAAGCATGGTATAAAATAACAAAAACCAAACCACAATCGTCAATCCCACGCCATAGATTGTCCTCTTTTTCATAGATAACCTCTTTTCTCCTTTCGGTCCTTGATGGGTATCATACTAACATATATTGCTACATACGTAAAGAAAAGAAACATTTCTTCATGATTTTTTAACATTTCTCTCCGGCGAAACCTCTTTACAGAACGGCTTTTTTTCACTATACTTGAGAGGAGGGGAAGTGATACGATGAAAATTGAAAAGCTAAGCGAAAACCAAATCAAGCTGACGCTGACACATGCCGACCTCAAAGAACATAACATCAACCTGGAAGAACTGATGAAGCCCACCGAGCAAACAAAAGAGCTGTTCAAAGACATCATGGAACAGGCCTTTGACTCCTGCGGCTTTTCCTTTGAAAATGCTCCGTTAATGATTGAGGCCACCCCCGTTTCTGTAGACGGTCTGATGCTGATTGTCACCAGGCTGCCGGATCAGGAAAGCACCAAAGATAAGATTTCTTTGCTGTCGCAAAATAAAGAGCTGCGGCGCTATCGCAAAAAACCCATTGCCCGGCGCAAAACCCAACAGCTTAACGATGACGGCATTTTGGTTTATTCCTTTGAAACCCTGGACGATGCAGCCCATGCGGCCATCCAGCTGACGACTTCCTTTTGCGGTTTTAGTCAGCTTTACAAGTATCAAAACCGCTATTTCTATCTGCTGCAAACCGCCCTGGGCGAAGGCGAAGCAGCAGCACCTTTGGAGCAGTTGCTTTTAGAATATGGGCAAAAACACAATTCTTCCGTGCTGGCCAAATACCATCTGATGGAACATGGCGAGTTGTTATTGGATGATCCGTGCATCGAGCGGCTGGCGGCCCTCTATGACTGATTCTTCCAAGCAGGTATGGCAGAAAAAAAACTTTTTTCCCGCACAACCAAGAAATCGATTGGTTGTGCGGTTTTTTTGTGGCAAAAAGAAAAAGCTTGCGATTTGTTTGAGCAAAAACAGCTGCACCTTTGAGACTCCCTTTCATACAGTAGAGGCAAACGAATTCCTCTTTTGCTGAAAGGAGCGTCGATACGCATGCGCTATCCAAACGAACAAGATCCTTGGGGTTTGCCAGAAGAATCCTTGGCCTATCTCCGTTTTTTCCATGCCCTGCCCACCGATCCTGAAATTCCTGTGGACATTTATGTGAACCAAAAAATGGTGGCCGAAGGGCTGCGGTATCAAGATTTTACCCATTACCTGCCGGCAAGACCTGGCTATTACACCATCCAGGTGTTTGAAACCGGAACCACCGGCACGCCGCTAGTCAGTGTGGCCCTGCCTTTACAGGCCGAAGAAGTGGTGACGGCGGCCGTCGTGGGTACGCCGGAAAACATCGGAATTCAGGCCCTCAGCGATTTTCCAAAAGAAACCGAAGAAAACCGCGCCGCACTGCGCTTTAGTAACCTTTCCCAAACGCCGGTTTCTATCTATCTGGATAACCGCCCCGTGGTGTATGACCTGGCCTTTGGCGAACTGACGGATTTTCTCTCCTTTGCCCCCGGCCGCCATACGTTGGTGGTCAAAGATGCCGCCACCAATCGCACCCTCATCACCCACCCTTCGTTACAGCTGAAAAAAGAAGACTTTTACACGGCATTTGTCATCGGCAAAACCAATGGCCGCCCCGGCCCGGAAGTGGTGGTGGCCTTGGAAGGCATCAGCTATCTCGATTAAACAAACTTCTCGTTTTTGCAGCATAGGTTCGTTTCCCTTTGGCCAACAAAAAATCCCTGTGGGTCCTCCCACAGGGATTTTTCTTGTTTTATTCTTCCATAAATTGGCGAATTTCTTCGTCTGTTTCATAGAGGGCACAAGCCGTCAAAAGCTTCATATACCCCATTTCTGTCGTCTTGTCATACACCGGTACAGCCCCGGCATCCAACAGCGCCCGGGTGCTTTCGTAAATGTCGCCATCCATCATGCCTTGCTTTTCATGGCCCATTTCCAAAAACACCAGCACGCCGGCTTCTTTGGCCCGTTCCAAAAAGACCAGCAGATTGTTGTTGTCGCCTTTGGTGCAGGCCGTGCCGGAGTGATAGGTGCCGTGGAGCACAGCCCGTTTGCCGTCCAGGCGCAGCGCACTATAATCTAACCCCACATAGGGCGCAATCAGCATCACATTGTTTTTGATGGTCAGTGGATTGGGGAACAAAATCCGTTTCCAAGGCGCAGGCATCCCCTGCCCCATGGTCATGCTGTAAAAATCGTCCTGCGCATCACAGCCAAACAGTTCTTCTCCCAGATGCATATATAATTTCCCGTTCGTGTTTTCATAGGGCACATAGACGCCGCCTAAATGCCGCTCCTTGATCCAGGCGACGGCTGCGGCAAAATTGGCTTCCCCGTTGGAGCCAGGTTGGCCCAACATCTGGCGGCTGCTTAAGAGGCAAACCGGCTTTAAAAGCCCCCGTAACGTCACCGATAAAAAGGCTGCCGTAAAGGATAACGTGTCGGTGCCGTGGGCCAAAATGGCGCCATCATATTCATCCCAGTCCACTTGGCAAAGACATTCCCGCATCCGATTCAAATGCTCCAGCTGTAGATTTTCGCTCAGTTCCTGCATCAAATTGATGACATCAAACTCCGTATCGGCATAGGGCGAGCCGCTTTTTTCAAAGGATTTCAAAAGCAGCGGCAACGCCGCCTGTGTATCCGGACTTTTCACATGATTTTCTGCAAAAGAACAAATGGTTCCTCCCGTCAGCACCAACAGCAATTTTCCCATGGAATTTCCCCCTTTTGTACCCCTCAGCGCACCGCAGACGGTGGCACAATTTCAATCCAATAATTGTCTGGATCATTGATGAAATAAATACCCATTTCGGGGTTTTCAAAACAGATACAACCCATTTGCTGATGTTTTTCATGGGCTTTTTCATACTCTTCGGTCACAAAGGCCAGATGAAATTCGTTTTCCCCCAGGTTATAAGGCTCCTTCCGGTCTCTCAAATACGTCAATTCCAGCGTAAAGTCGCTTTTGCCATCGCCCAAATAAACAAGAATCCAGCTGCCGTCTTCGGCCTCTTTGCGGCGTACTTCTTTTAACCCCAAAGCGGCATCATAAAACGCCAGACTTTTTTCCAAATCCAACACATTATAATTAAAATGATTGAAACGAAACATGGTTCTCCTCCTCGGTATCAATGATGATGCCCCGGGCCGTGATGGTCGTGGCCACAGGTGCATCCGTCGTCGTGGTGGTGTTCTTCTCCACAAGTACAGCCATCGGCATGGGCATGATGTTCTTCCGGCACATCGGGATGGAAGCCCAATTCATTAAAAATGGCCCCCACTTTGTCAATGATCATCAACCGGTCTTCTTCCGTATTGGCCGTATCGATGGCGTCTTTGATATAGTCCATCACCTGTGGAATATCCCAATCCACCGGCAGCGTGCTCAATAAAAGCGCCATGGCTGCCTTGCGCATCTTGATGGGCAGTGCCAAAAACCGCTGGCGCATGGAAGCACAAAAGGATTCAAACTGGGCCTCTTTCCAATCGTCCAAGGCTGGCGTATCTTCGGGGTCGGTGGCAAAGGTGAAAATTTCTTCTTTGATGTCGCTGTAAAAACATTGCCGCACAAAGCCTTCTGTGGCCAAAATCTTGCCCAAATCCTCCGAAACGGTGCTGTAGTCTTCGATTTTTTCCAACAGCGGCATTTCTTTGGCGTTGAGTTCATTGGCATGGTCAATGAGCGGCTCGATGTACTGTTCCAGCATTTCATTGACGGTTTCATCAAAGGTGTCGTCTTCGTTTTGTTCCAATATTTCTTTCACTTTGAAATAAACGTCTTTGTATCCATATTCTTTTTCCGTCAACTCGTCCAAAGAAAAAGGCAAATAACAAAGCAAAATCAAAGAATAAATGGCGTTTAACAACTCCTGGCAATAGTCTTCCATGTCCGTTAAGGCCGAGAAGATGGTGCCCATGTCTTCATACACTTCATCCAGCGCCTCATCGGAAAGCTCTGCCGGTTGCACCTGCATTTTTTCTTTCAATAACGATGCCACTTCTGGGAAATAGGTGCCAAAGGAAGGCTCGTCCAACGGCCCATTCATCATTTCAAAGACCTGTAAACTATGGCGCACCGCCTCTTCGCTTTGGCCCACAAAGGCCAAACGCAAACTGGCCTTGACCAAATCGTCATACCGGTCTCTGGTCATTTTTAACGGCACCGCCCGCATCAGTTGGCCAATGTGGTTTTTCTGGTCCAGTAAATTTTTTCCTTCTTGGATAAAATCAATGCAGTCGGCATAAAAAATCCGATACTCCACGTCTTGTTTGTTTTCGCTCTCTTTGGCATATTCTCGCCGGATTTTCTCGTCGCTTAAGGGTGTCGAGATGATATTCCAAAGGGGATAATAACAATGGATGGTGCGATAGATGGAAAGAAGTTTTTCTTTCATGGCAAAGGCTTCTTCCAATACCGCTTCTTTGACTTCTTGCTCGCCCAGTGTCATTTGCAGCGCCGCCGTTTGGCGATGCACCTGCTCCTTTAAATCCAGCAAGGGCTGCGGGATGGAATACAGGGCTGCAAGCGGGCTTTCTTGCCGGTCTTCCATACAGCTAGAAAGCAGCAAAAGCAGGCTTGCTGTGGCCTGGTTGAGCACATATTCTGTGGAAATAGACGAAAGTTGTTCTTCAAGTTTCTTGGTCATTCTTTTCAACCTCCTGCTAGCATTATAAACGAAAAAGGCAGGGATAACAACCATATTTTCGTCGAAAGGACCGTTTCGCCCTCTGGCTTTCTCGCTTTCGCGCAAAAGCACCTTTACAACCTGGCCAAAAACCCGTACACTGGTAGAAAAAAAGAAAGGAGTCTTACGCCATGCAATACCCTTTCGTTTCTTGCGCCCGTTTTCTTGTCCGGCCCAACCGGTTTTTGGCCGATGTGGTGCTGCCTGGCGGGGAAATTTGCCGGGTTCATGTCAAAAACACCGGCCGCCTGGGGGAGCTGCTGCTGCCAGGGGCCTTGGTCTATTTGGAAGAAGGGCAAAACCCTAAACGCAAAACAAAATATTCCCTCATCGCCGTAGAAAAAGACGGCGTACTGTTTCAAATTGACTCCCAGGCCCCCAATCAGGTGGCCGCCGAAGCTTTGCTGGATGGACGCATCACAGAAATTGGCCCCGTCTCCTCCCTCAAACGGGAAGTCACCTTCCACGACAGCCGCTTTGACATTGCCTATGAAACGCCAGAGGGAAAACAAGGCTTTTTGGAGGTCAAAGGTGTCACCCTCCTGCAAGACGGCGTGGCCCTCTTTCCCGACGCCCCCACCAGCCGCGGCGCCAAACATCTATTACACCTTTGCGATGCCGTATCGGAAGGCTATGAAGCAGCCGTCCTCTTTTTGATCCAAACCGCATGGGCCAAAGGGTTTTCTCCCCATACCGTTCGCGATCCTGCCTTCACCGAAGCACTAAAAAAAGCAAAAGAAAGTGGTGTCCAAATTTTAGCATATACTTGCCATGTTACCCCCGACACCCTATCCCTCAACTCCCCCGTTCCACTTTTGTTGGAATTGGAAAAAAACCATTGACAACCTTTGGTTTTTCTTGCATAATAGAGGTGAAGAAGAGAAGGTAACTTGAAAAAAGGGCCGGTGATTTTTCCATGAAAAACCAACAAAAAACCAAGGTTGTTTGCCAAAATCCCCCTTCTTTTTCATTCTCTTTTTTTCATCTGTTGTATGGCCGCACGCCGTCTGCTTTTTTGTCAAAAGCAGGCGGCTTTTTTTGTCGGCAAATCCAGTTTTGTTGCGGGGAGGGATTGTTATTTTAATCATCAAAAAGTCCAGAGCCAAAGACGAGTACATTGTTTACAATCCACATCATTTTCAGCTACATACCCACACACGCCATAAGCGCATCGCCGTCATCATCAAAAGCAACGTGGAGCACCAACGGGTGCCCCGCTCCAACGATCTACGCCTATTGGAAAGCCACATTCGCGTCACCAGCAACAAAAGCTATCTGCGTAAGCTGGAAGCGCGCCGGGAAGAGCTTTTGGCCGCCAAGGCCCAACAAAAGCAAACCGGCGGCGCGGCCTAACCCCTTTGTGTTCCCCTCCCCTTGGCCAAATGGCAAAGGGGAGCTTTTTTGTTCCTAAAATATACAACAAAAAAGCCGCCTTTTGAAAAGCGGCCGCTTTTTCTCCTCTTCTTATTTGGAAATAGGATATTCCAAAATATAATCGTCCATGACAAACCCGCACCCAATGTCCGTCACAACGCTATCGGTGATCTGGAACCCTAAATGATGATAGATTTCCAGCGTATGGTCGTTGTGCTTATTACAGGTCAGCCAAATTTTGCTCCATCCCTCTTTTTTGCAAAGCTCCACCAAAAAGCGGAAGGCCTGGGAGGCAAACTGGTTCCCCCTCGATTCCTGCTGCACATAGAGTTTACTTAAAAAGAGCGCTCCGTTTTCCGGATGTACCCCGGTATAGCCCACCAAGGTATCCCCGTCGAACATCCGGTAATATCGATAGCCGGAGGCAATCTGTCCCCGCATGGCCGGATAGGACTGGTACTTTTCCACCATATAATCCACCTGGGCTTCGCCCAAAAGCGGTACAAAATGCTGGTGCCAAATTTTGGTGGCCAGCGCTGCCACTTCTTTCAACTCTTCTTCTGTCGTTGTCAAAACAATGGTACAAGGTTTCAAACGTCATTCCTTCTTTCTACTTCTTTTGTTACACGAGATTGACCGGCGTACCGGCAAGCCATTGGCGGAAGTTTTCAAACACAATCTCTGCCCGAATCTCCATGGCTTCTTTGCTGGCAAAGGCAATATGCGGTGTGGCCAGCACGTTTGGCGCCGTCAGCAGCACATCGTCTGTGGCCAAAGGCGGCTCCACATCAAAAACGTCAATGCCGGCCGCGGCCAGATGCCCGCTGTGCAGGGCCTTGGCCAAAGCCTGGCTATCCACCACAGGGCCCCGGGCCGTATTGATGAGGATGGCCCCTGGTTTCATCTTTGCAAACTGCGCTTCGCCCATCAAATGGCGGGTGGAGTCATTGAGCGGGCAATGGAGAGACACAATGTCCGACTGGGCCAGCAGTTCCTCCATGGAAACAAACTGCACGAAGGATGGTTCGTTCCCCGTCACATGGCGTCTGTAGCCCAATACCTTACACCCAAAGGCATGGCAAAGCTCTGCCACCCGCAGTCCGATGGTGCCGGCGCCAAGGATCCCTACGGTTTTTCCCTTCAGCTCCATGCCCATCAGACCGTCTTTGGTGCCCCCGGCCCGGCACCGCCGTTCCATCTCCGGCACAAAGCGCAGCAAGCTTAACATCATGCAAAGGGCCAATTCTGCCACGGCTTCCGTGGAATACCCAGCGGCATTGGACACCGTCATCCCCAATTCTTTCGCCTTGGCCACGGCCACATGGTCCACGCCGGTAAAGGCAATGTCAATATAGCGCAGCTTGGGTGCTGCGGCAATGACTTCTGCCGAAAGGGGCATGTTGGCCAATAAGACGGCATCGGCGTCTTGCAGCCGTTCGATCTGTACCGCCGGGTCCGTATTTTTTTCATAACAAACAATCTCATGGCCTTCTTCCAAAAACGGCTTACAAAGTGCCGCCATTTTTTCTTCCGAAACGCCAAGGCTTTCTAATACCACCAGTTTCATGTTCTTTCCCCTCGCTCTCTTCTATTTCTTTTTTATCTTTCGCCCATCAAAGGCGGTGCATAGGTCACCATTCCCTGGGGAATTTCGCCATTTCCCAACGGAAGTATCATCCCGTATTCCTCCGGCACAGGAAAAGGCAATCGAATCCCAAACGACGATGCCGGTAAGAAACCGGCTTTTGCATAATAAGCCGGGTTTCCCAACACCACCACACAGTCATAGCCCATCTCCTTGGCCCGGCGGTGTCCTTCTGCCATCAGACTTTGCCCAACGCCTTTGTTCTGTTCCTCGGGGCTCACTGCCAATGGCGCCAGAGCCAACTCCTCTTTTCCTCCCAAAGAAATTTTGGTCCAAAGTCCATACCCAATGATCCGGCCCTCTTTTTCGGCCACCAGCGCAAGCTTGGGCACATATTGCGCCGTATGCCGCAGCGATACCACCAAATCCTGCTCCGTACCGTCTGCCTGCTCTGCCGTCAAAAATGCCGCTTGGACCAATTCATAAATGGCTGGAAAATCCTCTGGTTGCTCTTGTCGAATTTCCATCGTCTGTTCCTTTCACTTTCTGGGCATCTTGGGCGGTTTTGGCCCAAAGAATTGATAATAGTCGGTTTTGATGCGACCATTAAAAATCTTCCGCTTGGCGTCTGCCTTGCGGCCAAACAAGCTTTCAAAATATTCCATGGAAGTGATGACATAGGCGCCCCAAGTTTCGTTTTGCTTGAGCAATTTTCCCAAAGAGCGATACAGCTCTTCCACTTCCTTTAATTCCCCGATTCGCTCGCCATAAGGGGGATTTGTGATGATGCAGCCATAATCCCCAATCAGCTTAGCCTCTTGGGCCGGGCGCACTTCAAAGGTGATGCAGTCGTCCACGCCGGCTTTTTCGGCATTTTCCTTGGCCACGGCAATGGCTTCCGGGTCGATATCACTGCCATAAATTTGAGGCATCACATCATAATCAATGGCCTGGTAGGCCGCCACCCGGGCCTGCTTCCAAATCTGCGGCGCAATTTGCGGCCATTCTTCGCTGGCAAAGCGGCGATGAATCCCCGGGGCCACATTGCGGGCAATGAGGGCCGCTTCGATGGGGATGGTGCCGGAACCACACAGCGGGTCCAATAACGGCCGGCTTTTATTCCAGTAACTTAAATCCACCATGGCCGCCGCCAATGTTTCTTTTAAAGGCGCCACCATGGCCGTTTCCCGGTAACCCCGTTTATGCAAACTTCCGCCGCTGGTGTCGATGGTCAATGTGGCAATGTCATTGAGCAGGGCCACCTGGATGGTATATTCCGGCCCCGTTTCGTCAAACCAGCTGACATGATATTTTTGTTTCAGTTTTTCCACCACGGCCTTTTTCACAATGGCCTGGCAGTCGGAAACGCTAAACAGCGTGGATTTCACACTTTTGCCCGTCACCGTAAACTTGCCGTCTTCCGTAATCCAGTTCCCCCAAGGCAAAGCCTTGGTGCCCTCAAACAAATCGTCAAAGGTGGTGGCGCGAAATTCGCCCATTTTGATGAGCACCTTGCTGGCAAAACGCAGCCACAAATTGGCCTTGACAATATCCGCCTCCGTGCCCGTAAATTCCACCCGGCCGTCGTACGTTTTCACATTTTCAAACCCTAGCCGGATCACTTCTCGCTTGACACATGCTTCCAGGCCAAAGGCCGTCGTTGCAATCAAATTGATTTTTTCCATGTTTCCTTCTCCATCTTCGTTTTTCAACCATCTTTTTTACGAGTATATCACATTTTCTTTTGTTTTCCAATGAAAAAAAGCCTTGTCTTACCCAAAGACAAAGGCTTTTTGCGCGTTTTCGCCCATTTTGTTCTTCTTATTGCTCTTCCAGCGTGCTTTCCACCGGAATGACGCCTTGCTTTTCGTTCAGGCGATCGATGGCCAGCTTATAGCCGTCGGTGCCATAAATCAAGGCTCGGTTCACCCGGCTGATGGTGGCTGTGGAAGCGCCGGTCTTTTCTGCAATTTCCACATAAGTGCATTTTCTCTCCAGCATCTCTGCCACCGCCATCCGTTGGGCAATGGCATTGATTTCATGCACCGTGCAAAGATCTTCAAACAACCGGTAACAGTCCTCCACCGTCTCCATCGTCAGCACATACTCAAAGAGCCTGTCTGCAAATTTGCTTCTGATTTTTTGATTCACGCCCATCACCTTTCGCTTATCCAAAAAGATACTCTAGTTGGTATTTTAACATTTCACAGCGTTAAAGTAAAGGGCTTTTCGAAATTTCTGCCAGATTTTACACACCCGGCTCTACTTCTGTGGAAACGCGAAACATTTTTTTCATTTGTTTCCAGCAATCCTCGCAAATGTCGGCTTCTTCCCGTACCCCGTCCTGGCCGGAAAAATAACCCCATTCCTTTTCCAGATGAATGAAGTCCTCAAAATAGCCGTTTTCGTCCGTTGTCAACTGTCTTCCACAACAATTACAAACCACTTGGGCAATCACTTCTTGCTCCACTTGCCGTTTTTCTTTGATAATCACCCATATCACCTCTCTTTTGTCCCCATTTTACCGCATTTTTTGCAAAAAAGATATATATAATCTCTGGCAGCCGTGGTAAAATAAACTTCTGGAGGCGATTGGATTGTATCTTCATGTTTATGACCTCACCGACTGTACCCTTTGCCCGCGCCGCTGCCACGGCGACCGCACCCGTCCCCCCTATGGCTATTGCCAAAGCGGGACTGCGCCAAAGGCGGCCCTGGCCTCGGTGCACCAGTACGAAGAACCGCCCATCAGTGGCACCCGTGGTTCGGGTACGGTCTTTTTTTCCGGCTGCGCCTTGCGCTGCGTCTTTTGTCAAAATTACACCATCAGTCAAGAAAACAACGGCGTAACACTAACTACAGAAGAACTGGCTGACACCTTTTTGTCTTTGCAAGAAAAACAAGTCCATAATCTTAACTTAGTCACCGCCGGCCACTTTCTTCCCTCTGTGGTGGACGCACTTCGTCTGGCCAAAGAACAGGGATTGACCCTTCCGGTGGTCTATAATTCCAGTGGATATGAAACGGTGGAGGCGCTGTCTTTATTGGAAGGACTGGTGGATATTTATTTGCCGGACTGCAAATACTATGACACTGCCCTTTCTGCAAAGCTTTCTCACTGCCCAGACTATTTTTTCCATGCCGCAAAGGCCATCGGCGAAATGGTGCGCCAGGTGGGCGAAGCCGTTTTTGATGAAAACGGCCTGATGCAGCGAGGTGTCATTATCCGCCACATGGTGCTGCCCTCGGCCAGAGAGGATAGTAAAAAAATTCTTTCTTGGATCAAAGAAACCTTCGGCGATACGGTCTATGTATCGCTTTTGCGGCAATATACGCCCATGTATTTGGCCAAAGAGTTTCCGCCCTTTCACCGAAAACTGACGACGTTTGAATATGAAGACGTGGTGGACCACTTTCTCTCCCTGGGTCTCACCCATGGATTTCGCCAAGAAAAGTCTTCTGCCACCTCTGCCTATACCCCACTGTTTGACGGCTCCGGCCTTTGCCGCCGTGCCACATCCCGAAAGGAGGAATCTTGATGAAAACCGTAACGGAACGCTTTTTAGAATTGGTTACAAAACCTTCCACCAGCTGTGAAACCAGTGCCACGGTGCCCAGCACCCTCTGCCAAAAAGACCTGGCCCTTTTTTTACTTCATGAGTGTGAAAAAATGGGGCTTACCGATTGTTTTCTCAGCGATACCGGCTATGTCTATGCCCGTCTGCCAAAAACAGCCGAAGGCTTCCACACCCTGGGCTTCATTGCCCATATGGATACCAGTCCTGATGCACCTGGGGAAAATGTCCACCCTGTATTGACAAGAAATTATGATGGCGGCGATATCATTTTGCCCTATCGGACCATTTCTCCCAGTCAATTTCCAGATTTGCTCTTGTACCAAGGACAAGATATTCTCACCTCCGATGGCTCCACACTCCTTGGCGCCGACGATAAGGCCGGCATTGCAGAAATTTTAGCGGCCATCGAAACCTTGGTCACCCATCCAGAAATCCCCCACGGGGAAATTGCCCTTGCCTTCACGCCAGATGAAGAAATTGGCCGCGGGGCCGACCATTTTGACATTGCCCGTTTTGGGGCAGACTTTGCCTATACCGTTGACGGCGGGAAACTTGGCGAGCTGGAATATGAAAATTTCAATGCCGCTTCTGCCGTCGTTCATATCACCGGTGTCAACGTCCATCCCGGCACGGCCAAGGGCCTGATGAAAAACGCCTTGCTGATGGCAAACGAATTTATTTCCGCTTTTCCTGCCAGCGAAACCCCGGCCCATACGGAAGGATACGAAGGCTTTTTCCATCTAAACCAAATGGAGGGCAATGTTTCTGACTGTACGCTGCACTACATCATCCGTGACTTTGACAAAGAACGTTTTGCCGCCCGCAAGGCTTTGTTTGAGACCGTAAAAGACCAACTGAACGCCCATTTTGGCGATTGTATCACCGTCACGGTCCAGGATCAGTATTACAACATGGCAGAAAAATTGGCCCCCCATCCCCACATTGTAGCCCTGGCCAAGGAGGCCATGGAGTCTGTGGGGGTAACGCCCCTCATCGGCCCCATCCGCGGCGGCACCGATGGCGCCCGGCTTTCCTTTGAAGGCCTCCCCTGCCCCAATCTCTTTGCCGGCGGCCATAACTTCCATGGCGTTTATGAATTTGTGCCGGTGCAAAGCATGGAAAAAGCCGTGGAGGTGCTTTTGGCCATTGCCAAAAATGCAAAAAAAGAAAAAAAGGCTTGACAATTGGAAAAAGCCATGGTAGCATAAAGCCAATTTCATAAAACACGCAATGATCGGGTTGACAAAGCACCGTTTGTACTTGCTTTGTTGGGCTTTTTCGGGTGACTAAGCAGAGAGCGAATTGGTTGGTGAAAAATTCGCCGCACCGCAAAAAGTAAATTACCGCCCGTAGCCATCGGCTTAGCCGCCGACGGGTTTGCCCGTTATAGCAGCGAAAGGCACGTTCATTTTGACGTGTAAACAAAGGTGGTACCACGGGTTCTCTCGTCCTTTTTTAGGACGGGAGATTTTTTTTGAGAAAAACAAGGAGGAGAATTCGAAATGAAAAACGCATTGGAAGTATTGGAAGAAAGAGGGTTTATTGAACAGCTGACCCATGAAGACGAAATTCGGGAACTGTTTGCCAAAAACGAACCCATTACGTTTTATATCGGTTTTGACCCCACCGCCGATAGCCTTCATGTGGGGCACTTTTTGACTGTCATGGCCATGGCCCATTTGCAGCGGGCCGGACACCGCCCCATCTGTCTGATGGGCGGCGGCACTGGCATGATTGGCGACCCCACCGGCAAAACCGATATGCGCCAGATGATGACCGTCGAAACCATCGACCACAACGTGGCCTGCTTCAAAAAACAGCTGAGCCATTTCATCGACTTTGACGACGACAAAGCCATCATCGCCAATAACGCCGACTGGATTCGTAACCTCAACTACATCGATTTTCTGCGGGAAATCGGTGTTCACTTCTCCGTCAACCGGATGCTGACGGCAGAATGCTTCAAAACCAGAATGGAAAAAGGTCTTTCCTTCCTGGAATTTAACTATATGTTGATGCAGGCCAACGACTTTTTGGAACTGAATAAAAAATATGGCTGCGTGATGCAGTTGGGCGGTAACGACCAATGGAGCAACATCATCGCAGGCGTGGATTTGATTCGCCGCAAAGAACAAAAGCCGGCCTTTGGCATGACCTTCAAACTGTTGACCAACAGCGAAGGCAAAAAAATGGGCAAAACGGAAAAAGGCGCCGTTTGGCTGGACCCAGAAAAAACGTCTTCTTACGAATTTTATCAGTACTGGAGAAACGTGGACGACAAAGACGTGGAAAACTGCCTGGCCCTTCTGACGTTCTTGCCTATGGAAGAAGTTCGTCGTTTGGGCGCTTTGGAAGGCAGTGCCATCAACGAAGCCAAAGAAGTACTGGCCTTTGAGCTGACCAAAATTGTCCACAGCGAAGAAGAAGCCCAGAAAGCACAGCAGGCAGCCCGCGCTCTTTTTGGCGGCGGCGCCCAGGGCGGCTCTGTGCCAGAAACAGAAGTTTCTGCAGCCGAATTTGGCGAAGGTATGGACATTCTTTCCATCCTCACCCTCACCAAACTGTGTGCTTCCCGCGCCGAAGGCCGTCGTTTGGTACAGCAAGGCGGGCTGAAACTGAACGATGAAAAAGTGGAAAGCTTTGACCTGGTAGTAACGAAAGAAATGCTTCAGGATGGTTCTGTGATGCTGCAAAAGGGCAAAAAATCCTTCCACCGTCTGAAAGTTACGGAATAAAAAATCTCCGGCTAAGGCCAGAGATTTGAGAAAATTTTAAGGGTGCCAATCCCATTGGCACCCTTTTTTAGTTTCTTTCAATCTTTCTGCTGACAAAGGGCGGCACAAATCCCATCCACCAGATGCACAAAATCTGCCTTCACCCGTTTGGTCACGGCGATGACTTCTTCATGGCTTAAGGCTTTGTCGCTTACGCCTGCGGCCGGGTTTGTGATACAACTGATGCCCAACACTTGAAGCCCCGCATGGGCCGCCACAATGGCCTCCGGCACCGTACTCATCCCCACAGCATCGGCACCAAGAATCCTGGCCATCCGCACCTCTGCCGGCGTTTCATAGCTGGGCCCGGAAAAACCGCAATAGATGCCTTCTTTGAGGGAAATACCTAATTCTTGTGCCACCTCTTTGGCCAAGGAACGCAGCGCCGGTGTATAACAAAAGCTCATATCCGGAAACCTTGGCCCAAGATTTTCCCAGTTTTTCCCCCGCAGCGGATTTTGCCCCATGAAGTTGATATGATCTGTAATGAGCATCAACGTGCCTTCGGCAAAGTCTGGGTTTACGCCGCCGGCCGCATTGGTCAGCACCACCGTCTTTACCCCAAGCCGTGCCATCAGCCGCACCGGCATCACAACATCCTCCATATCATATCCTTCATAATAATGAAACCGCCCCTGCATACAAATGACATCCGGCGTGATCACAAATTGCCCTTTGTGTCCCTCTACCGTGGAAACAGGGAAAAAAGGAATCTCCCCATACGGCACCGTGACAGCCTGAGACAAGGTATCTCCATAATCCCCCAACCCAGAACCTAAAATTAGCCCAAGCTTGGGACGATAGCTCATTTTTTGCTGCACAAAGGCAACGGCTTGTTCTAATTGTTCCATACGATCCATGTATAACACCTCCTGTGTTTTCTTCTTGTTTCTGTATCGAAAGGGAAAATCCTTCTGGCAAATTTGCAGAAAATACCAAAAAAAGATTAGACAATTTTTTGTCAAGGAATGGCTTTTGTTTGCTTGCAGTCGTTTCCTTTTTTATGCTATCATAAAAAAGAGCAAAGAATACATTGGCTCATTGAAAAGGAGGAATGCACTATGGCAAAAAAAATTTTGATGCTTTGCGGCGATTTTACCGAAGATTATGAAACAATGGTACCTTTCCAGGCCCTGTCCATGCTGGGTTATCAGGTGGATGCCGTTTGCCCGGACAAAAAAGCCGGCGATACGGTGGCTACGGCCATTCATGACTTCATTGGGTTTCAGACTTATGCCGAATTGAGAGGCCATAATTTTGCACTGACTGCCGATTTTGATGCAGTCAAAACGGAAGACTATGTGGGGCTGTTTATCACTGGCGGCCGCGCACCAGAATACATCCGTTTGAACCCTCGTGTCATTGCCATTGTGCAGGAATTTTTTGCAGCCAATAAACCAGTGGCTTCCATCTGCCACGGCCCACAGATTTTGACGGCAGCCGGCGTGCTCAAAGGCTACAAAGCCACCTGCTATCCCGCTTGCAGCCCAGACATCGGTCTGGCTGGCGGCGAATATGTGGAAGTACCAGCCGATCAAGCCGTTGTAGACAAAAACTTGGTTACCGCTCCTGCTTGGCCAGGCAACACCGCCATCTGTCGGGAATTTGCCAAACTGCTGGGCGCAAAAATCGAAATCTAATCAAATGCTTCCGATCACAAACCCCCATCCAATGTTCTTGGATGGGGGTTTTCCTTTTCCTATCATTTCTTTTGTTCCATTTTTTCTTTTTCTTTCTGCCACAACTGATCGGCCTTAGGCTTCCACTGGTTGGCGTATGGCGTTGTGCGGTCGCATAAGGTGTCCACGTCTTCTAAGGATTCATAATCCGTCGAAACGGCCTTGGACTCTTTCACCATGGCCCGCAATATTTCTGGGTTTTCCAGCATCGGACAAGGCCGCAGCATATTTTCCGAAAACGGCTGATGATCGTGATAAGCCAAAAACAAAGGCGACTGCAATGCCTCCAGCAACGTATGATTTCTGATATTCACATTGGAATAATGAATAAAGACACAAGGCTCTACATCGCCTTTGGCATTGATGTGTAAATATCTCCGGCCACCGGCGATACAGCCATCCACATATTGGGCATCGTTTTGAAAATCCATGGAAAAAATGGGTTTGGTTTGACGAAATGCCCGAATCCGCTGCATCATCTGTTCTCTTTGTTCTGGCGTTGGCAAAAGCGCCGGCACGGCGCCATTTCCTACTGGCATGTAATGGAAAAACCAAACAAACAATGCCCCGGCGTCAATGATCTGGTCAAAAAAGGCCTCGCTGCTGACGTCGTCACAGTTTTGGCTGGTATAACAGGTGGAAATCCCAAAAGGCAAGCCATGGGCTTTCAAGCGTTTCATGGCTTCCATCACTTTTTGATAAACCCCTGTGCCTCTTCGGCCATCGTTGGCCGTTTCAAACCCTTCCAAACTGATGGCAGGCACAAAGTTTTTCACCCGCAGCATTTCCTCGCAGAAGGCGTCGTCAATCAAGGTGCCGTTGGTAAAGGAAAGAAATTCACAGTCGCTGTGTTTTTCACACAAAGCCATCAAGTCTGCTTTGCGCACCAAAGGTTCCCCGCCTGTAAAAATATACATATAGGTGCCCAATGCCTTGCCTTGGGTTATGATGGAGTCCAATTCTTCCAATGTCAAGTTCAGCCGGTTTCCGTACTCGGCCGCCCAACAACCGGTGCAATGAAGATTGCAGGCCGATGTTGGGTCCAACAAAATGGCCCAGGGCACATTGCAATGATGTTTTTCCATCATTTCTTCTTGTGTGGCACTGCCAATCAAGCTGGCATTTAAAATAAAGTTTTCAAAAAAGGTCCGTCTGACCCCAGGGTCCAATTCATAGACTTTCAAAATCAGCTGATACCAGTTGTTTTTATCCTCGATGGCTTGATGAAACGCATGAATTTGCGGGGCATACCAATTTTCTGGCACCAACTGTTCCACCAAATGCATCAATTTTGGAATATTGGTTTGCGGATCATGGTCCAAATAGGTCAAGGCCTGGTGCACGGCCGCCGTCATTGCTGCTTGTTTTGCTTTTTCTTTCAGATTCATACGCTCTCAACCTCGCTTTTTCATACTCGCACGCTTCATTCACTTTCACATTTCAAATACCCAATACTGTTATTGTAAGGAAAAAAATAGCATTTGTCATGGGACAGGAATGGAAAAGTGTGTCATAAATGCGCGAATTTTTCTGATTTCTCCCTTCTTTTGGATGGGTTGTTCTGCGCTTTGCCCTCGCTTCTATCATCCCCAGGCGCTTTTTCTGTTACCTTCCCCTCTCTGTTTGCCTGTTCTTGGCTTACCTTTGTCATATGGGCCAAAACCACATCCCAAACGCCTTTCATCCTGGCCATCAGTTGTTCCGGCGGCAACTTGGCTCCATGGGAAACCCAACGAAAAATGGTAATGACGATGGCATCATTTAAAAACTGGCTATAAAACTGCTCCATTTCTTCCATCTCCAGCCCTTCCCGACTGGCTGCATAGGCCATCTCTGTATGTCCCAAAGAATGATGCTCTTTTCCATAGGAAAACAAAAACTCCCAGAAATACGTTCGAAAAGAATTTTGTCCTGTATATTTCAATAATTGACCATAATACCCTCTTTGCTCATAAAAACAACGGCAAATGCAGTCCATCCAGGCCCATTGGTCACTTTGGTCTATCTTTTGCAATTCCTCTACAAATTCTGTATCAAAAATCCACTGCACCAAGTGATACTTGTCCTGGAAATGATAATAAAACGTTTTTCTCCCTATGCCACAAGCATGACAAATCATGCTGACATTGACTTTTTCAAAGGGTTGTGTCTGCATCAAATCTTTCAGCGCCTGGGCCAATGCTTTCTTTGTTTTTTCAGAATTTGCCATCTTTCTCACCATCCAATTTCTTCTGCTCTGTCTTGGTTTCCACCAATCCCTTCTTTCTAAATACGAAAGAAAACCCTTTTTTCTTTCCCCAAAAGGGCCTTCTTTTCCGAAGAAAAGAAGGCCCTTTGAAACCACATCGTTACCAATGGAACAACTTTGTTCCACCCTCACTCTGTTATATTTTTATTTTCCAAACAAATACCATACCTGTACCGAGGCATTGACTTCCACATCGTCATAACGAATTTCCGGTACCGCCATATCTTCTGCCACTGCACCCTTGGCGTTCATGGGAGCCATGCTGGAACTGGTGACTGCTTCTTCATAGCTGTTATAGTTTTGGTCCACCTGCACACTGTGTACGCCTGTCACCTGCATCCCCATGGAAGAAGCCGTAAAGTCGGCCGTTTGTTTTGCATTGGTCATGGCTGCGGCCAATGCTTTTTGGTACAAAGCATTGGTGTCTTTGACAAAGAAACGGGCATTGCCATCCACATAGGCCCCCGCATTAACGGCCGTCTGCATCAAGGCCCCAACGCCGTCCACGTCATCCGTTTCCACCGTAAAACGCTGATACGCCCGGTACCCTTCCAAGGTTTCTTTTCCCGTTTCCGGTTCATAGGAATATTCCGGCGTTACATAATAACTGCCGCTGATGATGTCCTCTTTGTCCACCCCATCTGCCACCAAAGCCTGCACCAAAGTTTCTGCCTTGGTTGCATTTTCTGCCTGTGCTTTTTGTGCCGTGTCTGCTTTGGTTTCCACAGAAAAATACATGCTGGCCCGGTCAGGGGTGGCACTGGCGCGGCCGTTTCCCGTCACCTGGATAGTGTTTTGCACCGGCTCTGCCGCAAAGGCCGTACTGGTTCCAAAGACCATCAGCGCCCCCATCGTCAAAGCAATGATTGTTTTCATTCCGTGTTTCATACAAATCCCTCCTTTAAAATCCGATCTGATTCTTATAGATTGATACGAGCAGAAAAAGGAAAAGGTTCCCTTTTTTTTGCAAAAAAACAGCCTGCTGCAAATTTTTTTGCAGAGGCTGTTTTTCGTCTATTTCAAAAGGGAAGGATAAGAAAATAATTTGAAGAAAAATAGGATACTTGCATCTATTTCAAATCGATTTTATCGATGTGTGTCTGCCATTTCTGGCCTTTGGTTGGTTTTTTGATTTTTTGGTTTTGATTGTTTCTCGTACTTTTCCAATGCTCTTTATTGCGATACCTGGTTGGCATCATAGATTGGAACTTGCAATGTCACAGAGGTATTGCCGTCCCGGATGACATTCATTTCCACGGTGGTACCCACCTGTTGTTCAGCCAGAATTTCCGTCAGGCGGTCCATAGTCATCACCGTCTGTCCTGCCAAGGAAACAATGATATCGCCCGGTTCCAAACCGGCTTCTTCTGCACCGCCGCCAGGCAGTACATCCCGAACCAGTACACCGACAGGCAGCTGATACAAATCGGCCACTTCGTCCGTAATATCCTGGCCCATAATGCCTAAGTACGGTCTTGGTTTCGTACCTTCGTCTTTCAGCCGGTACATCACTTCTGTTACGGTGTTACTTGGGATGGCATAGCCCATGGCTTCCCCATCCACCGATTTTGCTGTGTTAATGCCAACCACTTGGCCTTGGAAGTTCACCAGGGCGCCGCCGCTGTTACCAGGGTTGATGTTGGCACTGGTTTGCATCACGTCCAAATCGCGGCCATCCACTTCAATGGTTTTGTTTAAGACACTGATGATGCCGTCGGTGGCACTTTTGCCCTGACCAAGGGCGTTACCGATGGCAATGACGTTATCGCCAACCCGCAGAGAGTCGCTGTCGCCAAATTCTGCTACGGTGATGTTATCGATGCCTGCCGTATGGAAATCGGCAATCTTGGCTTTCACCACAGCCAATTCTGCCATGGCATCTGTCCCAACCACTTCTGCTTCAATGGCTTCTACGCCAGTGACAGAAACAGAAATTTGTTTTGCGCCTTCTACCACGTGATTATTGGTCACAATATAAACATACTCTTCGTCGGTATCAAAAATCACACCCGAGCCGGATTCTTCACTTTCATAAGGCACCAAAAAGCCATAATAATTGGTGGTGCCGGTGGAAGAAACACTGATATTCACCACGGCCGGAGATACTTTTTCCACCACATCCGCCGCCGTCATTGCACCATTTTGTGTCCCCACTGTGACTGCCCGGTCCGCTGCAGCACCTCCCGTTTCGGCTACGCTGGCTGTTTCTTTGGAAGGGTTAGAAAAATATTTTTCTGCCCAAGCATAAGAAGTGCCAACACTTAACCCGCCGCATACGCTAAGTACCAGACAGGCTGCAATTACTTTGCGAAAACTTGTGGATTTTTTCTTTTTTCTTACGGTTTCTTTATAATAGGTGTCGTTGCCGGAAGAATGTGGTGTTCTTTCGGTTGCAGGCTGCTGGGATTGCATCGCTGTGGTTGCTTCGCCGCACGAAGAAGCAGGTTGTTGTGTTTGTTCCTGCGATGATTGTGCTTGCTGCATGTGCGAAACTACCTGTTGTTGAGCCCTCTCCTCTTCGGCTCTTTTTGAGGCATATTCTTCCATGGAAACTTGTTGCTCCATCACCTCCGGTTGTTGTTCTTCTTCTGTATGATTTTGTGGATGTAATTCGTGATTTCTTTCCATTTCATCCATCTCAATTACCTCCTTTTGTTTTGTGTTCTTTGAACTTTATGGTTTTATTATAGTGTCAACATTTTAATAAAATATGAACAAGATGTAAAAGAATGTCAATAAAATTTGAGATTTTTGTAAAGAATATTCAAAAACACTAGGTTTCATACAAAAAAAGAACGACTTCCTTTGGATTTTTTGCTCCAAAGCAGTCGTTCTTTTCCATTGCTTTTTCTATGGATTATTTCAGTTTATAACGGCTGATGTTTAACAAGATCCCCATACTGCCCAAGGTGAACACCATACCCGATCCGCCATAGCTGATGAAAGGCAGCTGCATCCCCGTATTGGGCATGGAGTTGGTGGCCACGGCGATATTGATAATCACCTGTACCCCAATGAGCATGACAATACCGGCTGCAACCAAAGTACCATATAGATCTCTGGCTTCGATGGCAATTTTCGTTCCTCGCCATACCAGCACCATAAACAGCAGTATGACAATGGCAGCCCCCACCATGCCCAGCTCCTCACAGATGATGGCAAAAATAATGTCGTTATAAGGTTCCGGCACAAAAAACTTCTGCCGGCTTTGCCCAAGCCCAAGCCCGAACATCCCGCCGGAGGCCACGGCATACAAGCTTTGTACAATCTGGAATCCTTTGTCCAGAATGTCCCCAAAGGGGTCCAGCCACGCCCGGATACGACTCATCCGATACGCAAACATGGGCAGTAACAACAACAACGCCAGCGCCGCCACGGCGCCAAAACCCGCCACCACAAAGTACCAAATTTTGGGACTTGCCACAAACAAAATGGTCACCCCGATGGCAAAAATAACAATGGCCGTACTCAAGTTGGAAATGGCCACCAACGCCGTCGGCAAGGCCAAAACACCTACGGCCTTTAAAAATCCTTTCAAAGACCCCAGTTCCTCTTGATGGCGGGCCACATAGTCGGCCAAAAACAAAATCACGGCAATTTTGGCCACTTCCGAAGGCTGAAACCCAATGGGCCCCACCCCAAGCCAACGCTTGGAGCCTTGAATTTCTTCTCCGATGATCTGTACCAACACCAGACAGACCACCGAAAACCAATAGGCGATCCCGCCAAAGCGGCGCACCACCCGATAGGGGAAATGGACCATAATGGCTAACCCCACAAACCCAATGGCACTCCAGGCAATTTGCAGCTTGACAAAGTGATACATGTCGCCCCCAAAGGAGCTATGGGTCAATGCATAATAATAACTGGAGCTAAATACCATCACAATGCCAAAGAGCACCAAGCTGATGATGACCAACAGCAAAATGGTGTCTATGCTGCCTGGCTGACGCGGTGTATGCCCATGGGCTTGGGGCAACTGTTCCGGTGGCGCATCCTCTGGCACACGGCGGCGTTTTCTCCGTTCTTCTTCCAAAGAGCGGATGTTGTTTTTTCGTTTATTGTTTGGCTTTGGCGCCGGTCGAGACGGCGCCTGATTGCGCTGCATTTGTGACAAAGTGTTGCGAATGGTCCTCACCCCCTTTTTGTTTCCTCTTGATTAAAAGCGGCAAACCGCCTCCTTGAACAAATCGCCGCGTTGTTCATAGTTATCAAACATACCCCAGCTGGCGCAGGCCGGCGAAAGCAAGACACAATCTCCCTCCTGGGCCATCTGGCGGGCCATTTGGATAGCTTCGTCAAAGGTATCGGCAAAGCAATAGGCTGAAAAACCATATTTGTCACAGCAGGCAGCAATTTTCTTTGCCGTCTGACCAATGAGAATCAGTTGTTTCACCCGGCCGTCAAACAGTTTCACCCAGTCGTCGTACTCGGCCCCTTTATCATAGCCGCCGCCCAACAGCACACATGGCTTTTCCATGGCCAAAATACCGCGGATGGCTGCATCCACATTGGTGCCCTTGCTGTCGTTATAATAGTCCACACCATCCACCGTTTTCACATACTCAATCCGGTGGGCCACGCCGGCAAACTGGCGCAGCACAGTGCAAATTTCTGCTTCCGAAATACCGGCACACAAAGCCATGGCCACCGCCGCCATGACGTTTTCATAATTGTGTACCCCCAAAAGTTTCAATTCCTTCACCGAAAGAAGCGCATGGCTTTGCCCCTCTCTACTTACCATGATATGCCCGTCTTGCAGGAAAATGCCATCTTTTAATGGCTCTTTGGAGCTGAAAAAGACGGCCTTGGCTTCCGTTTTTTGGGCCATAGCCCGTGTGACAGGGTCGGCATGGTTCAAAATCACAAAATCGTCTTTGGTCTGTCTTGCAAAGACCCGCTCCTTCATGGCAATATAGCATTCCAACGTTTTGTGCCGGTCCAAATGGTCCGGCGTAATATTCAGCACGGCGCTGATATGTGGATGGAACAAATCGGCCGTTTCCATTTGGAAAGAGCTGATTTCTGCCACCACATAATCGTCTTTGGTCAACCGCTCCACTTCTTCGCTATAGGGTACCCCGATATTTCCCACCACGGCCGTGTTGGGGTATTGGGTTTTCATCAATTCTCCCGTCAGCGCCGTTGTGGTGGTTTTGCCGTTGGTGCCGGTAATGGCAATGATAGGGCAAGGAGTAAAGCGGTAAGCAAACTCCACTTCGCTGATGATAGGGATTTCTGCTTCTCTGGCCAGCTGCAAAAAAGGCAAGTCAGTGGGAATCCCGGGACTTACAATCACCAAATCCTTCTGGGTGATGATGTCGTCCGGGTTTTTCCCCAGAAAAAGGGTCACGCCGGCCTCTTCCAAGGCCGCTAAGGCCGCCTGATTTGAAAATTGCTCTCTTTGTTTCAAATCGGAAAGCGTCACCTTGGCGCCTTTTTTTGCCGCCAACATTGCCGCCGCCATACCGCTTCTGGCCATGCCGCACACCAATACTTGTTTGCCTGCAAGTTCCATGTTTCGTTCCTCCCGCCTTCTTACAGCGCCAAAAAGGCAATCAGACATGCCAACGCCGTAATCATATAAAATACTGTTACTACTCTCGTTTCGCTCCAACCCATCAGTTCGAAATGATGGTGGATGGGCGCCATTTTGAAAATCCGTTTGCCGGTCAGTTTGAAGCTAGCCACCTGCAAAATCACCGAAATGCTTTCGGCCAGATAGATGATGCCCACCAAAAGAATGAACAGCGGCATCTGAAACCATAACGCCACCGCCGCCACAAAACCGCCCAAAGCCAGAGAACCGGTGTCCCCCATGAATACTTTGGCCGGATAGCTGTTAAAGAGCAAAAAGGCCATCAAGCCGCCCACCACGGCTGCACAAACGAGAGCCGCGTTACTGCCTGCTTGCCAACAGATAATGAGAAAGAACGTGGCCACCAAAAGGGTTACGCCACTGGCCAAACCGTCCAGGCCGTCGGTAAGGTTAACGCCGTTAACGGTACCCAAAATCACCACCACAAAAAACGGCCAATAGAGAATGCCCAAATCCCAGGATACCTGCAAAAAGGGCACAGTAATTTCGGTGCTGCCCACCTGGGTATGGAAGTAAAACCCGAAAATCGCCACCACAATCAACTGCAAAATAATTTTTTGATAAGCCCGAAGCCCCAAAGACCGTTTTTTGACCACCTTAATATAGTCATCCAAAAAACCGATGATGCCAAAGCCCAGCGTCACCAGCAAAATGGCCATGGCCTCTGTGCTTTCTCTGGCAAAGATCACGCCGGTAATGACGATGGCCGCCAAAAAGGCAATGCCGCCCATGGTGGGGGTACCGCTTTTTTTCAAGTGGCTTTGTGGCCCGTCTTCCCGCTCCGTTTGGCCATATTTTAACCGGTGCAGCACAGGAATCAGCAAGGGGCAAAAAATGGCCCCCAAAATAAAACTAACAATCACCGCATAACAAGCTTCTAACAACTTATTTCACCTCTTGTAATTTTTCGGCAATCCGGTGCAGCGCCATGCTGTGGGATGCCTTCACCAATACCGTATCCTTCTTGGAAAAATAGCCCTGCCAAGGGGCGTCAAAAAACGCTTCCACCGATGGAAAATGCACGGCCTTGCCGCCGGCTTCTTCCATCCCTTCTGCCAAAGAGCGGCTTAAGGGCCCAATGGCAATACAAAGGTCAATGCCGTTTTGTGCCGCAAAGGCCCCCACTTCCTTGTGGAAAGATGCGGCGTTTTCCCCCAATTCCAGCATATCCCCAAGGACAGCCACCTTCCGCCCTTCCACCTGAGAAAGCACTTGCAGCGCCGCTTTGGTGGAAACGGGGTTGGCATTATAACTATCGTTTAAAATGGTGCAAAAATCCGTTTTCGTCAGCTGCATCCGCATGCCCGTCTGGGCAAAGCGGCCAATACCTTGGGCCATTTGTTGTAACGAAAGGCCCAGATGGTATCCCACGGCGGCGGCCGCCACGGCGTTTAAGACCATGTGCTCTCCCGCAGCCGGCAGCGTCACTTCCACCTCCTCTTCCCCATGGCAAAGGGTAAAGGCCGTTTGGGTTAACCCCAGGGGGCGAATGTTTTTGGCATAAAAATCGTTGTCCGGCGAAAACCCAAACCAAAGGGTGCGAGGCCGGTCTTTGCCCAAAGTCAAAAGCATATCATCCTCGCCGTTGAGTACGGCAATGCCATCGGGAGAAAGACCTTCAAAGATTTCGCATTTGGCTTTTAAAATACCTTCTCGGCTGCCCAGGTTTTCGATGTGGGCCACGCCAATATTGGTGATGACTGCCACCGTCGGCTTTGCAATGGCCGTCAGATAAGAAAGCTCGCCAAAATGGTTCATGCCCATTTCGATCACGGCAGCCGTGTGGCTTTCTTCTAATCCAAATACCGTCAGCGGTAACCCAATATCATTATTGAAATTTCCCGCCGTTTTGTGCACAAAAAATCCTTCCGAAAGGACGGATGCAATCATTTCTTTTGTGCTGGTTTTCCCCACACTGCCGGTCACGGCCACCACAGGGATGGAAAACTTGCTGCGATAATGGGCCGCCAAGTCCCCCAGGGCTTTTTTCGTGTCTTTGACGAAAATGGCCCGGCTTGCCGTCGTTTCCTTTTGGCTTAGCACACAGGCGGCGCCGGCTTCTTCGGCCTGGACCAAAAAATCATGGCCGTCAAACCGTTCCCCCACCAGTGGGATGAACAGCGCCCCCGGCGCAATCTGCCGGCTATCGGTGGTCACGGATGTGACGGTGCCCGAAAAATCCCCTTTTTTCTGGCCGCCTACGGCCTTTGCGATTTCCTCGATCTCCATCGGTATCATTTGTCTTCCTCCAAAAATGCTTCTTTCACCACTTCCACATCGTCAAAGTGGATGGTACGATCGGCAAAAATTTGATAATCCTCATGGCCCTTTCCGGCCACCACCACCAAGTCCTCTACTTTCGCCATAGCAATGGCCCGGAAAATAGCTGCTTTTCGGTCGCAAATCATTTCATAGGGGCAGCCCGTTTCCTTTGTCCCCACTTCCACATCCAGCAAAATGGCCTCTGGGGTTTCACTGCGGGGGTTATCGCTGGTGATGATGCAATAGTCCGACAGCCGCCCGGCCACTTCACCCATCATAGGCCGTTTGGTTCTGTCCCGGTCCCCGCCACAGCCAAAGACGGTGATGATGCGGCCTTTGACAAATTCTTTGGCGGTGTTTAAAATATTTTCCAATCCGTCCGGCGTATGGGCATAGTCCACCACAGCCGTGGTGCCTTTTTGGCTTACCACCGGTTCAAAGCGGCCCCGCACGCCGCGAATGGAAGAAATCCCCTTCAAAATGGTTTCCATGTCAATGCCCATGAAAAGACAGGCCCCAATGGCCCCCAGGGCATTATAAATGCTAAATTTTCCAGGAATTTGCAGACGCACCGGATACGTCTTTCCTTCATAATCCAATTGAAACGAAACGCCGGTGGCGTCAATGGCAATCTGTTCGGCCTGCAAATCGGCCCCATGGTCGATGCCAAAGGTGAGCACTTGACCCTTACACTGGTCTTTCATATAGGCCCCCGCCTCGTCGTCCACATTGACCACTGCTTTTTTGGCCATCTGGAACAAAATGCCCTTGGCGTTGCGATAATTTTCCATGGTTTTATGATAATCCAGATGGTCGCGGGTTAAGTTGGTGAAAATGGCCACATCAAAATCCGTCTCGTCCACCCGGTGCAAATCCAGGGCATGGGAAGAAACTTCCATCACCACATCCGTTACACCCGCTTCTTTCATTTCACCAAAGAGAGCCTGCAAATCCAAACTTTCCGGCGTGGTGCGGCCAGTGTGCAATTCCTTTTGGCCAATCATGTTTTGGATGGTGCCAATGAGGCCCACAGTTTTTCCCTTTTCTTCCAGCACCCGTTTGATGAGATAGGTGGTGGAGGTTTTGCCGTTGGTGCCGGTAACGCCAACAAGGGTCATCTGGCGGGAAGGATGGCCATAGAAAGCCGCCCCCAGCTGGGCCAGCAACTTGCGGTTATTGTTGCAAAAAAGTACAGCCACATCCTTTGGCAGTGCCACTTCCTTTTCCACCGCCACCGCCACGGCACCGTTTTCCAGCGCTTTTTGCACGTATTGATGGCCGTCGGTCTGAAAGCCCGTGATGGCCACAAACAGATACCCCGGCTGCACTTGACGGGAGTCATAGGCAATGCCCTTAATTTCCACTTCGTCGCTGCCTTGCAGCAGTCTGCCGTCTGTTTCCTTCCACAATGCGCTTAATTTCATGGCAAGTAACCTCCGCTTTCCGTTTCCAAGATTTGTTCTCTGTTCCAATATACCACAAAGTAGCCTCTCTGACTACTTTTCTTTTAATGTAATCTGCACCTTCTGCCCGCGGTTGACCACTTCTCCGGCCCGGGGAAATTGGGAGGCAATCTCTTCTCCTTCTCCGCTTACTTCCACCGTCAAACCGCTTTCTTCCAGTATTTTCTTTCCTTCCAAAAAGTATACTCCTGTCACATTGGGTACGGTCACTTTTGTCTCTGCCTGATACGTTTCTTCTTGTTCCACACCCAGCACCGGCAAAACCGCCTGCAAAAACTCGTTCATCACAGGACCTGCCACACTGCCGCCGTAATACGTCCCCTCTGGCTCGTCAATCAAAAGCAGCGCCATCATGGTCGGCTCGTCGGCTGGGGCAAAGGCCAAAAAGGAGGCGATGTATTTCCCGCTTTTACGGGGCAATTTTTCACTGGTGGCCGTTTTTCCGCCAATGCGATAGCCTTCGATGGCAGCCTTATTACCTGTGCCTTCGGCCACAACGCTTTCCAAAATGGTCCGCATTTGTTCGCTGACTTCGGCAGAAAGAATCTGCGTTTTTTCCCCATGGGTCAGTTCCGTCACCGTCCCATCGGCACTTTCCAACGAAAGTCCCAAATGGGGTGTCACCAAGTACCCGCCGTTGACGGCCGCGGCCGCCGCCCGCAACAGTTGCAGCGGCGTAATTTGAAACCCCTGCCCAAAGGAATAGGTGGCCAATTCCACCGGGCCCATGTCTTCCTGCTTGTGTAAAATCCCAACGGCTTCCCCGGCCAAATCAATGCCCGTTTTCTCCAACAACCCAAACTTTTCTAAGTACGGATAAAACACATCCACGCCCATCCGTTCTGCCACGGCCATAAAGACCGGGTTACAACTGTTTTGCACCCCTTCCACAAAGCTTTGGGAGCCATGGGAACGGGGATAGCGCCAGCATTTGATGGTGCGGCCGCCGGTGGTATAGCTGCCGTTACAAAAAAACTGGCTTTCCGGCGTGATGACGCCGGAGGAAAGGCCGGCACAGGAGGTGATGATTTTAAAGGTACTGCCCGGCTCATAGGTGTCGCTGATGGCGTCGTTACGCCACATTTGGTTGAGGGCTTCCATCTGTTCTTCGGCCGAAAGGCTTTCCCATTGGGCCGCCACTTCCGGATCGGTCACCGTAAAGGGATCGTTTAAATCAAAAGTGGGCTCATTGGCCATGGCATAAATTTCGCCATTTTGGGGGTTTAGCACAATCAGCGTGCCGCCTTTGGCGTTTTTGGCCTCCACGGCTTTTTTTAACGTCTGCTCCGCATATTGCTGGACCGTCACATCCAAAGACGTGCGCAAGGTTTGGCCGTTTTGGGGTGCAATACGGACAACCTCGTCGCTGACCGTCAGGCCCCGGCTATCGGTCTCTGTCAAAATCTTTCCCTGCTCGCCTGTTAAAACATCATTATACTTGGCTTCCAGGCCCAAAATTCCCTGGTTGTCTTTCCCCACAAATCCAATGACCTGGGCCGCCAAAGAGCCACAGGGATAGACCCGCTTCACATCTTCATCCACCACAACGCCAGGCAAATCGGCCTCGCGAATCCTTTGGGCCACCTCCGGCTCCACTTTGGACTCAATGCGAACCAGCGCCACTTTTTGACGCACTTTTTCCAGTACCGTCTCATAGTCCAGTTCCAGCATTTGGCTTAAAAACTGGGCCGTTTCTTCCTTTTCTTTCACCTGCACCGGAATGACGCTGACGGCACAAACGGAACGGTTATCGGCGATGGGCACGCCGTTACGGTCGGTGATGTCTCCGCGCAGCGGTGTCAAAAGCCGGTCCCTCGTTTGCTGTTCATAGGCCATTTCCTGTAACCAAGCCGCCCGGAATAGCTGTAAATACCCGATGCGGCAAAGAAGTCCCACTGCTGTCACCACAAAGCAAGCAAACAACAGTAAGACTCTTCTTTGCATCCAAATGTTCGTTTTTTCCTGCCACAAAGAAGATCTGCTCCTTTTTTTGTTTCATTCTATGAAACAAGTGGGGCAAGATATGCCCTTCTTGGCAGGGGTGGCTTGTTTTCCTCTGTTCAAACAAGCTGCGTTAAGGCGAAGCGGCAGTACTTTGGGCTGTTTGTGTTGCTTCTGCCGTCTCTTCCGTTTCCTCTGTCTCTTCTTCCGGCAACGAAAGGGTCACTTGCACGGTGCTGCCTTCTTCCACCGTCACGCCATATTGCGGCGAGGTGGCCGAAACCACGCCCCCTTCTTCGCCCAAAAATTCTGCCATCAGCCCGGCATCCACCAAAGCCGTCATGGCCTCTTCTTTGGTCATCCCTTTCACATCGGGCACCACAATATTGCCGGTTTCACCTTCGCCTTTTTCCACATACAAAATCACGTGGCTGCCTTCTTCCACCTCCACGGGCCCGTGGGGCGCTTGGTTAACAACGGAGTTGCCGCTGCCCACCACTTCATAGGTCAATCCCTTGGCATCCAGCTCTGTCAGCACATCAAACAATGTTCCGCCGGTATAATCTTCCACCGTCGTTTTTGCCACATCATTGGTGATGGTGTTTTCTGCTTCATAATCGGGCTCAATGCCTTTATACTGGATGATTTTTTCCAGCAAGTCCTTCATGGCCGGAGCCACGGTGGTCACACCGTCGGCATAGCTTTCCGGCTTATGAATCAATGCCAAAGCCAGGTATTGTGGGTTTTCTGTCGGCAAAAAGGCCATAAAAGAAACCGTATATTGTCTTGGTACCGTTCTGCCCTGCTCTGCCGTACCAGTTTTGCCGCCGAAGGTATAGCCTTCGATTTTTGCTTTTTTACCGGTACCTACTTCCACCGTCTGAATCATATCCCGGCGCACAATATCGCTGGTTTCTTGGGAAATCACTTTGCGCACCACTTCCGGCTTCGTTTCCGAAACCACATTGCCATCTTGGTCCAGTACTTGGCTAACCACATAAGGACGCATCAAATTGCCGCCGTTGATGACGGCTGCAAAGGCATTGATGCATTGCAGCGCCGTGGCATTAAAACTTTGGCCAAAGCTCATGGTGGCCAACTGCGTAGGCCCAATTTCTCCCACGTCATACATCAGCGCCTGTAAACTTTCTTCCGATGGTTCCCCCGGCAAGTCGATGCCGGTGGGCGACCCAAAGCCAAAATCCCGCTGATAGCGGTAGAAAGTTTCTGCACCCATTTTTTCTGCAATATCCATCAAAGCCACGTTACAAGACTGGGCCAAGGCGCCAGCCACATCCAGCGTGCCATGGCCGCTTCTTAAGTGGCAACCGATGGAATAGTCGGCCACTTGCTTATAGCCTTGGCAATAGAACGTATCTGTGTTTTTGATGATGCCTTCTTCCAAGGCCGCCGCCACGGTGATGGGTTTAAAAATGGAGCCTGGTTCAAAAGTGGAAGAAACATTAAAGTTCTTCCAAACGCTATTTAAATATTCATACTGGGCCTCTGTGTCCATGGTTTCCCACATCTGGGCAAAGGCTTCGCTTTCCATGGCCAAAGGAACCGTCGGGTGATTGGGATCAAAGCCCGGGCCTGCGGCCATGGCCAAAATTTCACCGGTGTTGGGGTCCATGACAATACAAGCGGCGTTTTCCGGGTTATAGTCTGCCATCATGTCGCTGACAGCCTGTTCGGCAAAGGTTTGGATGTTATAATCGAGCGTCGTGACAACGGTGTTACCGTCTTGGGCCGGAATTTCCTGGGCCACGGTGCCATTGGTGCCGTCATAGGTCAAGTAGGCCCGGCCTGGCACACCGCTCATTTCCTTATTATAGGTGTTTTCCAATCCCCAAAACGTATCCCGTTGAAACCCAATCACCTGGGCCGCCAAGGACCCTGCGGGGTAACTGCGCTTGGTATCTTTTTGATACACCACACCTTTCAGGTCTTGGGCTTCCAGTGCTTCTTTCACTTCTCTTGGCTGAAGCTTGGCCAATACCTTCCAGCTGGTGTCTAAGGCCGGTGTATTGTTTTCCTCATCCACAATCACCGTATAGCTTTTCAACGTATCATAGTCCACCCCTTCCAGTGCTTCCGAAAGGGCATGCAACGTTTTTTCCTGTTCTTCCATATCAAACTGGACCAAAACCCGCACGTCCAGCACAATGTTATAAACCGTAGAGCTGACGGCCAAGGGCTGGTTATTGCGGTCGGTGATGGTGCCGCGGTTGGGGTTAATGGTTTCGTCATAGCTGGAAACTTGTTGGTTTTTTGCTGCCGTCTCATACTCTTCGCCGTGGACCACCTTTAAATAAAGCACCCGGCAGGCCAGGGCGAAAAAGACCAGAAAAAGCATAAAAAGAATAAAAACCAAACGGCCCTTGGCCTGATTTTTGGCTTTTATTCTTTGAGGATTTCGCATATACATCATTCCTTCATCGTTGCTGCTCCCCGCAAAGAATGCGGGGAGACGAGTTATTCAAAAATCTGAAGCAAAGAAGACAAAGAAAAGCCTTCTTCTTCCTCTTCCGGCGCCGAAGCCACGTCATATTGCACCGTATAGCTTTCTTTTGGCACCGAGATATACATAATCTGATAAGGCTGTGGTTCTGCCATACCAAGGCGTGTGGTTGCTTGTTCTTCGATGTATTCCAGATCAATTTTTTCTGCCAATTCCGTTTCGATGGTATGGTTTTGGCTTTTGAGCGCAATAATCTGGGCATTTAAGTCCTGATTGGTCACCCGCTGACGAGAAACGGCGGCCACGGAAGACATACACAAAAAACATCCGGCAAACACCACGGCGGCGGCACAGATATATTTCAAAACATGGACATGCCGTTCTTGCCGTTCTGCTTTGGATTCTTGATATACACTTCTGCGGCGGCGTCTGGGCTGTGGTATGGCCTGCTCCTGTGGCCAATCATAGGCGTACGCATTGCTGCTGGTATTATATTCCGATGCACTTGGTTGGAAATTTCTTCGATACTGGGCCAATGGTCGTTCCCTCTCTCTATTAGATTCGCTCTAAAACGCGCAGTTTTGCGCTTCTGGCGCGGTGATTTTGCTCCAATTCTTCTGCCGAAGGCAAAATCGGCTTTCTCGTCATCACCTTGGCCAGAGGCACCTTGCCACACACGCACACCGGAAACTCCGGCGGGCAGGTACAAGGATTTTCCTGCTTACGAAATGCATTTTTGACAATGCGGTCTTCCAAAGAATGGAAGGTGATGATGGCCAGACGGCCACCCACGTTTAAATGTTTTGTCATGGCATCAATGGTGCGTTCCAAGATTTCCAATTCGCCGTTGACTTCAATGCGGATCGCCTGAAAGGTTCGCTTGGCCGGATGCGGACCGTCTTTTCTGGCGCCTTTTGGCACGGCTTTTTTGATGATTTCCACCAGTTCAAAGGTGGTTTGGATGGGGGTTTGGGCACGGGCTTGTACAATAAATTGGGCAATGCGCTTGGCCCAACGTTCCTCGCCATATTCATAAATGACACGGGCAAGCTCTTCTTCGCTATAGGTGTTGACCACATCATAGGCCGAAAAATCGCGCCGCTCGTCCATCCGCATATCCAAAGGGGCATCTTGCATATAGCTAAACCCCCGTTCGGCTGTATCTAATTGATAGCTGGATACGCCAATATCCAGCAAAAAGCCATCCACTTTTTCAATCCCAAGCTGGTCCAATATGGTTTCCACATGGGAAAAATTATCGTTAACGAAAGTGACCTTGTCCAAAAATGGTGCCAAGTGCTCTTTGGCGGCGCAGATAGCGTTACTGTCTTGGTCAATACCAATGAGCCGCCCTGTCGTTAAGCGCCGGCAAATTTCATAAGAATGTCCGCCGCCACCCAGCGTCCCGTCCACATAAATGCCCTCTGGGCGAATGGCCAGGGCCTCGATGGACTCCGAAAGCAATACGGAAATATGATGAAACTCCATGACTTTATTTTCTCCTTTTGGTTTTAAATATGAAGCTCTGCCATACGTTCTGCCAGTTCTTGATCCACATAATTTTCTTCATCGTTGTAGGCTTCCCATTTTTCCCGGTTCCAAATTTCCACCCGGTCGCCCACGCCAATGGAGACAATTTGTTTTTCCAGCTTGGCATATTCCCGCAGCGTTTGCGGAATCAAAATCCGTCCTTGGCTGTCGATTTCACATTCAATGGCACCCGACATAAAAAAGCGAGCAAATTTTCGTACATCTGCACTGGTCCAAGGCAAGGCCTTCAGTTTTTCCACCAAACTGAGCCACCGTTCTTCGGCATACACAAATAAGCAGTTATCCAGTCCCCGGGTGACAATGAATTTTTCACCCAAATCCTCCCGCAATTTGGAGGGGACGATGATTCTGCCTTTTGCGTCGATATTATGTTGGTATTCGCCGATAAACATTGCCGTCACCACACATTTGTACCAAAAAACATTTTTGCTCCACTTTCAACCACTTTTAACCACTTGTAATCATATTGTAATATAAATCCCCCACAAATACAAGAAAAAACGTAATTTTGTTCAGAAAAATTCCGGCAAAATATGGGAAAAACCACGGTTTTCGCCCAGTGGAGGATGGGTGGAGCGTGGTCCCATCTTTCTGCCTTCTTCTCCCTGTTTTCCGTTCCAAATATTGCTATGGTGGCAGAAAAGAACAGAAAAAGACTCCCTATTTATCGCAATTTCCAAGAAGAAAAACAAAAACAATGTTTTCTTCTTGGGAAACCGCTTTTTTGCTTTTTCCTGTTTGGCAATAAAAAAGACAGAAATTTTTTGCATGTTCCAAAAAATTTCTGTCTTGCTTTTTGATTGTTCTTTACATAAATAAACTCAGCTGATTGGTTTCTGGCAATCCTTTCAATACGCCATTTTCTTTTAAAAGCTCCACCAGCGTTTTTCCCAAACCCGTCTTTTCTCTAAATTCTTCCTGAGTCTTAAATTCTTCCACCGTCGATCGACCCTCCACAATGCCCTGGGCCGCCGTAACACCCAGCCCCTGCAGGGAGTTAAAGGGCGGAATGAGGCCGTTTTCGTGGATGATGAATTTTTTTGCATCAGAACGATACAGGTCGATGGGATAAAACCGAAACCCTCTGGCATAAAATTCGATGACCAGTTCCAACACCGTCAGTTTATTTTTTTCCTTGGCCGTGGCAGCATTGCCCTTTTCGTATAACTCCTTGGCCGCCGCCCTGGCCACTTCTTCCCCGACGCACATACAACTGTAATCAAAGTCATCGCAGGCGCGGACCGTGAAATAAGAAGCATAATAGGCCAAAGGATAATTGATTTTAAAATAGGCAATGCGAAACGCCATCATCACATAAGCCGCCGCATGGGCCTTTGGGAACATGTACTTGATCTTTAAACAGCTATCGATATACCACTGGGGTACATCGTGTTCTCTCATCAGCGCCATGTCCTCCTCGGCCAAGCCCTTCCCCTTCCGCACCTTTTCCATGATTTTAAAGGCCGGCTTATTGGGCACGCCTTTGGTAATCAAGTACCCCATGATGCTGTCACGGGTGGAAATGGTTTCTTTTAGGGTGATGGTGCCGTTTGCGATGAGGTCGGCGGCGTTATTGATCCACACGTCGGTGCCGTGGGAAAGGCCAGAAATGCGCAGCAAGTCGGAAAAGGTTTTGGGCTTGGTGTCCAACAACATTTGCCGCACAAACTTGGTCCCAAATTCTGGAATGCCCAACGTTCCCGTTTCACAGTTAATCTGGTCCCCCGTCACCCCCAAGGCCTTTGGGCTTTCAAACAGGGACATGGTTTCTTTATCATCCAGTTTCACTGACTGGGGGTTCACACCCGTCAAGTCGTAAAGCATACGAATGACGGTGGGATCGTCATGGCCCAGCAAGTCCAGCTTCAGCAGACGGCCGGAAATGGAATGATAATCAAAATGGGTGGTAATGATGGTGCTGTTGACATCATCGGCCGGGTGCTGGATGGGGCAAAACTCGCAAATGTCGTGGTCGCGAGGCACCACCATCAGCCCGCCGGGATGCTGGCCTGTGGTCCGTTTGATGCCGGTGCAGCCATCGGCCAGACGGCGCATTTCGGCGTTATGGGCCACCCGGCCCTTTTCTTCCATATACTTTAACACAAACCCATAGGCCGTTTTATCGGCCAATGTGCCGATGGTGCCGGCTTTAAAGACCTTGCCCTTGCCGAAAAGCTCTTCTGTATAGGCATGGGCCTGCTGTTGATATTCGCCGGAAAAGTTCAAGTCGATATCCGGCTCCTTGTCCCCTTCAAAGCCCAGGAAGGTTTCAAAGGGAATGTCATGGCCTTCTTTGTTTAAAGGCGTCCCGCAGACCGGGCAAATGGCATCGGGCATGTCGCAGCCGCTACCGCCTTCCATGTACGTCTGATGCACCACTTCGCTTTCAAAATCGGAATATTTACAGTTGGGGCACAGATAATGGGGAGGCAGCGGATTTACCTCCGTAATACCGGCCATGGTGGCGGCAAAGGAGGAACCAACGGAGCCACGGCTCCCCACCAAATACCCATGGTCCACAGAGTTCCACACCAATTTTTGGGCGATGATATAAAGCACGGCATAGCCGTTTGAAATGATGGAATTCAGTTCCCGGTCCAGCCGTTTTTGCACAATCTCCGGCAAAGGGTCGCCGTAAAGGCTATGGGCCTTGGTGGTGGTGATATTGCGCAAGTCGTCGTCGGCGCCGTCGATGCGGGGCGGGAAGGTGCCATCGGGAATAGGCTTGATTTTTTCAATCCAGCTAGCCACCAAATTGGTATTGGTCACCACCACTTCATAGGCCTTTTCCTCGCCCAGGTATTGAAATTCTTCCAACATTTCTTCTGTAGTACGAAAATACAGCGGTGCCTGGTTATCGGCATCGGAAAAGCCTTCGGCGTTCATGATAATCCGGCGATAGTCGGCCCCTTCCGGGTCGATGAAATGGCAGTCGCAAGTGGCCACCACCGGCTTGTGGTGCTTTTCGCCCAAGGCAATGATTTTGCGATTGAAATTTTTGATGTCCTCCATGGACTGCACCGCATCCACTTTCGGGGAGGCAATCATAAATTTATTGTTACCCAAAGGCTGAATTTCCAGATAGTCATAAAAGCCCACCAAGTTGTCAATGACTTCCTGGGGTTTTTCATCCAACAAAGCGCGGTATACTTCCCCCGCTTCGCAGGCACTGCCCACAATCAACCCCTGGCGGTATTGCATCAACTTGGACTTGGGAATCCGGGGCCGTTTTTTTGCAAAATATTCCAAATGGGACATGCTGATTAACTCGTACAAATTCCGCAGCCCCACATAATCTTTCACCAAAATAATCACATGGTACGGCCGCAGCTTGTCATAATTGACGGTGCGGCTACAAAAAGCATTGACATGGTCCAAATCCAGCACGTCTTTTTCGGCCAGCATCTCCAAAAACTTTACAAAGACCTTGGCCGTGGCCTCGGCGTCGTTAACGGCCCGGTGATGGCCTTTCAAATCCACGCCCATGGCTTCACAAACCACATCCAGTTTATACTTGGACAAATGGGGCAGTAAACTTTTGGCCAGTTCCACCGTGTCCACCACCGTGTTTTCCACCGGCGCCAAGCCCAGCCGCTCTCCGTTTTTGCGAATGAACCCCACGTCAAAGGAGGCATTGTGTGCCACCAGCACGCTATCCCCCACAAACGCCAAAAACTGGGGCAAAATCACATCAATGGGCGGTGCATCGGCCACCATGGCGTCATCAATGCCCGTCAGTTTTGTAATTTCGGCAGAGATGGGCACTTGGGGGTTTACAAACGTGGAAAACCGGTCCACAATGTGCCCGCCGCACACCTTTACAGCCCCGATTTCCGTAATCTTGTCCCGCTCTCTGGAAAGACCCGTGGTTTCGATGTCAAAGACCACAAAGTCGTCGTCAATGCTTTGCCCCTTGGGACAAACCACCGCCGTCCCCAAGTCGTCCACCAAATAGCCTTCCACGCCATACAAAATTTTGATGTCCTTGCCATTGGAGGTTTCCATGGCTTCGGGGAAGGCCTGCACCACGCCGTGGTCGGTGATGGCAATGGCGCTGTGGCCCCAGCTTAAGGCACGGTTGACATACTCTTTGGCCGGCGTGATGCCGTCCATCCGGCTCATTTGGGTATGTAAATGCAGCTCCACCCGTTTGACGGGGGCATTGTCTTTTCTGGCCTCCGGCAGGGTACCGATGGAGATATCCCGGCTCATGATATTGATTTCTTTGGCATATTTATCAAACTGCACTTCGCCTTTGACTTTCACATATTTTCCGGTTTTAAAATATCCCGCCAATTCTTCGTCAAAGACCGTTTTATCCACAAAAAACTTCACCGTCGTAGAATCGGTAAAATCGGTGATATCGAAGGAAACAATGTACCGGCCGCCCTTGATTTCCCGCGGCTCCATATTGAACACCCGTCCTTCGATGAGAACCTTTTCCCCTTCGATTTTCGTTTCGGAAATCTTGATGGGGTTGCCTGTAATTTCCTTGCCAATCAAGATGCCATTGGCCACGGCTTCGCCCACTTTGGAAAGAGTTTGGGCCGTTTCCTGTTTTTTGGCTTCGGCCTGTTCCAGATGCAGTTTTTGGAAAATTTCGGCCTGTTTTTCTTCCAATTCTTTGCGAAAGAGGGCTTCTTCTTCGGCGCTGGTTCGCTTGTTTTTAAACACCACCTGTACCGAAAGACCCAGCTGTTCTTCCAGCTTTTCTTTGATCACCTGGTCCACATGGCGCCGGGTCAGCAAAAAGGCCGCATTGTTTTTCACTTCCACAATCAGCTTGTTGTCTTCCAGATGGAACTGGGCCTGTTGCAAGATGACGCTACTGGCATAGCCTTCCTGCTTGACCCGCAGGGCAATGTTTTTCCATTCCGCCTCCACCGCTTGGGCCGGTGTATAGGACGGACAATCATACCGAAACCGGATCAGTACGTCTTGCAGCGGCAGCTGGGAGAGGATTTGCTCTTTCAACTCCTCCAGCTTTTCTTCCTGGATGATATGGGAAAACTCCAACCCAAATTCCAGCACCCGCTCCCGCCGGTGCAGCACAAAGCGGGTCAGCCGCCCATCGCCAAGCTCCTCCAGCACATCCGGCGAGAGGGACAGTTTTTGAAATTGTTCCCGAAATGTTACATTCATCGGTATCACCTTACAGCTTTTCGATTTCTTCCATCAGCGCATCCACCAATTCTCTTTCTGGCACTTTGCGCAAAATTTCGCCTTTTTTAAAAATCAGCCCTTCGCCTTTTCCGCCGGCCAGGCCGATGTCGGCTTCTCTGGCTTCGCCAGGGCCATTGACGGCGCAGCCCATGACGGCCACTTTGATGTCTTTGTCCACCCCTTCCAGCCGTCCTTCCACTTCTTTTGCAATGGAAATCAAGTCAATTTCCGTCCGCCCACAAGTGGGGCAGGACACGAAGGTGGGTCCAAAACGGCGCAGTTCCAAGGCTTTCAAAATTTCTTTGGCTGCTCGAATCTCTTCCACCGGGTCCCCCGTCAGCGACACCCGAATGGTATCGCCAATGCCTGATGCCAAGATGGCGCCGATCCCCACGGCACTTTTGACGGTGCCGCCATAAACCGTTCCAGCCTCTGTGATACCCACATGGAGGGGATAATCCACCGTTTCCGATAACAGGCGGTAAGTCTCCAAACTAAAGGGCACCGAAGAGGCCTTAATGGAAATGACAATATCATAAAAGTCCAGTTCTTCCAAAATTTTTACATGGCGCAGGGCGCTTGCCACCAACCCCTGGGGGGTGACCCCATGGTATTTTTCCACCAAATCCTTTTCCAGCGAGCCGGAATTCACCCCTATGCGGATGGGGATTTTGCGTTTTTTGGCTTCTGCCACCACGGCCGCAATCTTTTCTTTGCTTCCAATATTGCCCGGGTTAATGCGCACCTTATCCACTCCTTGGGCCATGGCTTCCAAGGCCAGGCGATGGTCAAAGTGAATATCGGCCACCAACGGGATATGGATTTGTGCTTTGATGGCGCCCAGGGCCTTGGCCGCTTCCATATCCGGCACGGCCACCCGCACCAGTTCGCACCCGGCTTTTTCCAAAGCCAAAATCTGCGCCACCGTTTCCGCTACGTTTCTTGTGTCGGTGTTACACATGGACTGGATCACCACAGGATTTCCTCCGCCAAGGAGCAAATTTCCCACCTGCACCACCTTTGTTTTCTTTCGATTCATGTTTTTTCCTCCCGTTTCTCAAAAGAAAATCCGCGCCACGTCTTGGTATGCCACCACAACCATAAAGGCCATCAACAACACAAAGCCTGCAAAATGGATCAACCCTTCCATATTGGGGTTCACCGGTTTTCTACGGATGGCTTCCAGGAACAAAAACACCAGCCGCCCGCCATCCATGGCCGGGATGGGGAAGAGGTTAATGACACCCAAATTGACGCTCAGCAAAGCCGAAATATTGCAAAGCCCCCGCACGGCGCTTAAGATGCTGTAACTTAACCCTTCTTCCACCGTATCGCCCATGATCTGCACAATCCCAATGGGCCCGGTCACTTCGTTTTGTTCCGCCTGCATGGTGAAAAGCCGCACAAAGCCCACCACCACCGACTTCACATAATACCGCATCGTATAAACACTATCCACCAAGGTCTCGCCCACCGTGGCTTTTTCATATCCTTCCACTTCCGGCGCCAAAAGCCCGGTGCGCAAGAGCGGCGTAAAGCCAATGATATAACGCCCGTCTTCTGCCTGGCTTGGGACGATGGTCATTTCCACCTTTTCTCCGTCCCGTTCCACCACCACATCCAGCGGCGCACCCCCGCAGCCGTCCAAAATCAAATATAATTCGCCATAGGTCCCGACGCTTTGCCGATTGACTGCCACAATTTTATCCCCAGGCATCAACCCTGCCTGGGCGGCGTTGGTTTCGGGCAGCACCGCCGTCACCTCCGGAAATGTAATGGCCGTGGCCGTGGCGTTGACAAAAAAGATCAGCAAAAGCCCCAGCACAAAATTCATCATGGGGCCCATGAAGATGATGGCAATTCTGGCCCAGACATTCTTTTTATGAAACGCCCGGCTGTCCTCTTCTTCGCCGTTTTCCCCCAGCATCCGGCAAAACCCGCCCAGCGGCAGCGCCCGGATGGAATACTGGGTATCGCCGATGGTTTTGGAACACAAAAGCGGCCCCATACCGATGGAAAACTCTTCCACCAAAACACCGCTTTTTTTTGCCACAAAAAAGTGACCGGCTTCGTGGACTAGCACCAAAATGCTGAAGACCACCAAGGCAATCACCACAGAAAAAATTGACGACATGTTGTGCCTCCTGTTGTGATTTTTCTTAGAAACAAAGGCAGGCAACGCGCCCAAAAAGCGCCCTGCCGCCCAAAGAGATTGCTATCTTATTATACGCGCCAATTGGCTGCAAATGCACGACTCCACCGATCTGCCTCCAACAAATCTTCAATGGAGGTGACGGCATGGTTGTCATAGGCCTCCATGGCCGCTCGGATGGCGCGAGGAATATCCAAATATTTGATATCGCCCTTTAAAAACCGTTCCACGGCCACTTCGTTTGCGCCGTTTAACACCGTTGGCAAAAGCCCGCCTTCTGCCATGGCCTCATAGGCTAAGGTTAAACAAGGGAAGTTTTCCCGATCCGGTGCCTCAAAGGTGAGTGTGGCTGCTTTTGTCAAATCCAGCCGTTCAAAGGAACTTTGCATCCGGGCCGGATAGGTTAAGGCATAGGCGATGGGGATTTTCATATCCGGCACCCCCATCTGGGCCAATATGGCCCCGTCGGTAAACTCGATGGCCGAATGGACCAAACTTTGGGGATGGACCAGCACCTCAATTTGGTTCACATCCACGTCAAACAGCCATTTGGCCTCCATCACTTCCAAGCCCTTATTCATCAGTGTGGAAGAATCGATGGTGATCTTGGCCCCCATGGACCAGTTGGGGTGGTGAAGCGCCATTTCAGGCGTCACGTTTTCCAAAAAGGCCCGGTCTTTCCCCCGGAAGGGGCCGCCGGAAGCCGTCAGCAAAATTTTTTCCACCGAATTTCCATGGGCCGCCTGTAAACACTGGAAAATGGCCGAATGTTCACTGTCGATGGGGGTTAGCTGGATACCGTGGGTTTTTACCGCATCCATAATCAAACTGCCGCCGCTCACCAACACTTCTTTGGTGGCCAAGGCGATGTTCTTTTTGGCGCATATGGCTTCATAGGTGGGTAAAATTCCCACATTGCCCACCAAACTCATCACCACCGTGTCGGCTTCTTCCATCACGGCCATCTGTCGCAGGCCGCGCATGCCGGATAAAATTTCCACCGGCAAATCCTTCACCCGCTCTTGCAGCACCGGAGCCAATTCCTTCTCCTTCACCACCGCCAGACGGGGATGAAAAAACCGGATTTGTTCTTCCAATAAATCAATATTGCGATTGGTGGAAAGCGCCACCACTTCCATTTCTTCTTTCAATTCTTTGGCCACCGCAAGGGTCTGTACCCCAATGGAGCCGGTGGAGCCAAAGACGGCAATTCGTTTCATCTTTAAAGCACCTCGATTAAAAAGAGCATAATATAATACACGGCAGGAGCAGTAAACATCACACTGTCAAACCGGTCCAGCACACCGCCGTGACCAGGAATCAGCGTGCCATAGTCCTTGATGCCCACCGTGCGCTTGATGGCAGAGGCGGCCAAGTCCCCAATTTGGGATAAAATGGAACCCACAATCCCCGTCACAAAACAAAGCAAAACCGTATTGACCTCATCCAACTGGAACATGGTTTCCACCGAAAGCCCAAAGAGCACCGCAAGCAACGTACCAACCACCACGCCGCCAATGGCCCCTTCGATGGTCTTCTTGGGGCTTAAAGAGGGAATCAGTTTGTGTTTTCCAAACAGCATCCCCGTAAAATACGCCCCCGTATCGCACCCAAAGGCAGAAATAAAAATCAACCAAACAAAAAATTGGCCATAGGCATATTCCCGCACCAAATAAATGTGGGATAGCAAAAAACAAACATAGAAAAACCCAAAAAAGGTCACAAAAATATCTTGCACCATCACCCGGTTGTGAAAAATCACCATGGCCGCCAACAACAACACCAAAAACACCGACACCAAAATATTAAACATATTGTCGGCATTAATGAAAAATTGCGCAAAAATCAAATAAATCAGGGCACAGCCATACCCAAGCAAATGCAATGGTTGAAAGGTTTTATGCATGGCGCGATAAAACTCATACATCCCCACCAAACTTAAAAACAAAATGGCCCCTTGCAAATAAACACCGCCTTTTGCAAGGAAAAAAATGACAATGGGGATCAAAATGAGCCCTGAAATGATTCTTGTTTTCATAACTTCCTACTCCTTCCGTAAGCGTCAAAACAGCCCGCTTGTTTCATTGGCTGTTTCTGCCGCCAAAGCGTCGGTCTCGGTTTTGGTAAGCATAAATGGCTTCCTTAAGATCATTTACGGTATAATCGGGCCAAAGTTTGGGAGAAAAAGAAAATTCGCTGTAGGCCAACTGCCAAAGCAGGAAATTGCTGATCCGCTCTTCTCCGCTGGTGCGAATCAAAAGCTCTGGATCGGGCACATCTTTGGTGTCCAGATATTGCTGCACCATATCCTCTTGGATGTCTTCCACTTGCAGCGTACCTTCTTTGACTGCCTGGGCCATTTTACGCATGGCCCGCACCAATTCGTCCCTTCCGCCATAGTTTAAAGCAATGTGCAGCTGCAAACCAGTTTTATCCTTTGTGATTTCTTCCAACTTTGCAATCTGCTGCTGAATATCTTCTGCCAAACGGCTCTTTTCGCCAATGATGTTCACTTTCACATTTCTGGCCTTGGCCGTTTTGATGTTTTCTTTTAAATATTTGCGCAGCAAATCCATAATGCCTTCCACTTCTTCATCGCTGCGTTTCCAGTTTTCCGTCGAAAAAGCATACACCGTCAAATGCTTGATGCCAAGCTCCATGGCCCCTTCTGTCACCGTCTGAAGCGCATCGGCCCCGGCTTTATGCCCGGCCTTTCTTGGCAAGCCTCTTTTTTTTGCCCAACGGCCGTTGCCGTCCATGATAATTGCAATATGCTGTGGCAGTTTTTCTGGTATCAATTCCATTGTTTTTCCCTCTTTCGCAAAAAATACACAAACAAACCATCCTTCTTGCCTTTTTGGAAAGGCATGACTTGTTTTTGGTTTGTTTTGCCTAATCCTTCCTCTTTCTTTATCCCCTTTTTCATCTTACATCATAGAAAAAGGGGATAAAAAACAGGCCAACACCCTAAAACGCCCCGGCAAGGGGCACTTTAGGGTGCAAATAGATTTTTGATTATACAGACATGATGTCTTTGCTTTTTGCTTCGGATTTCTTATCGATTTCTGCACCAAATTTTTCGGTCATCTTTTGGATTTCTTCTTCCAGAGAAGCCCGGTCATCTTCGGTGATTTCTTTGGCTTTTTCTGCTTTTTTGAAAGAGTCGATGGCATCGCGGCGAATGTTACGGATGGCCACTTTGGCGTCTTCTGCTTTTTTCTTGACATCCTTGGTCAAAGCCACACGACGTTCTTCCGTCAATTCTGGGAACACCAGACGAATCACTTTGCCATCGTTATTGGGGTGGATGCCCAATTCCGATTGGTTGATGGCTTTTTCAATGGCTTTCAGCATGGAACCGTCCCAAGGCTGAATCTGGATCAATCTTGCTTCTGGCACAGAAACGTTACCCACTTGGTTGATGGGGGTTGGGGTGCCATAATAATCCACGGTGATTTTATCCAACACATGGGGATTAGCCCGGCCGGCCCGGATGGTCATATATTCACTATCCAAATTGGCAATGGTTTTTTTCATTTTTTCTTCAAATGGCGCTGTTCTTTCCGACATACAAAATACCCTCCTAAGTCCTTAGTCTTCCACCGTTACAATGGTGCCGATTTTTTCGCCGCCAACGGCGCGAATGATGCTGTTTTCTTCATTCAAACCGAAAATCACCACAGGGATTTTCTGTTCAAAGCACATGGAGGCGGCCGTCAAATCGATCACCTTCAAATTGTGCTGCACAATGTCGCGGCATGCAATGGTTTCAATTTTCTTTGCCGCCGGATTTTTGGCCGGATCGTCGTCATAAACGCCGTCCACATTTTTTGCAAAAAACAATGCGTCGGCGCCCAATTCCGCGCCACGCAAGGCGGTGATGGTATCGGTGGAGAAAAAGGGGTGTCCCAATCCTCCGGCAAAAATCACCACACGGCCTGCCTGCAAATGGTGCAAGGCAGTGTCTTTCGAGAATTCTTCTGTCATGGTGCCACAGCGAAATGGTGTCTGCACCACAGCTTCCACGCCCACCTGGCGCAAAAAGTCTGCCACATAGATGGCATTCATCACCGTAGCCAGCATCCCAATTTGGTCTGCCTTGGTGCGGTCCATCTGGCTATCGGCACTGCGTCCGCGCCAAAAATTGCCGCCGCCAATGACAAGGGCCACTTCTGTGCCGCCCAAAAGCACCGTTTTGATCTGCTCCACAATCCCGGCAATGACGCCATTATCAAAACGCACATCGTTACGGTCTCCTGCCAATGCTTCTCCGCTTAATTTCAGAATGATTCTTTTATACATTCCTCACTGCCTCCTTCATTTTGGAAGGAAATCCTTCCCTCCCTACTAATTTACCATATTCCCGTCAAAAATTCAACGTCTTTCAAGAATTGTCTTTTTCTCTGGCAAAAAGCGGCTTTGGCTGTTTTCAAACGGAGGAAACTTGTGTATACTGAAAGGAAAAGGAGGCGATTTGTATGAGCAACCTCGTCGATCTCATCATCAAAAAACGAGACGGCCTGGCCCTTTCTGCGGCAGAAATCCAGGCGTTTATTACAGCCGTCACAGAGGACACCATAGCCGATTATCAAACCTCGGCCATGTTAATGGCCATGTTTTTACAGGGGCTTACGGAAGAAGAAACCGTATCCCTCACCCAGGCCATGACCCATTCTGGCACCGTCATGGACCTTTCTTCTATCCCCGGCAAAAAAGCGGACAAACATTCCACCGGCGGTGTCGCCGACACCACGACGCTGATTTTGGCGCCGCTGGTTGCTTCTTGCGGCGTGCCGGTCTTTAAAATGAGCGGCCGGGGGCTGGGCTTTTCCGGCGGCACGCTGGATAAATTGGAATCCATCCCTGGTTTTTCCACGTCCCTTTCCCCCGAACAAGCCATTTCCCTTTGTAAGGAAAGCGGCCTTGTGGTCATGGGCCAAACGAAAGACCTGACCCCCGCCGACCAAAAGCTCTATGCCCTGCGGGACGTGACGGGTACCGTGGACAGTATTCCCCTCATCGTCAGCAGTATCATGAGCAAAAAAATTGCCGCCGGGGCCGACGCCATCGTCCTGGATGTCAAATGCGGCAGCGGTGCTTTCATGAAAGACCTACCTTCGGCCCAAACCCTGGCCCGGCAGATGGTGCAAATTGGCCGTTCTTTGGGTAGACGGGTTTCGGCCGTCATCTCGTCCATGGCACAGCCATTGGGGCTTTTGATTGGCAATGCCTTAGAAGTAGAAGAAGCCATTTCTGTCTTAAAAGGAGAAACGGAAGGGGATTTACTGGACGTTTCGCTGGAACTGGGCAGTCGGATGCTCTTACTGACCGACGCCGTTTCTTCTGTGGAAGAAGGAAAACGGTTGTTACGCCGCCAAATAGAAACGGGTGCCGGCTTAGCTCAACTGGAACGACTCATTGCTCAGCAAGGCGCGGATATTTCCATCCTACACCACCCCGACCGCCTGCCCAAGGCCCAATCTTCCCTGGCCGTTAAAGCGCCAAAAAGCGGCTATCTTTGCGCCATGGATACGGCATCCATCGGTCACACCTCTGTGCTTTTGGGTGCTGGACGGGTGAAAAAAACCGATGCCATCGATTATGCCGCCGGCATCCGCATGGCCGTCCGTCTGGGCGATTTTGTGGAGGAAGGTCAACTTTTGGGCACTTTGTATGCCCGTAACGACGGTCTTTGCGCCCAAGGCGCCGCCCTGTTTACCAACGCCTTCACCTTTTCGGAAGAAAAACCAACACAGCCACCTTTGATTTTAGACATCATTGAGGAGGGAACGAAATGAAACGAGCCATTTTAATTGTGATGGATAGTGTCGGCATCGGCGCTTTACCCGATGCCGCTTCCTTTGGCGACGAAGGAAGCAACACTTTGGTCAATATCAAAAAGGCCCGGCCCGACATGGCCCTGCCCAACCTGCTTTCTTTGGGCTTAGGCAATATCGATGGCGAAGAAACCCACTTACTGGGCCATACCGATGCCCCTTTGGGCGCCTTTGGCAAAATGGCAGAGCGTTCTTCTGCCAAGGACACCACCACCGGGCACTGGGAAATTGCAGGACTGCCCACCTTTTCCCCCTTCCCAACCTTCACCAAAACCGGCTTTCCGGCCGAGGTGATGGGAAAGCTGGAGACAGAAACAGGACTCAGTTTCCTAGGTAATTTAGCCGCCTCCGGCACCGAAATCATTCAAGAACTGGGCGACGAACACCTGAAAACCGGCTTTCCCATCGTCTATACCTCTGCCGACAGCGTCTTTCAAATTGCTGCCCACGAAAGCATTTTTCCGCCGGAAAAACTGTATGATCTTTGCCGCACCGCCAGAAAGATCCTCACCGGCCCTTACGGCGTGGCCCGCGTCATTGCCCGCCCCTTTACCGGCACCCACGGCAATTACACCCGGACCAAAAACAGAAAAGACTTTTCCCTGCCGCCCACAGGCCAAACCCTGTTGGACGATTGCGTGGCCGCAGGGCAAACGGTGGCTGCCGTAGGTAAGATTGAAGACATTTTTGCCATGCGCTCCATCACCAAAAGCATCCACTCCACCAATAACGCCGAAGGAGTGGCCGCAACGCTCTCCTTCCTTTCGGAAGACTTTTCTGGACTTTTGTTTGTCAATCTGGTGGATTTTGATATGCTCTATGGCCACCGTAACGATGTAGACGGATATCAAAACGCACTGGAAGCCTTTGATCGTGCCCTGCCTTCCATCCTCTCTGCCATGAAAGACGACGATGTTCTTTTCCTCACCGCCGACCATGGCTGCGACCCCACCACCGAAAGCACCGACCATTCTAGAGAATATGTGCCTTTGCTGATTTATGGGAAGGAAATTCGTGCCGGATTAAATCTGGGCATTCGCTCCTCTTTTGCCGATTTAGGCAAAACCATCGCCGAAGGCCTGGGGATTTCCAACCAGCTGGCCGGCGAAAGCTTTTGGAACGCGTTACAAAAATAAACAAAACCCAACACCTCTGGGACCTAAACCTCACGGGCCCCAGAGGTGTTTTTATTTACAGTCAAACAGCGTCCTTTCCTGCCGGAATCGAAGAAAAACAGAAATATTTTTCTGATTTATCCGGTCTTACCGCAAAAATAATTCAAAATTAATCCCTTTATTTTCCACCTTTTATTAAAAAAAGTCTTTTTCTTGTACTTATATCAGAACATATATTGTATACAAAAAGAAACAACCACAAAAATCGTCTTTCTTTTGCAGTCATTTTTACAAGCCAGAACCTGTTCTACGCTTTTTTTCTGTTCCATTAAAATACAGCCTTGGGCAAACCGCTTAGAAAGAAACAGAAATCATTTCTTTTTTTTACAAATGTTCTAAAAAACAAACGCCTTTCGCCTTTGAGTACGAACCTTGCCTTTTTCCCCCGCCTTGTGTTAGGATAAGACTACAACAGCAGGGATTGGCATGACAAAGAATCGAAACCTCATTCGCCATGTTTTGAGGGAAGCATGGTGTTCTCTCTTTCGTTGGTTCGCCAAACACCAACGTGTGGTATCCTCCTTTTTTTGGAATGTTGGACTGCTGTTTTTCTTCCTTTTGTTGCAAAAAGCAGAGGAACATATTAATAATGTAGAAACAGATTTTTACAGATCGTTTCTTCGGTGGATGGCGCAAAGCAAAAGATGCTTTGCGTTTTTTTCTTATCACCATTGTACTTTTTTTCTTTTTTCTGTCAAAAAAAGTCGAAAACTTTTCTTTTCTTATTTCATTTGTAAAAGCTGCTCTTTGGAGCGCAAATTTATTTTCCCCTAATTTTTCGAAAAAGAAATCGTAGAAAGTGCAAAATGGGTGCTTGAAATTCAATCATACTTCTTGATTTTTTGCATAATTTTTTCTCATTTTCCTAGCCCTTTCTTGGGCCAATCATCCATTTTCGTCTTTTTTGTCCACATACTGAACCACCTTTTGGAGAAAAAAGAAACTATTGACGCTGCATGCAAGATATGCTATTTTGATACAGACGAGTTGTTCGTATTACGTTCTATCATGCGTATTTACGAACACTAGGCGTGTGTTTTTTCGCAAAAAAATTTGCCTTTTTTGCGCAAATTTCCTTCACCCCTTTTTGTGAAAAAACTGTCATAAAATTTCAAGGAGGATTCATCATGAAGAAAAAAGTATTGGCGCTTGCATTAGCCACCACGTTGTGCGCTTCTGCCTTTGTAGGCTGTTCTTCCAGCAGCAGCACCACAACGGAAAGCAGCAACACCGAAAGTACAGAAGCAACCGAAAGTACAGAAGCAACCGGCGAAGCTGGCGAATATGCCATGATCTCCGGCACCACCGTGCCTGATGCACACCCTTACAACTTGGGCTTGACCAAAATGGGCGAATTGTTGAGCGAAAAAACAAACGGCGCTGTTACCTTGGACGTATTTGGTAACTCTCAGTTGGGTTCTGAACGTGACTTGATCGAAGGGTTGCAGTTGGGTTCTGTACAGGTAACCTGCGTTTCCACTGCACCTTTGAGCGGTTTTACCGATGCTTTCTTGGTATTCGACTTGCCTTTCCTGTTTGAAACCAGCGAAGAAGCACGTGCCGTCATGGACAGCGAAGTTGGTATGGAAATTTTGCACAGTGTAGACGAACAGGGCATGGTTGGCCTGGCTTGGTTTGAAAACGGTTTCCGTAACGTAACCAACAGCAAATTGCCAATCGAAACTCCAGATGACCTGAAAGGCATCAAAATCAGAACCATGGAAAACCCAATGCACATGGCTGCATTCCAGATCATGGGCGCTGACCCAACTCCTATGGCCATGGGCGAAGTGTTCACCGCTTTGCAGCAGGGCACCATCGATGCACAGGAAAACCCTGTTCCTATCATCGAAACCAACAAATTTGACGAAGTACAGACCTATCTGTCTATGACTGGTCACCTCTTCAGCCCAGCACCTGTATTCATCGGCAAAGCTTACTTTGATGCATTGCCAGCAGAATATCAGACTGCTGTACAGGAAGCTGCTGACGAAGCTGTTCCTTACCAGAGAGAACAAATCGACCTGCAAAACGAATCCGGTTTGGAAGCACTGCAGGAAAGAGGTATGCAAGTAAACTATCCTGACAAAGCTGCTTTCCAGGAAGCAACTGCTCCAATTTACGAACAGTACATCAAAGACGAAGCTGGTTGCGTATCTCCTGACATCTACAACCGCGTTCTGGATGTATTGGCTTCTGTAGACGGTGGCGCTACAACCGAAACCACTGAAACCACCACCGAAGCTGCAGCAGAATAATCCATCCTACAAAAACCAAAAGACTGTCCTTACAGGGCAGTCTTTTTTTATCCTTTTCTTTCTAATTTTTTTCGGTTAAAATTAGTAAAGTAGACAGTTGAAATTTTGTCTTAATTCTGATACAAGAGCGTTTTTTAGAATTAAAACTTATTTTTTTGTGAATTTCTTCTAAAAATGTTTGTATAATCGAATGATATTTGTGATTACCAAACAGAACTCTATTTTTCTCGTATTGACTTTGCCTATTTTGTATGTTACATTATTTTCGTAAGATGTTGAAATGGATCGGTGGATTTTCATTGGAATGAACCTCCATTCCCTCCCTCACTTGAAAAGATACCATGTGCCGTTTCAATCGAATCTAACAACAAAAGGAGGATACTTAAATGAAGAAAAAAGTTTTGGCTCTTACCTTGGCTGCAATTCTTTGTGTAGGCGCTTTTGCTGGCTGCTCTTCTGGCAGCACCGATGAAGCTTCTACCACAGAAACCACTGAAGAAACCACCGAGACCACCGAAGAAACCACCGAGGCCACTGGCGAAGCCGGTGAATATGCCATGATCGCTGGTACTTCCGTACCAGACAACCATCCATATGCCCTTGGTATGGACAAAATCGGCGAACTGGTAAGCGAAAAAACCAGCGGTGCTGTTACGTTGGACGTATTCAACAACTCTCAGTTGGGTTCCGAACGTGACTTGATCGAAGGCCTTCAGCTTGGTTCGGTTCAGATGACCTGTGTTTCCACAGCTCCTCTGTCTGGTTTCACCGACATGTTCTTAGTATTTGACTTGCCTTTCCTGTTTGAAAACAGTGAAGAAGCACGTGCTGTATTGGATAGCGAAGTTGGTATGGAAATCCTGACCAGCGTAGAAGAACAGGGTCTCATCGGTTTGGCTTGGTTTGAAAACGGCTTCCGTAACGTAACCAACAGCAAACTGCCAATCGAAAAACCAGAAGACCTGCAGGGTATCAAAATCAGAACCATGGAAAACCCAATGCACATGGCTTGCTTTGAAATCATGGGTGCTGACCCAACCCCAATGGCTATGGGCGAAGTGTTCACCGCACTGCAGCAAGGCACCATCGATGCACAGGAAAACCCTGTTCCTATCATCGAAACCAACAAATTTGACGAAGTACAAGATTACCTGTCTCTGACCGGCCACCTGTACAGCCCAACTCCTGTATTCATTGGCAAAGCTTACTTCGATGCACTGCCAGCTGAATATCAGACTGCTGTATCCGAAGCTGCTGCAGAAGCTGCTCCTTACCAGAGAGAACAGATCGACATCCAAAACGAAGAAGGTCTGGTTGCTCTGCAGGAAAGAGGTATGCAGGTAAACGAACCTGACAAAGCTCCTTTCCAGGAAGCTACCGCTCCAATTTACGAACAGTACATCAAAGACGAAGCTGGTTGCGTATCTCCTGACATCTACAACCGTGTTCTGGAAGTATTGGAAGAAGTTAGAGCTGGCGCATAAGCCTCTTGTTCTTCTCTCTTTAGATATGAAATTCAAAGCCCTGCCTTTTAGCGCAGCTTCATAAGAAAACAAAGATGGCAGCAATCCTTACATATAAAGGATTGCTGTCATCTTATTTTTTCTGAGGTTGTTTTCTTCTGAAGACTGCTATCGCAATTTCCAAGAAGAAAAGACCAAAAACAAGAACCATCGTTTCTTCTTGGAAACCGCTTTTGGCAGGGCTTTTTTTTCGTCTCCTTTTGTGGTATACTACAACCGATGATATGACCACTATCCCATTTGGAATCGTTTAAAAGGAGGCTTGCCTGTGTCTTTTCAGCGCGTTTCTTCTGTAAAACCAACCAAACCCATTCCCGGCGCATTTTTAAGCAACGACGGCAAACGGCTTTTGGTGCAATATGCCCTTTCTTGGGGCGCCGTTTTGTTGACTTTTTTCCTGAAACGAAAGCTGCGCTTGGCATTACAGAAGAAAAAATAATTGGAGGATGGTTGCACCTGTTTTGAAAATCAGGTATAATAAAAGATAGACTGTAAAAAAGAAAGGACGAGTAACCATGAAATTAGGTATCGTTGGCCTGCCCAACGTGGGGAAATCCACATTGTTCAACTCCATGACGGTAGGCAAGGCAGAAGCTGCCAATTACCCCTTCTGTACCATCGATCCCAATGTGGGGATTGTAACCGTGCCGGACAAGCGTCTGGATCGGTTAACACAGATGTATGATTCGCAAAAAACGGTGCCGGCCGTCATTGAATTTGTGGACATTGCCGGTTTGGTCAAGGGTGCCAGCAAAGGAGAAGGCTTGGGCAACAAATTTTTAAGCCATATCCGGGAAGTGGACGCCATTGTCCATGTGGTACGCTGTTTTGAAGATCCCAATGTGGTGCATGTGGACGGCAGTGTCAATCCCCTGCGGGACATCGAAACCATCAATTTGGAACTGATTTTTTCCGACATGGAAGTGTTGGAACGGCGGATTTCCAAAACGGTGAAAGCGGCCCGGGCCGACAAATCGCTGCAAAAAGAATTGGATATTTTGACAAAACTCAAAGACGCCTTGGAAAACGGCATCTCTGCTCGTGCGGTGGAATTTGACGACCCAGACGACAAGGCCTTTGTCGATAGTTTGACTCTGTTAACCGCAAAGCCTGTGCTTTATGCTGCCAATGTGGCCGAAGACGACCTGGCCGACGACGGCGCCTCCAACCCCCATGTGGAAGCCGTACGAAAATTGGCAGAATCAGAAGGCTCCGAAGTGTTTGTCCTTTGCGCAAAGATTGAAGAAGAAATTTCCGATCTGGACGACGAAGAAAAAGCATTGTTCTTAAATGACTTGGGTGTGGAAAGCAGCGGTTTGGACCGCTTGATTAAGGCCAGCTATAAACTCCTTGGCCTCATCAGCTTCCTGACGGCAGGGCCACAAGAAACCCGCGCCTGGACCATCCGCAAAGGCACCAAAGCCCCCGGCGCCGCCGGCAAAATCCACAGCGATTTTGAACGCGGTTTTATTCGCGCCGAAGTAGTTTCCTATGACGATTTGGATCGTTTGGGTTCCTATAACCTGGCCAGAGAACAAGGCTTGGTCCGCAGCGAAGGAAAAGAATATGTCATGAAAGATGGCGACGTGGTACTGTTCCGTTTCAACGTCTAATACCCACGCACATCAACAAAACCCGATACATCAACACAACTGGACGGCGGCCTTTTGCTGCCGTCTTTTTTCCCCTTTTTTTCTCAGCATGTTTTTCTCAGAAAGGAGGCACCGATGCGACAAGTAGATCCCCAAAAAACGCCCAGAGCCCAGGCCTTTGCCCTCTGGATGCAGGCCCCCATGCCCATGGTGACATTATTCCAAACTATGGATGTCACCCGGCTGGTCAAACAATGTAAAAAGCGAAACATATCCTTTCACCCCGTTTTTTGTTGGTGCATCGGCAAAGCCGCCGCGCGGATGAAAGAGTTTTCCCTTTTGCCGGTGGGCAATTGCCTGATGCAGTTTGACCGTCTGGCCATCAACACCATCGTCAAAACAAACACCGGCGCCATTGCCTCCTGTGACATTCCTTATCATAAGGATTTACCCACCTTTTACCGGCGTTATCGTCGCCTCACCCGCCAGGTGGCCTCCACCGGAGCGCCTTATGAAGCCGGCAAGGACTATATGGTCATCGGTACCTCTGCCCTGCCCCAGTTTCCCATCGAAGGGGCCGTCAATCTCTACGCCGGTTGTTTCAATAACCCTTTTTTGATCTGGGGGAAATATGAAACACACCTGTTTCAAACCACATTGAAACTGTCCTTCCAGTTCCACCATACCCAGATGGATGGCGAACATGGCGCAAAATTTTTCTCTTATTTACAGCAAGAACTCCATCGAATTTCCCTGTCATAACAAAAAAGAGTACAAAGGAACTCCTTTGTACTCTTTTTTTACTAGGCAGCTGTCGCTCTTATTTTTGCGTTGCTGTTTCGGTCTTTTCGTCCATCCGGCTATACAAGCTTAAGCCGTACAGGCCGGCAATACCAACCAAGGCAAAAATAATCCGCGCCACCCAAACGGCTCCGCCGTTGAAAATGGCTGTGACCAGGTCAAAGTTGAAAAAGCCAACCAAGCCCCAGTTGATGGCACCAATGATAACAAGGGTTAAAGCGATATAATCTAAGATTTTCATGCCACACGCCTCCTTTCCTCTTCTAGTGTGGCTGAAAACCTCAATCCATATACTTGTTGTTTTTCACCAAATCTTCCAAACAAATCCCTTTCGTTTTTCCCACGGCACAGGCCGAAACTTGCGTACAGTCAAACAACGTATGCACCACCTGTTCCATGTCTTCCGGCGTGATTTTTTCCACTTCGGCAATGGTTTCTTCCGGAGACTGGACGCTGCCGCGCAGCAATACAGCCCCGCCATTACTGGTCATGCGGTTCATAGTGCTTTCGTTTCCGATGATGAAATTACTGATGAGTTGTTCCTTTGTTTTTTTCAGTAACTTGGCCGAAATACCCCGTTCTTTTTGCCGCTGGATTTCTTGGAAAATCAAATCGATTACCGTTTTGGTCTGCCCTGGCGCCATACCGGCATAGATGGCAAACAGGCCGTTTTGGCTATACTGGGCCAAATAGCTATAGACGGAATAGGTCAGCCCATGTTCTTCCCGAATTTTTTGGAAGAGCACACTACTCATACCGCCGCCAAAGATGGTATTAAAAATGGTATAACAATGTTTTTTGGGATGGTCCCGGGGAATGGACGGAAAGGCCAGCAGCAAATGGACTTGCTCCGTTTCTTTTTGCACCGAGACAAAGGAAGGCGTATAGTGGGCCGGGGCCAGGCTTTTTTCTTCGCTTTCTTGGCTTTGCCAAGCGCCAAAAGCCTTTTCCAGCCGCACCAACATCTCATCGGAAGAGAAATTACCTGCCACCGACAACACCGTGTTATCCGGTCGATAATGGCCACTTCGATACTTCCGCAGGGTGTGGGTATCGAAGGTGGAAATGGTGTCCACAGTACCCAAAATCGGCCTTCCCAGACTGCTTTCGGGCCAGACAAGGCTTTGCAGTTCTTCATGGACCAAATCCTCTGCCGAGTCCTCATAGAGATTGATTTCTTCCATGATGACATTGCGCTCCCGCTTGATGTCTTTGTCATCAAATTTGGAATGTAAAAACATATCGCTCAGCACATCCAGTGCCGTTTCAAAATGGGTATCCAGCGTTCTGGTGTGATAAACCGTATATTCTTTGGTAGTATAGGCATTGATTTGGCCGCCTACGCTATCCATTTCCTCTGCAATCTCCCGGGCCGAGCGGCGCTGGGTGCCTTTAAACATCATGTGTTCCATAAAATGGGAAATACCACCCAATTCCTTTGGCTCATGCACCGATCCGTTTTTCACCCAAATGCCAAAGGCAATACTTCTGACATAGGGAATTTCCTCCAACACAACCGTCACGCCGTTGTGGAGCCGATGAATGGTTACCATAAAACACCTTCCCTTTCGTTTTTCTCTTTAGTATATACAAAACGTCCATTCTCATACGAGGATGGCTACAACAAAAACAGAAGGCACGAAACCTCCCCATCAGGAAATTTCGTGCCCCATTGTTTTTTCTTATTGTGCTTTTTCTTCTTCTGTCACGTCTTTCATAGAGAAGTTCAGACGGCCTTGTTTATCGATTTCCGTCAGTTTTACCACAACGGCATCGCCTTCGGCCAAAACTTCTTCCACTTTATTCACCCGTTTTTTGGAGATTTTCGAAATGTGAACCAAGCCTTCTTTGCCCGGTGCGATTTCCACAAAGGCGCCAAAATCCATGATTCTGGTGACATGGCCCTTGTATACATGGCCCACTTCTGGCACCATGGTGATGGCTTTGATTTTTTCCACTGCCAGCGTCATCATGGCCTCGTCTTCGCCTTTGACAAATACCCGGCCATCGTCTTCGGTATCGATGGAGCAGCCGGTTTCTTCAATGATCTTTTTGATGGTCTTGCCTCTTGGGCCAACCAGTTCGCCAATCTTATCCACATCAATGGTCACAGTCATGATCTTTGGTGCGTATTTGGACAGATGTTCTCTTGGTGCAGGGATGCATTTGAGCATCACTTCGTCCAAGATATAGTCTCTGGCCCGTTTGGTCTGTTCCAAGGCCTGTTCAATCATCTGGAAGGTCAAGCCTTTGATCTTCATATCCATCTGAATGGCCGTGATGCCTTCGTGGGTACCAGCTACTTTAAAGTCCATATCGCCAAAGAAGTCTTCCAGGCCTTGGATATCGGTGATCATGATGAAATCATCATCGGTTTCGCCGGTCACCAAACCAACGGAAATACCGGCAACAGGCGCTTTGATGGGCACACCGGCTGCCATCAAAGACAACGTAGAGCCACAGATGCTGGCCTGGCTGGTGGAGCCATTGGAGCTTAAAATATCGGACACCAAACGAATGGCGTATGGGAAGCTTTCTTCATCGGGAATGACAGGCAGCAGGGCACGTTCGCCCAAAGCGCCGTGGCCAATTTCTCTTCGTCCTGGACCGCGGCTGGTTTTGGCTTCGCCTACGGAATAGCCAGGGAAGTTATAGTGATGCATATAGCGTTTTGCTACTTCCGAAGTATCCAAGCCGTCTAAGCGCTGGATTTCTGCCATGGCGCCCAGTGTGGTTACGGTCAAAGCCTGGGTTTGACCTCTGGAGAACAGGGCTGAACCATGGGTACGAGGCAAAATGTCCACTTCTGCGCTCAATGGACGAATTTCTTCAATGCCGCGGCCATCTGGACGTTTGTGTTCTCTCAAAATCATCCGGCGCACGGTTTTCTTTTCAAACTGATAGATAATATCGTTCACCAAGGTTTCGATGTCGCATTCTTCGCCAACGATTTCCACCAACTGTTCGGTCAATGCTTCCAACACTTCTTCGGTGATAGCTTTGATCTTTTCGTCGCGGTCTTGTTTGCGATCGGTGAACACAGCTTCTTCCATGCGGGTATCGGTGATATAATCTGCCACCAAATGATACGAGTCTTCATTGATGATATATTCTTCGTACTGCTGTTTTTCTTTGCCTTCGGCGGCCACAATGCCGTTGATAAATTCCACCATTTCCACATTGACGCTGTGGGCCAGACGGATGGCTTCCATCATTTTATCGTTGGGCACAATATTGGCGCCGGCTTCAATCATCATGACTTTGTCGGTTTTGGAAACTACCGTCAGGCTCAAATCGGATACTTCTCTTTGGGCCGAATCCGGGTTTACAATCAGTTCCCCATCCACCAAACCGATGTTGCAGGAAGCCACAGGGTCAGTAAAAGGAATATCAGAGATGGACAGAGAAATGGAAGCGCCAAGCATGGCGGCAATTTCTGGCTGGCAATCCTGATCCACGCTCATGACGGTAGCCACAATGGCCACGTCATTGCGGTAATCTTTGGGGAACAAAGGACGAATCGGACGGTCGATACAACGAGCCGTCAAAATGGCTTTTTCCGAAGGACGGCCTTCTCTTTTGATAAAACCGCCAGGGATTTTGCCAACGGAATACAGTCTTTCTTCATAATCGATGCTCAGTGGGAAAAAGTCGATGCCTGCCCGTGGTTTATCGGAAGCAGTGGCCGTTACCAGCACCACCGTGTCACCATAACGCACCAAAGCTGCACCATTGGCCTGTTCGGCTACTCTGCCAATTTCCACCGAAAGAGGGCGGCCGGCAAATGTGGTTTCATACGTTCTAAACATGCTAACACTCCTTATTGAAATTGGTTGCGGCGCCTTCACCATAGATCTTCAGCTTTGCCCACAAGCAAACGTATGGGCAAAGCTGGAAACCTACGGCAATTTGCGCCGGTAAGAATGACTTTGATGACTTTTTTTCTATACAACAATAGAGAGGCATGAAAATCCTCTCTATCGTTGTCTATGCACTGTCTTATTTTCTCAGACCCAGCTGATTGATGATTTCACGATATCTGGTGATATCGGTCTTTTTCAGATATTCCAACAGACCACGTCTCTGGCCTACCAGCATCAACAAACCACGTCTGGAATGATGGTCTTTTTTGTGTGTTTTCAAGTGATCGGTCAACAGAGAGATCCGAGCGGTCAACAGTGCAATCTGCACTTCCGGAGAACCGGTATCGCCAGGTTTTCTGCCGTATTTTTCGATGATTTCTTGTTTGTTAATCTGTGCCATTTGAAAAATCCTCCTTATTTTCTTAGATCGCCACCAGCTAAGTTGGGGTTGGAGTTTCCCGTCACTGAGCCGTGGTTCAACAACTTAATCAGTGTACCATACTCTGCCTCTTTTTTCAAGGGCAAAGACCACTTTTTCTTTCTTTTTCTCACTGTTTTTGGAAATATTCCCGCGCCAGTGCTGCATCGACGGTCATCCGTTTTTGCAAGGCATCCACGCTGTCAAATTTTTGCTCTGGCCGGATGAAAGCATAAAGCTGGGTTTGGATGTATTTTCCATAAATCACCTGGTGGAAATCAAACAAGTGGGTTTCCACAATTTTTCTTGTCCCATGAACCGTCGGGGCAATGCCCACATTGGTGACACCAGGATAATACTGGCCGTCATAAAGACTTTTTGTGGCATAGACACCATTGGGTGGAAACAGTTTTTGGGGATCGGCCACCACGTTGATGGTGGGAAAACCGATGGTGCGGCCCAGTTGTTTGCCCTGGACCACTTCGCCATAAATGAAATAAGGCTCTGTCAATAAGGCATTGACCAAATCCAAATCTTTTTCCACCAGCGCCTTTCGAACCCGGGTGCTGCTGACCCGTTCGCCCTGGGCCATCACCGCAGGAATGCAAATGACTTCCACCCCATACTGGGCCCCAAGCTGTTGTAACAGCGCCACATTGCCTGCATGATTTTTTCCAAACCGGTAGTTTTCCCCCACCACCAGCACCTTGCAACGCATCGCTTGAAAAATCAACTGCACCGCAAAATCTTCCGGCGCCATGGCGGCAAAATCCTTTGTGAACGGATATTCCACATAACAATCCACGCCCATCTGCTCAATGGTACGCTTTTTTTCCTCCGGCGACATAATCAGCGCCTGATGGTCCCGGTTACCAAACAAAAACATGGGATGGGGATAAAAGGAAAACACCACAGACAATAGCCCCTGTTCTGCCGCTTTTTGTTGCATGGTGGAAATAAGACGGCGGTGCCCCATGTGCAGTCCGTCAAAATTGCCCAACGTGATGGCCGTGTTCTGGTTCATCTGGATTTTGGTTGTTGTGATATGCTCCATTTTTCTGTGTTCACCTCGTATCCCTTACAGCAACATTTTCTGCGGCTTCAAAAACATCTCTTCTGCTTCTTCCACCGTATAAAGGCCCATCAAATGGCCTTGACTATTATATCCTCGCACCGTTTGTCCAAGCGTCAGGGTTTCTTCTTGTTGTTTCCAATGGGGTGCAAAAATCTTGCATCCGTTTGCCATCAGCCGGTCGGCCCTGGGCTGCACCGTCACGGCCGGATACTGCATCAACGCTTCTTCCATGGAAAGTAACGCCTCTTCCAGTCGGTTTTCTGCCGCCAAGGTGCGCAGTTCCTCCAAAGAGCAGGCGTTTTCCAAGGTAAAACGGCCGCTTTTGGTCCGCAGCAGCGTCTCCATATGGGCGCCACAACCCAACCGCTTTCCTAGGTCGGCGCAAAGGGTGCGAATATACGTGCCCTTGGAACAGTCCACCAAAATTTCTGCCCGGTCGGGGGGCAAAAACTGTAACAAGCGGATGCCAAAGATGGTCACTTTTCTGGCCTTGCGCTCCACTTCCTTGCCTTCTCTGGCCAGTTCATAGAGCTTTTTTCCATTGACTTTTAAGGCCGAATACATGGGCGGCACCTGCATTTGTTCCCCTTCCATGGACAAAAGGGCCTTTTGCAGCTCTTCTTCTGTCACATCCACCGCCCGCTCCTCCAGCACTTCGCCGCCGGCGTCTTCTGTGGTGGTGGTGATGCCAAGGCGCACCATGGCCCGATACTGTTTTTCCGATGCCATGATATAGTCCGCCAATTTCGTGGCCTTGCCCAGGCAAACCGGCAACACCCCTTCCGCCTCCGGGTCCAGGGTGCCGGTGTGGCCAATTTTTTTCTGATTGGCAATTTTGCGCATCACAGCCACCACGTCGTGGGAAGTAAAGCCTTTTTCTTTATAGACATTGATGATCCCGTCCAAAGACTCACCTCCCCTGCAAAGCCTCTCGAATGGTGGCCAGCACTTCTTCTTTGGTGCCGCGGATGGTACAACCGGCGGCTTTTTTATGCCCGCCGCCGCCAAAAGAAACGCAAAGGGCACTGACATCCACGCTGTCTTCACTGCGCATGCTCACTTTCCAGACCCCTGGCTCTTTTTCATAGCAAAGAGCCGCCACTTGAGAAGGGCGCACGCCTTTGAGATAGCCGGAAATTTCCGACGTATCGGCAGGGCCGGCCCCCAAACGCGACAAGTCTTCCAAGGAAAGGGCACTGAGCAGTGCTTTCCCATCCAGTAATACTTCCATCTCCGCAAGCGCCTTGCCCAACGCTTTTGCCTCCGCCAAGGACCGGGAGAAGAAAATGTCATTATAAATCTTTGTAAACGGCACATCAAAGGCCATCAGCCGTGCCGCAATTTCCATGGTATGGACGCCGGTGGAAGAATGGCGAAATCCTCCCGTATCAAACACCAGCCCGGTGTAAAGGGCCGTGGCAATTTCTGGATTGAGTGGCAACCACCCAGAGAGCAAATCATAAACCAATTCACTGGCCGAAGAAGCGTTCCCATCCACATAGGAAAACTTGCCATAACCCTGATTGCTGATATGATGGTCGATATTGATGGTGTTTTCTGTTTGGGAAAACAAAGTCCCCGCCAGACCAATGCGTTCTTTATCGCCACAGTCTAAAGCCACCGCCACATCCACCGTCATCCCTTCCGGCCCCTGATGACACACCAGGTTCCCTGTGGGAATCATGGAAAACACATCGCCATAGGATTCCAAAAAAACGGTTACATCTTTCCCCGCTTCTTTTAGGGCAAGCCCCAGGGCGCAGCTGGCCCCAATGGCATCGCCATCGGGGTTTTGGTGGGCCATGATGGCAATGGATTGGGCCTGATGCAATACGTCACGGATGGACAAAAAGGAATCATTCATCGGCCTCGCCTGCCTCATTTGCTTCGTCCTTTTGGGAAATTTGGTCGATCAGTTGGCTCATGCGTACGGCATATTCCACCGAGTCGTCCAGTTTAAAAATCAGTTCCGGTGTATTGCGCAAATTCACCCGCTCGGCCAGCAGATGACGAATAAAGCCTTTGGCATTTTTCAGCCCCTTCATCACGCTTTCTTTCTCTTCGTCATTGCCCAGCACTGATACAAACACTTTGCAGTATTTCAAATCCGTCGTCGTTTCCACCCGAATGACACTGGTCAAAGCGCCAATGCGAGGGTCCTTCACTTCGGTACGGATGATATTTGCCAATTCCCGCTGTACTTCGTCGTTGATACGAATCATTCTTGCTTTCATGTTGTCACCTCATTATCTTGGTACTTCCACCATGATATAGGCTTCTACGGTATCGCCTTCTTTTAAGTCATTGAATTTCTTCATCACCAAACCACATTCATAGTTGGTATTGACTTCTTTGACGTCATCTTTGAACCGTTTCAAGCTTTCCAGCTCGCCTTCGTAAATCTTTTCGCCTTCGCGGAAGACACGGACTTTACAGTTACGCTGGAACTTACCGTCGGTCACATAGCTGCCGGCAATGGTGCCCACGCCGGAGGCCTTGAAGATCTGGCGCACTTCGGCATGGCCGATGATCTTTTCTTCATAGATTGGATCCAGCATGCCCTTCATGGCGTTCATGATGTCTTCGATGGCGTTATAGATGACACGATACAGCCGCACATCCACTTTTTCCGTTTCGGCAAAGAGTTTTGCCGCTGGTTCTGGACGCACGTTAAAGCCAATGATGATGGCGTTGGAAGCGCTGGCCAGCATCACGTCGCTTTCGGTGATGGCGCCAACACCGCCATGGATGGTACGCACACGCACTTCTTCATTGGAAAGTTTTTCGAGGCTCTGTTTCACTGCTTCCACGGAGCCTTGTACGTCTGCTTTTACTACGATATTCAAATCTTTCACATTGCCGCTTTGAATCTGGGTGAACAAGTCATCCAAAGATACTTTCTGCGGCGTGTTTTTGATCATTTCTGTTCTGTTTTTGGCCACCACGGTTTCTGCCACCTGGCGCGCCTGTTTTTCGCTTTCGGCCACATAGAAGCTGTCGCCAGCCACCGGCACTTCCGAAAGACCCAGTACTTCCACTGGCGTCGAAGGACCGGCTTTTTTCACGCGACGGCCTTTGTCGTCCATCATGGCACGGATTTTGCCGTAAGCGCATCCGGCCACCACAGGGTCGCCGACACTTAAGGTACCATCCTGCACCAAAACGGTGGCCACAGGGCCGCGGCCTTTATCCAGCTGTGCTTCGATGACGGTACCGCGGCCTTTCTTTTTGGGGTTGGCCTTCAGTTCCTTCATTTCCGCAGCCAAAATAATCATTTCCAACAGTGTATCGATGCCCGTTTTCTGTACGGCAGAAACAGGCACACAGATGGTGTCGCCGCCCCAGTCTTCAGTCAAAATGCCGTATTCCGTCAATTCCTGTTTCACGCGGTCTGGGTTTGCGCCCACTTTATCAATCTTGTTGATGGCCACAATGATTTCCACGCCGGCTGCTTTGGCATGGTTGATGGCTTCGATGGTCTGTGGCATCACGCCGTCGTCGGCAGCTACCACCAGTACAGCAATATCCGTCACCTGGGCCCCACGCATCCGCATGGCGGTAAAGGCTTCATGGCCTGGGGTATCCAAGAACGTGATGGGGTTGCCATCGATTTCAACGGTATAGGCACCGATGTGCTGGGTGATACCGCCGGCTTCGCCTGCCTGCACCCGGCTGTGACGGATGGCGTCCAGCAAAGAAGTTTTGCCGTGGTCAACGTGACCCATCACAACCACGACAGGAGGACGAGGCTGCAAATCTTCTTCTCGGTCTGGTTCTTCGGCAAAGGCTTCTTCAAAAATATCCTTTTCTTCTTCCAGTTCCAAAATTACATTAAATTCTTCAGCGATGGAAGAAGCCGTTTCAAAATCAACGGTGCTGTTAATATTGAGCATCTGTCCTTTTTTAAACAGAATGGTCACCAATTCGCTGCCTTTTTTGCCCAATACTTCGGCCAATTCTTTCAGGGTCAATTCTGGTGGAATTTGTTTGATTTTCAGTTCTTCTTCCACCGGTTCTGCCGGCTTTGGCGCAGGCTGGGTCTGTGGTTTTTGGCCTTTGTTTTTATTCTGGTTTTGATTTGGTTTATTGTTTTGTTTATTATTCTGTGGGCGATTGTTGTTTTTATTCTGGAAATTGTTTTTCTGCCCGTCTTTTTGGCCGCCCTGCTGGGGACGGTTGTTTTGGGGACGGTTTGCCCCTTGCTGTTGGGGACGGTTGCCGCCTTGTTGTTGCGGACGGTTGTTATTTTGCTGCGGTTGCTGTGGACGGTTGGAACGACCGTCGTTTTGGCGATGATCCCGCTGCTGTTTTTGGTCCTTGTTGGATGGCTGTGGGCGTGCCTGTTTTTCTTCCACGCGGACTGGCTTTTGTCCTTCTTTTTTGGCGGCCTGGGCCAAGACGGTTTCTGTCTTCGGCGCCTCTTTTTTTACTTCCTCTTTTTTCGGTTCTTCTTTTTTGGCTGCTTCTGCCTTGGCTCCATCGGTTTTTGCGCCAAAGTCTGCCCGCAGTCTGCTTGCCGTTTCCGTATCTAAGGCGCTCATGTGGCTTTGCACTTCCACGCCGTATTGTTTCAATTTTTCGATCATCACTTTGGAGCTGACATTCAATTCTTTTGCGAGTTCATAAATTCTGATTTTCGACAAAGGCTCCACCTCCCAATCTATTATTGTCCTTCTTCCTTCGTCTGGCAAAGAGAACGCAACTGCGCGGCAAATCCTTCCTCACACACCGCCAAAACGGACCGCTGTGCCTTTCCGATGGCGCGGCCCAAGGCCTCCTTCGTTCCCCACTGCAGACAATCTACTTTATAATAAGTTGCCGCATTGGCAAATTTCTTTTTCGTATTTTCCGATGCATCCTCGGAAATGATCAAAAGCCGGCATTCTCCCGACCGAATGGCTGCATGAGCCGCCGCTTCGCCGCCGGAAATCTTCCCGGCCCGCATGCAAAGGCCCAAGAGGGCATACACCTTATGCATCTTCCTGCTCCTCCAATTCTTTGCGCAGTGCTTCATACACTTCTTTTGGTACAGGAGATTTGAAACTGCGCTCCAACCCTTTGGATTTCTGCGCTTTATCCAAACATGCTACATTTTTACAAATATAAGCGCCGCGGCCCGGCTTTTTGCCGGTGACATCCAGAGAAAAGGTGCCGTCCTCGCTGCGGACGATGCGCACCAATTCTTTCTTGTTTTTCATTTCCTGACAGCCGGTACATTTGCGCAGAGGCACTTTCCGTTGTTTTAACATAGAGGTTCCTCCTTTTTTGCGCTTAAGGCTCGATGTCGTCCGATGGGTCGGCTTCGTTGGTTTTTTCTGCTTCTTCGGCTTCTACCGTTTCCGTCATTTCTTCCACGGCTTCCGCTTCTTCCAAAGCTGCTTCTTCTGCTTCCTGTGCTGCTTCTTCCATCAACGGTTCTTCTTCTGGTTCGTCATCCAAAAATCCTGTTTCTGCGGCCTGGGTTTCGCTCTTGATGTCGATTCTCCAACCAGTCAGTTTGGCAGAAAGGCGAGCGTTTTGCCCTTCTTTGCCGATGGCCAAGGACAGCTGGTGATCTGGCACCACGATTTTTGCGCTCTGGTTTTTCTCGTCAATCTTCACCGCAACGACTTTCGATGGGCTCAAAGCGGCAGCAATGAATTCCCTTGGATCTTCGCTCCAGTTAATGATGTCAATCTTTTCGCCATTTAATTCATTGACCAATACGTTAACCCGGTAACCGTTTGGCCCAACGCAAGCGCCCACGGCATCCACATTGGGGTCTTTGCTGTAAACGGCAATTTTCGTTCTGGACCCGGCTTCTCTGGCGATGGACTTGATTTCCACCAATCCTTCAAAAACTTCCGGCACTTCCTGTTCAAAGAGGCGTTTTACCAATTCCGGATGGGTTCTGGATACGTACACCTGGGGACCTTTGTTGGCCTGGCGCACTTCCACCACATACACTTTGATCCGATCGCCAAAGGCATATTTTTCGCCAGGGATCTGTTCGTTTGGCATCAAATAGGCATCCATTTTGCCCATCTGGATCACCACGTTTTTCTTTTCCACCCGCTGCACAATGCCGGTGATGACTTCTTTTTCTTTGGTGATATATTGGTTATACAAAATTTCCCGTTCGGCTTCTCTAAATTTTTGTACCACCACTTGTTTGGCCGTCTGGGCCGAGATACGGCCAAAGTTTCTTGGCGTCACTTCTTCATTATAAATATCGCCCAGTTTATATTTTTTATTGATTTCTCTGGCTTCTTCTAAGCTGATTTGAAGCATGGGATCTTCCACTTCTTCCACCACTTCTTTTTGGGCATATACCGCCACATCGCCGCTTTCCCGGTCAATTTC